>PBLG01000001.1 GCA_002722315.1 Lysobacterales bacterium | reverse complement strand
AACCTCCCAAGGCGGCTGAATACCGAGGATGTGGCTGTAGAGCTCGCGGTCGTGCATGGGACTGGACTCGAATCGGGGCCAGACGGTAGCCTATCCGAAGTGTTCAACCCACACAAAACCGGGAAGAGCCGAATGTTCTTTCGCTTCCTACTTGGTGCGATTGAACCTGAAGGCTGACCTTATGCTTCCTGAATATTTTTCGCATTGGATGACTCAGGTCTCCTCGCAGGATGCTTTGCGGGTTTATGCGACACCAGGAGTCCAGCAGGTAAACATCAATCCAACTAACTTACAGAGGGTGATGATAGCTTTGCCGACGTCTATGGAGGAACAGTCAAAAATAGCATGCAAAATCAATGCGGTAGACTGCCGAGTCCAGCGAGAAGCATGCCTGTTGGAAAAGCTCCAAGAGCAAAAATCCGGCTTGATGCACGATCTGCTGAGCGGCAAGGTTCCAGTCCAGGCAGAAGTTGAGAGCGAAACCGAGGCGGCCAGTGCCTAACCACTATTCCAGCCTGAATCCGGAAAAGGCTCTGATCTGGCGAATCACTCATCGCCGGAATCTGCCTTGGATTCTGGCTAACGGCCTGCATGCTGGCAATGGTGCCGCGCGATCGCCGGACTGGGTGGATATTGGAAACCCTGAGCTAATTGACCGCCGGAGTCGCCGAGAAGTGCCGGTGCTACCGGGTGGCGTGCTCAACGATTACATTCCTTTCTATTTCACCCCCTTTTCGCCGATGATGTACAACATCTACACTGGCAGGGGTGGCGTTGCGCGAATGCCGAACGCCGATATCGTGATTTTGGTTTCCAGTTTGCGTCAGGTCGCGGAGCTGGACCTGCCCTTCGTCTTTACTGACCGTCACGCCTACACGATGACGGCCAATTATTTCAACGATCTGGATGGATTGAGCGAAATCGATTGGCCCTTGCTGCAGCAGCGGAATTTCCAGCGTGACCCAAATGACCCGGAAGCATTTGAACGATATCAGGCCGAGGCTCTGATTCACCAGCATATGCCAGTGCGGGCGATCGGTGGCGCCATTTGCTACACCGAGGGGGTCCAGGCAGAATTGCAGCAAGTGGCTACCGCTGCGGGTATCGATTTTAACGTTTTTTGCCGAAAAGACTGGTATTTTTGAAACAATGACGGCGATTGAGGAGAGTCCCATGATTAAGTACACAACTGGCAATTTGCTGGAAGCCGAGGTGGAAGCCTTGGTAAACACCGTAAATACCGTCGGGGTCATGGGCAAGGGTATCGCGCTGATGTTCAAGGAGCGCTTTCCGGCCAACACGGCCGCCTACACCAAGGCTTGCAAGGCAGGCGAATTGCAGACGGGCCGGATGTTCGTGACCGAGACCGGCGAGCTGATGGGGCCGCGCTGGATTGTCAATTTCCCCACCAAACAACATTGGCGAGCCAAATCCCGTATGGCCTGGATCGAGGAGGGCCTGGCCGACCTGCGCCGATTCATAGAGCAAAACGAGGTCCGTTCGATCGCAATTCCGCCCCTGGGCTCTGGGAATGGCGGCTTGGCCTGGGTCGAAGTCAAGGCGAGAATCCAGAAGGCGCTAGGTGATCTGGAGGGCGTCGAGGTCGTGGTTTATGAGCCCACGGCGCAATATCAGAACGTGGCCAAGAAGAAGGGGGTCGAAAAACTGACACCCGCGCGCGCCCTGATTGCCGAACTGGTAAGGCGCTACTGGGTGTTGGGCATGGAGTGCAGCTATCTGGAAATCCAGAAGCTGGCTTGGTTCCTGGAGCGGGCTATCGAGGCGGAAGGGCTGAAAAACGAGCTCGACCTGCGTTTTGAAGCCAAGTACTACGGCCCGTACGCGGATCGCCTGCGACACCTCCTCAATTCCATGGACGGCAGCTACCTGAAAAGTGACAAGCGGATTGCCGACTCGGGCCCGCTGGACACGATCTGGTTTAATGATGCCAAGCGCGAAATACTTGCCGTTTACCTGAAGTCCGAGGCCAAGGCCTATCTGCCGGCATTGGAAAAGGCCAGTCAGCTGA
This sequence comes from Lysobacterales bacterium, assembly GCA_002722315.1. Lineage (GTDB taxonomy): Bacteria > Pseudomonadota > Gammaproteobacteria > Xanthomonadales > Wenzhouxiangellaceae. Next base: position 103,271 of record PBLG01000001.1, on the reverse strand, counting down.
TTGACGGATTCGAGTCGCCCTACGGACTGGAATTGCTTTCCACCGTCGACTGGCTTCTGGTTCAGGAGCACATCGCGCCTGAACCCGATTCTTTGCTTGAGGGCGTACGCCAATGGTCAGAGGGGGCGAATGCAGCCCAGCGTAAGCTCAAATTGTTCGACCGGTCCAGGCTCGAACTAGCCCTGAACCGATTGCAACAGGTGCCCTTGCAAGCGTCGGCGTGACCGAGGGTGCCGGCCGGCGACCATGAGTGAATACAGCGAAGTTGAACGCCCCTTTCTGCAGCAATTGCAGACCCTGGGCTGGGAGATCATCGACCAGGGCCGGGAGATTCCTTCCGATCCCGCGCGCAGCCGCCGCACCAGCTTTCGCCAGTGGCTGTTGCCGGAGGTGTTCAATCAAGCAGTGGCGTCGCTCAATCCCGGTCTGAATGGGGCGACCTGGTTGACCGAAAAGCAGTTGACCGACCTGCAGGAACAGATTCTGAGGCAGCCCAATCGCACCCTGCTGGAAGCCAACGAGGCCGTGCAGAAGCTGCTGTTCAAGGCCCAGGTGGATGTGAATGAAGACACCGGGGAGCAGGACCCGGTCGTGCGCATGATCGACTTCGATGCCCCGGAGAACAATCACTTTCTAGCCATCAACCAGTTCCGCATCGACACCCCCGGCGGAGTGAGACAGTTCATGATTGCCGATATCGTGCTGTTCGTGAACGGTATTCCCCTGGTGGTAGTCGAGTGCAAGAAGGGCGGGCCGACTTGCGCCAATCCCATGGCCGAGGCATTCATCCAACTTCAGCGCTACATGAACCAGCGCGAAGACACCGCCCGCCAGGGCCTGAAGGAAGGCGAGCCACGACTGTTTCACTCCAATCTGCTCATGATCCGCAGCAGCAGCGTTGAGGCGGACTACGGCACGATCACTTCCGGCGAGGAGCATTTCTATCCGTGGAAAACCCTGTGGCCCCGCGACGATGGCGAGGCCGAGCAGCTGAACCCGCAGCAGCGCGTGATCGAGGGCATGCTGAACCCGGTAAATCTGCTGCGTATCTTGCGCACATGCTCGGTGTTCATGGATACCGACGGCGGGCCGCGGATCAAGGTCGTGTGTCGCTACCAGCAGTTTCGGGCGGCTAACCGAATCCTGGAACGCCTGCGGCATGGCCAGAATGCCGAGGAAAAAAGCGGGGTGGTCTGGCACACCCAGGGCTCCGGCAAGAGCCTGACCATGGTATTCGTGGCCCGGATGCTGCGCGCCTCCCGGGATCTGAATGACTACAAACTGGTGTTGATCAACGACCGGGTGGACCTGGAGGAACAACTGGCCCGGACCGCCACCTTGATCGGTGGGCGGGTGAACGTGATTGACAGCCGCCAGGCCCTGCGCCGGGACCTGGCCACGGACCAGTCCGACATCAATATGGTGATGGCGCACAAGTTCCAGATCGCGGACCCGAGCCTGCCGGTGTCAGTGGCCGAGGCACTGGGCACCTACCAGGCGATTCCGGGCAAGGAGACCTTTGGTGTGGTCAATGACTCCGACCGCATCGTGCTGATGATCGACGAGGCTCACCGCACCCAGAGCTCCGAGCTGGGCGAAAATATCTTCGAAGCCTTCCCCAACGCCGCCCGAATCGCCTTTACCGGCACCCCGCTGATTACCGAGCGCCACGGCGAGAAGCGCACAGTCAAGCGCTTTGGCGACTACATCGACCAGTACAAACTGATGGATGCTGTCGAAGATGGCACGACATTACAGATTCTCTACGAGGGCCGCACGGCGGATGCTGCCCTGAACGACAAACATGGTTTCGATACCCGCTTCGAGAACCTATTCCGCGAGCGCAGCGAGGAGGAGTTGCTGGCCATTCGCAAGAAGTATGGGGCGACCGGCGACATTCTGGAGGCCGAGCAACGTATTGAGGCCATCGCGAAGGATCTGGTGGCGCATTACCTGTCCCACATCTTTCCCAATGGCTTCAAGGCCCAGGTGGTATGCCACTCCAAGCTGGCGGCGGTCCGCTACCAGGCAGCGATCCACCGGGCGCTGGCCGACACGCTCGAGCGCTTACGCGCCGAACCCGAGCCGGATGAAGACAGAATCCATCGTATCGAGTTTCTGAAGGCAGCGGTAGTCGTTTCCAGCGACGGCACCAACGAGGCGGCCTACATCACCGAGGCGCGCAAGCAGGCGCGTGCCTGGAACGCGGTGGAGAACTTCTGCAAGCCATTTGCCTTCGACGATCCGGACCAGCCCTACACCGGCATCGCCTTTCTGGTCGTTTGCGACATGCTTCTGACCGGTTTCGACGCCCCCATCGAACAGGTGATGTACCTGGACAAGAAGATTCAAGAGCATACCCTGCTGCAGGCCATCGCTCGCACCAACCGTGTGCTGAAGGGCAAGCAGCGAGGCTACGTCGTTGATTACGTCGGCCTGACCCATCGGCTGACCGAGGCGCTGTCGCTCTATACCGCCACCGACGAACAGCAGGAGCTGGCCAGCGGGCTGAAGAACATCACCTCCGAGGCGCCGGTGCTGGAAGAGCGCTACCAGCGCCTGCTGCAACTGTTCAAGGAGCACAAGGTGATCGGCATCCAGGATTTCATCGAGGGCAAGCTGGATTCGGTCGAGGCCGATGCTGCCGTGGTTCACGAAGCCGTCAAGTTGCTCAAGGACGAAAAGCTGCGGGCGGATTTCGACGTCTACCTGAAGAAGTTCCTGAGCAGTCTGGACATCATTCTGCCGCATCAAGCTGGCCAGCCCTACCGGGTGCCGGCCCGGCGCCTTGGCTACATCCAGCGGGTAGCCAGGGAACGCTACAAGGATGACTCGCTGAACCTGGGCGATGCCGGGCAGAAGGTTCGAGATCTGATCAACGAACACCTGGTGAGTCTGGGTATCAATCCCAAGGTGCCGCCGGTGGAATTGCTGTCCGACGATTTCCTCGACCAGCTCGAAGCCCATGCCGGAGGCAACGCCGAGGCCAAGGCATCCGAGATGGAGCATGCCATCCGCAAGCACTGCACGGTGCACCACGATGAAGACCCGGCTTTCTACAAGAGCCTGTCGGAAAAAGTCGAGCAATTGATCCAGCGCCACCAGGGTGAGTGGGAGAAGCTCGCCGAGGAGCTGCAATCCCTCCGCAGGGTCGCGGCCGAGGGTCGACAGCAAGGCGAGGCGGGCATGAGCCGGGAGGCGACCAGCTTCTACGAGCATATTGCCAACGAAGCCTTTGGCGGTGAGGTGCCGGCCAGCGCGAGGCCGAAGATGCGGGCATTGATGGAAGCCATCGTCGAAACCCTGCAGCACAGCATCGGCAGCATTGATTTCTGGCACAACGCCGACAAGCAGAAGCGCACCCGCAGCGAAATCAAGACCGGCCTGACACTGACCGGCATTCCCGAGCTCAAAACGCACCGCGAGCGAATTGCAGTGGAAATCATGAAACTGGCCAAGAACCGCCATGGTGCCCTGCTGCAGGGCGCTGGCTCGAAAGGGGCCGCCGAATGACCCCCAGACGCGTCAGAGACATCGAGTACCAGCTGCTGCCGGGCAGCCAGCGCAAGACCACCGATATCGTGATCGAGCGCAACGGCCAGGTGGTCGTGCGCCCACCGGCGGGGTTGTCGCCGGAGCAAGTGGATGCGCTGGTCGACAGCAGGCGGATGTGGATCTACCGCAACCTGGCCGAGTGGAAAGACCTGAATGCCGCCGCCGTGGCGCGCGAATGGGTGAACGGCGAGACCTTCCTGTACCTCGGTAAGGCCTACCGCTTGAGCCTGGTTTCAGGCCAGGACGGAAACCTGAAGCTCAAGGAAAGCCGATTCTGCCTGAGCCGAGAGCTGATCGAACAGGGCGGCACCCAGGCGGCCCGGGAGGCCTTCGAAGCTTTCTACACCAACAAGGGCCAGCAACGCTTTACGAATCGCGTCGCCCATTACGCCCCCAAGGTCGGCGTCAAGGTTAGACAGATTCGAGTCAAGGACATGGGCTATCGCTGGGCCAGCTGCGGTAGCACCGACACCCTGAATTTCCACTGGAAGTGCATGATGGCCCCGCCCCGGATCATTGACTACATCGTCGTCCACGAACTCTGCCACTTCCACCACCGCAACCACTCGGACGCCTTCTGGAACGAAGTGGACAAGATTCTGCCCGATTGGCGCGAGCGCAAAGACTGGCTTCGGGCGCGCGGTTCGGGCCTGGAGATCTAGCGACCAAGGGTCGGAAAGTTCCAGATAGCCATAGCCGAAGGCTTACCATCTCGTAGATGCCAGCTTTACGATTTGCCAACCAAAGAACAATGTGGCCCTTTGCGTTCTTCTTGAGAAAGCTGCTTGCCTATCCTGGTATGCAGGCAGAAGGGGCCAGCAAGGGATGCCCCTTCTTAGGTCCGTGGAACCGCTCCACCCGCAGCTCCACTAAGCTCGATTGATCTCCCGAATGAGTTGTCTGCGGCGCCGGATCATAGCTTGATGCTGGGTGATCAAGAGGCGGCGTTCAGGGATTCGTGGCATTTCGGCGATTCGACATCCGAGCTTGCCGATGTCCCTGTATAGAGCGTCAATCTCGTGCTGCATGCTCACTTTCGCCATGTCTTTGGCTGGTGAACTACTTGGCACACGAGATGGAGCTCTCGGGCTGCGCCTAATGTCGGGCAGTGGCGTCGAAGCCTTCGGCTGACCACGTTTAGCCTCGTTCAGTTGCCTGACGTACTCCGCACGTCGATCCTCAAGTCGGCAGATTTCCTCCGCAATTTCAGCCTTCATGCGCTGCCTGAAACTGAAAGTGGGCGCCGCCTTTCGTTCGGCTTGAAGGAGTCGAATCTCGCGATTGAGCGTCTTGACGCTGCTCATCAGCTCCTGGGTGCGATACTTGTTCACGACTTGGTTCATGGAAAGTTCTCCGGGTGCGTCCGGGCTAATTCCCGGCACATTGCGCCGCTTTCCGTCGACGCGAAAAAAGTCCGGCTAGGACCTTTTGGCAAAGCTAAGTCATTCCTCAAGCTCCTTTTGCAGGGAAAAAAGCATTTCATCAAGATGCTGCGCTGGGGCGCTCTCTTCGCTCAGTCGAATAATTGCGGCCGCGATTTTCTGATCAGCTTCAGCATGGCGCTCCAGGACTGTTTCCGAGAAAACAACAGGGTCGAGTTGAACCTTTGTCTTGTGCAGCCGAAACGCGAGGTTCAAAAGCCAGGCTTGCTCCAAAGCAAAAAACGAACGACCTGAGTCAAAGTTTTGTCGTTCACCATTGTCATGCAATGGTCTTAGCCCGTTAATGGTTGGATTGTTGGGTTGTTCTGGGTTTCGATGGAAGTCGAATCCGCCTGCGAATACCAATCCATTGAGGAGACGGAATATCGTATCTTGCGAAATACCGTCGATGTGTCGTAGTTCCTCAAGCAAGACGTAGCTAAGCTCAATCAGGGTCAGTGGGCCCTCATCAAAGCTGCTGTTAGTGTCGACCAGTGCAGACCACACAGCTAACCGAGATTGGCGACTTGGTAATGGCATGCCGATCGCGCGCTCGATTTCCTCTTTTAGACCTTCCACCTTCTGTCGCAGTGCCTCGATACGGTGGCTGTCCCGAGCAAGTTCTTCGCTGGCCGCTCGACCGGCATTTGTCATTTTCAGGCGCCAGTCCATACCGCTGGCATTCATTTCTACCCAGCCAAGTTCACCGGCCATGAATTCCGCAAGGTCTTTCGGGCGCTCGAATTCCAGTGCAGTTAGCGAGATCGCCAACTCACCGCGAATTTTTGGAGCCAGCAAGCTACCCACAGACGGAACGCCGCGCTCCTCATTCTTGGCGATTAGCCCCAGGAGTCGATGTGCGGCGGCTTTACGGGCCTCAAAGAGCTGGTCCGGTGCTGGAGGGTTGATTAGATGGTCGTAGCTCCATACGCGCTCGGCACGATTGAAGATCGGGCAGTTCTCCTGAAACGTCGTGAAGTCGCCCACCACGACTGCGTAGAGCGGCGCAATGTGATTGAGAATGGCACGGGTAAGCAGAGGATCATGAGTGATCAAAAATATACCGTCGGCGGCATCTTCAAGTATTGCCTTCGTTGCATGAATCGCCAAAGTCGCTACCGATTCCAGCCGCGTCTCCTTCGGCACATGCTCATAGCCGTTCCGTCGCAGCTTACGTAGCAGCGCTTCAATCTCGTCTCCGCCAGAAGTTGAAACGGCGATCTGGGTAACGGACTTTCCAAAGCTTTCGATAGCTGTTTGGATGGGCGCCAAGTCAATGTCCGCATGCCGAGTGAACGCATCTGCGTCAAGCAGAACTGCGAGGCGACGATCTTGAGAGCGGTCAGGGTCGATGGCTCCCTCGCTGTCTGCATTGGCTAATAGATCGCGGAGGAACTGATTTTGTGAGACGCCGCGATCCTCTGCGGCATCGTTCAGTTTTTTCCATTCCGCATCCGGGAGGCGTAGCGAAACAGATTTGATGTCGCTTCCTTTGGAGTCCCTGCTGGTCACAGCGGTTAACCTCTTTCCTTGACGCAGAACGTCAGAGTTTTGTGCCATTCGTCAAGCTCGATCACCTTGTCGGCGATACGCCGGACAGAATTGGCGATTCCGTGCTTATATGCAAGCACGGTGCTCTTGAATCCGTAGGTTTGCGCAAGCTCCAGCAGGGGCAAAAAGTCTGCATCGCCGCTGACGAGTGTAAGTTCGGCTTGCACGTCAGTTCGAGCGGCTTGCACAAGATCTTTGGTCGCTTCCAATATGAGATGAGTATCTACCGCTTTCTCCTTGCCATTGCGTCGAATAAGCCCGATGGTGTCGAAACCCGCGCGTCGAAAATGAGCGCCTATAGAGTCGCCGCCGCAGTCGCAGGAATAAACAGCGAACAGCCGGCCAAGAACGGCAGGATCGGAACCGACCAAAAAATCAGCCAAGTTGCGAAAATTCAGCCTCAACTGAGGGTGGCGGAGCTTCTGCAGAGCCGCAGTGCTAGGTTGATCAACGTAACCCGATCGTGCCAACTCCACGTGCTGAGCAGCGACCAGAAGGTTGCTGCTATCGACGTAAATGAAGTCCTGCGGGAAAGTCGAATTCGGGAGTTTCGGGGTGGAACCAAGCGTCGGGAAAAGCATAATAGTTACTCCTAAAGGTTAAAAGTTAAGCAGCTACCGCCTAATTGGCTCGCTACACTTCATATACTACACTTTTGGCGTCATATTTCAAGCATTTTTTGCATAATGCAGGCGAAAATGACGTCACTCACTATTTGCCTTTGGACTATTCAGTGCGCACCGGCCCTCTATCTCATTGATTTAATAATTAATAATTACGTTGTGGACGCCGTACTAAGACGGCCACTTTGTGTCTCTCAAACCACCGATCCGGCGCCGCCCCGAGAAAAGTGGTGGGCCCTGCAGGACTTGAACCGGGGAAAAATCAGGCATTTCGCCGGCACTGGTCGCGCGGTTCGAACCGAATTCCAGTGCAGCCGGTCGACCCGAGGCATAGAATCCACAACATGCAAACCCTTGCTCGCCTGCTTCTCCGGATGTTCGGCTGGACTCTCGAACACGAGGACCCCGGCACGCACCGATACGTGCTCATCGTCGGCCCGCACACCAGCAACTGGGATTTTCCGATCGGACTGCTGGCCGCCTGGGCACTTGATCTCCGGGCTCACTGGATGGGGAAAAATACCCTGTTCGAAGGATTTCTCGGGCCTCTTTTCCGGGCCTGGCGCGGCATCCCGGTCAACCGCGGCCAGCCCGGGAAAACCATCGAGAAAATGGCCGCCCGGTTTGCCGTAGCCGATCATTTCGTTCTCGGCCTCGCCCCCGAGGGCACCCGGCGGGCCACCGATCACTGGAAGTCAGGCTTCTGGCATATCGCCCGTGCAGCGCAGGTGCCCGTCGTCATGGCCTACATCGACTACGGGCGAAAGCAAGTCGGCGTAGGCAGCGCTTTCATGCCCGGGGACGACCTCGAGAATGACTTCCGGCAGCTCCAGGATTTCTATGCGGACAAGCGGGGCCGATATCCGCAGCAGGAAAGCGCCATACGCCCGCGTGACGCCTGAGTCATTTCCCGCCCCACCTGCGGCAGGCTTCGTCAGGATGAAAAAATGGTGGGCTCTGCAGGACTTGAACCTGCGACCTACGGTGCCTGCTCCGATCGATTTGTTCCGGGCGGGCGGTGATCGGGTGGAAAGCTAGACAATGGCCCGAGCTCCGCGCGCGGAAGCCTGGATTTGTTCACGAATCATGCTGCGCGCCGATGGCGGTCACAATGGCCTCTATGAGCTCTCGCCGGGGCGCATCCGGGAGGAAGGCGGCGTAAAAGGTGAGGCCGTCGATGGCCAGATCGACGGGCTGGATCAGGGCGCCGCTGGCCAACTCCGATGCCACCAGCACGTCGCTGATCAGCGCAATCCCCTGACGGCTGACGGCGGCTTCGATGGCGTGGATCTCCTCGCTGAACCGGATGCCGCCTTCCGGGTCCGGCAGCGGTTCGTCAGGGAAGTGCTGGTGGGCGGTAGCAAGCCAGCGCGCCCACGTAGGCGCGTGCGGGTCGTCGCGCTTCCAGTCAAAGTGGATCAGCGGGTGCGCGGCCAGGTCGCCCGGAGACTCGATCGGCGCGTCGCGCAGACGCTCGGGATGGCACACCGGGAGATAGTGGTCGCTGAAAAGCGGCCGGCACTCGAGTTCCGGGTCGGGCGAGCGGGCATAGCGGATGGCAAAGTCCACCTCGCCTGCGTGCAGGTCGATGACCCGCTCGGTGGCCTCGACGGCGATCTCCCGGCCCGCACAGGCTTCGCGCAGTGCCCCCAGGCGCGGAATCAGCCAGCGGCTGGCAAACGCCGGCGTGGTCGTCACCTTCAGCGGCCGTGCTTCAAGGCCCGAACGGATTCCGGCGACCGCCCCGGCGATTCCGTCAAAGGCGTCGCGCAGCACCGGGTAGAGTCTGCGGCCAGCCGCGCTCAGGCGAACCGGTCGCGGGCGGCGGTAAAAAAGCGCACAGCCGAGCAGGTCCTCCAGGTGCCGGATCTGGTGGCTGATAGCAGTGGGGGTGACGTGCAGCTCTTCGGCGGCGCCCTTGAAGCTGCCGCGGCGGGCGGCGGCCTCGAAGGCGCGCAGGGCGTTGAGCGGAGGCAGCTCGCGCATTGATCGGCTCAGAGATGAATTCAGCTCATGTTAGCGTGAAGGAATCATCGTTTGCAAAGTATATACAGCCCGTGCAGGATGAGAGCAAATCAACCTGAACAGGGACCGACATGACCACGATACTCCAGATTGAAGCCAGCGCCCGGGGCGAACGCTCGCTGTCGCGCGGGCTTTCCCGGCGCTTGCGCGACGCATGGCGCAGCCACCAGCCCGAAGCCCGAATCCTCAGCCGCGACGTCGGGAGGCAGCCGCCACCCCTGGTCAGCGAGGCCTGGATCGCCGCCGCCTTCACTCCGCCGGCCGAGCGGAGCCCGGAGCAGGAAGCAGTGCTGGCGCCCTCCGAGGCACTCATCGACGAGGTCGAGGCCGCCGATGTCATTGTCATCGCCACGCCGATGTACAACTACGGCATGCCAGCCGCGCTCAAGGCCTGGTTCGACCAGGTCATCCGCGTCGGCCGGACCTTTTCCTTCGATCTTGCCCGCGGCGACTGGCCGTTGGAGCCGATGCTCGGCGGCAAGATCCTGGTGGTACTCTCATCCCGGGGTGAGTTCGGGTTCGAGCCCGGCGGCGTCCGGGCGTCCATGAACCATCTAGAGCCCCATATCGCCACCTGCGCCCATTATCTGGGTGCGGCCGAGCACCACTTCATCTCCATCGACTACCAGGAGTTCGGGGACGCGCGCCACGAGCGCTCAGTCGCCAGAGCCCATCGGGCGGTCGATGAGCTGGTAGCCCAGCTGGCCGGCTGCGCGCATGATCCCGCCGATGCGAAAATCGGGGTTTCAGGCCAACGGCTGGTCCGGCACGCAGACCTGGAGCATGGCGCATGAGTCTCGAGATCGACGTCTTCGCCGACTACGTTTGCCCCTACTGTCTGCTGGCCGAGAAGGTCATTACTGGGGCCATCTCTGTCAGGCCGGATTGCAAATCCGCGACAATCGTGCGGTAGAAGTATCGGCCAGGTCCGATGCCGGAGACGAACTGCCATGGTGAGTGTGGCCCGCCATAAAACGGCGATCGGTCGCAGCCAGCTGTCGGCCCCCATGCAGATGCTCGCCCGCCACGGATTCCTCGATGGCGAGCACTCCATTATCGACTACGGTTGTGGCCGTGGCGACGACATCGCCATTTTGCAGGAAGCCAAACTTCCCGTTCGAGGCTGGGACCCGCACTACGCTCCAGACACCGACCTCAGCGAGCCGGCCTCCTGCAAAGCGTCTACGATCGCCTGGGCAGGATACCGCTCATTTTTAGAGAACCCGCCGCTGTGTTTCGGGGGGATTACCTCTCCAGCTTCAACTGAAACTGCTCACCGCGAAAACCAATGACATCACCAGCGACCATTTTGCGACGTCGCCGGGTTTCGATATCACCATTCACAGTGACCTGACCGTCCCCAATGAAGAGTTTCGCTTCGCCACCGGTCGCAGTCAGCCCCTCGAACTTCAGGATTTTATAGAGCTCGACAGGCTCCTTGTTTATTTCAACTGTGCGCATCGGTGGCTCCGGGAAATTTGGTTTGGCTCAGGCTCGAAAAGCCCCACGACGACGACCCGACCGCCAGTCTATGGGTCACTCGCCGGTAAACCCATGGAAAACAAGGAAAAATGGTGGGCCCTGCAGGACTTGAACCTGCGACCTACCGATTATGAGTCGGCTGCTCTAACCAACTGAGCTAAGGGCCCGGGTTTTCGAGTTCGGTGCTACTCGTCGCCGCCGTTGTCTTGCGACTGGCGAATCTTCTCCGCGTGGGGAGCGGCGATGCGGCCTTCCTTGTCGGTGCCCAACGGCTTGGCTTCGATGCCCTGGGCCTTGAGCTCCTGCTGCTTGCGCTCCTGGACGTAGCCGAGGTTGTTCTTGTACATCTCGGCGATCTTGTCGACGCCGCTGGGGGCGAGGAAGCCCTTGTTGCCGGCCGTGATGAACGTCGCGTAGATGCCCGACGCGGCCATCAGCGCGGCCGAGACGATCTTGACGTCCTGGCCTTCTTCCTTGGCCAGCTTGTTGGCCAGCTCGATGAAGGCCGAGGTTGCGCGGTTGTGCGCCTCGATCTGTTTTTGCTGGTCCTGGTTCAATTGCTCTTGACTCATTCGTATTCCGTTGTCTCGATTTCGGCTCGTTTTTCGATCGTACCGCTTTGCGGGACTACCTGATTATCGGTGAAACTGCACCTTCGGGGGTCACCGGTCAATGATAAAGCTCACGTCGGCCCCTGTGTCGCGGTCGCCCGATGTGGCCCGCAGACCCCAGCGGCGCGACAGCTCCCAGCGCGCGGCCAGCACGTTGCCGGTGTCGAACAGGCCGAGACCGTAGCTGACAAAGACGTTCGGAAGCACCCAGAATCCGACGCTGAAGGCGCCTTGACCGGAAGCATGATCGAAATCGGCTCCGGTGACGATGTAGGCCAGGGCCTTTTCGCGGCTGGTCGGCGGCGAAGTGAACAGCAGAATTTCGGGATCCTGGGCGGGACCTCGAATGCGCACGCCGGCCTGCTCCACCTGCGGATCGCCGAAGATTTCGCGAACGGCCTCGATGCCGAGCGTGGGATTGGTAACCGGATTGCCGGTAAACAGCACCTCACCTTCGCTGACTTCCAGGTTCTGGCCGTAGGCGCGGTAAGAGCCGTCGACCAGGTTCAGGGTTCCGCGCGCGGTCGGCATATTCTTCTCGGCCGCCCAGTCCAGGTTCAGCTCGCCGATTACATTGGTCTCCAGCCCGGCGGCGGAGAACCTGACGTCGTCGCTCAAGCCGATGCGCACACTGCCGACGATGTCGCGGCGTGGCAGCGCCTCCTCTTCTTCACCTTCTTCCGCCCGGCCTTCGACCACCACGTCGGGAGACACCGCGACACGCTGCTCGCTGCCCGGTGGCAGGCCGAGACGGGCGCGGTCGATGTCGACGCCGCCGTTGATCTCCAGCAGTTCGGCCTGGAACCCCAGCGACAGATCCGGCGACGCGGTGAGTTCCAGCCAATCGACGTCGAACAGTTGCAGGTCGTCGCCGTCCAGCGCAAGGTTGCCGCGCCACCCGCCGACGGCGTCCAGGTCGAGGTCTCCGCGCAGCTCGGCACGACCCTCGCCGGCAACGAAACTGCCGTCGATTCTGCCGCCGGATTCGTCGGCTTCCAGTGTCACTGAGAGCTGTTCCACGCGGGCGCCCAGCGGCGCGTTGACGAACCTGCCTTCGCTGATCGCCAGCCGACCGTCGAAATCGGGGGCCGTCAGCGGGCCGCTGAGTCGAAACTCGCCGTCCAGGCGGCCTCCGAGTTGATCAAGCTGCGGCACCAGGCGGTTCAGCGCGCCGAGGTTGGGCAGGCTCAGATCGGCGCTGGCATCCAGCTGCATCGTCTCGGGCGTGTTCAGATTCGGGATGCTTGCGCTGGCGGTCAATACGCTTTGGGCCTCCAGGCGCAGGTTCAGTGCGGCTTCGAGTGCGCCTGGCTGAGGAGAATGTAGGCCCAGGCGAGCGCCGCGGATGCGAATCAGGTCGTCCTCGGCGTCGAGCATGCGCGCAGCCCCCGGGCCCAGCAGCAATTCCGCATCGATGCTCTCCAGGCCTCCCGGGCTCCAGCGCACCCGGGCCAGCCCGCGCAGGTCGCTGCCAAGCGTGAATACCGGGTCCATGGGCAGCAGCAGCAGGTCCAGCGGCACCGAGTTGAATGCAACGGCCGCAGTGCCGGTGGCACCGCCCTCGAGATCATTGAGGCACAGGCGACCGGTGTTGCCGGGCGTCCAGAGGCAGGCCGGCCCGGCATTGACGACGCCGTCGCGCAGTTTCACCGACAGGGCCTCGTCAAGCTGCCAGGTCCCCAGCGGCGTATCCGAAATCACCATGCGGCGAACCGCACCGGTCCAGTTCAGAGGCTGTTTCAGACAGCCGGGAAGCTCACCGCCCACGGCAAGGTCCAGGGTCGCGCGGGTGCCATTGAAATAGGCAGTGAGCGCATGTGCAGAACAGTTGCCGGCCAGCGTCACCTCAACCTGCTCCAGCCGCTCCCAGGGATTCAGGTCGACGTCCCGGGCGTTGATATGCGCATCGATGCTCGCCTGCTCGCCCCAGTTCGCCTTGCCCCTCGATTCGATGCCGGCGGCCCGCCGGTCCAGCCAGGCCACGCCGGGGCTGTCCAGCGTCCAGTCGAGCGTTTTCTCGCCGGGATTGAAGCCGGCGTCCAGCGACAGCTCACCGGTCACGTCGGGCCACAGCTGACCCAGCCGTGCGGCGCGCAGCTCGAGCTGCCAGGCATCACCGCCGTCGGAAACCAGCGTAACCGAGTTTTCGCCCAGCGACACGCTCAGATCGGCGCGATCGACCTCGGGGCCCCGGAGCGCCAGCGCGCCCGAACCGGCGAGCGGCTGGTTGCGCAGCTGTCCGTCCAGACGGTTGATGGTGAGACTCGCGACCAGCGGCTGGAGCTGATCGAGCGTCAGCGCCATGTCACCATTGACTGTACCCGGCAGCTCCGGCACCCAGATACCGGGGTCGACTTCGGCCAGGGTCAGGTTCAGGTTCGCGGTCGGAGCGCTGGCGTAGCCGATTCTCCCGGTCAGGCCGATTTCGCCGCCGGCGTCGAGATTCACCGTGCCGCTGCGAATCTGCATCGCTTCGGCATTGCCGTCGGCCTCAAGCTCGATTCGCGCGCGCGGCTGCTCCGGCGCGGTCATCCAGGCCTGTAGTTCTGCCCGCCATTCATCCAGCGTGCCGCTGGCGTCGAGTCGGCCCGACTCGCTCGAGAACATCGGCTCGGCATCGCCGAGCACCGGCGGCCAGACCAGCGATGCCCACTCCAGCTGCACCGCCAGTGCTTCGGTCGTGCTGTCCAGCGAGCCGCTCCCGGTCAGCGTCATGGGCGAAGGCGGCGCCCGCAGTTCGATATCGGCGACCCGAAGAACCTGGCCGTCCCAGCGCGCCTCCAGGCCGCCGGAGAGCCGGGCCTGCGACGGCCAGTCGGGATACATCGTCGTGAAGTCGAGGTTTTCCAGCGCAAGGCGCGCGTCGGCGGTGAGCGTGTCGCCCAACCCGGCCGAACCGGTCACCCGAACGTGCCCGTCGAGCAGCGCCAGGTCGCCGCGCGAGATCGTGATCCGGTCGTTGGTCCCGGCCGCTGCCAGCGTCACGTCCACGGTCGGCTGCTCCGGCCATTCGACCCTTCCTTTAAGCTCGGCCTGCCAGTCGGCCAGCGACCCCTGTGCTTCGAGTTCCACGCCGTCGAGGCGTCCGGCCACGCCCGGCCAATCGGCCAGGCTGCCGGACAGCGAGACGCTGCCGGACAGCGATTCGGTGCTCGGCAGGCCGTCGATCGCCGCGCGCGCCCGGGCTTCCAGCGGCCCGCTGCCGGTCAACTGAATCTCGAGCGCGTCCAGCGGCCCTTCGACCGCCGCGCTCAGCGCCTGGGTGGTCTCGTCGTCGACCGTCCACAGCGCCTCCAGGTCCAGGTCCGCGTTCCAGGGCGAAGCCAAGCCCAGGCGTCCGTCGGCCGAGGCCGAATACGGCGCCATGTCCAGGGCCAGCGAATCGATTTCCAGCGCTTCGGCGTAGCGTCCGGCAAACGCGGCGCGCTGTATTTCCAGCGGTGCGGCGCCGCCATCTTCCGAATGCAGGGTGAAATCCACCAGCTCGAAATCTTCGATCACCACCTCCACCGGCGCGGTGTAGTCGCCCATTTCGAAAGGCTCTGCTGCCGGCTCGGCAGGTGCGGCAGGCGGCAACGTCAGTTGAACGTCGGACAGCGCCAGGCGCCGGACCGTGACCCGAGTCGGCAACGGGCGGATCCCGACGGCCAGTTCCATGCGGCCCGCGGTCAGGCGGAGCCCGGCCTGCTCGAATACGACGTCACGCAGCACGATTCCCTTCGAAAGGCCGCCCTCCAGCGCGCCGTACTCGAGTTTTTCCAGTCGCGACTGGGCCTGGCCGAGCAGAAAAGATGTACCGCTGCGGGTGCCGGTCAGCCACCACCAGGCCACGGCCAGCAGCAACAGCAGTGCCGCCAGGCCAATCAGGATGTAGCGCAACACTCGTTTCACAGCAGCTTGGTCCCGATCGTGAAGTGGATGCGAAAGCTGTCGTCGTCCAGCGCGCGGGCCAGGTCCAGCTGCACCGGTCCGATCAGCGTATACCAGCGCAGCCCCACACCGGCGCCGCGCTTGAGATTTCGATGAGCAAAATCGTTGAACGCGTTGCCGATGTCGTAGAACGCGGCGGCGGCGAAGTCACCGTGAAAATTGAATTCGTATTCGACCGAACCGACCAACATGTGGTTGGCGCCGTTGCGATTGGTGCTCAGCGCCTCGAAGCCGTAGCCACGCACCGACCGATCGCCGCCGGCCTTGAAACGGTAAAGCTCCGGCAGCTCGGTGATGTCGAGCCTGAGCTCACGCGGGTCCCCAGGAATACCGAGATTCAGCGTCGTGGTATCGGCGGCCGTGTAGCCCAGTTCTCCTCGCATCAACAGCTTGTGCCGCGGCAGGAATCTCCAGTGCCAGCGAGCATTGAGGTAGCCCTGGAGAAAGCTGGTATCCGAGCCCAGAGACTCCACCGACCCCCGCACACGGGCCTGCGCAAAGACGCCCTCGGTGGCAAAGCCTTCGCCAATCAGCTGAAACAGCGTCCACTCGCCGCCGACCGCCGCGGTGTTGGTATCGGTATCCAGGAACGGCAGCAGGCCAGGGTTGGCGCGCAAAAGCTGAATCTGCTCGTCGGTCAGCGACGACTGCGAGAACGCGTCGAACTGCTCGTTGAGAAAGGTCACGAAAATCCGCTCGGTCAGCGGTTCGAAGGGCCGATCGAGCAGCGGACGCTCGCGCAGCCGACCGAGCGTCAACTGGGCCTGGTTGCGGTTTCCGCCGAACGGGTCGAATACCGGCTCGATGCGGTCTGCGTCCTCGAATCGAAACCGGTCCTGCTCACGCTTGAGCAGCACCCCGGCGGTCAGGAAATTGCCGGGCTGATTGCCGTAGGGATGTTGATAGTCGCTCCGAAGCACGAATTCGCTGTCGGTCTGCTGGGCGCCGAAACGCGTGTCCAGCCGGTCGCCGCGGTCGGACAGGTAATGTCGCGTCCAGCCGAGCTGAATCCGCGCACCGGTATCGGTGCCGAACCCGGCCAGAGCGCGATAGGTGTTGGGCGGTCGCTTGTCCAGGTCGTAGGTCAGGTCGACCGTGCCGGATTCGGCGTTTCGTTGCTGTTGAACGACCACCTGTTCGAAGTAGCCGGTTCGCACCAGTACCTGGCGCTGACGGTCGATTTCGGCAGTCAGGTACGGTGACCCGGCCGCCACCACTGTCTGCGCGCGCATCAGGTCCTCGTTGAAACCGGATTCTCCATAGTCGATTTCGCCGATTACGTAGCGGTTACCCGCGTCGTAGTCCACATCGATATCGGCCTGGTTGCGATCCGGATCGACGCGGATGACGCGACGCGCGAAGCGTGCATCGAAGAAACCGTGCGACTCGGCAATCTGTTCCAACTCGGAAAGCGACTGCTCGTAGGGCCGGTGCCGGAGAATCGTCCCTACGGGCAAGGGCCAGCCGGCGAGCCACGTCTCGAATTCCTCGAGCGTACTCGCCGGCTCGCTGATCGAAAGATCGACCGCATTGACGATCACCGGCTCGCCCGGCTCGATCTGCACCCGTGCGCGCCACGGTGCGCTTTGGCCTTCGGGCTCTTCCAGCCTCACGGAAACATTGGCCGAATAAAAACCGAAAGGCTCCAGAGCCTGGCGCACCTCGTCGCGCGCGTCGGTCGCCATCTGGCGAAGACGCCAGACCGAGACCTGCTCGAGGTCTTCGGCCTGCTTCAGCGACAGCGATGCCTGCACGTTGGCGAGCATTTCGCCGTCGATGCCCGAAATTTCGGTAACGACCGGTTGCGCAAGGAGGGCCGCCGGCGCCAGCATGAGCGCCAGCGCCAGGCGACTCAGGTTGCCCGTTGTAGAAAAAACTGCCATCAGAGCACTTTAACGCCCGAAGCGGGCGCATTGCATGAATGCTGACCACTTTTTGCCCAGCGGCGCTGCCGAAACGAAGCGTGTGGAGCGCACGATGATCACCCGAGCTCGAGAGGAGAACCATTCGATGCCAGGACGGGGCTTTAGTTTCGTGCTGTCCGGCGATCAGGCCGCGTTGCGCTGCTGCCGATCGAGCTGGCGGTACCCGATTGCCTCGCCCAGGTGGGCATTGGTGATCTTCCCTGCCCCGTCCAGGTCGGCAATGGTACGGGCAACCTTGATGATGCGCTGGTGGGCACGGGCCGACAGGTTCAGCCGCTCGCAGGCGGTTTCAAGAAGCTTCTCCCCGGCCGCGTCCAGCCGGCAGTGCTCGCGCACGCCGGCCACGTCCAGCCGCGCGTTGAGGGCCGAGCGCTCCAGCTGCAACGACCGCGCCGAGGCGACTCTTGCGCGGACTTCCTTCGATGCCTCGCCGGCGGGGTACTGGCCGAATTTCTGACGCGGCACTTCGACGTGCAGGTCGATCCGGTCCAGCAGCGGCCCGGATACCTTCGATCGGTAGCGGTGAATCTGGTCCGGCGAACAGTGGCAGCGGCCGGATTCGTCGCCGGCGTAACCGCAGGGGCACGGGTTCATCGCGGCGATCAACTGGAATCGGGCCGGGTACTCGGCCTGCAGCGCGGCCCTGGAAATGACGATCCGCCCGGATTCCAGCGGCTCCCGCAGCACTTCCAGCACCTTGCGATCGAACTCGGGTAGTTCGTCCAGGAACAGCACGCCGTTGTGGGCCAGCGAGATCTCGCCCGGCCGCGGCCGCGTGCCGCCGCCGACCAGCGCCACGCCGCTGGCGGTGTGGTGCGGGGCCCTGAACGGGCGCTCGCGCCAGCGCTCGGGCTCCAGCGCCTTGCCGCATACCGAGCCGATCGCCGCGGTCTCCAGCGCCTCGTCCTCGGCCAGCATGGGCAGGATGCCGGGCAGGCGCGAGGCCAGCAGGGTCTTTCCGGTCCCCGGCGGTCCGATCATCAATAAATTGTGCCCGCCGGCCGCGGCGATTTCCAGCGCGCGCCGGGCCCGGGCCTGGCCGCGCACGTCCTGCATGTCCGGCAGATCCGACACGCCGCGCGCCTGTACCCGAGCGGGAATGTCGAGTTCCGAGCGCCCGGCAAGCGCGGCGCACACGCCGGCCAGGTCGTCGGCCAGTCGGCAATCGGTATTGCTGACCAGCCCGGCCTCGGGCGCGTTGGCCCGCGGCAGCACCAGGCAGCGACCGGCGTCGCGCGCGTGCAGGATGGCCGGCAGGCAACCCGAAACCCCCTGCACCTCGCCGGCCAGCGACAGTTCCCCGAGAAACTCGTAGTCTTTCAGCACATCGGTCTTGAGCTGGTTGGACGCGACCAGGATGCCCAGCGCGATCGGCAGATCGAACCGCCCGCCGTCCTTGGGCAGGTCGGCCGGGGCCAGCGACACCGTGATTCGCCGGCCCGGCGGGTTGAAGCCGGAGTTGGCGATGGCGGCGCGCACCCGGTCGCGCGACTCGCGCACCGCCGAGTCCGGCAGGCCGACAATATTGAAGCTCGGCAGCCCGCCGGCCAGGTGAACTTCGACCCGCACGGGCGGGGCCGAGACGCCGAGTTGGGCGCGGGTATGGACGATGGCCAGGTTCATGGCATTCCCGGGTTGAAGCAGGAAGGCCAGTCTGGCGCGAGGCGACCGAGCGCGCGTCGGCAAACGGGCATCGATCGGGGTAGGAAAAACGGACCTTTGGCGGTAGGTAAATTGCCGATGCGAGGGTCGGCCCCGGCATCCGGGTTTGCACTTGAATTCGGATTCCCGATTCGCTTCGCGACTCAGCAAAGATCTTGCGTTGTGTCATTGCCCGCCGAAAAAAGCCGCTGGGCCCCGGATCAAGCCCGGGACGACAGACATGGAAGCGACAGCGCTAGCCCTCGGCGCGGATCGCCGGGCGGTTGCGGACGCGTTCGTACCACTTCGACAGGTTGGTGTGCGCGTCCAGCTCCGACCGGGTCACCCGGCAGCCGAAGTCGATCATGACCAGCGCATCGATGTCGGCGACGGTGAACGCGTCTCCGGCGACATAGTCCCGCTCGGCCAGGAAGCCGTCGAGGTCTGCGAGAAAGTATCCGAAGCGCTGGACGCCGCGCTCGGCCAGCGCACCGATCTGCGGGATCGGACGACGGCCCGGCAGCGCATGGTCGGCCATGCCCTTGGCCGCGTTGCGGAACGCCTCGGCCGCCGACATCATGCCGTTGTGCTCGATCCAGAGCACGTACTGGGTCACCCTGGCGCGCTCCAGTGCGTCACGCCCGAGCAGTGCAGGGTCCGGGTGCAGGCTTTCCAGGTACTGGCGGATCGCGATGCTGTTCCACAGGCAGGTGCCGTCGTCCAGCTCCAGCACGGGCACGGTGCATTCGGGGCTCATGGCCTGGAAGGCATCGCTCAGGTGCTCGCCGGATTTCAGGTCGACCTCGACGGTGTCGAGTTCCATGCCCTTCTCGGCCAAGTAAAGCGTCACGCGCCTGGGGCTGGGCGCGCCGGTGCAGGTATGCAGTCGCATGGATCCTCCTGTGTACGTTCAGTCGTTTTCGGCGAGCTTCTTTTCCAGTTGTTCCAGCTTCTCGCGCGAGCGCTCCAGCACGCGCTTCTGGATCTCGAACTCCTCGCGCGTGACCAGGTCGAGTTTCGCCAGCTGGGCCTCGAGCACCTGGCGGAAGCGGGCCTCGACATCCTCGCCGGCCTTCTTCCACTCGCGCGGCAGCGATTCGGCAAGCTTGCGGGTTATGTCGTCCAGCGTCGTGAAATCGGGCTTGGCCATGGGTTGCCTTCTTTATTCGTCGATGGCAATAGTGTATCCGAGCAACAGCGGGCGAACGGACAAGTCCAGCGCGGGGAACAGCAATTGCGGTAGTCAGATCGCGCGGGATTGGTTACTCTGAGGCAAGTTGAAATTCGGAGCCGCCTGCCATGAAGATGATCACCGCCATCATCAAGCCTTTCAAGCTCGACGACGTGCGCGACGCGCTGGGCGACGCGGGCGTGACCGGCATGACGGTCAGCGAGGTCAAGGGTTTCGGGCGGCAGAAGGGCCATACCGAACTCTACCGCGGCGCCGAGTACGTGGTCGATTTCCTGCCCAAGCTCAAGCTGGAGATCGCCGTGCCCGACGACCGCGTCGAACGGGTCGTCGAGATCATCCAGGAAACCGCCGCCTCGGGACGGATCGGGGACGGGAAGATATTCGTCACGACGATCGATCGGGCGGTAAGGATCAGGACCGGCGAAGAAGGCGACCAAGCCCTTTAGTGCAATGGGCGCGTCTTTCGCCCGCTGTGCGCGCTTCGTCGCCGGAAAAATTCCTCACGGACACATAACCCGGCGAATCTGTCCTGCGTTCGTCGCGAGGGGCTGACCGGGCTCGAAGGTGGAGTGTTTCGGGACCGAGCGCACCGCAGCCGTACTCTCAGTACGGCGAGGATGCGCGACCGAGCGAAGCGCTTCAGATTCGAGTCCGGGCTGCGCCGCAGCAGAAGGCGGGGCGGTTTCGCCGGGTTCCAGTACGCTGCGGATATTTTCCAGCTCCTCATCACCCACAGCGAACGAAATCCATCGCCCTTCGGAATCGGGTGGGGCATTGAGGTCAGTGGACTGCGTACTGGGGCTTGCACTGCGGCTTTTCCCGCCGCCTCATCACCGGCAGGAACAAAAATCCATCAGCCTTCGGGTCGAGGGGATCTTCGATGGCGGAGGACTTCGTGCAGGCAGGTTTTGGGCGCGTCTTTCGCCCTTCGGCCTGCGCTGGCTCGTCAAGTTACAAGGACTTCGTGAAAGAGCAGTCGGGGCGCGTCTTTTCGCTCCTCTCGGCACCTCCTCGCCGAATTCAAGACGGTTTTCGTAGGAGCGGTCTCCCGGCCGCGATCAGTTTCTGCGGCGGGTCGGCGCCTGGAGACGCCTCCTACGAAGAAAGCCGGGGCTCGCGCCGGGGCTGTTCTTCGGCCGAGGTTTCGACTCGACGCGAAGCCGGAGGCCGAAACCGGCATTTTCGTAACAATTCTCATTTCCCGGGTTTTCCGAAACTTGCGTTATCCTTGTCGGCGAAATCAATCCGAAACCAAACATTCGAAGGGCATTCCATGAAAGGCGACAGCAAGGTCATCGAGTTTCTGAACACCGTGCTCAAGAACGAGCTCACCGCGATCAACCAGTACTTCCTGCACGCACGCATGCTGGAGGACTGGGGGCTGGATACGCTGGGCAAGAAGGAATACCAGGAATCCATCGAGGAGATGGAACACGCCGACGAGCTGATCAAGCGCGTGCTGTTCCTCGAAGGCCTGCCCAACCTGCAGGACCTCGGCAAGCTGCGCATCGGCGAGAACGTACGCGAGATTCTCGAGAGCGATCTCAAGCTGGAGCACCAGGCGATTCCCGACCTGCGCGACGCGATCCAGTACTGCGAGGAAATCCGCGATTACGTCTCGCGCGAGCTGTTCGAGAAAATCCTCAGCGACGAGGAAGATCACGTCGACTGGCTGGAAACGCAGCTCGACCTGATGGACAAGGTCGGCGAGCAGAACTATCTCCAGTCGCAGATGAAGACCGCCGAATAGTCCGATTCAGAAGTATCAAAGGCTGCCGGGGCCGCCGCGCCCCGACAGCGCTCACTCTCCAGCGAGACCCCACGATGAATAAATTCCTTCCCGCGCCGATTGTCGCGACAATCTTCGGTGCCGTTCTTGCCATGCTGCTGACGGCCTGCGAGCCGGCGATCGAGCCGATCGACACCGCCGTTGAACTCGGCCCGGACCCGCACAGTTACGCCAACTACGAGCAGGTGCGCGTCGAGCACCTGTCGCTAGCGCTGGCCGCCGATTTTTCCGATCGCACGCTGACCGGCCACGTGACGCTGGACCTGGCCCAGGACGACCTGGCGGAACGGCTGGTGCTCGACACCTGGAAGCTGAGCATCCGCGACGTCAACCGTGTCGGCCCGGACGGTGAATTGCAGCCGCTCTCGTGGCGGCTGGTCGAACCCGACGCGGAAAGCGAATACTTGGGCGCGC
Source organism: Lysobacterales bacterium (assembly GCA_002722315.1). Taxonomy (GTDB): domain Bacteria; phylum Pseudomonadota; class Gammaproteobacteria; order Xanthomonadales; family Wenzhouxiangellaceae. Next base: position 81,112 of record PBLG01000001.1, on the reverse strand, counting down.
CGCTGGTCGTCGCGATGGAGCGCGGCGTCGAGCAGGTGCGGATCGACTACACCACCTCGCCCGAGGCATTCGGCCTTCAATGGCTGGACGGGCAGCAGACCACCAGCGGCGAGCCGTTCCTGTTTTCGCAATCGCAGCCGATCTTCGCGCGCACCTGGGTGCCGCTGCAGGACACGCCGGCGGTGCGCTATACCTTCGACGCCGAGATCACCGTGCCCGACGACCTGATGGCGACCATGGGCGCGGCCGGCAACCCGACCGAGATCAACGCCGACGGCGTTTACGAATTCAACATGCCGCAGCCGATTCCGTCCTACCTGATGGCAATTGGCATTGGCAAGCTCGACTTCCAGGCCACCGGCCCCCGTTCGGGCGTGTACGCCGAACCGTCGCTGGTCGAGGCCGCGGCCGAGGAGTTCTCCGAGCTCGAAGCCATGATCGACGCCGGCGAAGAACTCTACGGCCCCTATCGCTGGGATCGCTACGACCTGTTGATCCTGCCGCCCAGCTTCCCGTTCGGCGGCATGGAGAACCCGCGCCTGTCGTTCATCACCCCGACCGTGATCGCCGGCGACAAGTCGCTGACCGCGTTGATCGCCCATGAGCTTGCGCACTCGTGGTCGGGCAACCTGGTGACCAATTCGGCGTGGCAGGACCTGTGGCTGAACGAGGGCTTCACCACCTACTTCGAAAACCGGATCGTCGAGGCGCTGTACGGGCCGGAGCGGGCCGAGATGGAAGCCACGCTCGACAGGATCGGCCTGCAGGAGGAGCTCAAGGAACTCGACGATGCCGAGCAGGTGCTGGCGCGGGATCTGTCGGGCCAGGATCCCGAGCAGGCCTTCAACGGCGTGCCCTACGACAAGGGCCGGCTGTTCCTGCTCTGGCTGGAAGACAGCTTCGGCCGCGAAACGCTGGATGCATTCCTGCGCCAGTATTTCGATCATTTCGCGTTCGAGTCGATCGACACCGAACAATTCATCGCCTACCTGGAAGCCAACCTGCTGCCGAAAGACCCCGACGCGGTGACCATGGAGCAGGTGCGCGAGTGGATCTTCGAGCCCGGCCTGCCCGAATACGCGGTGCTGCCGGCGTCGGGCGCTTTCGACAAGGTCGACGAATGGCGTCGCCAGTGGCTGGACGGCGAAATCGAGCTGAACGAAATTCCGGTAGACGAATGGACGGTGAGCGAATGGCGCCATTTCCTGCTCAAGCTGGGCGACCGGCTGAGCGCCGAGCAGATGGCCGCCATGGACGCCGAATTCGGGCTGACCGGCACCGGCAACGTCGAGATTCTCTACCTGTGGCTGGTGCGCGCCATCGAGACCCGCTACGAGCCGGGAATAGCGCGCCTGGAGCAGTTCCTGCTGGAAGTCGGGCGCAACAAGTTCACCCGCCCGCTGTACGAGGAACTGGCAGCCACGGACTGGGGCCGGGCGTGGGCCATCGACGTCTACCAGCGCGCGAAACCCGGCTACCACCCGCTGACCCGCCAGGCGGCAGAAAGGGCGCTGGGGATCGACGAACAGACCGGGACGGAATGATGCAAGGGCCGGGCGCCTCGCCCCGGCCTGGTCGGAACGCCGCGACGGCGTCGCGTTCGCCTATCGCATCAGTCTCGACAGCCGAGCTGCCGTGTGGACGCCAGGCGCTGGAACTGGAACTCGCCGCTGCCGAATTCGGGGCGGTGCGAGTCGAACAGTAGCCTGCCCTGCGTGCACGACTCCAGCTCGAGGATCAACGTGCCCCAGGGAATCGCGCGGTCTATGCCCGTGGGACCCATCTCGGTCATGACGCCACCTTCGTTGGTGTAGGCCTCGGCCACGACCGAGCGCCCATTGGCGAGTTCCCCGACACCGTAGACCCATGCCTGGTTTCCGTCGCGATCGAAGGTGTTCCAGATCACCAGGACATTCGACGGCGTGTCCAGCACCGTGACGTAGTGGCCATCCTGCCCCGGAACGAAGTAGAGACCGTTGATGCCGCCGTCCGTCAGTCGCCGCTGGACCAGTTCCACGGCGCCGCGGTCGCACAGGCGCGAGCCGTCGTTGTTGCCGTCTTTGTCGCGAGGTGTGCCGAGCACGTCCAGATCGCCGCAGAAGGCCGGATCTGCGCTGTCCACGGCAGGGCTGGCCCCGGCCAGGCCGATTACCGGTACGAGTCTGCCGGAACGATTCTCCAGGCGCAAGGGAAGAGTCCCCGTGGGCACACCCTGGATGTCCTCCGGCCCATCCAGTTGGCAGCTCGTATCCGCGACCAGGTTGTGGCCCAGGCTGACGACCGGGCCGGTGCACGCCAATGAACCTTCGGTATCCGTCGCTTCAAGTTCGCCGGGCAGGCTCGGGATGATGGTATTGACGAGCTCGGTGATGGCTCCGTCCTCGGTAAGCAATGCCGCTCCCCGCGCCGCCAGTGTCGAATTGATGATGCGGACAATCCCGCCCCGGTTGGCGATCTGCAGAGAGCCGAAGACGTCTTCCGTTGCGGTCAGCACCTCTCGCAATGCAGCGCTGCCGGCGTGATTGGCCAGGACAGCGCTCTGCACACCGGAGTCGTCCAGGGCGATGTCCACGTCCAGGAAAGTGGTCCTCTTAATTTCGAGTCGGCCATGATTGCCGATCACCGGGGCGGTGTCAAAATCACAGCAGATTCCGCCGGTGGTCGCGAACCCGCGCAGGTCGGCGAAGTGCAGCCCCTCGAGCAACAGCTCCCCGCGATTCTCGATCAGTGGACCTTCGTGTGGCGGAACGCTGCTGAGCGAGAATCCTTCAATGTCGAGACCCTGCAGGACCAGCCGGCCGCCGCGCTCGACGCGGATCAGCTGATCAGGTCCGGCGTCGTCGGCCGGCCGAAAGACGGCTTCATTGTTGAATCGAATGAGCGCAACATCGCCGAAGATCGGTGGCAGAGACTGACCCTCCCCGAATTCAAAGGTACCGGTGACCGAGACGAGGTAGCGCTCGGTACCGGCGTTCGCCTGGAAGATGGCCTCGCGCAAGGCAGCAACGTCGCCCGGCGGAACCACGACTTCTTCGGCCGCGGAGGCCGCCGCGCAGCAAAGCAACAGCAGGACCGCCAAGTGCTTGCCGATTCTGGCTCCAGGCTGTATCCGAGGTCGGTGGGTGTTCGCAAAAATCTTCATAAAGCCTCCAGAATTCATCCCCAAGGTCACGGTAACACCTCGGTTCGGCCTGTTCAATGATTGCCCCGACGCCCTTCACTTCGCCATTCAACCCGGCGCGGAATGACGCGAGCGCCTGGGGTCACGCTACCGGTCGGACCTGGCGACAATCTGATCCAGTCACAGGCGGTCCGGCGTTATCGCAAGTCGTCCCATTCCATCTTGCGACCGAGCTTGAAGCCCGTGATCGCCATCCCGGAGTCTTCGGCCGCGCTTTCACTCTTCGCCAGACCGGCCCAGATCCCCTTCATCGCCTGGCCCGCCTGGCCGAACGGGGGATCGGGAAAATCGCTGATCCTGCCGCGCGCCACCAGGGTGCCCAGGTATCGTCTTGCGATCGCGTTGCACTCGTCGATCCACTCCTCGGGGACGCGCATCGAAGGCGGCGCGCACTCCAATTCCAGGGTCCCGGTCGTCTCCCTGGCTGAGAACGTCACGTCGTAGCGTTCTCCGGTCAATTCGGTTCCGGCATTGTTGGACGCACAGCCAGCAAGCCCCGCGCACATGGCAAACAATATCCATTTCATTTCCAGTCTCCGTTCAGGTAATCGGGAACCTCGTTCGAGGCGCGCCCGCAGACTGCGTACATCGCGTCGCGTTCGACCCGGTAGTCCGGAGCATTCTCGATGCGGTTGAAAAACATCCATGCGAGGCCGGTCGACAGCAGGTTGGCCTGTCCGTGCGGGCTCGGGGAGAACTCGCGAACCCTGGCCCGCACCGGGTTGAATTCGCCTTCGCTCAACCCCGGGAACGCATCGCGGCGCTCCTGCTCGAACGAAAATTCGAACTTCTCGGCAACGAGGGCCCTTTCATCAGACTCTGCAGCCGCTTCCACGAAGTGGTACTGGGCACAATATGAGACCATCATCGCAGCGGTCTCCGCGTTAGTCTCGACCGCATGATTGTCGCGCGGGATTGGATTTCCGAGCAGACTGTGGTTCAGGTGCGTGAGTTCGTGCGCTGCAACCGACGTGTTCGCCAGCCACCACCTGCCGGAGCGAAACTCGCCTTCCGCCGAAGCCCTGACGACCATCTCGATTTCGTCCCCGTCCACCGGCGAAAGCCGCACATGGTTATAGGCCTTTGAATCACCGGAGACGAAAAACGACAACGCGATTCGCCGTTGCTGGAGTTTGTCCATTGCCTGCAATCGCGCGCCGATGACCTGCGAAGCAACGTCGAACCCGCGATCGATGGTTTCCGGGGGGATCTCGGCCAGGCCGGCCTCCAACAGCGATCGATTGCGCGCTGGCCCGATGATTCGAAGACGGCCCCATTCGGTCTCCCGATCCAGCAAGTCGAAGGTGTCGGATTCGCCCAGCACGACCGGGTCGTCGCCCCAGGATCGAATTCCGCTGAAAACTTGATCGCCCCTGCTGGTGGGCGCGATCATCACGCTGCTGATATCGCCGCCGCCCTGGAAGTCCGCGTAGCTTTCTTCCATGACGTCGTTGAAGCTTGTGGCCGCACAGCCGGCCATGATCGAAAGCGCCAGACCGACGCAGCTTATGCGAAGCATGATGATCCCCGTCTCTGCCAGCGCACAAGCATACCGATCGGTCGGAAATTTTCAAGGGAACCCGCAAGGCAGACAATCGGGAGCCTAAAGGGTACAATATTGGTCCTGAATCGGCCATTCATTGCAAGCAGATGTTCAGTCAATCCTACGCACCGGTAAAATTCGAACGCGACGCCGACGTGGCCCTGATTCCCGAGGGCCAGATGGTGAGCCTGCCGGCAGGGACCACCGGCTACCTGACCCAGTCGCTGGGCGGCAGCTTCACCGTCTACGTCGACGGGCGGCTGTTCCGTCTCGGCGGCGACGACGCCGACGCGATCGGGCGCGAGCCCCCGCCAAGACCCGAACTGCCCGAGAACGCGACCGATCACGACCTCGAAGAGCTCGTGATGCGGCAGCTCAAGACCTGCTACGACCCCGAAATCCCGATCAACATCGTCGACCTAGGCCTGATCTACGACTGCGACATCTCCAAGAATGCCTCGGGCGGCCGCGAGGTCGAAGTCCGAATGACGCTGACCGCGCCGGGCTGCGGCATGGGGGATTTCCTGGTCGACGACGTGCGCTCCAGGCTGCTGATCATTCCCACGATCGAGCGCGTCGACGTCGAACTGACCTTCGATCCGCCGTGGAACCAGGAAATGATGAGCGAATCGGCCCGGCTCGATACCGGGATGTTCTAGGTTATGACTCCTCCGGGCTGAGCCGATGACGCGCGACGCTGTACTCGCGATCGGCGACGCCGTCCGCTTTCCGCTCCGTCCCGACGTGCGGCCCTGGGTGCTGGCCGCGGCCGGCGCCGGGGCATTGATCGAGATGCTGGCCGCGCTGCCGCTTCCGTCCATCGCCGGGCTGATCTTCGGGATATTCCTGCTCGCCTTCAGAATCCTGGTCTGGATCACCGTCTACCGCGTGGCCAGCGAGATCCTGCTGGCCAGCGCCGAGGGCGATACCGGGGCACCCAGTTTCCGCACCGTGGAATCGGCCGACGGCCTGGCCGTGCGCCATATCGGGTTGTGGCTGGTCGCGACGGTTTCGCTGGTCCTGCTTTCCATCTATTTCGGCGTGGCCGGGGTGCTGCTCGGCAGCATCGCGATTGCCGCGGTGCTGCCGGCGGCGACCATCATCCTGACGCTGAGCAAGAGCCTGTTCGAGGCCCTGGTGCCGACCCAGTGGCTCAGGCTGGCGGCCCGTATCGGCCACCGCGACTACCTGAAGCTGTACGCGGCGCTGCTTGGCGCGGCCCTGGTCTACCTTGCGGTCGCCGGGCTGCTGGGCTGGCTGGGCGCCGGCCGCGGACTGCGCAACGTGATCCAGCTCGCCTACTGGACGTTTGCGGTGTTCGGCTGGTTCCACCTGGCCGGGCGTGCGGTGTTTCTGCACCGCGCCGAACTCAACCTGGTCGAGCCCGACACCGAGGTCGAGCGCGCCCCGGAGCGCTTCACCCGCGACGCCGAAACGCTGTGGCGCCAGATCCGCGAGCAGGGCGGCACGCGCGAAATGCACGCCGAACTCGCCCGCCAGCTCGAGCGCGGCGGCGACCGCCAGACCCGGCTCGAGCACGGCCGCATGCATATCGAGGCGCTGCTGCTGTCGTTCGAGCAGCCGGGCGAGGCGCTTGACCGCGCCCAGAGAATGCTGTCGGCCGATCCGGATTTCTGCCTCGAGCGCCCCGAGACCATGCGCATGCTGATCACGGCCGCCCGCGACCAGGACGTCGGCCGGCTGGCCGGCATCCTGTGCGGCAGTTACCTGAAGCGCTTCCCGAACTCGGCCAAGGGCAATGAAGTCCGCCTGCTCGGCTGCGAAGCGCTGGCCGAGAATGCTTCATGGCAGAGGGAAAACGCCAAGCGATGGTTTCGCGAGTTGATGACGGCGGAGCTTGACGACGAACAGCGCGGAAGGCTCAGCACAATTGCGCCGCGCTATCTCGGTGCACCGTCGAAGCCCGGTTAAAGCCAATCCTTTCGAGTGAAGGATTGGCACATTGTAGGAGCCTGCTTGCAGGCGAACAATAGCGGGACTCCGTAGCAATTCGCCTGCAAGCAGGCTCCTACAAAGTTTGCCTGCCTCAACCGTAGTGCGGTCAAGGCGGGCAGGGTTTTTCGTCGGCGATGCAACGCGGACCTACGGCAAACCTGAATTGCTTGCGTGGTGTGCCGCAGGTACCCGATGGGGCCGGAGGTGCGCAGGCCGGTGGACACCCCCCGGCGCGAACGCTATCGGCCCTCTGGGCGCGCTCAGCGCCCGAACAGCTTTCCGGCCATGCCCATGACGCCGCCGATCCCGCCCAGCGATTCCAGCGTGCCGCCGGTCGAGGCCTTGTCGACCATTTCCGGTACGGCGCCTTTCAAACCCTCCAGCGCGGTGTCCTGGTCCAGGCCGAGCTTGTCGGCGAAGCGCATGATGTCGCCGCTGCCGAATATCGACATCAGCTGTTCGGCGCCGATGCCGGCGTTGCCGCCGTCGCCCAGCCACGACTCGGCCAATGAAGCCAGCCCGCCGCCCTGCATCTTGCCGACCAGCGCAGCCAGGTCGACGTTCTTGCCTTCGCCCGGCATCAGCCCGGCCAGCGCGTCCATGATCTTGTCCAGCGACAGCGAGCCCGCAAGCTGTTCTCCGAGCTGGGACTGGAAGGCCTGCGCGCCGATCTTGAGAATCTGGTTGATGTCCATCGAGATTAAGTCCTGTTTCGGCGGCCGACCAATCCGGCGCCTTCGAAACGATGTTATCGCGCGGACTCCGGGGCCGTGTCAAGGCTGGAAACCGAGCCGCCGGCGTCGATCACCATGGATCGCTCCACCTCCAGCGAATCGGCGATGTGCCGCCATCGATCGGTACCGGCAACCACCAGCGCGGTCGCCCCGGCATCGGCGAGCAGCGGATCCGGGTCGATCACGGTGGCCTGCATGATCTCGTCGACCGGCCGGCCGGTTGCCGGATCCAGGATATGCGCGTAGCGCTCGCCGTCGAACTCGCCGTAGCGGTAGTAGTTGCCGGAGGTAAAGATGGCCAGGGGACGGTGGACCTCGATCGTCTCCAGCACTCCGCCGCCGGGCGCGCGAATGGCGACCCGCCAGGGGCGGTCGCCGACCGAGCAGACCATCACGTCGCCGCCGGCGTTGACCATCGCCGCGCCGACGTCGTGCTCGCCGATGGCCTCGCATACGCGGCGCACCGCCAGGCCCTTGGCGATGCCGCTGAAGTCCAGCCGAACGGCCCGGTTGGCGCTGCGGACGACGAGGCCGTCGACTTCCAGGTCGCGCGTCGAAGGCGCCCGGGCGAGCAGCGCGTCGACCAGGCCGGGCGCGGGCGGCGGATCGGTGATCGGGTAGCTCGATTTATGGAAGCCCCAGAGGTTCACCAATGCGCCGATCGCCGGGTTGAACGCGCCGTCGGTGGCCGCCTCCAGGGCACGGCTCGCGTCTATCAGTTCGACGATGTCTGGCGTGGTTTCATGCGTCCGGCCGGCGGCGATCGCCCGGTTGAGATCCATCAGCGCACCGTCTTCCCACGGGTGCAGCTCGCGGTGAAGGCGCTGCAGTAGCGCGCCCACCTCGGCATAGGCAGCCTGGGACTGGCGGGGCCCGGTGTCACGGAGCTGGATCTCGACTTCGGTCCCGAACACCGCGAACACGGTCGTTGAATCCGTCTCGGAGAGCCGGCAACCGGCCAGCAGCATGGCGACCAGGACTGCGCTAGCGACTCCAGCCCAGCTGGACGAACAGGCGGCGGTCGGGAGCGTTGAAGCCGACCAGGGGCTCGTAGTCTCGGTCCGCGATGTTGTCAACTCTGATCTCCAGGTTCCAGTGATCGCGCAGTCGATACGCCGCGCGCAGGTTGATCAGGGTATACGAAGCGAGCCGGACGCCGCCGACGTCCAGCCGGTCGCCCACGTGCGCCAGCTCGCCGTCGACGTTCCAGCGGCTGTTGACCGCGTAGCCCAGCACCCAGTTGCCCTTGAACGAGGCCCGGCGCAGCAGGTCGCGGCCGGCGTCGCGGTCCTGCGGATCCTGCAGGGTCAGGTTGAAGCGCGACGACCAGCTGCCGGCGATCGCGCGATGGGTGAACTCCAGCCCGCGGATGCGCGCCTCGTTGACGTTGACGGCCTGGAAGTCGGGGCCGGAGAACGCGATCAGGTCGTCGATCCGGTTCGAGTAGGCGCTCAGGGTCAGGCGCTGGCCCGATACCGGCGTGAAGTCCAGCCCCGCCTCGGCCGACCAGGAGCGCTCCGGATCCAGGTCCGGATTGCCGGCGAACAGTCCGCCGAAGCCCGGCGAATAGAGCTGGCTGAAATTCGGCGCCCGGAACCCGCGCCCGGCGCTGGCGAAAGCCCGCCAGCGATCGCCGAGGCGCCGGTTCAGGCCGGCGCTGCCGGTCAGCTCGGTGCCGAATTCTTCGTCGTCGTCCAGGCGGAGGCTGAGTTCGAAGCCCGTTCCGGCGGCAGTACCTTCCAGGCCGGTGAACACGCCGACATTGCTTCGCGATTCGTCCCACTGGCCCTTGCTGGCGCCCGATTCGCGCCAGGCATCCACGCCGACCAGCCATTGCGCGGCATCCCCGAGACTGCGCTCGGCCAGGAAGTCGCCCTGCAGCCTGCGGGTGACGACTTCGTCGAGGCCGAACGCGGTTTGAGTCTCCTGCCGGTCGCGCAGCGTCGCCGCGCCCAGCTGCCACTTCCAGGGGCCGCTGGAGGCGCCGACGTAGTCGAAGCGCCACGACCAGTTGTCGTAGTCGGTCACGCCCTGGTCGAACTCGGTCTCGCCGCTGGCGATCCGACCGCGCCAGGACAGCGAGCCGCCTCCCAGCTCGGCGGCACCGCCGGTGGCCGCCGACAGGTTCTCGAAGCCGTCGTCGTCGGGATTGAAGCCGAACCCGCGCGGATTCTGCGCCGAGAATCCGTCGACCCTGCGCGCGCTCAAGGTCAGGTCCAGTGGCAGTTCACCCCGCTGCCGGCCCGCGGCCAGCGTGACCCTCCGGTCGTCCTCGCTGCCGTAGCGAACGCCGGCCGAGAGGCCGTCGGCGCGACGGGTGAAGATCTGGATTACCCCGCCGATCGCATCGGAACCCCAGCGCGCCGCGCGCGGCCCGCGAACAATCTCGATGCGCTCGATCACCGACGGGTCGAGGATTTCCCAGGTGAATGCGCCGGTGCCGCTCGCCGCGGCGCGCACGCCGTCGATCAGCACCAGCACGTGATTGGAGTTGGCGCCGCGCATGAATACGCTGGTCTGCCCGCCCGGGCCGCCGTTGCGTGCGATGTCGATGCCGGCCTCGAGTCTGAGCAGCTCGATCAGGTCGGGGGCCTGGCTGCGCTCGATGTCGGCCCGCATGATCACCGAAACCCGCGCCGGGACGGACATGGCGCTTTGCTCGGTGCGGGTCGCGGTGACGACGATGGGGTCGTCTTCCCAGGCGGGCTCGGCCATGGCTGTCTGGAAAACGGAAACGAGGGAAAGTCCGGCGACGAACGCCAGACCAATGCTTGCTGATTTTTTCATTCTTGACTCCCGGCGCACGCCCGCGCCATCGGGTCGCGAATGGGGGAGACAAAGACGAGGGCATGTCACGGGCTTGCACCGGGCACGCGTATCGTCCTGCACCGCCCACCGCGGCAGAAACAACACTCGAGGCCGGTCTCCTGGCTCCCAGCCGGGAAGCGAACTTCCCGGTCCGACGCCTTCCCGTGCAGTTGTCCATGCACAGTGGCTGTCTTCCATCGGACCTGATGCGTCGCGGCCGCAAGGCCGGTTGCATCGCTGGTTACAGTTGCGGGGGCAGCGCCGGAATTTGCCCTGGCGGGCATCACCGGCTTCCCGTTTCATCCCGTTCGCGCGACAAACCCGCGAACGAAACACCTCAAGCAACGAAAGCGCCCCAGGGTCGACCCCGAGGCGCAATCAAGTATACAGAATGTGAACGCGGGCGGGTCAGGCGGCTTCGCGGATCGACTCTCCCTTCTCGGACAGCCCCGCCTGCAGCTCCTCGAGCTCGAAATCATCGACCGCGATGATCTCCATGACGCGCTCGCGAACATCCAGCAGCATGTCCGCTTCCTTGTCGCTGAGCACGCCGGCCTCACGCCCGGACTGGACCTGTTCGCTGTAGGTCAGACCCTTGACGCGGCCTGCCTTGAAGGCCTTGACCAGCTTTCGCTCGACCGGCTCGGCGGCGATCACGTCGGGCAGCAGCGTTTCCATGTTTCCGGGCACATGACCGGGTCGGTCGGTCTTGTAGACGCCGCGCGTGAGGCGATTGCGGGTTTCCGACGGCGACAGCATCAGCGCGGCGACCTTGTGGCCGAGCCGGTCATTGGGTCGACGCTCGTTGGCGCCCAGCGGGAACACGATACGGCGCAGTACCGGCCGCAGGAATGCAAACGGGTAGTTGTCGATAACGCCCTTGAGCGCTTCCTGGATGCGGTAGATCGCGTCGTGGAACGCCCAGGCCATGATCGGCTGATCGTTGCGCGGGCGACCCTCGTGCTCGAAGCGGCGCAGCATGGCCGAGCTGATATAGAGCCAGCTCAGCGCATCGCCGAGGCGGCCTGAGATCTTCTCCTTCATCTTCAGCTTGCCGCCGTAGGTGGCCAGCGCGAGGTCGGCCATCAGCGAGAACGCGGCGGTGTAGCGCGTGAGTTTGCGATAGTACTTGCGGGTTTCACGGTCGCCCGGCACGGCCGCGAACTTCGCGAAGCTCAGGCCCAGGATGAGCGAGCGCGAGCCGCAGGAGATACTGTGTCCGACGTGCTTGAACAGCAGCTCGTCGAACCGGTTCAGGCGCTCCTCCTCGTCCTCGATCTGCATGGCCTTCATTTCGTCGAGCACGTACGGGTGACAGCGTATGGCGCCCTGGCCGAAGATCATCAGCGAGCGGGTCAGGATGTTCGCGCCTTCGACCGTGATCCAGATCGGCGCGCCCTGCCAGCCGCGGCCGAGATAATTTCTCGGGCCCAGGATGATGCCCTTGCCGCCGTGGATGTCCATGGCGTCCTTGAGCACCTCCCGACTGAGTTCGGTGCAGTGGTACTTGGCCAGCGCGCCCGGGACCGACGGCTTTTCCCCGGCGTCGACCGCTGCGGCGGTCTGGCGCGAAAGGGCGCTGGTGGAATAGGTGTTGGCGGCGATTCGCGCAAGCGCTTCCTCTACGCCCTCGAACCTGCCGATGGGCAGCCCGAACTGCTTGCGGATCCGGGCATACGCCCCGGTCGCCAGGCAGGCGAGCTTGGCGCCGCCGGAGGTCGACGACGGCAGCGAGATGGCGCGGCCAACCGAAAGGGATTCGACCAGCATGCGCCAGCCCTGACCGGCATACTTCGTGCCGCCGAGCAGGAAGTCCAGCGGCACGAATACATCCTTGCCGCGGATGGGACCGTTCGGAAACGGATTGTTGAGCGGGAAATGACGCCGGCCGATTTCCATGCCCTCGACATCCCGCGGCAACAGCGCCAGCGAGATGCCGATATCTTCGGTCTCGCCGATCAGACCCTCGGGGTCATACAGACGGAAAGCCAGACCGACGACCGTGGCAACCGGGGCCAGGGTGATGTAGCGCTTGTCGAAGGTCAGGCGCATACCCAGAACTTCCTTGCCTTCCCACTCGCCCTTGCAGATCACGCCGTAATCCGCAATCGAGGTCGCATCCGAACCGGCGGTCGTGGAAGTCAGGCCGAAACAGGGAATTTCCTCGCCCGAGGCAAGCCTCGGGAGATAGTGATTCTTCTGCTCGTCGGTGCCGTAATGCAGCAACAGTTCGGCCGGGCCCAGGGAATTCGGAACGGCCACGACCGAGCCGACGGTGGAACTCATGCCGCCGACCTTCTCCAGCACCGCCCGGTGAGCGGTTGCCGAAAAGCCCAGTCCGCCGTAGTCCTTGGGAATGATCATGCCGAAGAACTTGTTCTTCTTCAGATGTTCCCAGGCCTCGTCGGAGATACCGACCCGGTAATGGGTGAACTCCCACTCGTCGATCATGCCGCACAGTTCTTCGCACGGGCCGTCGATGAAGGCCTGCTCCTCGACGGTGAGTTCGGGCAAGGGGCGGCTGAGGAGCTTCTTCCAGTTCGGCTTGCCGGTGAACAGTTCCCCTTCGAAACCGACCGTTCCGGCATCCAGCGCGATCTGCTCGGTTTCCGAAATTTCGGGCGTCATGCCCTCGAAGGCCTTCATCACCGGCGCGCTGATGAAGGCGCGGCGCCACGGGAGGTAGTTCAACGGGAATGCAACCGCGGCGAACACCAGCCAGCCGAGGGTCAGCGAGATCCAGCCCGGCTCGCCGACGAGCGTGAACGCCAGCAACGTGGCGGCCACGGCACCGGTCCAGATCCGCAGCGAGGTCTTGAGAAAGCTGCAGGCCACGCAGACCGCGACCAGCGCGAAAATAAAGAAAAGAGTCATCATTTTGAGCCTCCTTCGGCCGAATGCTTCTTCAAGAATGGCACGGCGGCGTGCAGGAACCTGTCATTGACGTCGCCGGCAACCATGTGACCGGAATCGGCGACGGAAACATGCTCCGCGTGCGGCGCGAGCTTCAGGAACTCCTCGACGTGCTCGTCTGAAATCAGTTCGCTCTTGCCGCCGGAGATCAGCAGGGTCGGCTTCTTGAGCTTTCGCGCGGCGGATTTCAGACGACTCTGCAGGTTCTTGCTGCGTTCGGCCAGGGCCAGCATGGCGGGATCCCAGTGCCAGTACCAGCGGCCATCGGAGGCCTGGCGCAGGTTCCGCTTGAGGCCTTCGGTGGTGGCCGCCGAACGGCGGTGCGGCAGGAAATTGCGAACCGCCTCGCGAGCGTCGTCGAGCGTCGCGAAGCCGTCGGGATGCTGGCGCATGAACGAAATCATGGCTTCCACGCCGCGTTCGTCCCATCGGGGTGCGATGTCGACCAGGATCAGTGCCCGAAGATCGGCGATGGGCTTTTCCGAGTGCGCAAGCAGCGCGGTCAGGCCGCCCATGGACGCGCCGACCAGCAAAGGCGGATGCGGCAATGAAGAGCATACGCGTCGAAAATCCTCGACGAATTGCTCGAACAGGTACTTGTTGCTGGGCGCGCGGTCGGAGTTGCCGTGACCGCGGGCGTCGTAGCTGACCGCCTGCCATCCGCTGGCGGCAAGGTGGCGGGCGGTTTCGGCCCAGGCGAACTGGGTCTGTCCGAATCCGTGGGCCAGCAGGACACACGGCGCGCGCTCGTGGCCGAGGTATCGGACGTCCAGGCGAACGCCGTCATCGGTCCAGATCTGGCGCCGCCGCACTTCATGATTGTTCAGGCTTCTGATCGCTTCCATACGGTACAGTATGGGGCCGTCAAACCCCTCAGTCAATGTGACTTTTGGCCTTGCCGGACGGCCATGAACCAGGGTTCGATCAGGCGTCCAGGTCGGGAATCAGCTTCGATTCCCACCAGGCAATCTGGTCCTTCAATCGAAGCTTGCGCTTTTTCAGGCGGGTGAGCTGCAGCTGGTTCATCGTCGGCGATTCGGCGAGCCGCGCGATCGCATCGTCCAGGTCGCGATGCTGGCTCCGCAAATCGGCAATGATTTCAACAATTTCAGCTGGGGATTCGTTCATCCCGCGTCTCCAGGTTTCCGTCCGTGCGAGTCGCAGGAACCGGGCGGATTCGTCAGTCTAGCAAGACTGCCGGGAAAAGCAAAGCCGCCAGTTTGTGCCGCACACTACGGTTCCGGCGATACACGCAACGCCCGTTGCACGCGCGTGCAATCAGCGCCTCGCTGCCGCGCTGCATGCCTGCGGGCAGCCGCACGCAATGATTCCCGAGCCTCGCCTTGAGGAGATATACGTGCTTTCAGCCAGTGGGCCAGCGCGAGATCGCAGGCCAGGTCATCGCCTGCGGCGCGCAGTTGGCTCAGCAGCCTTATTGACCGATCGAGTCGATCATCCGGATCAATCCCCTGGTCGATGAGTCGCTCGGCCACGCTCAGATTCAGACTGGACAGGTTCGCCTTGGCGCTCGGATGCGCCGGTGCGCGCTCCAGAACCCGGCTGAATGAGTTCGCGGCGCGCTGTTCGGCGTCCGTGAAATCGTCCCCGGCCGCCATGCGCTGCAAGGTCAATTCCCAATATGCCATGCCCAGGTTGTTGCGAGCCGACTCGTAATCCGGCGCGTCCGAGACCAGGCGCTCGAGTACCGTGATGGCGCGGCGAAGCACCTGCATGCCGCCCTCGGCAGCCAGCCGCTGGCGATAGGCCAGGTTGGTCAACGCGTTGCCCAGCAGGTTGCGCACGCTGCGTAGCCGCGGCCAGCGCTCCGCCACCCTAAGCGCCGTCCGTTCCGCCTCTCGCGCCAAGGCTTCAGCATCAGCCACGTCGCGAGCGCTCAAAAGCGCCACGGCTACCGCCCGCGCGTGCCAGGCCGACGTCGAATCGGGTTGCGCTGCCGTGGCTTTTCGAGCATCGGCAAGTGCGTCGCGCAGGCGATTGGCGGCTTCCGGGTCGCCCAGCTGCTCGACCCGTACCGAGGTGGTCAGCACACGTGCCCGCGCCGTGCGCAGTGTCGGCTGCGCAAGCACCGACTCGGGCGCCCGCTCGAGCACATCGAATGCCGAGCCCATGTATTCGGCCGCCTGCGCAATGGCCCCGGCGCGCCAGGCACGAACTGCAAGCCGTTCCAGCACGAGCGCAAACACGGAATACGATGCGACATGGCCCGGAAGCACGTCGGACGCCGCGCTGCAGCCGACCGGCACCTGGTCGAGCGCTTCGCGAATTTCGACTCGCCCGGTGGTGGCAATTTCCAGTTGCCGTGCATGCGCTCGGCACGCGCCCAAATACGCGCCCGGGAGACTTCGGGCAATCCTGGAAGCCGCTTCGAAGTCTCTTTCGGCGGCGGCAAGAAGCTCGAACGCCTGATCGAGCTGATCGGATCGCATGGCTTCAAGCCCAGCCCGGTAGCGCGACTCGGCCAGGGCCATGTATGCATCGTATTGCCAGGGTTGCTCGGCGACCAGAAGATCGACGCGGCGGGCCACTTCATCCAGGGGGCCGGACAGCGCCGCAAGCCGGAGATTTGCGTGGCCTGCCACGCCCACCCGCCCAAGCAGCTCGCGGGCGCGCTCGAGCTCGTCGACGGTCTCCGCGCTGCGGCGGCCCCCTGAAAACGAAAGCCGACGTTCCAGCTCGTGTTCGTAGAGTCGCAGGTACCCGAGCGCCAGCGCGACCGCGCAACGATCGCTGTCGCAACCCAGCTGGCGCGCGCGCCGGAGTTCTCGCACCGCCTCCTCGTTGCGATCGGCATCCATCAGCAGTTGCCCGAGCACCAGCCGCACTGCGGGCTCACGCTGCGTCTCCGGTGCCGCAGCGAGCTGTTGCAAGGCATCGATCTCCAGCGACAGTCGGGTCAAGGCGGGCGTAATGTCGTGCTGCGGCGCCAGGTGGGCCAGGCGCATTCGCTCCCGACTCAGAGCCAGCCGCTCGTTGAGCGCCAGCGCCCGCGCCTGGCGCTCGGCGGCCTGGCGGTCCAGCAATACCTGCTGCACTCCGAGCAGACCGAGTACCCCGATGAATGCAAATACGGTAACGGTTGCCCAGCGATGACGGCGCATGGCCCTGCCGGCCAGGCGCCAGCGGAAACCCCTGGTCGCCCGCACGGGCTGCCCATCCAGCCAGGCCGTCAGGTCGGCCGACATGCGCCTGGCGCTGCCGTAGCGCCGCTCGGGCCGTCGTGCCATGGCGCAGTCGATGATCGCTTCGACCTTGCGCGGCACAGCACGACCTGGTCGCGGCGGGGGGCCGGCCAGAATCGATGCGATCAGATTGCCCGCGGTTTCGTCGTCATACGGCGGCCGCCCTGCCATGGTTGCGTAGAGCACCGCGCCCAGCCCGTAAATGTCGGTCCAGCGACGAATTCGCGCGCGCGCGCCCTGCGCCTGCTCCGGCGCCATGAATGCCGGCGTGCCCAGCAACGCGCCTGTCTCGGTTCGAACCGGCTCGGCAAGATCGGCCGCCAGGCCGAAATCGACGATGATCGGCTCGTGACTGCCGTCTGCAGTCCTTCGCACCAGCACGTTTGCCGGCTTCAGATCACGGTGGAGCAACCCGTTGTCGTGCGCATGCGCGAGCGCGTCGGCCACTTTCACGAACACCTTGACCACCGTTTCAGGAGAGTGGCCCGCCATCGCACGGTCAATGGGCGCGCCGTCGATGAACTCGGTGGCAATAAAGGGGCGACCTTCGTGGATGCCGGCCTCTACCAGGCGAGCTATGCCCGGGTGATCCAGTCTTCCGAGCGCCTCGGCCTCCAGCCTGAATCTTCGCACCAGCCCAGGATCGTCCGACTTCAGCGTCTTGATGGCCACATGCCGACCGGACGGTTCGTGGATCGCCCGATAGACCTGCGATGTCGCCCCCTCGGCAAACAGCACTGCAGTCGAAAAATCCCGCATGACCCTATTCTGGCGAGAACGCCAGATGGCCGCAAGCCCGGACTGTCTCACTAGTGATACACTCGAGGCATGCGGTGGCAGCTGATACTTCTCGACTCGGGCCGCTGTCTGACGCTCGGACCACGGTCCAGCGTGCTCGGCAGCGGCGCCAGGTGCGCCTTGCGGGTCGAGCACCCGACCGTGTCCCGCCGTCACGCGCGGCTGACAGTCAGCGACGACCGGGTTGTCGTCGAAGACCTGGATTCGAGCAACGGAACGCGCGTCGACGGCCGCCTGGTCCAGTCCGCGACCGAGATCAGGCAAACGGCCGGCATCGAGTTCGGGATGGTCGCAGCCGAATTGCGCTACCTCGATGCGGCCGACGCGCGCGCCGCTTTGCGGCTCCCGCAGGATCCGGTCGAGCAGGCGCAGGATGACCCGGCCCGCGACCAGGCCACGCTAGTCGCCGAGGGCACGAGCCGGTTTGCACTCGAGGTGTTTCCCGAACTGCTCGAACATGCGCGTGCGAATCCGGATATCCAGTCGTTGGGATCGCGAATCTACGCCTCGCTTTCGCGCAGCTTCGAGGGCCTCGCATTCTGTGTGGCAGCCGAAGGCGGGCAGTTATTGGCGGGCAGGAGAATCGAATCCAATGCGCTCAGTGACAGGCGTCGGGCCGGGCGCTTCGAAATTCACGCTTACGGGCCGCGACCATTGCGCGTCAATGCCGCGCCGTCGATCGCGTTGTGCGCAAGCCTGCTTGACCTGGTCGGCCAGATCGAATCGCCCGGGAAGACCCCGGATGCGCCTGAACATCATCGGCCGGTCAGCGAACGCCCGGCGCCGGCTTCGGTCAACCGGGCCATGCTCGAAATCTACGATCGCGCCGAGCGCGCTCAGCGTCCTGATCCAGGGCGAAACAGGCACCGGCAAGGAACTGCTCGCGCGTTTCGTGCATGCGGCCAGCGGTCGCAAGGGCGCGTTCGTGGCCGTCAACTGCGCCGCGCTGTCGCGCGAACTGCTCGAGGCCGAACTCTTCGGCATCGAGGCGGGCGTGGCCACGGGCGTCAGCGCGCGCGAAGGCCGCTTCTTCCAGGCCGACGGCGGTACCTTGCTGCTGGACGAGATCACCGAGATGCCGGACGACTGCCAGGCCAAGCTGTTGCGGGTATTGCAGGAGCGCGAGGTCGTGCCGGTCGGAGCGCGCCACGCCAGAGCGATCGATGTACGAATCCTGGCGGCCACCAACCGCGAAATCTCGGCCAGAAGTGGCCAGAATGGCCCGCTCAGGCCCGACCTCATACACCGACTGGCCGGATGGAAAGTGCGGCTTCCACCACTACGCGAGCGGGCAGAAGACATCCCCCAGCTGGCCGGACACTTCCTTGCCCGGGCCGCGCGCGATGCCGGCAGACAGCCGGCCGGCATCAGCCATGCGGCCATGGATGCGCTGTGCGCCCACGATTGGCCCGGCAACGTTCGCGAGCTCGAGCAGGAAATGCAGCGGGCCGCCTTGTTCGTCGAGCACCGGGAACTGCTCGGAAGCCGGCACCTGTCACCGGAAATCGCGAATCTCGAGAAAGTCACCGCGGATCTGCAGGACGTCAGCGCCGAGGCGCAGCGACAGGCCATAGAACAGGCGCTTGCCAAGCACGACGGTAATGCTACCCACGCCGCCCGAGCGCTGGGCATCAGTCGCGCTACGCTCTACCGCCGCATGAAGGATCTCAAGGTCCGGCGCTGAGCGCTCGGCCACCACGGCAGCGGGCGCTGCAGACGCCTCTCCTTACCGCTTTCGGATCGCCGGACCGGCGATTCCCCGATTACACCGTCGCGGCCGCTTTCGGCAGCCCGAACCCCGCTGTGACGGTGCGGCTCGACCTGTCTCCATCCTGAGACAGCGAGCGGCCTCGACCCTTGCAACGCTCTGATTTCATTGGCTGAGATCGGGCTGGCGCGCGGCTTGCAGGTCAGCGTTGGGATCCTGATCCGCCACGTTCCGGGGCCAGCACCTGCGAAGGCCGGCCAGCAACGCGCAAAGCGGGATCGAGGGACCGTCCCGACAAACCTTCATGGGGAACTACAGCCAATGAACATTCCGTCACGACATCAAATCATCATGCTGAGCGCCCTGCTGACGCTGATTCTTGCGGTGGCCGCTCACGCCAACGAGCCGCTGGGATCCAGCGAGCAATTCAAGATCGACCAGGTGCATCGCAGCCTGGACAACGTCGCCAAGGATCTCGAGCGAATCGAGTCGGCCGACCGGGACGACGCAGCGGCACTTGCGCGCCGGGGCGCCCAGCGCAACCTGGACCAGGCGCGCGATCGGCTGGATCAGTTCCTTTCGCGAAATCGGGAACTGGTCTCGCATCCCGACGTCATGGCCGCAAGCACTCGACTCGATCAGCTGGCCGACGCAATCGGGCGAGCCGACGCCGCATCATCTTCGCCAACCGCTCCGGCTTCGGGTGAACGGCGCGCGGCGCCCGCCGCAGCGCGGAAACATTCAGCAACCGGCAATTCCGAATCGCCGAGCCAGACGGCCCCGGCGGCCGACGCCGCGCTGTCGCGGAGACAGAAGTTCGAACTGCAACAGATCGATACTTCCCTGAACAATGCCGAGTCGAGCCTGGACGCCTATCACGACGCAGATCGCGAAGACGCGGCCGCGCTGGCCCTCAGAGGCGCAAAGCGCGACCAGGCCGAATCCGCCGAACGGCTGGAGGCATTCGTCGCGGCGAACCCCGCTGTTGCCGACTCGAAGGAAGTCGCGACCGTCCGCGGTCGGATCACCGAGGTGGCGAGCGCCATCGGCAGTGCCGAAGCCAAAGCCGGCGCTGCCCGGGCCGATGCGGCGACGACGGCTGCCACGGCCACTGAAGACGCCCAGGCCATCCTGGATCTGCAACAAGCTCACAGCGACATGATCGCTTCGATTCACGGTCGCAGCGTCGTCTACTACGACAATCCCGGCGCCGTCGACGAGGCGCTGGCGGCCATCGAGGCCGCCGAAGCGTCCGCCGAGGCGATTCGACCGACCCTGCTCGAGTTCGGCCAGAAATACGGCAGCCAGGGCGCGGCTATCGAGGAGGCGCTGGACGCGGCCGGGGCCGAGGCGTCGTCGACCAATTCTCGCGTTGCATATAACGCCATGGCCTTGCTCGGGTTTCTGGACAAGCTGCGGGGTACCCGCGCAGTCAGCGCCGAAACGGTCGCC
Organism: Lysobacterales bacterium; assembly: GCA_002722315.1. Taxonomy (GTDB): domain Bacteria; phylum Pseudomonadota; class Gammaproteobacteria; order Xanthomonadales; family Wenzhouxiangellaceae. The sequence goes on along the minus strand of PBLG01000001.1, from coordinate 60,819 downwards.
GACAATGTTGCCGGGCGCCTGGCCGATATCGACGATTACTCGGCCAAGGTTCAGCAAGAGCGACTGGAAGAAGCCGCCGAGATGATCCGCACAGGGCAATCCATCGATCCCAACAACCCGCGACTGAACCGTCTGCGCAGCCAGGTTGATCAACTGGCGCAGGCCAAGCGCGACGAACAGATGGCGCGCATTGCTTCAGCGACCTGGCCGGGCCACATGAGCGGTTTCGATGGTCCCGGAAGCACCGATCAGCTGAGCAGCTCGGTGCAGCAATACCTTGCCGACGACCGCGACTGGGGCCAGAGCGAAAAGCGCCCGCAGGACGTGCTGGCCGTTTCGGTGACCGGACCGTGGCAGGTTGCGGCCAAGGACATGTTCGGTCGGCCGATCCAGTGGCGGCTGCCGGTGACGGTCGCGATCACCGACGACGAGCTCAGACCCGAGGGCGTCGCCCAGGCGTTCGAGTTGAGCATGGTCGCCAAGGAAGGCGCGCCGAACGAGGCGCCGAAGTCGCCGCCCTGGGACGGCTTCTGGGTCGGCGACAACTACTACCTCAGGATGGGAGAACTGCCATGAACCGCAGCATCCATCTCCTCGCAGCGGCCGCGATTGCACTGGCCAGCTGCATCGGGGCTCAGGCCGCCACCATCACGGTCAACAACGTGACCGATACAGTCGCCGACGACGGCGTCTGCACGCTGCGCGAAGCGATCATCGCGGCCAATACGAACACCGCATCCGGCGCATCGTCCGGCGAGTGCGTCAATGGCACGTCAGGCTTCGACTTCATCGAGTTCGGCCTGCTGCTGGTACCCGTAACCATTCAGATCGACGGCAATCCGCTGCCGGACGTTACCGAGCCGCTCGTGATCACCGGACCGGGTCGCGCGGCGCTTTCGATCAGCGGCAACGGCACGGCCGGCATTCTGGCGTCTAGCGCGGAGCTGATCATCAGCGGGTTGGCGCTGGAGGAAGCTGGCGGGTCCGGCAATGCGGCGATCCGGATGAACACGCCGGCGGATCTGACGCTCAGCGACTGCGAGATCAGGGACACGACGGCGCAGAACGGCGGCGGCGCCATCGTTTTCCAGGGCGACGCCGGGGGTACCACGCTCACCATCGACGACTGTCGCTTTGTCAACAATCAGATGACCAACGCCGCCGGCGGCACGCTGAGCGTATCGGCGACCAGCGGACCGGCGCTCGTGGACATCACTAACAGCGAGTTCATAGACAATGCCGGCGGCAACGGCGCCGCAATTTTCCTGTTTCTGCCGGGCATCGCCGATCCGGGCGAGATCATCGGCCTTTCGGTGGTCGACACGACATTCAGCGGCAATGTCAGCTCGGGCAGCGGCGGGGCGATTCACAGCGCTTCGTCGAACCACGCCATCCGGATCCGGCGCTCGACTTTCGAGAACAACGAAGCCGCGGGCAGCGGCGGGGCGGCATTCCTGTCGGAATCGGACGTCCAGATCACCAACAGCACCTTTCACGGCAACGCCGCCGGAGACGACGCGGGCGCGCTGTGGATGGTCAACGCACTGCCCAATACCGCCACCATCGCCAGCTCGACGATCACCGGCAACACCGCCAACGGCAACGGCGGCAGCGGTCGTGGCGGCGGCATCGCCGGCCAGGCACAGGACATACTGCTGCGCAACACGATCATCGCCGAGAACATCGCGCCCGACGGCACTGGTCCGGACTGCGCTGATCAGCCGGTCAGCGACGGCTATAACCTGATCGGCGCAGTCAACGACTGCACCTTCGGCGCGATAACCGGTGACCAGACCGGCAACCTGGCGAGCCCGCTGTCGCCGGTGCTGGGACCGATCGCCGACAACGGCGGGCCGACCCGCACCCGACTCCCGCTGGCAAGCAGCCCCGCACTGGATTTCGGCAACCCGGGCGGATGCCTGCGCGCAGACGGCGTCGCACTGGTGACCGACCAGCGCGGCGAGACGCGCGAGGCCGACGGTGACGAGATCGGCGGGCCGCGCTGCGACATCGGTGCCGCCGAGGTCGTGCCGATCCCGACCTTCGAACTTTCGGTTTCGACGACCCCGGGTGGCTCGGTGCAGAGCAATCCGGCCGGCATCGACTGCCCCGGCGACTGCTCCGAGGAATACGAGGACGGCACGCTGGTCGAATTGACCCCGAGCGCGGAGCCCGGCTTCACGTTCAACGAATTCACCGGCGACTGCACCGGATCGGGCACGTGCCAAATCACGATGGACCAGGCGCGCTCGGTTCAGGCATCGTTTGCCGATAACCGCGAACTCCTGCTGGTTGAGGTATTCGGCGAGGGTCGGGTCACCAGCACTCCATCAGGCATCGATTGCCCCGGCACCTGCAGTGCGCCGTTCGTTCCCGGCACGGTCGTCTCACTGAGCCCGCAGGCCGAGACGGGCTTCGCGTTCCTCGCCTGGGGCGGGGACTGCAGTGGCGACGCCGGCTGCCAGGTCACGATGGACGCTTCACGCCTCGTCGAAGCCGTATTCAGCAATGACGCGATCGTCGTCAACAGCAACGCCGACACCGTAGCCGACGACGGCGAGTGCACGCTGCGCGAGGCGATCAATTCGGCACGCTTCAACGCGCCTTCCGGATCGTCGGCCAACGAGTGCAGCGCCGGCAGTCCGTCGCCGGCCGAAGACGTCATCACGTTCACGGCCGACGTTACGGGCTCGATCCTGGTCACCGGACGATTCCAGACCGTGAGCGAACCGCTTGCAATTCATGGCCCCGGTCGCGACGTGCTTGCGCTGGACGCGACCAATTCGCCCGACGGCGTATTCGCCACGTCAGCGCCTTTATCGTTCCACGGCCTCACGGTCCGCAACGCCGTGACCACCGGAAACGACAACACTTTCCAGGTCGGCGCGCCGGCGATCTTTTCCGAGTGCCGATTCGCCGACAACTCAAGCGACGGCGCCGGTGCTCTGTTCGTCCTCGGCGACGTTACGATCGATCGCTGCGTCTTCGAGCGAAACACCGCCAGCGAAGCCGCCGGCGGGGGCGCGATATTCGGTAACAACCCCAATCTGTCGATCCTGATCAGTCGTTCGCGCTTCAGCCAGAACGAAGCGACATCGGGAAGCGGCGGCGCGCTGAGGCTCTCCGGATCCGGCACCGTCGTGGATATCGTCGACTCGACCTTCGACGGCAACAGCGCCGACGCCGGCGGGGGCGGCGTGTCGGTGAGCGGAAGCGACCTCCTGGTGACGAATTCCACGTTCAGCGGCAACGAGTCTGGAAGCTTCGGCGGCGGACTCGTCGTCAACGCCGGCGCCACGCTGTCGATTGCGTCGTCAACGATCGCCGGCAACAGTGCGCGCGCAGGTGGCGGACTGTCCAGCGGCATCCCGGCGGCCGATGCGTCCCTGCGCAACACCATCCTCGCCGGCAACACCGACAGCGACAACGGCGTTGAGCCCGATTGTTCCGGCAATTTCACCACGGGCGGGCACAACATCGTCGGGATTCCCGGCTCGTTCTGCTCGGGCTTCGTCGACACCGTCGACGGCGACCAGGTCGGCGATTCGGGAAACCCCATCAACCCGCTTTTAGGTCCGCTGGCCGACAACGGCGGTCCGACGCCCACGCGCGCGCTGCTGCCGGGCAGTCCGGCCATAGAAGCCGGCAACCCGGCAGGTTGCGCCGACGCTCTGGGGGTGCCGCTGACGCAGGACCAGCGCGGTCAGCCGCGCCCGGCGCCCTCCGGGACGCCTTGCGACGTGGGTGCATTCGAGGACTTTGCCGACCTGATCTTCCTCGATGGATTCGAGTAGCGGGCATTCGAGCCGCGCTTCCGAATCCGGGCGCCCCGGGCCGAGACGGCGTCCGGGCCAGCTCAGCCTCCACGGCCCGGATGCCACGGGGCTTTTCGATCGAACAACACGGAGTCCGAGAACGATGAAAACTCAACGCATCGATCGACCCACGCCCAGGATCGCGGTGATTCTGGGACTGTTGCTTACCGGCAGCATCGCGGCCCAGGAACTCGAACGCGGCACGGTCGCGTCGGGCGGAGAAACCTCGTCCGGCGGCCGTTTCGAAGTGATCGCACTGACAGGACAACCCGTCGTCGGCCGGGCCGAGGGCGATGACTACGTGCTTCGCGTCGGTGCGCTGGTGCCCCACCCCGGCGCGGCCGGCAGCCTGGTGTTCACCGACAGTTTCGAAAACCCGCCCGCCGCGCGCAGCCAAGTACCAGACGAGGAGGACTTGCCATGATCTTCAGATTCATCGCCGCCGCGCTGCTGGCCGTCGCATCGCTGTGCGTCCAGGCCCAGACGACCACGTTCACTTACCAGGGCTACCTGACCGAGGCCGGCACCGCCGCCGAGGGCGAGTTCGACTTCGAGCTGGCCCTCTACAACGTCGACGCCGGCGGTTCGCCCATCGACGTCAACGCCTTCGACGACGTAACGGTCACCGGCGGGCTGTTTGAGCTGCCGGCCGACTTTACCGGCGCGCCGTTCGAGGCCGGCGGGAGCTACTGGGTCGAAGCCCGGGTGCGCGACGGGGCAAGCATCGGTGCCTTCACGCCGCTGCTGCCGCGGCAGGCCGTCAACGCCTCGCCCTACGCCATCGCCGCCCAGGCCGTGATCGCACCGCTGGACGTCGCTGGCGATGCGAACGTGCAGGGCGCGCTGAGCGTCGTCGGCGACATCACGACCACCGGCGAGGTTCGCGCCGGGCGCATCGAGGCCGACGAGATGGCCAGCGACGGACCGGTGGACTTCACCGGCGGCGTGGCCATCCAGCGCTTCGGCGACGACGTCGCGCTGGTCGTCGGCAACGACGGGCCGACCCAGCCGGCGGCAAGGGTGATCGGCGACCTCGAACTCGATGGCGAGTTGCGCTGCGCCGGCGGCTGCATCACGCCTTCGGTGCTGGCCTTTCCCGTCCTGGCCGATCGAGCGCAAATCGTCACGGTCGTCGAGAGCCGATCAGTGGGGGCCGGGTTGACTTCCGAACTGGTAGCGAGCTGCCCAACGAGCGAACACGTTCCGGTATTTGCGGACTGCCCCTCTCTGCGGCCGAATATGGTTGCCGTCGCGCACGAGTGGCAAAACCTTGCGGACACCAGCTTGCCCGTCAGATTCTCTTGCTTCTACAAGAACTCCGGGGGAACCCCGGAAAACGTGGACACGCGTATCTACTGCCTGCCGCCACTGCCCTGAAACGAGTTCCCTGCGCTACGGAGAAGTCAATATGATGCGTGTCGAAATATTTGTTGCCTTCCTGCTTCTGATTGGCGGTCCGGCAAACGCCCAGACCACGACCTTCACCTACCAGGGCTACCTGACCGAAGCCGGCACGGCCGCCGACGGCACGTTCGACTTCGAGCTGGCGCTTTATAACGTCGAGGCCGGCGGGACCTCCATCGACGTCAACGCGTTCGACGACGTGACCGTCACCGGCGGGCTGTTCGAGCTGGCCGCCGACTTCACCGGCGCGCCGTTCGAGGCCGGCGGAGGCTACTGGGTCGAGGCCCGCGTGCGCGACGGGGCCAGCACCGGTGCGTTCACGCCGCTGCTGCCGCGCCAGCCGGTCAACGCCTCCCCCTACGCGATTGCCGCCCAGGCCGTGATCGCGCCGCTGGACGTGGACGGGGAGGCGAACGTGCAGGGCGCGCTGAGTGTGGACGGCGACATTACGACGGCGGGCGAGGTTCGCGCCGGCCGCGTCGAGGCCGACGAGGTGTTCAGCGACGGGCCGGTGGATCTGCAGGGCGGGGTGGCAATACAGCGGTTCAACGACAGCGTCGCGTTGCTCGTCGAAAACAGTGGACCAACCCAGCCGGCGGTACGGGTGGTCGGCGAACTGGAGGTGGATGGTGAATTTTCATGCGCTGCCGCTTCGGGATGCGTCGAACTGGCAGCGCTTCAACCGGGCAGCTACCGGAGCCGGGACGAGCTTTATGAAAGCAGTTCGCCAGAAATCAGCATTCCGCCCGGCTTGATTGGAGCGGCCACCGCAAGCTGCACGGATTCCAATGATCGACCACTGAACGGCGCTTGTCCGCAAACGTCGTCACGCCTTGTCGGGACCGATGTTCTCGATTGGACCGATCCGGGATCTGTTGCGGGCTATCAATGCCGCTGGATAAACCTTACCAGTACAACGATCGTGGCAAGCGCGAAGATCGTCTGCATTTCGATCCCGTGATCCGAATCGAGGGCTGGCGCTGACGGCCTCAGGTTGTTGATTTCCTGTATCCTTTCGGGTTTGAAACTGTTCGTTCCCCGCCATGACCGCAACACTCGACACCGCCGCGCACAAGGCCGCCAAGTACAACGCCGACAAGCTGTTCAAGCGACTGCGCAAGAACGTCGGCAAGGCGATCGGCGATTACGGGATGATCCGCGACGGCGACCGGGTGATGGTGTGTCTTTCCGGCGGCAAGGACAGCTACGCGATGCTGGACCTGCTGCTCAGCCTGCAGCGCCGCGCGCCGGTATCGTTTGAACTCTTCGCCGTCAACCTGGACCAGAAGCAGCCCGGTTTTCCCGAGCACGTGCTGCCGGAATACCTGGAATCGATCGGCGTCGACTACCACGTGATCGAGCGTGACACCTACTCGGTGGTCAAGCGCGTGATTCCCGAGGGCAAGACCACCTGCGGGCTGTGCTCGAGGCTGCGTCGGGGCAACCTGTACACGTTTGCCCGGGAAAACGGCTTCACGAAAATCGCGCTGGGCCATCACCTGGACGACATCGTCGAGACGTTTTTCCTGAACCTGCTGTACGGCGGTGCGCTGAAGGCGATGCCGCCGAAGCTCAAGAGCGACGATGGCGACAACATCGTCATCCGGCCGCTGGCCTACTGCCGCGAGTCGGACCTCGAGAAGCTCGCCGAGACCCGCGACTACCCGATCATTCCGTGCAACCTGTGCGGGTCGCAGCCCAACCTGCAGCGCCAGGCCATCAAGCAGATGCTGGCCGAATGGGACAAACGGCAGCCGGGACGCACCGAAACGATCTTCAAGGCGCTGACCAATGTCGCGCCCTCCCAGCTTTGTGACACCTCGCTTTTCGACTTCGTCGGGCTCGAGGAGACCGCTGATTCGGCACCGCCGAGCGTCGGCGACTGGCTGGTGCCGGCCAGGCCCCCGACCGCTTCAGCCGAATAGCCCTCCACGGGGCGTGACTTTCGGGACTTACGCGCGCTTAGGGCCGGGCGTATGATTGGTTGTCTATTCAATACTCATCGGGAGCGGGACTCATGAGGCTACGAATTTCCGTCTTTTTTGCCGTGCTCTGGCTCGGCGGGTGCTTCGGGATGAACAGCGATATCGACGTCGCGAGCGGTACCGACGTGGACCGCGGGCTGGGCACTGTCAACGGCTCGGTGAGGGTCGGCGACGAAAGCAGCGTCAATGGCGACGTGGAGAGCGTGAATGGGTCCATCAGCATCGGCTCGAACACGACAGTGGCCGGACACGTTTCGACCGTCAACGGCAAGATCACGATCGGGGCCGGGGCGTCGGCGGAGCATGTCGAGGGGGTCAACGGCTCCATCGAAATCGGCCAGGACGCAACAATCTCGGGCGGCGTCGCGACGGTCAACGGCCTGGTCGTGCTGCAATCCGGGGGACGGGTGGATGGTGCGCTGGAATCCGTGAACGGGCAGATACGAATCGAGGGCGGGATCGCCGGATCGGTAAAGAACAACAACGGCGGGATCGTACTCGAGAAGGGAAGCCGCGTACTGGGCGAATTGAGGGTCGCAAAGTCCCGGTTCGCCAAGGCCGACAAGCCGGTGACGGTGATCATTCACGCCGATTCCGAAGTCGGCGGCCCGCTGGTCTTCGAGCGGCCGGTCAACCTCCAGATTCATGAAAGCGCAACCGTTGGCGAGATACAGGGCGCCGAGCCCGAGTATTTTGACGATTGAGCGAACATGGCGGTGCCGGTTGCGATGCCGGCGCCGCTCGGTATAGCTGGGTGAAGGGCCGCTTCGGTATCAGTCGTAGCGCTCGCCTTCGTGTTCGATCCAGCCGCCGCCCCCCGGTTGTTCCGGGTCGCTGAATGTCCGCGAAATGAAGCCGCCGCGCGCATCCCACTGGTAGTAGCCCTGGACCCGGACGACGTCACCGCGCTCGACCGGCACACGGGCCGAGTCGTCCAGCGAGTGTCGCACCTGCACGACCACGCCCTCCTGGGGTCGAATCGTGAAGCGCTGGCGCTGGCCGCCGATGTCCTCGTCGCCAAGCAACTGGACGACCGGCGCCTCGGCGCTCACCCAGATTCCTGTCCTGCCCTGCTCGAAACTTTCGATCAGTCTATCGTTGGATATTGGTGCTTCCCCTTGACCACATCCCCCCAACACCAAGCATGAAGCAATGAACAATAACGAAGCACATATCCGCATCTCATCACCCTTATGACCTGGTTTCTGCCTAGCATATCAGATTAGAGCGTGCGTTCTATTCAACCGGCCCTCGGATAACGCCCCCCCCGAAAACAGGTTCACCCGCCCGGCGCGACCACGGGAATGCGAATGCGGATCAAGCAGTCGAAATGCGGGCTCGGCAAGGGAGAAATCCAGGCGGGATCACCGGTTCGCTAAGAACGAAGGAACTCTGCTGCGGGGAAAAATCGCAGCAAAGCGTAGCGAGCGGGCCGCTGTCGTCGACCGCTGGAGCACAGGCACCGCAGCGTACGACGTTACGTGAGGGTGCCGAGCACCACCGGCGCCTCGCGAAGGGCTCAAGAAATCTGCTACGGGGAAAAATCGCTGCAAAGCGTAGCGAGCGGGTGGCTGACGGTGGCCGCCGGAGCGCAGGCACCGCAGCGTACAAACAGGTACGTGAGGATGCCGAGCACCGCCGGACGCCGTCAGGCGCCCGCGCAGTAGCTTTGCAGTGATTTTTCAGCGTTTGAGGTTCTTGCGGAGTCTCTCCAACGCCGCCAACTGCGCAACGGCCTCGGCCAACTGCGCCTGGGCCTGCGCCATTTCCATGTCGGCGCTGCGGTCCGACAGCGCCCGCTCGGCCTCTTCCTTGGCCTTGACCGCTGCCGCTTCGTCGAGATCGGCGGCGCGCGCGGCGGTATCCGCCAGCACCGTGACCACGTGCGGCTGGACTTCGAGCATGCCGCCGGAGACGTAGTAGAACTCCTCTCCGCCCTCGGGCAGCATCACCCGAACCTGCCCGGGCTTGATCCGGGTCAGCAGCGGGGCGTGACGCGGCGCGATGCCGAGCTCGCCTTCCTCACCGGTGATCACCACCATGGACGCCGCACCGGAAAAGATCTCCGCCTCGGCGCTGACGATATCGCATTGAATTGTCGATGCCATTTAATTTCTCACTGCTTGCCGTTGCGACGCGGAATCATCTACTTTGCAAAGGTGCGATATTCGTTCGCTGGCAAGGCTTGAGGCACGGCTGAAAACGGAGCGTACGGTGTTGTACGTAAGTATTTCAGCCGTGCCGAAAACGCAGCCAGCGAGCGAATAGCGCGCCTTCAGGCGGCTTTCTTTTCGTTCATCTTCTCGGCCTTCTCAACCGCCTCTTCGATCGTGCCGACCATGTAGAAGGCCTGCTCGGGCAGGTGATCGTACTCGCCGTCGACGATGCCCTTGAAGGCGCGGATGGTGTCCTTGAGCGAGACGTACACGCCCGGCGAGCCGGTGAATACCTCGGCGACGAAGAACGGCTGCGAGAAGAAGCGCTCGACCTTTCGTGCACGCGCGACGGCCAGCTTGTCTTCCTCGGAAAGCTCGTCCATGCCGAGAATCGCGATGATGTCCTTGAGCTCCTTGTAGCGCTGCAGGGTGTTCTGGACCTTGCGCGCGACGTCGTAGTGCTCCTGACCGACGACCAGCGGATCGAGCTGGCGCGAGGTCGAATCCAGCGGATCCACGGCCGGGTAGATGCCCAGCTCCGCGATCTGACGCGACAGTACGACAGTGGCGTCGAGGTGAGCGAAGGTGGTTGCCGGCGACGGGTCGGTCAAGTCGTCGGCCGGGACGTAGACGGCCTGGATCGAGGTGATCGAGCCGGTCTTGGTCGAGGTGATGCGCTCCTGGAGGTCGCCCATTTCCTTGGCCAGCGTCGGCTGGTAACCCACGGCCGACGGCATGCGGCCGAGCAGAGCGGACACTTCCACCCCGGCCAGCGTGTATCGGTAGATGTTGTCGATGAACATCAGCACGTCGCGGCCTTCGTCGCGGAATTTTTCCGCGATGGTCAGGCCGGTCAGCGCGACCCTGAGACGGTTGCCCGGCGGCTCGTTCATCTGGCCGTAGACCAGCGAGACCTTGTCGAGGACGTTGGAATCCTTCATCTCGTGGTAGAAGTCATTGCCTTCACGGGTACGCTCGCCCACGCCGGCGAACACCGAGTAGCCTTCGTGCTCGATGGCGATGTTGCGGATCAGCTCCATCATGTTGACGGTCTTGCCCACGCCGGCGCCGCCGAACAGGCCGACCTTGCCGCCCTTGGCGAACGGGCAGATCAGGTCGATGACCTTGATGCCGGTTTCAAGCAGCTCGTTGCTGGAGGCCTGTTCCTCGAAGCTGGGCGCCTTGCGGTGAATCGGCATGCGTTCCTGCTCGCCGATGTCGCCCATTTCGTCGATCGGCTCGCCGAGAACGTTCATGATGCGACCCAGCGTTTCCTTGCCGACCGGCACGGTGATAGCGTCACCGGTGTTGGCAACGTCCAGGCCGCGCTTGAGGCCGTCGGTGGAACCGAGCGCAATCGTGCGCACGACGCCGTCGCCGAGCTGCTGCTGCACTTCCAGCACAACCCCGCCTTCCTCGACGATCAGCGCATGGTATACACGCGGCACGTCGTCTCGCGGAAATTCCACGTCCACCACGGCGCCGATAATCTGGACAATCGTACCCTTGCTCATCACTCAAACCTCGTTTCTGGTCGGTGGGCGCCCTGGCGGGAACCCGAGTTTCTCTATTTCTGCAAATGTTCGGTCAGACCGCGGCGGCACCGCCGACGATCTCGGAAATTTCCTGGGTAATCGCGGCCTGGCGGGCCTTGTTGTAGGCCAGGTTCAGCTCGTCGATCAGGTTGTTGGCGTTGTCCGACGCGTTCTTCATCGCCACCATCCGCGCCGCGTGCTCGCTGGCCAGGTTTTCCAGCGTCGCGTTGTAGACCAGCGATTCGATGTAGCGAACCAGCAGGTCGTCGAGCAGCGATTCCGGGTCCGGCTCGTACAGGTAATCCCAGTACTTGAGCATCGGCTCGTCGGTGGCCGGCGGCAGGGGCAGCAACTGGTCGACCGTCACGCGCTGGGTCATGGTGTTGACGAAATCGTTGTAGCACAGGAAGATTTCGTCCATCGTGCCGTCGCGATAGCCGTCGAGCATGATCTTGATCGACCCGATCAGCTTTTCGAGCTGAGGCTGCTCGCCCAGGTCCTGGACCGCAGCCACGATTTCGACCTTGATGCGCTTGAAGAACTGCTGGCCCTTCTTGCCGATCAATACCAGGCTGACTTCCTGGCCGTTTTCCTGGTGCTCGCGGAAACGGCCGAGCAGCTGGCGGAACATGTTGTTGTTCAGCCCGCCGCAGAGTCCGCGGTCGGAGGAAATGATCACGTAGCCGACGCGCTTGATGTCTTCGCGCTGCTGCGTGAACGGATGCTTGTACTCGGGATTGGCGTGGGCCAGGTGGCCGATCGCCTGGCGAATCATGCGCGCATACGGCCGCGAGGCCTGCATCCGATCCTGGGCCTTGCGAATCTTCGATGCCGAGACCATCTCGAGCGCGCGCGTGACCTTGCGCGTGTTCTTGATGCTCTTGATCTGGCCTACGATTTCCTTTGATCCACTCATTCAAATCGTTCCCGAATTACGTGTGCAATATCAAGCGGCTTCGATAACGCAGCCAGCGGGCACAAGGCGCGCGCCAGTTACCAGGAGCCGGTCTTCTTGAATTCGTCAAGCGCACTCTTCAGCTCGCCCTTGATCTCGTCGTTCCAGTCGCCGGTCTCGTTGATCTTCTTCATCAGGTCGGTGTGCGAGTTGTTCATGAAATCGCGCAGGGCGTTTTCGAACGGCACCACCTTTTCAAGCGGCAGATCGTCAAGGTAGCCTTCATTGCCGGCGAACAGGCTGACGGCCATTTCGGCCACGTCCAGCGGCGAGTACTGCTGCTGCTTCATCAGTTCGGTGACGCGCTGGCCGCGCTCGAGCTGCTTGCGGGTGGCTTCGTCGAGATCCGAGGCGAACTGCGAAAACGCCGCAAGCTCGCGGTACTGGGCCAGCGCCAGGCGGACACCGCCGCCGAGCTTCTTGATGATCTTGGTCTGGGCCGCACCACCCACGCGCGAGACCGACAGGCCGGCGTTGATGGCCGGGCGGATACCGGCGTTGAACAGGTCGGTTTCCAGGAAGATCTGGCCGTCGGTGATCGAGATGACGTTGGTCGGAACGAACGCCGAGACGTCGCCGGCCTGGGTTTCGATGATCGGCAGCGCGGTCAGCGAACCGGTCTTGCCCTTGACTTCGCCGTTGGTGGCCTTCTCGACGAAGTCGGCGTTGACGCGCGAGGCGCGCTCGAGCAGGCGCGAGTGCAGGTAGAACACGTCGCCCGGATAGGCTTCGCGGCCCGGCGGGCGCTTGAGCAGCAGCGAGACCTGGCGGTAGGCCCAGGCCTGCTTGGTCAGATCGTCATAGACGATGAGTGCGTCTTCGCCGCGATCGCGGAAGTACTCGCCCATCGAGCAACCTGCGTACGGCGCGATGTACTGCATGGCGGCCGAATCGGATGCGTTGGCGGCGACCACGATGGTGTGCTCCATGGCGCCGTGCTCTTCGAGCTTGGCCACGACCTGCGACACCGACGAGGCCTTCTGGCCGACGGCGACGTAGATGCACTTGATGCCGGTGCCCTTCTGGTTGATGATCGCGTCGATCGCGACCGCTGTCTTGCCGGTCTGACGGTCACCGATGATCAGCTCGCGCTGGCCGCGGCCGACCGGCACCATGGCGTCGATGGACTTCAGCCCGGTCTGCACCGGCTGCGATACCGACTGGCGGGTAATCACGCCCGGGGCGATCTTTTCGATCGGCTCGGAGCCTTCGGCATCCAGCGGACCGGCGCCGTCGATCGGCACGCCCAGGGCGTTGACCACCCGGCCCAGCAGGGCTTCGCCTACCGGCACCTGGAGGATCTTGCCGGTGCAGCGGGCGGTATCGCCTTCGCTGAGATGCTCGTAGTCGCCGATGATCACGACACCCACCGAGTCGCGCTCGAGGTTCAGCGCCAGGCCGTACGTGTCGCCGGGGAACTCGATCATTTCACCCTGCATGGCGTCGGCCAGCCCGTGGATACGGCAGATGCCGTCGGACACGCTGACGATGGTGCCCTCGGTGCGGGCCTCCGAGACGACGTCGAACTGCTCGACGCGCTTGCGGATCAGTTCGCTGATTTCAGTCGGGTTGAGTGTCTGCTGCATGTCTTGATTACTCGTTTGATCGGTTGCGAAATTGCGACTTTCATGGACAAACTTGTCGCCAATTCCATTTGGATGATTCGGTTGTCGATTCGTAATCGCCGGCCTAACGGACCAGCTGCCTTCCAAGCTGCTCCAGCCGTCCGCGCACGCTGGCGTCTATGACCTTGTCGCCGGCACGCACCACAAGCCCGCCGATCAGGTCGGCGTCAACGCCGGTTTCCATCTCGATTTCGGTGCCGAACTTCTCGCGCAGGCGCGCGGCCAGCCTTTCAAGCTGGTCGGCATCCATTTCCACGGCCGAGGTCACGTTGACCTTCAGGCGATGCTCGCTTGCCCGGCGCAGCGTTTCGAACTGTGCCGCGATTTCCGGCAGCATCGGCAGCCGCCGATAGTGCATCAGCACGGTCAGGAAACTCCTGAAGGCGCGATTGTTATTACCCTCTGCAGCCTCGCCGAGCACTTCGTCGAACAGGCCCAGCAGACGCTTTTCATCCACCTTGGGATGGCCGATGACGCGCTGCATGGCTTCGGATTCGACGGCCTCGGAGGCCGTGGCGAGCGCGGCGCTCCACGATTCGACGGTGCCGGCCTGGTCGGCCAGGCTGAACGCCGCCCGCGCGTAGGGTCGTGCCAGTGTGGTTTCGGCCAGCATGGTCGTCTAGAGCTCCGCGGCCAGCTTGTCGAGCAGCTTGCGATGACGCTCGGCATCGAGCTCCTGCTCGATGACCCGCTCGGCGCCGCTGATGGCCAGCTCGGCCAGCCGTTCGCGCAGCACCTCGCGCGCCTGGTTGGCCGCCAGCTTGATGTCGGCCTCGGCCGCGGCAACCTGGCGATCGCGCTCGGCGATGGCGTCCTGCTTGGCCTGCTCGACGATCTCGTTGCCGCGCTTGCCGGCCTGGTCGATGATTTCGCCGGATTTGGCCCGCGCTTCACGAATGATCTGCTCGGCTTGCTGCTCGGCCTTTTCCAGCGCCTTCTCGGCCTCGTCGGACTGCGCCAGGCCTTCGGCGATCTTCTGCCGACGCTCTTCCATGGCCTGGGTCAAGGGCGGCCACACGAATTTCATGGTGACCAGGACCAGCACCAGGAAGGTACCGGCCTGGCCGATCAGGGTGCCCAGAGAGACATCCATATCAGTTCCCTGCGGTTGGTTCAGGTTTCAGGCTTGAGGTTCGCAAGCGCGTTCAGCCGCCGATGGCAGCCAGAAGCGGGTTGGCGAACAGCAGCAGCGCGGCGAACGCAACGCCGATGATCGACAGCGCGTCGAGCAGGCCGGCGATGATGAACATGCGCACCTGAAGCATGCCGGCCAGTTCGGGCTGACGGCTGGCGCCTTCGAGGAACTTGCCACCGAGCAGACCGAAGCCGATACCGGTACCGAGGGCGGCGAAGGCGAAAATCAAACCGACAGCAATGGCGGTACTGGCCTGGACTTGTGCGATGAGTGCTTCCACTTGTTATCTCCTGGAGTAGTGCTTTGTCAAAAATGAACCGAATAAAAGTAAACGATCATGGGTTGGTTGATGCTTGATCAATGCTCTTCATAGGCCAACGACAGGTACACGATCGTCAGCGTCATGAAAATGAATGCCTGCAGCGGAATCACGAGAATGTGGAAAATCGCCCAGGCGCCGCCGGGGATGAACTGGATCCACCACGGCAGCATTGCAATCAGGATGAAGATGAGCTCGGCGGCGTACAGGTTGCCGAACAGTCGCAACGCCAGCGATACCGGCTTGGCGATCAGCTCCACCAGGTTCAAAAGGATATTGGCCGGCCACAGCAGGATGTTCTTGCCGAAAGGATGGAACAGCATTTCGCGGCCGAAGCCGCCGAAGCCCTTGCCCTTGACGCTATATACAAGAATGAGCACGAGCACCGAAAGCGAGATCGCGAACGGCGCGTTGACGTCGGCCGACGGCACCACGCGCATGTACTCGATGCCCAGCACCTGGCTGGCGAACAGCGGAATGTAATCGACCGGGATCAGGTCCATCAGGTTCCAGAGGAATATCCAGACGAAGATCGTCAGCGCCAGCGGCGCGATGAACTGGCGCGGGCCGTGAAAGGATTCCTTGACCGAATTGTCGACGAAATCGACCAGCACCTCGACGAAGTTCTGCAGCTTGCCCGGAATCCCGGCGCTGGCGCGGCGCGCGGCCAGCCAGAACACGAAGACCATCGCCAGTCCGAGCGTCACGGAGAAGAACAGCGTGTCGAGATGGAAGGTCCAGAGGCCTTCGCCTACGGTCCAGTGCCCAAGGTGATGGGACACGTACTCGGTCGGCGAGAATTCCCCGGATTCTGAGGCGGCGTATGCGAATTGCACGATTCAGTCGTCCCTAGTGGTTCTTCAACATGATAATTGCGGTTTCAGCGTTCCTGTGGCGCTGCGCTGCAAGGCGCCGTGCGCAGTCAATGGCCGTCCCCCTTGGCAAGCACGGGAACGCCGCAGCGCTGCGCCACAGGAGCGCCCGAAGGGTTGGCCTGTCAGCGTCCATGGCGGCGTTCCGGCTCTTGTAAAGGGCGATGGCCATTGACTGCGAGCCGCGCCTTCCCCTGAACGCTGACAGACCAACTGAATCCGTAATTATCATGTTGAAGGACCACTAATCACTCGTCGTTCAATGCCCCGCCCGAATCCGCTTGACGCCCGATTCGCAGCAGTGCAATCCAATAGGCCACCAGCGTGACCACGTAGCCGGCAATCACCGGCAAAAACCATTCGGCGAACATGGCCGCAACGACGACGAACATCACCACGGCAAGCGCCATCTTCAACAGCATGCCGCGATAGAACGCGGCCGCCATGGCCGCCGGATCGCCGGAGGCCGAAACTGCTCCCGTGCGCAAGGCCGAAATGGCCGTCAGCACGATCCCGATGCCGCCGCCGGACAGCACACCAAGCGCCCATCCTTTCCCGGCGAAGATGCCGGCGGCGATCGCCGCTGCCACCGCCATTACCGCCTGCGTTCTCAGCAGCCAGACGACGGTCCGGGCGAAACCGGCGGCGTCAGGGGCGGATTGGTTGTTTTCCGGCTTGCCGGAATCGTTAGACATGTCGGTAGACACAGCCTGTCCAATCCCCGCGGCGCATCAAAAAAACAAGCGGCCCAAACGATTCCAGAGCCGCAAAGCCCGAGAATTATACCAGCTTGATATCGTCGACTGGGGGGTGACTGAGCGAAAATCGGTCACACTTCGAGCGGTCAGCCCGCCATCGGGTCGCCGGCCAGCTCCAGGGCATGAAACATGGCGCCCTGGAGGTCCTGGCAGACCACCAGCCTGCCCGCCGCGGTGTCGAACGGTCCGTGGTGAACCTGTCCGCCGAGCGCGCGAGCACGCTCGGCGGCAGCGCCGGCGTCTTCGACGGCGAAATAGACCATCCAGTGAGCCGGCATGTCGCCCCATTCCTCGGTCATCTGCAGCATTCCGCCGTTGGGCCGCTCGTTGTTCTCGATGATTCGGTAGGGCGCCGGCGAGTGCGGATTGTCGCGGTACGCCCAGCCCAGCAGCTCGCCGTAGAATTCCGCAGCAGCGGCCAGGTCCGGCGTCGCCAGCTCGTTCCAGCAGAAGGCACCCGGCCGTGTGACCGCTTCGGCGCCTCGATCCAGGCCGGGCTGCCAGAAAGCGATCGACGCCCCGGAGGGGTCGTCGACGAACGCCATCCGGCCGGCCTTCGAGATATCCGTGGCCGGCATCCGGATCGTGCCGCCAAGCTGCCCGGCGCGCTCGACGATGGCATCGACGTCGTCGACGCAAATGTAATTGACCCACACCGAAGGCGTGCCGGCGTCGCGCATTTCGTCGCTCATCCGGCCCATGCCGGCGACCACCCGCCCGTCGAGAACGAAACGCTCGTAAGGCCCGGCCTCGGCCGCGCGTCCGGCAAACTCGCCGGTCCAGCCGAACAGCCCGCTGTAGAAGGCGCGCGCCGCGTCGGGTTCGCGGGCGTTGAGATCCACCCGGCAGAACTGACCGTGATCGAAGGTCAGCGGGTCATCCGGCATCGTCCCGCACCTCCCCGGCCGGCTCCCACAACTCGATCTTGATGCCGTTGGGGTCCATGATCCAGGCAAATTTGCCGTATTCGTGCGACTCGGGCTCGCCGACCAGCTCCACGCCTGCCGTCTTCAGCTGCTCGATCAGTGCATCGAGGTCGTCGACCCGGAAATTCATCATGAACGGCTTGTCGCTCGGATTCATGTATTCGGTATCGGCCTTGAACGGCGCCCATTCGGTTCGCCCGACGTGTTCGGGATCGTCGCGGTGCCGCCACTCCCAGCCCCAGCCGCCCCATTCGGTGAACGGAATGCCGAGGTGGCGCGAGTACCACTCGCGAGTCTTGTCGGTGTCTTCGGCCTTGAAGAACAGGCCGCCCAGCCCGGTTACCTTTGCCATTCGGTGTCTCCTCGCCTGATTCGGGTGACGCGCGGTCGCTTACTCGCGCAGCGCCGAGACGATCGGCATGCGCGCCGCGCGTATGGCAGGCGCAAGCCCGCCGACCAGCCCGATGATAAGCGCGATCACGATGCCCTGCACCAGCAGGCCCGGGGTGACCGCGAACGCGAACACCACCTGGCTGAAGCTGGAGAAGTTCAGCGTCGAGACGGTGAAGCCGTTGAACAGCAGCCAGGCCAGCCCGGCGCCGATCAGGCCGCCGGCCAGCGCCAGCAGCATGGCCTCGGCCATCACCGAGACCACGATCGCGACCGGCGTGAACCCCAGCGCGCGCAGCGTCGCGATTTCGCGGGCCCGGTCGGAGACCGCCGTGTACATCGTGTTGAGCGCGCCGAACAACGCCCCCAGCGCCATCAGCACGGCGATCCCGTAGCCGACCACCGAGACGAACGTCGACAGCGCGCGCGACTGCTCGGCGAAGTATTCCGATTCGCGCTCCACCCGCACCGATAGCTGCGGGTCGCTGGTCAGGGCGTCCTTGAACTCGGTGAATCGTCCCGGATCGTCGAGGCGACCGTAGACTACCGAGAAGCTGTTGCCGCGCCGGTAAGCGCCCTGCAACGTGGCCGAATCGGTCCACAGCTCGGACTCCGCCGACCCGCCGCCGGACTCGAAGATGCCGACCACGTCCCAGCGCTCGGTGCCGAATTCCAGCGTGTTGCCCACCGCCAGACCCGCGAACTGGTCGGCGGCGCCACGGCCGGCGACCAGTTCCCTGCGCCCGGGCTCGAACATTCGGCCGTCGATGATCCTGAAGTCACTGCGAATCGCCGCGGCGTCCGCGCCGACCCCGCGCATCGGCACGTTGGCCTGCGTCTGCGAGGATTTCTTTTCCAGGTCGACGATCACGTAGACCTCTGGCGAAACCAGTGCCAGTTGCTCGGCCTGAGCGATGATCCGCGCCTGGTCGCCCTGGAAGCCCGAGTCGAGCTCGGAGCTCGAGCCCGAGCGCAGCACGATGACATTGCCCGGCGAGGTGCCCGATTCCAGCGTGTTCTCGAAACCGCGCGCCATCGAAAGCACGGCCACCAGCACCGCGACAACGCCGGCGACGCCGACCACGGCGACCAGCGATGTGCCCAGCCGGCCGGGAATGCTCTTGAGGTTCTGCAGGGTGATGACGAGGATCTGTTCCATGATCAGCGCCTCCCCATGGCATCGATGACATCGAGCCGGGCCGCGCGCCAGGCCGGCCAGGCACCGGTGACCAGGCCAAGCGCGACCGCAAGCATCAGGCCCCAGAGCAGGGTGCCGCTGCTCATGGCCAGGCCGGGAAAGAACTGCGCCAGCGCCGAGGCCGCGCCGGTCACGAACAATCCGCCAATCAGCAGCCCGATAACGCCCCCGACTACTGCGACCAGCAGGCTCTCGGCCAGCACCATGCCGGTAACCCGGGCGTCGCTGAAACCGATGGTCTTGAGTACCGCAAGTTCACCGGTGCGCTCGCGCACGGCCTGGGCCATGGTGTTGCCCGAGATCAGCAGCAGCGTGAAGAACACGCACCCGAGAATCATTTGCACGATCAGGCCGATATTGCCGAACTGGGCGGCGAAACTCGCCGCGAAGCCGGCCTCGGTCGATGTCTTGGTTTCGGTCGGCGAATTGGCGAAGCGCGCGTCTATCGCGCCGGAAACCGTGTCGGCGAGTTCGGGATCCTCGATGCGCGTGACGATCCAGCCGATCATGTCCTGGCCGAATTGCCTGGCCTCGTTGAAGTAATCGTAGTGCATGAAGGCCTGCATCTCGTCGGCGGTGTTGCCGGTGCCGGTGAAGATCGCGGCAATCTCGAATTCCCATGCGTACGACCCGTCGCGCTTCGGATAGATGCTCGAAAAGATCGGTACCTGGTCGCCGGCCTCCCAGCCGTACAGGTCGGCCATCGCACGCCCGACCAGCAGGCCGGTTCGGGTTTCCATCAGGTGCTCGCGCTGGTCGGGCGGCATCTCGTATTCGGGATAGATGTCGGAAAGCTTCTCGAGGTTGGTCGGGAACAGCCCGAACTGCTGCTTCGGGTCCTGAAAGTAGCCGCCGAACCAGGTGTAGTGCGTGGCCGCGCGGACGCCGTCCATCCCTTCGACGCGCGCGACGTAGGAGATCGGCATCAACTGGATGAACGATACCTTGTGCATGGTGACCAGCCGGTCTGCACCGGCCAGCTCGACCCCGGCGGTGAACGCGCGGTTCAGCCCGCCCAGCAGGGCGAACAGGATGAACGCGATGACGACCGACAGCAGCGTGAACAGGGTCCGCAGCTTCTTGCGGC
This sequence comes from Lysobacterales bacterium, assembly GCA_002722315.1. Taxonomy (GTDB): domain Bacteria; phylum Pseudomonadota; class Gammaproteobacteria; order Xanthomonadales; family Wenzhouxiangellaceae. Next base: position 40,659 of record PBLG01000001.1, on the reverse strand, counting down.
CCAGGTTCTTGCGCACCAGGTGGAACATGCCGCCCATTACGCGGCCTCCTCGCCGGCCTTGATCGAGCCCTTGTCCAGGTGCACGGTTCGGCCGGCGTGCTCGGCGGCGACCGGGTCGTGCGTCACCATCAGGATGGTCTTGCCGTGGCGCGTGTTCAGCGTGCCCAGCAGGTCCAGGATCTCGTTGGCGGTGTCGCGATCCAGGTCGCCGGTGGGTTCGTCGGCCAGCAGCAGGTCGGGGTCGCTGACGATCGCCCGGGCGATCGCGACTCTCTGCTCCTGCCCGCCGGAAAGCTCGCGCGGCAGGTGCTTCGCCCGATCGGCCAGGCCGACGATTTCCAGCGCGGTCATCGCGCGCTCGCGCCGTTCCTTCGACGACATCTTTTTCAACAACAGCGGCAGTTCGACGTTGCGCTGCGCCGTGAGCACGGGCATCAGGTTGTAGAACTGGAAGATGAAGCCGACGTGGTTCGAGCGCCAGCGCGCCAGCGCCCGGGAGCTCAACCGGTCGATGCGCTCGCCGCCGACTTCGACCTCGCCCGAGGTCGGGCGGTCGAGTCCGCCGATCAGGTTGAGCAGGGTCGTCTTGCCGGAGCCCGACGGGCCCATCAGCGCGGAGAATTCGCCCTGGGCGATTTCGAGGTCCAGGCCGTGCAGCACTTCGACGGCCTCGCGGCCTTTCCGGTAGCTCTTGACCACGTTCCTGACCGTCACGATTGGTTTGTTCATCGTCTTTCCCTTGTGCTCATGGATCGACGACGCGCACGCGCATGCCGTCGGACAAGTCATCGACGGTGGCGTCGGCCACCAGCCGCTCGCCGGCGTTCAGGCCGGCACTGATCAGGATGCCGTCGTCGCGGCGCGCCCCGGCGCGCACGGCGCGGCGCTCGAGCTGCCGCCCGTCGACCACGAACACGTAGCTTCGGCCATCGGCCTCGAATACCGCGCGTACCGGCACCAGCGGCAAGCGGCGCGGCGCGGCATCGTCGGACGACGCCGGTCCGTCGCCTTCGGCAAGGAAACGCACGCTCACGCCCATTTCCGGCAGGATTCGCGGATCGGTTTGCTCGATCGCCACCCTGACGCGCACCGTGGCCTTCTGGCGGTCGGCGGTCGGCACGACGGCCTTGACCCGGGCGGGAATCTGCCAATCGGGATAGGCGTCCAGGCGCGCGACCACCGGCTGGCCGGTCTCGACCCGGTCGATATAGGCCTCGTTGACGTCGACCTCGATTTCCAGCGAATCCATGTCGACGATGGTGCAGATGCCGGTGCGCGTGAATCCGCCCCCGGCCGAAATCGGCGAAACCATTTCGCCGGCCTGTGCGGCGCGGGCGATCACGATGCCGGAAAACGGGGCGCGGATGGTCAGTTCGCCGATTCTTTGCTGCTGAAGCTCGACCTCGCGCGTTGCAACGGTAATCTGTTCTCGCTGGCTGGCCAGCCGGGCGGCGAATGCATCCACCTCGGTCTCGGCACGATCGAGCTCGGACTGGCTGGCGAGGTTCCGCTGGCGCAGTTCGCGCTGGCGGACCAGCGTGCGGCGCGCGTTGGCCAGCTGGGCCTCGATCTCGGCCAGCGTGCTGCGCGCCGCCGACAACCGGGCCCGGGCCAGTTCGAGCTGGGCCTGCTCCGTGGCGTCGTCCATCCGCGCCAGCACCTGGCCTTTTTCCACGGCCAGGCCTTCTTCCACCAGCACCTCGATCAGCTTGCCGGTCACCTCGGCGGCCACCGTCGCCTGGCGACGGGCAACCACGTAGCCGGAGGCATCGAGCACGCTGGTGCGCGAGGCGGCCGCACCGACCTCCACCGTTTCGGCCGCGACAATGCGCACTTCCGGAACTGCTGCGCGTGAATACCAGGCCCATGCCGCAGCAGCCAGGGACAGCAGCAGCACAGCGACGACGACAAGCGGCCACGCCGGGCGCCGAGGTTCGTCGGATACGGCCGGGTCTATGCGCAGGCGGTCGATCAGGTCATCCTTGCTCATCGGGCCGCGAAGGTCTCGGGAAGGTTGTGGAGGAATCGACTATACGAAGTCGGGCAACCGATTGCCAGTGACGATTGTCATCCGCGGCAGATCGCTCAAGGCCGACGAAGACCGGACAGGAATTCCGACGGCTGCACGTAGCGGGTATGGAATCGTATCCAGTCCTCGGCATTGCGCTGATACACGGGGTCGTCCTCCAGCGTCGTGGGCGGCGTTTCGTACAGCCCGCTTTCGCGCGTGGGCAGCGGCAGCACCGTTCGGGAGAACGCGGTGTTGTAGTCCCCGTCCTTGACCCAGCCGTGGCCGACCAGCACGAAATCGCGCACCAGGCCCTCGGCCGGCGGCGGGCCGGTAAAGCGCAGCACGATCTCGTCACCGGCGTTCATGATCACGTAGCGGTCGTCGGGCCCGGCGAGCAGCTCTCGCACGTCACCGAACCGGGTGTGGTACCCGACGAGGTCGGGCCAGCGCTGGCCGGTGCCCTGCAGCCGGTCGTAGACGGGCACTTCCGGGTGGGCCCTGGTCGGCGTCAGCGTTTCGGAGAACCCGCGATAGCGCAAGTCCGCGACGGCCATGCTCATCGCGGTGACCGACCCGGACGAATCCGGCACGCGCTCGGCCACGGCCAACCGATCCCAGTAGATTTCCAGGTTGGTGGCCAGCCGCAGGCGGCGCGGCGTATCGGGACCGAAGAGCCCTTCCAGGTCGATCACCATGGTCTTGTGCTTGCCGGCCGGAAAGCCCAGATCGGGGCGCGCGACGACCCATCCGCCGCGACCGTCCGGCACTTCGAGACGCAGACTGCCGGGACGCTCGCTCGCGCCCTGGGCGACCGCGACGTTGATCGAGCTGTCGGTGGGATAGATCCAGCCGGTCGCCAGCAACACCGACCGCTCGTCGAGCCCGGCTTCGGCCAGGTCGATCTCGACATGATGCGGCCGCGTCAGCCCCTGGTAACGGGACAGCTCCAGTCCGGCAACGTAGCGCGCATCGACCTCGCGCGCCTGGTCCGTCCAGTCACGGCCCCGGTCGTCGACCACGCGCGTGACCGGGCGGGGGTCGGTCGTGAACACCGGATCGAGGCGCGGTTCCGCGCGGGCGAAGCGTTCGTCCACGAACATAGCGGTTCCGGGCGCGCGGTCCACGGCCAGCAGCGAAACGCCGTCGATGAAATGCGTCTCCCAGAGTTCCGCGGTGATCCGCAGTTCGTAGCCTCCGTCCAGCCGCGCCAGCGCGTCTCCGGGGATGCGTACCCGATCCTCGGTCTGGGTGATCGTGGCCGTGTCCACCGCGTTGATGCGCATACCCAGCGGCGACCGCCACAGGAAGTCGGTGACGAACCGCATGCCCTGGCCGTCGTTGGTGAACAGCCACGGGCACGACCCCTTCAGACGCTGGACCGCCTCCACGGTCCGCCGGGGCGCGAGATCGAACTCGGCCTGGTTCGAACCGTTGGGCCACAGGATCCATGCCACGTCGACCCCTTCCCGCGACCCCAGGCCGAAGTGGAGTTCGGGGCCGTCGATGACCTGGCGCTGCACGACCAGGCCGGAGCGCACTTCCAGCTGTCCGCCGAGGCCGTAGGTATTGATCCGATTGTCGCCGGCATTCTCGAGCGCGCGCGGGCGAATCGCCTGCCAACCGTAGTCGAGCGCCCCGGAACCGGTCGCCTCGACGATCCGGCCGTCGGCATCCAGACCGACCAGGTCGAGGCGGCCGTCGCGATCGAGATCGGCGACCGCGGCGGTGCGAAGCGGCGGGGCCGACCCCAGCGGCTTCAGCGTGCCGTCCGACTCGGTCAGCCAGACCCGGGAGCGCTCGCCGGCCGCCGCCAGAAGGTCCGGTGCGCCGTTGTTGTCGAAGTCGGCGGCGAACAGCCCGGCCTGTCCCAGGACGACGTCGGTCGGCATGTCGGTCCATCGACCAGGCGATTTCGAGCGCCCTTCGGAATGCAGGATCAGGCTTCCGTCGCCGGCCAGAAGCGCCAGGTCGATGCGCCCGTCCCAGTCGAAATCGGCGGCGGCCAGCGCCACGAAGTCGCCGTCCATCGTTTCTTCAAGCGCCCAGGAACCCGCCCTGGCATTGCCGAATACTCTGACGGTTCCGCTCGAATCCAGCGCCGCGACATCCGGCAGGCCGTCGCCATCGAGATCGGCCCAGACGAATCCACGCAGCCCATCGACCGATTCGAACGCGTCGCGGGTGGTGAACGTCCAGTCGCCGTTGTTCTGCAGCACGGCCGGGGGGCCTTCGACCGCGCCCAGCACCAGGTCCATGTCGCCGTCGAGCTCCAGGTCCGCAGCCCAGGCGCCGCTGTAGCGACCAGCCTCCACGGACTCCTCGAGCGCCGCATCGAAAGCGTCGAACATCCCGGCTTCATCCCGGCGGAAGATTCGCAAACCCCGGTCGGTGGCCGCGACAAGTTCGTGGCGGCCGTCGTTGTCCAGGTCGACGGCCACGATTCCGGCTGGTTCGCGAATTTCCTCCATTCCCGGCAGGGAAACCCGCGAGGCGCCCGCCAGCCCCTCGCGGCCGGCCGGAACGATCGCACCCGCCCCGGCTGCATCGAGAACCAGGATATCCGCGTTATTCGCTCGCGTTCCGTAAGGCGTGGCCGGCCCGAAAACCAGCGCCGTGTCCGCCGGTGCCGGCCTCGACGGCGGGGCCGGCACCCGGAGAAGCCGATCGATCGCTTCGCCTCCGGCCTGTGCCGAAACCTGGATACGCGCAAGGCTTTCGCGGTAATCCTCGGAGCGCAGCAGGACGTTGCGCAGCACGGTCGCCCGCACCGCGGCCTGGTCCGGTTCGGCCGCCACCGCCTGCAGGGTCTGGAGCTGTGCAGTAGCGGCTTCAGGCCAGTCCCGTGACATTGCCGCCAGGCTTTCGACCGATTCCGCCAGCGCCTCGCGGTCGCCGGTGGAGGCCAGGAATCGTACCTGTTCCAGGCGCAGCGCCAGGTTGTCCGGCGCATCGACAACCAGGCCGGCAAGAAGCGCCCGGATTCGGCCCTGGTAACGATCCCCCGGGGCCTCGGCGAGAGTCGTCGCCAGTGCGTAGCGGGGCTTCAGCGCTTCCGGTGCCAGCCTGACGGCGCGCTGCAGGGACGCCGCTGCGGCATCGCTATTGCCAGAGCGTCTTTCGAGCAAGCCGATCAGCAGCGCGATATCGGCGCTTCCCGGCGCCATGGAACGGGCACTCTCGAAGAGTTCCCGCGCACGGGCGTCCTCGCCCTGGCGCATTGCGAGCACCCCGAGGTTGGCCTGGATCGCCGGCTCTTCGGGGAGCAGCTGCGCTGCCTGCCCGAAGTCGGCGGCGGCACGCTCGAACAAACCCATCTCCAGCGCAGCCAGCCCCGAATAGAAGGCCGAGGTGCCGTCTTCGATCCGACCGTCGGGATCTTTCTCGTCCTGCGCCCAGACTGCACCGGCCAGGATCACGAAGACCGCGAGAATCACGCGCCGGCTGCTTCCAAACATGGTCATCCACTCCATTCGAAAAGGTCCGACGATTGCCACTACGATTGTTGACACTATCGCGGCCAACGGGCGCGGCGCCGATCAATCATCGAGTCGAGCCAGAGTATACGTACTGAGTGATTTACCGGCATATACTCTGCCAACGTTTCAAGCCCCCGTTTCGATGACCCAGCCCGCTGCAACATTCGGAAACCTGCCGGGCAACCGCATGGACCACTGCCCCGCGAGCCGGCGCCGGCGAGGCAGCGGCCCGGCCGCCGCATGAAGGATTCCCCGGGACAGCCGCGACTGCGACGCTATGTGCCCGCCGTCGGGCCGCGTTTGCGCATCCTGCTGTTCGCACTGTTCGCGCTGTTCGCGCTGATTTCGGTCAACAGTCTCTACCTGCTCACGATCCGCATTGCCGAAGCCGCCAGCGGCCAGGTCTTCCAGGACTACTTCTACCAGTACATGTTCCTGGCGCACCTGGGGCTGGGCCTGTTGCTGATCGTTCCGGTCATCGTCTACGGCATCCAGCATGTCCGAAACGCGCACGACCGGCCGAACCGGCGCGCCGTCAAGGTGGGCTACGCCCTGCTGGCCTGCGCCCTGGTGCTGCTGGCCAGCGGACTCGCCCTGACTCGGGGTCTGCCGCTGCTGGAACTGCGCGCACCTGCGGCGCGCCAAGCTGCCTACTGGCTCCACGTGGCAGGCTGGCTCGCCGTTGTCTGGCTGTTCGTGCTGCATCGACTCGCCGGAAAACGAATCAACTGGCGGGTCGGCGGGGCGATCTTGGCCGGCGGCGCGCTGTTCGCGGCGGTCATGCTCGCCGCCCAGATGCAGGACCCGCGCCAGTGGGGACGAACCGGGCCGGCCGAAGGCGAGCAGTATTTTCAGCCCTCGCTCGCGCGCACGGCCAGCGGAGACTTCATCCCGGCACGGGATCTCATGAACGACACCTACTGCGGCGAATGCCATGCCGACACGCACGAGCAGTGGGCGCACTCGATGCACCGATTCGCCTCGTTCAACAATCCGGTCTACCGTTTTTCGGTGCGCAATACCCGACAATTTTCGATGGCGCGCGACGGCAACGTCCAGCGCAGCCGCTTCTGCGCCGGATGCCACGACCCGGTGCCGTTCTTTTCGGGCGCCTTCGACGATCCCGATTTCGACGACGTCAATCACCCGACGGCGACCGCCGGGATCACCTGCTCGGCGTGTCACGCCATCACCCATATCAACTCGCCGCGCGGCAACGCCGACTACACCGTCGAAGCCCCGCTGCACTACCCGTTCACCTACAGCGAAAACCGCTTTCTCAAGTGGCTGAATCGCATGCTGGTCAAGGCCAAGCCCGGCTTTCACAAGAAGACCTTTCTCAAGCCGCTGCATCGATCCACCGAGTTCTGCGGCAGCTGCCACAAGGTGCACCTGCCCGAAGCGCTGAACGACTACAAGTGGCTTCGCGGACAGAATCATTACGACTCCTTCCTGTTGTCCGGCGTATCCGGCCACGGCGTCACCAGCTTCTATTACCCGGACCGGGCGGAGAAGAACTGCAACGGCTGCCACATGCCGCGGATGGTCTCCGACGACTTCGGCGCCGCGCCGGACGAGCACGGCGAATTGACCATCCACGACCACCAGTTCGCCTCGGCCAACACCGCGATACCGCACATGCTCGGCATGCCCGACTGGGTCAACGCCAATCACCGGAAGATGCTCGAGGACTCGGTACGCGTGGACATCTTCGGACTGCGTCGGGGCCACGACATCGGTGGCGAGTTGCTGGGACCCGACAGCGTCGAGTCCGCCACGCTCGAACCGGGCGGACGCTACCTGGTCGAGATCGTGATCCGCACGCTCACGCTCGGGCATCCCCTGACCCAGGGCACCGCCGATTCCAACGAGCTCTGGGTCGAACTCGTCGCCCGGGCCGGCGGCGAAGTGATCGGCCATTCGGGTGCCGCCGACGCCGGCGACGGCAGCGTCGATCCCCGGGCCCACCGGATCAACGTCTACATGCTCGACCGGGACGGCAACCGCATCGATGGACGCAACGCCGAAGACATATTCACCCCGTTGTACAACCACCAGATCCCGCCGGGCGCAGCAGCCACGCTTCACTACGCGCTGACGCTGCCCGAGTCGATGCCCGAGGACATGCCCCTGACGCTGACCGCGCGGGTCAATTACCGCAAGTTCGATACCGTGATGATGCGCCAGGTGCAGGGCGACGCGTTCGTACGAAACGACCTGCCCGTGACGGTACTGGGCGAGGCGCAGGCCGTGGTGGGCGGCGTCGCGTCGGCCCGCAACCCGAGCACCGAGGCGCCGCTGTGGATGCGCTGGAACGATTACGGCATCGGCTTGCTGCGCGCCGGGCAACTTCGCCAGGCCGAGGCTGCGTTCGAGCAGGTCGCCGGGATGGGGCGCGGCCTGGGATTCCTGAACCTCGCGCGCACCCGCCTCGAAGACGGACGCCTCGAGGCAGCGGCCGCCGCGCTGGCGCAAGCCGGCGGCGGCGAGCATCCCGCCTATCCCTGGGCGGTGGCCTACTGGACCGGCGAGTTGAACCGGCAGAACGGCTTCGTGGAGGACGCGATAGCAATCTGGACGGATCTCGAACAGACCCGTTACCAGGAAGCGAGGACTCGCGGTTTCGATTTCAGTCGCGACTACAGGCTTCTGGATCAGCTGGGCCAGGCATGGCTGGAGCGCGCTCGCCTGGCGTCGCCCGGCTCGACGCGGGACGATGCGCTCGCACAGGCACGATCCTGGTTCGAGCGCGCGCTGGCGATCGACCCCGAGCGGGCCGAAAGCCACTATGGACTGGCCCAGGTACTGCGCATGCGCGGCGAGCGCGCGTCCGCCGACGAGCACGCCGAGCTGCATCGTAAATACCGCATCGACGACAACGCGCGTGACCGGGCCATTGCGATCGCACGGGCGCGCGATCCGGCCGCCGACCACGCCGCGGACGATATAGTGATCTATCCGCTGAACCCGCCGAAGATCGATCGCGGCACGCCATGACGCCGAACGAACGAACCGATACACCGAAGGAAGAATGGGTGGCCGACGACGACCGGGTGATCGGCACCGCCGTCAGGTGGTCGATCGCGGTGATCGGCATTGCCGGCCTCCTGGCCGGCGTGGGCGCCTGGTGGTTCAGCCGAACGCCGCCACCCGATGCGCTTGCCGAGGCGGAACCGGCGCTTGCCACCCGCCTGCCGGAGGACGACCCGGCAACGCCGGCGCCGCCCCGTCTGCCGTTCGAAGACATCACCGCTGGGTCCGGGATCGATTTCGTGCATGAAAACGGTGCCTACGGGCTCAAGCTGCTGCCCGAGACCATGGGCAGCGGGGCGGCGTTCGCCGATTTCGACGGCGACGGAGACCCGGACCTGCTTCTGGCCAACGGCGACCTGTGGCCATGGCACGACTATTCGGCCGATCGCAGCCGGCCCACCCAGCGGCTTTATCTCAACCGGGGCGATGGCAGCTTCATCGACGCGACCGACGGCTCCGGACTGGATACCAGCTTCTACGCGACCGCTCCGGTCGTCGGCGACTTCGACGGCGACGGCCGGCCGGATGTGTTCATCGCCGCGGTCGGGGAAAATCGGTTGTTCCGCAACCTCGGCAACGGCCGCTTCACCGACGTCACCGACGCGGCCGGGGTCGCAGGCGAAAACACCGACTGGAGTACCTGCGGGGCATTCTTCGACGCCGATGGCGACGGCGACCTCGACCTGTTCGTCTGCAATTACGTCGAATGGTCGCTGGACATCGACCTGTCAGTGGATTACCGCCTGACCGGCATCGGGCGCGCCTTCGGCCCGCCGACCAACTACGCGGGCCGGCACAACAGGCTTTACCGGAATGACGGTAACGGTCGCTTCAGCGACGTCAGCGGGTCGGCCGGCATCGAGGTCTCGCACCCGGTCAACGGGCGCCCGGAAGGGAAGGCGCTGGCCGTCATTCCGGTGGACATCGACGAGGACGGCCGGCTGGACCTGGTCGTGGCCAACGACACGGTGCGCAATTTCCTGTTTCTCAATCGCGGCGGCAAATTCGAGGAACTGGGCGTCGAGACGGGCCTGGCCTTCGATCCCGACGGCCACGCGACCGGCGCGATGGGCATGGATACGGCCATGCTCGGCGGGGTCGCGCGAAGAGCCATCGCGATGGGCAACTTCGCCGGCGAGATGACGTCGCTTTATCTCTCGCAGGGCACCCCGGAACTCTATGCCGACCAGTCCTCGACCAGCGGCATCGGACCGCCCAGCCGGCTGGCGCTGACCTTCGGCGTGTTTTTCTTCGATGCCGACCTGGACGGACGGCTCGACCTGTTTCAGGCCAACGGTCACCTGGAGCGGGAGATTCACAAGGTCCAGCCCAGCCAGGCCTACGAACAGCCCCCACAATTGTTCTGGAACTGCGGCGATGATTGTCCGCGCCGGTTTCTGCTCGCCGGCGAAGGCGACCTGCAGCGTCCGCTGGCCGGCCGCGCTGCGGCCTATGCCGACATCGATGCCGACGGGGATCTCGACATTCTTATCACCCAGGTCGGCGGCCCGCCGGTCCTGTTGCGCAACGATCAGCAGACCGGCAATCGATGGCTGCGCGTCCGTCTCGAACAGGATGGCCCGAACCGGGCCGCGCTGGGCGCCAGCATACGTCTGGACGCCGCCGCGTCGCCGCGGCAGAGCATCATGCCGACCCGCGGCTACCAGGCACAGGTCATGCCGGCAGCGGTCTTCGGCCTGGGCGCCGACCGGCACCCGGTCGAGGTTGTCGTGACCTGGCCGGACGGCGCGGAGAGCCGCCACCCGGTCACCGGGTTGGATCGGGAAATGATCGTTCGGCGAGCTGCGGTCGCGCAATGAGCGGCCGGGCGAGCACGAGGCTGCTGCGAATCCCCCGGGGGACCGGCCTGGCCCGGCTGTTGATGGCCGCTGCGACGCTGACGATGGCGGCATGCACCGGCGCGCCGGTGCATGAACCCACCGGGCATCGGCTCACCAACACCGTCAAATGGTCCACCGCCAGTGAATCCGATAATTTCGGTTTCGATGTGTATCGGGCCGAGCAACGCGACGGCCCCTATGAACGCATCACGCCGCAGCCGGTGCTCGGTGCAGGCACCACCGACCTCCCCAGGGATTACCGGTTCGTGGACGATGGAATCGAAGCCGACACGGCTTACTTCTACTACGTCGAGAGCATCTCGCTGAGCGGCAAGCGAAAACGGTTCACGCCCATAATGGAAGCCCCACCCAAGCAACCGCCGGATTCCCGGGGAACCTCTGAATAACTCTGTGCGGGCGCAAAACTACTCGAGGATCCGCAGGTTGATGTCCGCCCGGTGCTGTTCGCGGACTTCGGACTCCAGTCGCTCGATCTGGTCGCGCTCGAACACGCCTTCCAGCTTCCCGCGCGCCTGCGCAAAGGTCATGGGCGTGGCCGCCCGTCGCTCGAGCAATCTCACCAGCCACAGGCCGCTGGGTGCCCGCAACAGGCCCGAGTCCTCGCCCGGTGCCAGTACGCGCATCGGCTTGAGCAGACCCATCTCGAGTGCCCCGAGTTCGCGCGAAGTCATCCAGCCGAGCATGCCGCCGTTGCTCGCGGAGGGGTGAACGGAAAGTTCGCGCGCGGCCAGGCCGAAGTCCAGCGCGCCGCCGCGGATTCGCGCAGCGGCATCACGCGCCCGGCCGATAATTTCTCGGTCGTCCCGACCCGCGACGCCGGCAAACTGGATTGCCGCAACCCGATATGCAGGCGGGTTGCGCATCCTCATCCGCCGCTGCTCGTAGAGCGCACGCAGCTCGCTCTCGACCGGCGGTCTCAGGCGTTCGTCGACCCGGAATCGCAATTCGGTCGTCGCCAGTGCGTGGACAAGGTTCCAGCGCATCGCATCGGCCAGTTCCTCGGCGTCGACAAGGCCGAGTCCTTCGGCATGATCGGTCATGGCCACCCGCCGGCCCCATTCACGCAGCAAGCGTTGCTTTTGTCGGTCGGTCAGCGATCCAGGATCGCGGTCCGGCAACCGATGACGGATCAGATCGTCGATCCAGCCAGCGGGTAGCTCGTAGCGACCGGCCTGAAGTACCGGATCCTGTTCCAGGCGAACCCTGACCTGCGCATCGAGCTCCTTCAGCAGCACCCTGTTCAACTCGGCTCTGCGCTGGCGAAACAGGTTCTGACGGAACTTGAATCGCACCTCGTCGGCATCGGGAATGACTTCGGGGCTGATGCGCTCACACAAGTAGAACGCCAGCCCACCGGCGTGTTCGATCAATTCGCTGACCTCGCCGATTTCGAGACCCTCGACCGCGTCGCGAACCGGCACTGGCAGGGCATCGGGATCGACGAAGCCGATGCTTCCCTCGCGGAAGCGATTCTGCGACTCGGATTCGTTCACCGCCAGCGGCTTGATGTCGGCCCCGTCCTGCACCCGAGCCCTCAACGCCAGCATTTCGCGACGCACCTGGTCGCGCTCGGCGCCATCTGTCGGCAGGCGCTTGAATATGCCGCGCAGAAGCAGCTTGCGCGGCCGTTTGAAGGCATCCGGATTTGCGTCGGCGAGTTGCTCGAGCTCTTCGTCCGATATCGAGACCTGAGCATCGACATGCCGATTGAGCGCGGGCAGAAGTCTGGCCTGGCGCATGGCTTCGACCGACAGGAGCACCTCGGCGCTGTCATCCATCCCGCGATGGCGCGCCGCGGCAGCCATCGACACGATCAACGCGAGATTTCGAGCCGACTCGTGCGACGGTTCCAGGTTATGAGAGTCGAGCCAATTTTCGTATCGCTCTCGTTCGAGTTCACCGCCGTCCCAGACCGCGACAGGCTCCGTACCGGATGAAGGGTCGCCGCAGGCCTGGAGGGCAAGCGCCGCGGCAACCGCGACGACCGCCACCGATGACAAGCGCCAGGTCCGCGGGTGAGCGCCATTTTTCATCGCGTTGCGGTCTCCACGGGTGTGCCGGTCCCGGCTTCGAGCTCATGATACCGACCGGGTGAAAGTCCCTGCCACTGCTCGACCCCTCCCCCCGGCCACCTGACCTCGACCGTGACCGGTTGGTCGTCGTCGCCGAGTCCGAACAGTACCCGGGGATCGCTGGCGGAAAGATAGCTGCCGTCGGTCGCCGCGCGACGCGAAAGACGCCGATCGTCGCTCAGGAATACCGTTGCCTGCGCACCCAGTGCGTCGCGCGTTCCACCCGCGGTCAGCAGTCTCAGGCCAAGCCAGTGATGATCCGTGCGCGTGCGATTCATCAACAGCCGGGCCGGACCGTTGTTGTTGCTCAGCAGAATGTCGCTACGCCCGTCGTTGTCGATGTCGCCGACAGCCAGTCCCCGGCTGACCTCGAGTCTCGTGAGTTCACCGCCGGCCGAGTCTGTGATGTCGATGAAGTCGCCGCCACCGGTGTTGTAGAACACCAGATTGGGCTCGGCAAGCGGATAGGGACTGCCCTGCCGCGCTTGCTCTTCGATGATGGCCACGGCGCCGTTGGCGGTCACGATATCAAGCCAGCCGTCGTTGTCGAGATCGATCAGTACCGTACCGAAACCGGTAACGGCCAGGCTGGGCGCGCCCAGGCCGCTGGTAAAGGAGGCATCGATAAAGCCGGCCGATCCGTCGTTGCGATACAGCGTGTTGCTGTCGGTGCGCAAATGGGTCATGAATAGATCGTCGTCCCCATCGTTGTCGATGTCGCCCGCGACCAGCCCCATCGACGCCTGCGCGCGACCGTCCATGGCTACGGCGCTGCCGCTGAGCAGAGCCACGTCCTCGAAACCCGGGGTATCGGCGCCGAGGTTGCGCCACAGAAAGTTGGGCTGCAGATCGTTGGCAACATAGATATCGAGATGACCATCCCGATCGAAATCCGCTGTGACCACGCCCAGACCGCTGGATGGCGACCCCAGTATCCCGGCCCGGCCGGAAACGTCCTCGAACCTCAGCTCTCCCTTGTTGAGAAACATGCTGTCGGGTTCGCCCTGGTAGGACTGGGGGCCGCAATAGTTTGGGCGTCCACCGGGCGTCCGACAGGTCTTGTGATTCTCGAAGCGGAAATTGACGTAGTTGGCCACGTATAGATCGAGCAGGCCATCGCCGTCCAGATCGGCAACGCTGGCGCTGGTCGACCAGCGTGCATCACCGGTGCCCGATCGCTCGGTTACGTCCTGGAAACGGATGCCGGAAGCGTCGGAGACATTGCGCCAAAGCTGGTTGGCGCCGAAATTGGTCAGATAGACATCGATACGACCGTCGTTGTCGATATCGCCCGCGGCCACGCCCATCCCGTAGCCAGTCGCCACCAGGCCGCTGGACTCGGTGACGTCGGTAAACCGCAGTTCCCCGCGCGTACCATCCGCGTGCACGAGCTCATTGCGGAACACGCGCGAGCGGAGGGCAGCCTCGGGGGGTTCGGCCGGCATCGGCGAATTCGGAGCAGCGGCCGGAAGCCTCTGGCCCTGCACCAGCAACACGTCCAGGTCGCCGTCGTTGTCGAAATCGACCAGTGCCGCGCCCGAGCCGACCGGTTCGATGAAATACAGGTCACCGCTCATGCCATTGTCGTGTGTGAAGCCGAGGCCGACCTGATCAGCGACGTCGACAAGCCGGGCGCGCTCGTCGGTCCGCTGCGGCCGGGCGTCGGAGATCATCGGCGACGAGTCGGCATCGCGGTCATCGCCGCAGCCGGCCAGCAGCACCACGGCAAGACACGCCGCCGAGACTCTCGGCAAATAGCGGTTCATTCGCTGGAATCCATCTGAATCGTCAATGCGGGCTTTCCATCCATTCCTGGGTGCCGATCGGCGCGTCAACCGGCTTCGTGATCAACAGTTCGCCGCGCTGCCAAGGCGTGTGGCAGGCTTTCTGCTCGCTATACAGCACCAGGCGGCGGCGGGCGATACGGGCTGGTTCGCCTTCCGGCAGTGTCTCCAGTACGGCAATCGCTCTTCGCTGCAGTTCGACGGCGTCGGCATGGTAGCCCAGCGCTGCGGCAACCATGGCTGCCGATTCGATTGAATAGACGTCATGCTCATATGGCGCCAGCCCGGCAAACAGTGCGGCTGCCTCGACCGGGCCACTCGAGGATTTACCGGACGCCGTTGCGAGTATCCGGACCCTGAGAAGCCGAAGCAACGGACTTTGCGGGTGCACCTCGAGGTCGGCGTCCAGCGCGGCCATCGCCTGATCGAATCGTCCCAGGGACGCCAGCAACGCCGCGTGCCAGAAACGCGCCTGGTGAGCCTCCCGATACCGTTTGCGCAGTTCAGCGTATTGATCGATCGCCAGTTCGGTTTCGCCCATTTGCTGGTAGATGCGCCCGAGATGACGGCGCGCATCCTTCAGGCCGCCGTCAAGTGCCAACGCGCCCAGGAATGCCTCACGAGCGCCCAACCGGTCGCCGAGGCGCAGGCGGACACCGCCTTTAACCAGGTAGGCGCGCGCCAGATTCGGGTCCTGCGCCAACGCCTTGTCGACCTGTTCCAGCGCATCTCCGGCTCGGCCGAGGGCCAGCAGCGACGCGGCGTAATTGGTGCGAAGTTCGGCGTTGTCCGGATTCAGCGCTGCCGCCCTGCCGGAATAGCGCGCCGCCAGGCGAAAATTGCCCTGGCGGGAGGCTCGGATGCCGAGCCGAGTGAGGTGATTGGAATTCACCTTGATCGCCATCAGCTCGTTGCGCCATGGATCCTGAACGCCGAGCGGCGTCCTGTCGCCGTGGTCTTCGGGCAAAAGGTCGAGCTGCCGTCGAGCAAGTTCCGCGTCCCCGCGCAGGCGATGGGCCTGCGCGGCCAGGTAGCGAAGTTCGGCGGGCACCCGCGCTTCGTCGCCGAGGTGCGGTTTCAGCAGCTCTAGCGCCAGATCTGCTTCATGGTTCTGCAGATGGAGGCGTGCCAGACCGAGAGAGGCGGCCAGATTGCCTGGCTCCGTATCCAGAACGCGGCGGTAGTGTTCCCCCGCCTCCGTGGCCTGGCCACGCTTGAGCTTCAACTCGGCCAGCTGCATTGGTGCGGCGATCGACTCGGGTGCAAGTCGCTCCGCGGTTTCAAATGCGGCGACGGCCAGATCCAGATCGCCATCGTTGACCGCCAACAGGCCCAGGTAGTAGGACCAGCGTGGCTCATTGGCATCGAGCCGCGCCGCCTGCCGGTAGCAGTGCATGGCGCTATCGGGAAAGCGATATACATCGAACCATTTTCCCAACTCGCCCCATGCCCGGCCCATCTCGGGGGCCGGTGCAGCATCCGCACGCGCCCGGGCCAGCCGGTCCAGCAACTCGACAAATTGTTCCTGCACCGCGGGTTCGAGCTGGTCGAAGCCCGGAGGGCGACGGGGTTCAGGGCCCGGGTCCACCGCTTCGCCGCAGCCGGCGAGCAAGAGGATGGCGACCAAACACACCATGAGGGAACTCGACACGCCTACCAACGCGTTCCGTCGACGGGCCGGTGCGTCGCCGGGCACATGGCGCGAAACGTCGTCCGGGGATCGGCACGGAGAACCTGACATCTCGGGAAAAAGGCCTTTCGGGAAGCGCGTTGCTGGATGCATGAGTTTATTGAATTAGTGCCTGAAAAGATATGTGCCGTGGCGCGCACCCGCTTCGCCGCCGTCGTTGACACGCCACCGTCCATGCGCTAGATTGCCCATCGTCAGTGCGCCGGATTCCAAAAGGCCGCTGCTCCATTGGAATTTGCGCACATCAAAGGCCTTGAACCAGAGAGGCTGAATAGAGGGAAACCGAGAATGATCACCGTCAGGATTCTAGCTGTATCCAGCCTTTTCCTTGTTGTTGCGCTCGCGCCTGCCTGGGCGAATGACGCAGGCTTCGAGAGTCGGGTTGCCGAACTCCAGGCCATGAGCCGGGCCGAGCGAAAAGCTGCGATCCAGGCCATGACGCCCGATGAGCGACGTGGCATCTGGTTCGCCGTCAAGCAGGCCGATCGGGCCGAAAATAACGCGACGCCGCCGGCCGACGGCTTCTACCGGCAGGCTGAGAATCAATCGGGTGGCGAAGGCGGCAGCACCGCGGCGGCCAATCGGGCGCCAGGGACCATCACCTACGACGACGGCGTGGGTGGCACCACGTTCGGCGGCGGCGCCATCATCGGCAACCGTTTCAATACCCACACCGGCGTACCGGTACTGGCAAGCGGCAGCGTGACCCAGGTGCAGGCGGTCGTCGTTCAAGGTCCGGCCTTCACGTCCAGCTCAGCCGGTTTCGTGATTGAGGGTCCGCAGACCGTTGGCGGCGGCGCCATGGCCATCTTCAGCACGTTCACCGCACCGGGCACGGCCACGACCGAAACCGTTACCTTCTCTGGCATCAATGCCGCCTACACCGGCAGCAGCTTCTTCGTACTGTTCGGTGATTTCGCCAGCGTTTACGTACCGGCCTTCGGCACCGGTACCACCAACGGCCAGGGCCACCATGGCGTGGTCGGTTATACCGGCGGCCAGGGCCCCAACATCACCGGCACCTTCGATTTCGGCGGAACGCTCAACAGCCTCGTACGGGCCAGCGGCAACATCCTGCCGGTAGAACTCATCGAGTACGGGATCGAATAAGCCGCAGTCTCTGGCAGGTTTCGAATGAAGCGTTTGCTCATGCTGCTGGGCATGACGGCAGCATTGTGTGGCTGTCAGGACACCCAGCAAACTGATACCGCCGTGCCGGGAAGCCCCGGTGCAGCGCCCGCCGCAGGCGTTGTGGCCCGTTTCGACGGCGGCACCGTCACGATCAGCGACATCGATGCCCATATTCTCGCGCTGCCCGCGGGCGAACGGCCGGCGCCCGGGGAAGATCTCGACGCCTGGTACGACCAACTGATTCGCACCCTCGTCGTTGACCGCCGGCTCCTGGTCGAAGCCCGGGAGACAGGCCTGGCGGACACCGACGACTTTCGGCTGCGCCAGACCGCCGTCCGTCGGCAACTGGCCGTGCAATCGTGTCTGGCCGAATTGGCGCCCGAAGCAGGCGATGTCTCCGCAGAACAAATCCGTGCCGAGTACGAGGCTCGCGCCGAGCAACTTCAGGCGCCGGAGCGTCGCTCCACGTTTCACATCTACAAACGGCTCGAACCGGGAGAGGAAGAATCCGAGGCTGAATCGGCGATGCTGGAACTGCGCGAGCGCATTCTCCGCGGCGAAAACTTTCAGCGCCTGGCGCAAAGCGAATCCGATTCGGAGAGCCGCCATCGCCAGGGCAGCATCGGCTGGGTTGTTCGCGGGCAGTTGCCCCAGACCTTCGAGGACATCGTGTTTTCACTTGAAGAAGGCGTTCCCAGCCGCCCCCTGGTCTCGGCGGATGGCGTGCATCTTTTTCAGGTCGACGAGATCCTTCCCGCGCGCAAGGCAACCCTCCAGGAGGTCGCACCCAGCTTGCGGGCACAGCTCGAAGCCGCATCGGTGAGCGGAGCGCTGGACGAAATCGCTGCCCTGAATGCAACGCCGACCGCGCGCATTGTCGACCGTGACGAGCTGAACCGATTGATTGAGCAAGGCGGTGAACAGGACCCCGTGCTGATGTCGCCGGACTACCAGCTGACCCTGGCGCAATTCAGGCTCCGTTTGGGCCGCAGCATGATTGGGCCGGGATCGCCCGGCAGCGGCGTCTCCGGCCGGGTATCCACCGATGCGGCGTGGGCCGCACTTGAGCGAATGCTGCGCCACGAAAAAGTCTTCGAACAATGTCAGCGTGAAGGCCGCATCGATGAAACCGCTGTCGCCCGACTGATGGCGATCTGGGAAGACGACGCCTTGACCGCTCGAATGCGCGAGCAGCGCCTGCTCGATCGCGTTGACGCGGATCCGCAACGACTGAGGCTTTTCTATCAAAGCAACATCGGGCAGTTCACGCCCGCGGTACAGTGGAATTTGCGACGTTTGCGGGTTGCCTACGACGATGCAGCGATGGGCGAGGCCCTGATGACGAGGATGGAAGCGGTCTCGGCGGCCGACACGCCCGGGCTGGACGCACTGCAGCGTGAAACCGGTGGCGAGATCGATGACCTCGGCTGGAATACCTTGCGGCAGATCGGAGGCATCAATCCGAAGCTGCCGCCGCTGATTGCGCCCGCCGGCGAGGGCGAGCTGGTGGCCCCGCTGAACACGGAGCAGGGCATTGCACTGTTCCAGGTCGTGGCGCGGCGCGAGTTCGAGCCGCGTTCGTTCGAAGAAGTCCGCGATGCCGTGGCAGAAGCCTTTCTGCGTCAGTACACAAGCGAGGAGTACGAGAGCCTGGAGCGCGAAGTTCTCGACGCCGCCGGATTCGAATTGTTTCCGGAACGCCTGGGCACCCTGCGGGCAGTCGGACGTCCCGGACCGGAAATCACCGCGGAACAGCTTGACGCACTTTTCGAGGAATCGTGAATTCAGTATTCGAACGATTCCGGCGAACCGGGAGACCTGTGAACAACGCTGCGCGGATCCCATTTCAGAGGTTTCGTGGCGTCCGCGCCATTTCACTGATCGCCCTTGCCCTGCTGCTCGGCAGCTGCGAAACCCGGCCGCAGCCGTGGAACGTCCTGCTGGTGACCTTCGATACGACCCGGGCCGACCGAATCGGCAGTTACGGAAACGACCGAATCCAGACGCCGGCGCTCGATGGGCTCGCCAATGAGGGGATCCGATTCGCCAACGCGGTGAGCGTGGCACCGATCACGGCACCGTCTCACTCGACGATTCTCACGGGCCTGTATCCGACCGGTCATGGCGTCCGGGACAACGGGCTGTTCGTGCTTTCCGAGCAAAACCGGACGCTGGCCGAAATCCTGGGCGACCACGGCTATGCGACGGCCGCGGCGGTTGGCGCCTTTCCCGTGATTTCCCGCTTCGGCTTCGACCAGGGCTTCGACCTGTTCGACGACCACCTGACCGGGATGTACGAGGACTATCTCGGCGAGCGCGCGCCGAAAAAGGAGATGTTCTTCGACGAACGTCGGGCCGCCCAGGTTAACGAAGCGGTAATTCCCTGGCTTGATAACCTGGACGAGGAGCCGTTTTTTCTCTGGCTGCATTATTTCGACCCGCACCAGCCGTTCGAGCCGCCGCCGCCCTACGACCAGCTTTACGCCGACGACCTGTACGACGGCGAAATCGCCTATGCCGATTCACGCCTTGGCCACATGCTCGATCAATTGAAGCGTCTGGGCAAGCTTGACCGCACGCTGATCGTGATGACGGCCGACCACGGCGAGGGCCTGGGCGAGCACAACGAAGTCACCCACGCGGTTCTGGCCTACGACTCGACGCTGCACGTACCGCTGATAATTCGCCCGCCGGGGCTCGGGCAGGAACAGGCCCGGGTAATCGATGCGCGCGTGGGTACGGTCGATATCGTACCGACGATTCTTGACCTTCTTGGTATTGAAATACCCGCCGAAATCCATGGGCAATCGCTGACGTCGCTCTGGTCCGGGGACACCGACGGTCCGGCAGAGGAATCGGTTTACACGCCTCAGTACTACGCAGAGAACCTGTCACCGAGACTTACCCACGGCTGGGGCGAGTTACGCGTGCTCTACGATGGGGATCACAAGTACATTCACGGCCCGCGGCCGGAGCTGTACGACCTCTCCGCAGACCCCGATGAATTGTCCGATCTTAGCTCGACGGATCCTGGCGAGGCGCAGCGCTTGCGCGAGGCGCTTGCCGTCTTCATCCAGGAGCATGCCGCCGAACAGGCCGCCACCACGCAGGCCCTGGAGCCGGAGCTGGTCAGGCGCCTGCAGTCTCTGGGGTATCTGCACGGTAGCGGCGAGGGTGGAGAAGAGATCCGCGAAGTGCTGCTCGACGATGGGGTCGCGCCACAGGATCGCGTGACCGATCTGAATCGCATGAGCGCCGCCAAGCATCTCCTGTTCAAGGAGCGACCGATCGACGCGCTGCACTACACCCGCAAGCTGGTCGAGACCGACGGCAACAGCCCGATGTACCGCGAACTCCACGCATCGGCGCTGGCCGGCGCCGGCCAGCTCGACGAATCCTGGGAAATCGTCCGGGAGCTCCAGGCGACCGGTACCGTCTCGCCGGAACTCCTGATGAAGCTGGCGGCGGAGCGTTTCCAGCGGGGAGATCACAGCGCCGCGATCGAAATTCTCGAAGACTTTTCCGGCAAGACCGAAAGTGCGCGGGCACTCTGGCTGCTTTCGAGCTTCTACCAGCAGACAGGGAATCCCGAGCGCGCGCTGGAATCGCTGCAGCGCGCGCTGCGCCGAAACCCCGAGTTCGCGCCGGCACGCGTCGATCTCGCCGTGCACTGGGCCCGCAACGGCCGTCCGGACCAGGCGGAAGCCGAGTTCCGGCGTGCCCTGGCGGAAGGCCCCTATTACGCCAAGGCCAGCTTCAACTACGGCGCATTCCTGTTCGAGGACGCCCGGCTGGAAGAAGCCGCGGCGTATTTCCGGAGGGCGATCGAGCTGGCGCCGGGCTACTTGAAGGCCCACGCCGCATTGATTACCGTCGAGCAACGGGCGGGTAATCGCGACGCCGCCCGGGCGGCGCTGGGTGCACTTCGGGCGATCGCCCCGGCCAGCGCCGAGGCGCGGGCCGCGAGCGACTTGCTGGGTGACTCATGACCAGCCACGCGCATCCGGAGCCCGTACAGGATCGAGTGCGGTTTTTTCCCGGCGCTATACATCCGCGCGGCCAGACTCTATACTGCCGGGGTAATTTCAGCTCGAGTTCGTGACTTTTCGCTGCGGTCGGGAGCACGCTGCCAGCCAAAGGGGACATTTTCGGACTTGACGAATCGCGGGATTTTCGCCCGGTCGCTCTGCCATTGCAGAACGGCACGAGCCGGATCCCGTACAGGATCGTGTTTGAGGGAGAATAAAAATGAAAGCGACTACCTGGCTTGCGCTGTGCGCGACAACCATCCTGACCCTGACCGCGGTAAACGGTCGCGCCGGCATCCTGAGCGCCGATCTGAGCATCGACAAGACCGTCGTCAGCCCGACCGCGACGCCCGGCGCGCAGATCACCTACAGCATCGTCGCTGAAAATGCCGGCCCCAACGATGCGGCGGGCACGACAACGGTTGCCGATACGTTCGCAGCCTCGCTGAGCGGTTGCGCCTGGACGTGTACGGCCTCGGCCGGCTCGAGCTGCACGGCGGCCGGGGTCGGCAACATCAGCGACACGGTGTCCTTGCTGGTCAACGGGACCGCAACCTACACAGCGACCTGCGACATCGATCCGGCAGCCACGGGCAACCTCGACAACACGGCGACGATTACCGCCGACGCGTCACTGACCGACCCCAACCTGGCCGACAACGAAAGCACCGTCTCTTCCACGCTTGTCCCGTCCGCCGACCTTTCGGTCACCAAGACCGACAACCAGGCCTCGCATACGCCGGGAACGCCGGTCAGCTATACCATCGTGGCCGCCAACGCCGGCCCGTCCGACGTCAGCGACGCGCTGGTCGGCGACACGTTTGGCGCACCGCTGAGCAACTGCAGCTGGACAAGCGTGGCGTCGGGCGGCGCCACCGGCAACACGAACGCCGGCGGCAACCTCGCCGACACGCTGGCCATGCCGGCTGGATCGTCGGTCACCTACACGGCCACCTGCGATGTGGATCCCGCGGCGACCGGCGACCTGAGCAATACCGCCACGATCTCGTCCACGCTTGTCACCGACCCCGCCGCGGGCAACGACAGCGCGACCGACGTCTCCACGCTGAATGCTTCGGCCGATCTTTCGATCAGCAAGACCGACGGCAAGACCCAGCACCTGGCCGGCACGCCCATCAGTTACACCATCGTGGCGCAGAACAGCGGTCCTTCCGCGGTAAGCGATGCGCTTGTCAGCGACGTGTTCCCGGCCCCGTTGACCGGCTGCAGCTGGACCAGCTCGGCCACCGGCGGCGCCACCGGCAACACCGATGGAAGCGGAACCCTGAGCGACACACTGACCATGCCGGTCGGGTCCACCGTGACCTACACCGCGATCTGCGGAATCCCGCTGGACGCTACCGGCACCCTGAGCAATACCGCGACGATCAGTTCGGCATCTGCAACGGATCCCGTTCCCGGCGACGAAAGCGCAACCGACGGAGATACCGTCCTCGGCGCACCGGTCGCGGTACCGACGCTGAGCATCTGGTCGCTGCTGGCGCTGTTCGCTGCGCTGGCGCTGTTCGGCGGCGCCGCCCTGAGCCGTAGACTGGCCTGATCGGGCCGAGTCATTCCACGGTGACCACCGGCCTCCGGTGGTCATCGCTTGCCCGTTGGGCACGATTGTCTTACTCCGCTGTTTCCCCGTCCGACGCCATTCCGTTTTCAGGGCGTGCCGGTACGAGCGCCGGGTCCCCCAGTAGGTTGTAGAACAAGGCCGAATCCGGGTGCAGCCGGGCGCTTTTTGCCACTCGCACCGCCTCGCCCAGCGTTCCCGATACCAGAATCCCCTCCAGCAGGTTGTTGGTGAAGCCCAGCGACGGACTGTTGCGCGCGGAAGCGGCCAACACCGCGACGGCGCCCCGATCCGCGATGCGCAGGAATTTCTCGGCCAACGAGTCCGCGGCGGGATGGTCGAAGGGGCCGGTCGCGCACGACATGCTGAGGACGATGGGCAACCGGTCGCTGGGCGTCAGCAGGTCGAGATCTTCCATCCCGAACAGGTTGCCTGCGTTGCCGCGAGCCGGCGCCGTCTGCCACATGAACCGCCCGCCGTGGCCGAAGAAGTGCAACACCAGCATGCCCTCGTCGATCGCCGCCCGCATCCTCTCCTGGTGCCGTTCCCCGGCTTCGGATGGATGGGCCAGCAGTTCGGTCGCAGTCAGTCCGCGGTCCCGAGCGCGCCGCGCCAACTGGGAATTTCTTGCCGAGAAGTTTCCGGTCGGGTCGCTGGCCAGCAGGATTCGCGAACGCCACGGTCCCGGCGCCGGACTCGTCATGTAGGCGATGGTCTTTGCGACCATGGCGCTTGCCTCGGACGGACTGGCGGCCGGAAATCGACCGATCGCCATATCGGGGTACAGGTCGTCCCCGTCCAGGGTGACGAACGGGTTGTCGCTTGCGGCGGGCCCGTCGCGCGATCGCAATTGCCAGCTTGGGATGAGATCTCTCTGGTGGAAGCGAGCGCTGTCCCCGCTCGGGTCGTCGGTTCGCTTGGCGAACCAGCTCGCATCTCCGACGAGCAATACCATGCTCGGCGCGGGTGCCTCCCTGACCCGGCGGGCATGCGCGAGAAAGTCGCGAATGGCCTGCGGATGCTTTATGCCGTGATTGAATTCATCGTAAATGTCCTGCACGTCCACCAGCTCGGTGCGGGTACCGCGTTGCCGGTGAAACCGGGCCAGCGGCTCGACCGATGCGACGAGATCGGGATGGGCGACGATGAAATAGTCGCGCTGCTCGCGACTCGCAGCGAGATTCGACGGCCGATCGAGCAAGACGGCCGACGGTGTCTCGAAATGCTCGTCGGGCACCACCCAGATTCGACGTTCGGCATCAGGAATCGACCCTTCGAAAGCCTTCGACGCTTCACCTGTCGGCGTCATGACCGTGGCGAAGCCTTCCTCGCCGAAAAGCTCGACTCTCTCGACCTGTGCGGCGTCGGCCCGACTGTCTGATCGGAGGCGAAGCAGGCCGGTATTTCCGTCCGCCGGGATTACGAGCCGATCCTGTCGGTGGCGGAGCACCGGATCACGTGGGAAAGCGACCTCCAGCCAGTCCAGGTAGACCACGTCGATGACCGGATCGAGGTTGTCCCCATGACGGCGTGCAGGCACACGGATTTCAATCACATTGCCTTCCGACTCGACCAGCGCTGACGGAATACCCGAAATCTCGATCAGATGGGTCTCTCTGCCTTCCCATCGACCCGTCGCGATCGGGGTGCCGTTGAGCGCGACTTCGACGACGTGATCGGGAATGGGCAAGCGCGCGGCGCTGGCAGTATCCGACCATCCGCGGAACTGCAGCCTGAGATCGAACGCCTTGTCCCCAGACCTGTCGATCCGCGAAAGATCCACCGGAATGCCGGTCGGCGCAGAAGCCAGGTTATTCAACTGCAGCCAGTACCAGAGCGTTTCGTCCTGGTAGGCGGCGGGCGGTCCGGACAGCGGGATTCTGAGCAGGTCCTGCTCGAGGTGGACACCGCCGCGCAGGCCGCTCGGCGCCACGCCTCCAGCGCTTCCCGAAAGCGCGGATGCTTCGCTCATGCGAAACGGCGTGGCCTGCGGCACGATATCGAGCACGTAGACGTTGAACGGCGAGAAGTCGTGATAGTGGCTCGTCTCGCCGCGCAAATGCTCGCCGATGAATATCAGGCTGTCACCCGGCCCGAACATGGCATCGCCACCATCGTCGACGCGCAGCGCGACGCGCTTGCCGAGGTTCTCCATGGCCAGCCAGTCGCTGGCAATCGGACCCTGAAGCCCGGCGGCCTCGAGCCGATCGTAGGCGACCCTGTAGACACCGTCCTGTTCGACCTGAATCCGGAAACGCGGGGAATCGCTTGCCGGCTGGGCCCACGCCGCGCCTGCCAGGAAGACAAGCAACAGCGCGAGCATCGCTCGCGCGTGGTAGATCCCGGGAAATTCAAGAGGGCGTCGGGCACCCGGGCGAGCCGCCACGGAACAGTGGACGTCGTCGTCCGGGTGCCTCCTGAAGTGACGCTTGGCTGGTAGGCTCATTCGTAGGGCCAATTTCTCGTGGTCTCTTGCGGTTCGGCCTTGAGCCGGCCGCACGTCCGGCCGGTGCTAGCCTGCGGCCAGAATCTCGCTCAGCGCGTCTTCGAGCCTACAGTAGCGGAATTCGAACCCGGCGTCCTCCAGCCGCTCCGGCAACATCTTCGCGCCGGTCAACAGCAGACGCGACATTTCGCCGAAGGCGATTTTCAAGGCAATTGCAGGCGCCGGCAGCACGGCGGGACGGTTGAGCTGGTTGGCCAGCGCCTGGGTGAATTCGGCATTGGTCACCGGGTTGGGTGCCGAGGCGTTGAACGGGCCCGACAGATCATCACGTTCCAGCAGAAATACCAGGATGCGCACCATGTCTTCACGGTGGATCCAGGGCATGTACTGTTTGCCGTCGCCGAGCCGGCCGCCGACGCCCATCTTGAACGGCGTCAGCGTCTTTGCAAGCATGCCCCCGCCGGTGTCCAGCACCAGGCCGATACGCGCAATGGCGACGCGCACGTCGTGGGATTCGGCCTTGCGCGCCTCGGTCTCCCAGCGGTCGCAGATTTCGTGGACGAATTCGTGGTTCGGCGCGGTGTCCTCGGTCACTTCGCGATCGCCCTGGTCGCCGTAATAACCCATGGCGGAAGCCGAGACGAGCACCTTCGGTGCGCTCTCCGCACCCGCGCACAATTCGACGATGGCGCGCGTGGTCTCAACCCTCGATTCCACGATCCGGCGCTTCTTTTCGTCGGTCCAGCGGCCTTCGGCGATGGGTTCGCCGGCCAGGTTGATCACGGCCTCGGGCGCGGTGTCGACGAAATCGGACA
Organism: Lysobacterales bacterium; assembly: GCA_002722315.1. Taxonomy (GTDB): domain Bacteria; phylum Pseudomonadota; class Gammaproteobacteria; order Xanthomonadales; family Wenzhouxiangellaceae. The sequence goes on along the minus strand of PBLG01000001.1, from coordinate 14,732 downwards.
CCTCGGCCCGGATTTCCGTGCCGTCGGGCAGCTTTGCCCGGGCTTTTTCGGGGCTGCGCGAAACCACGAGAAGCTCATGACCCTTGTCGGCAAGTCGCCGACACAGCGGCTGGCCGATGAAACCGGTTGCACCCGTAATCAGTACTCTCATGGTGTCGTCTCCGTTGTTTCGGGCTTCATCTCACGGCAACTGCTGGTCGATCGAGCGCGTTTTGTCGGTCGCAACGTCACCGGTGTGACGGGTCGTCTTGCGTTCGAACAGCATGACGAGGCACTCCTCTTCGGCGACAGGGTTGTGCTGCACGCCGCGCGGCACCACGAACATCTCACCGGGGCCGAGGTGAACGGTGCGATCCGCCATTTGCATCTCCAGGCATCCGGAGAGGATGTAGAACATCTCGTCCTCGCCGGCGTGATCGTGCCAGGCCAGCGTGCCCTTCAGCTTTGCGACCTTGACGTAATGGTCGTCGACCTCACCTATGATTCTCGGCGACCAGAGTTCGCTCAGAGATGCGGCGATGTCCAGCGGGGATTTCTTTTCGTTCATCGGCACGGCAGGGCTGCGGGAACAGGCGCCAATGTAGCACCGTGGCGCAACCGGGCGCGATCCGGACGGCGTCAATCCTTGATCGCGGGCTCTCTTTTCTCCGGCGACGCGGCGCTGTCCGGATAGGGCATCTTCAAGTGGCCGTAGCGCACCACGATGACGGCGATCGCCAGAATCAGGATGCCGCCCGAGACCGCCAGCACCTGCGCGCTGCCCAGGTGGGCGGCCTCGAGAATGAGGTAACGCGCCAGCGCCACCATCGCAATATAAAGCGGCATCCGAACCGGCAGCTTGCCAGACTGCCAGTAAACGTTCACCATCGTGATCACTTCCAGGTAGATGAACAGCAGCAGCAGGTCGGTCAGCTTGACCTGGCGGGCCTCGATCATCACCCAGATTTCCTGGATGCCCGCGACCACGGTGGCCAGCAGCACCACCCACAGTCCGAGGTTCTGTATGAGCGTTGCGGCATTGTTGCCGGTCCTTGTCAACTGCCTGGTCACGTTGGCGTTCCGTCTGTTCGGGGGATCGAGCCTGTCGCCAGTGCACCGATCCAAGTGGATTCGGCGTTCACCGTACCGGCAGCCTGCAAGATCAAGGTGAAGGGCCCGATTGCGCGGTCTCCCGGCATCCCGGGCGCATGAATGTAAAGGTTACTTGACATTATGTAAAGTACACTTTACACTCTGCTCAGGATCATCAAAGGGATGCAGTTCAAATGACCAACCTTTCGTTTCACGAAAAAAGCGCAATCGGCACGCTGATCGCCATGTGGTTCATTGGCATCCTCTATTTCCGCTCGGTCTGGGAGCTCTGGCAGGCTGGACAACTCCATGCGGCCTCGATGACCGGGCTCGCCACCGGGCTCACGATTCTTCTTGTCATCGTCCTGGTGGGCTATCACATCGTGATCGCGGCAACCGCCAGGCCGCAGCAGGAAGACGAGCGGGACAGGTTGATCGCGTGGCGCGCCGGCAATATCGGCGGCGTAGTGCTCGGCATTGGCGTCATCGGCATCGTTGCGCAGATCCTGATCGGCGGCATTTTCGGCCAGGCGTTCGCCGAGTCGCCGATGCTGATCGCCAATGCGCTGGTGGCCACGGTGTTCCTGGCCACGGTCGTCGAGCTTGTGCTGACGCTGGTGTTCTATCGGCGCGGGCTCTGACGTGGGCGGCAGCAATCTCGACAACGCGGTTCGAGCCCTGCGCGATGCGCGCGATCACATGACGCAGCAGGCGCTGGCCGACGCGGTCGGCGTCTCGCGCCAGACCATCATCGCCATCGAACAGGGCCGATACTCGCCGTCGCTGGAAGTGGCGCTGAAGATCGCGCGCGCTTTCGGCGAGCCGGTCGAGCGGGTATTCTGGTTTTCCGGAGCCGATCGGGGCGCCTCTGACTAACCCTGCGCGGGCGAGTCAGTTTTCGACCGGAAAGATGCCGCCGGAATACTCGATATCGTGATATCCCCTGGCGCCGATCTCCAGGGCCAGAGCGCTTCTGTAGTCGCGTCCCCGGCCCAGGTCGCGGATCGCCCGCCGGAAGTCGTGGACGGGTTGCCAGCCAAGACGCGCCCGGGCATGTGCGTTGACGTAGACGCGTTCGATGTCGTCGAGCATCCGCCAGCCGCGGGAATCGAATACCTCGCGCCAACCGGGCACTCGATGATCCAGGACCCCTGCGGGATCGCTGCGCAGCCGCTCGAGGTCTTCGCGCCGAAACGGCGTGGTCGCGCTGATGATGAACCTGTCGAAGCCGATCTCCGGCGCCCGTTCGATCGCTTGAAGATGCGCGTCGACGACATCGACGATATCGACCCGTCGATACAACAATTCACAGACTTTCAGATTCGTGCCGTCGAAGGTGCTTCGGCGCGCCGGGTCGTCGTCGGGCTCGGGAAAGAACCTGGACGTGCGCAGCACCACGCAGGGGAGGCCCTGGTTGCGGTGAAACAGCCGGCACAAGTCCTCGGCCGCTGTCTTGGTCGCGCCGTAGATGTTCTTGGCGATGGGCGTGACGTCTTCGGTAATCCAGGCCGCCGGCTGATCCGGCGGCGGGCGCAGGGCGTCGCCGAAGGTGCTGGTGGTCGAGGTGAAGACGAACGAACCCACGCCGGCGGCAAGCGCTTCTTCCAGCAGGTTCAGCGTGCCGGTGATGTTGGTGTCGATGAAATCCTGCCGCGTGTGCGTGGCCACGTGCGGCTTGTGCAGCGTGGCAGTATGCAGCACCGCGTCGACCCCGGCCATGGCTTCGCGCACGAACACCCGGTCGACGATGGAACCGACCTTGTCGGTGAAATCCGAAGGCTTGATGTCGGTGCCCCGCGCGTCGCGGCCCCGGGAACGCAAAACACGCATCAGCGCCTCGCCGAGGTGGCCGGCGCTGCCGGTGACCAGTATTCTCATTGCTCGAACCCGTCGGCAAAAATCGTGTCGTCGGCGGGGTTGGTCTCGAATGCGCCGAGGTCGGGCCGGTCGCCGCGAAGCTGACCGAGCATGTCTTCGATCGCACTCGAGGCCGGATCGGCGGCATCGATCAGCGGGCTGCCGTCGATCGGCGCGGCCCAGTCGGCGACCAGCCGCTCGAAGGCCTCGCGGATCGTCGCCGAACCGTCGGCGAACGCGGTGCCATTCCACGCGGGCGCGACGAGTGCGGCCGGGTCCGGCAGCAGCGGGTCGCCGACCAGCGCATTGACGTCGTCGGTAAAGTCCAGAAACTGGCCGTTGTCGACCGGGATCGGATTGCCGCCGTTGAAGTACAGGTTGTTGTCGAGCAGCGCCGATTCGGTCTGGTCGGGCGGGGCGTCGAACAGGTCCACGCCGCTGAAGGCCTCGGCGCCCATGGTTCCGGTCGGGTCGGACCAGGCGTTGTTGACGAACACCAGGTTCTCGTTCAACGGATTGTCGGGGCTTGCAATCAACCGCCCGGCGAAACTGCGGCTGGGCATGTCGCCCGAGAGCGTGTTGTTCCGGAACACCACGTCGCGCGAGCCCTGGATTGTCAACGGTGTCCGCATCAGGTCGCCGGAGTTGCCGAGCATCAGGTTGTTCTCGACCAGGATATCGATGGCTTCGAAGTTGGCCGTGCCGTCCTCGCCGAGACGCACGAAGCTCTGCCCGGAAGATCCGTACCAGTTCAGGAACACGTTGCGCCGGACGGTGACCTGGCGGGTGCCCAACACCGTGTCGCTGTCGCCGTTGGAATCCTTGATGACCACGAACGAACTGGTATCCGGGCGCGCGGCGGTGTTCATGAAGATGTTGTCCTGCACGACCACGCCGACCACGCTGTTGATGTCGATGTGTTCGTCGGATCCGGCCTGGTTGAAGAACAGGTTGCCCTCTATCAGAATATTCTCAGCGCCGTTGTTGACCTTGAGCAGGTCGTTGTCGGTGCTGGAGTGGATGATGTTGTTGCGGAAAACGATGCCGGAGACCACCGGATCGGCGCCGTCGGCACTTCCGTTGACCGCGCCGAGCAGATCCTGGACCTGGATGACCAGGGCGCCGGTATTGTCGGGCGCATGCGCGATGTCGAAACCCTCGATGACGACGTTGCGCGCGGTAAACGCGATCAGCGCCGCGCCGGCATCGTGACGCAGCTTCGCCGCGTAGGGCACCTCGGAACGGATCACGACCGGAACGTCGAACTCGCGGCGCAGCTGCTGGCGCCCGTTGTAAGTGCCCGGCCGGACCAGCACCTCGTCACCGTCGGCGGCATTGTCGACCGCATGCGTGATGGTCGCCCACGGATTGCCGGCACTGCCGTCGCCGGTCGCGTCGCTGCCGTCGGTCGCCACCCAGCGTTCGGCGGATTCGGCCGCCCAGCTCATCGTCGCCAGGGCAGCAACGAGAAAGACGCGACGGCCCGACCTGGCGATGCGACCCGGACGAAACGACACGGCGCGGCTGTTCTGGTGAAGCGCGCGCGGCGCAGACGTGTTCAGAGGTTTTTCGAGGCAATCCATGCGGAATCGGCTACCCGGACCGTTCGACATCCGGCCCAAGTATAGGTCGGTCGACCGCAGGCGGCTCGAAGCATGCGCCGGGGACCGGCGCACCGGCGCTACATCGCGGCTAGAATCTCGAAAATACGCCCCGTGATCGACTGCACGTCGAACCCGTCGATGTCGTCGGTCGGCCCGTTGGACAGCGCCACGACAACCCAGGGGTCGCTGCCTTCATTTTCCAGCATCCAGGCATGCGTGAGCACCACCTGCTCGAAGCCCGGATTGCCCGGGTCGGATTCGACGATCAGGTTGCCGCCCTTGTACCAGATGCGATCCCATTCGTTCCTCAGGTTCGGCTGCGCAACGCCGGCGCCCAGTGCGCGTTCGACCACCAGGGCTTCGTCGGAACCGACGGTCCAGGTCCGATGGCGGGCGAACGCATTGCAGACGTCCAGCGGCGAGGCGCGCCAGGTCACGGTCGTGGTCAAGTCGGCATTGTTGAAGCCGCCGCCGTTGGCAGCGTAGGAGCCCAGAGGCTCCAGCGTGTCGGTCACGTAATCGGCCTGCGAGTTCTCGCTGCCGTTGAGGTAGGCGTTGGCCTCGGCAAAGGGCACCGAAAACAGCAGGTGGAAGGTCTCGCTGATGTTCAGGAACGGAGTCAGCAGTCCCGGCTGCGCATGCCCGAATGCCGCCGGCACCGGGTTCAGTGCATCGCGCCCCACCAGCTCGTGAAGCAGATCGGTGGCCGTGTTGTCGCTGATGCCCAGCATCAGCTCGGCCAGTTCCATGACGGTGAACGGCGTATTGTCCGGCTCGTTGGCGACCGGCCCGCCGGGCGCCTCTTCGGAATCTATTCTCGGCACGATCTGGCGAATCGAAGCCATGCCGCTCTCGACCGCACCGGCCACACCGCCAAGTACCCAGATCTTGAAGATGGAGGCCGTCGCGCGAGCCGCCGATTCGTTTCGTCCCTCGACGACGACGCACTGATCCGACGAATCGATCCGGCCGACCAGCAGCGCCGGCTGGCTGGACATGGTCAGGAATTCGTCGGCGGCCTGGTCCAGGTCCAGGCCCTGGTGCTCCGAGCGCACGACTGTTGCCTGGCCGGTACCGAACGACGAGACCGAGAGTTGATTGATGCCGGGATCGGCGAACTTCGAACCGAACGAGACGAACGCCACGTTGCCGGTGCTGCCGGTGACCAGTCCGGTGAACTGCATCGGGGTCAGCATGATCCGGTCGGTGACCTGGCCCGACGGATAACTGCTGCGAACCGACAACAGAAAGTCCCGCGTCTCCTGCACGTTGATGCTCGAAAGCCAGGACGGGGCGAAGTTTTCCATTATTTCCGCATCGGTGATCGGCTCCCCGGGGACGAGCTGATCCAGGAACCACTGAAGCTTCTCGCTGGCCGGCGGCAGCGGCTCGAATTCGTCGATGAACACGAACTCCAGCGCATCTACGCGCGTGCATGCGATTGAAAGCGCGGCCGCGAACAAGGCCTGGATGGCGGTATTCTTCGAGATGGAGATGTTTTGCATTTCATGCCCCGTGGGTCAAGTGCGAGCTCATGCGCCGTGGTTCCCTCGCCGGCCACGCGGCCGTCGTTCAAAACCGGATTGGCGCTCTTCCCCATGAAGCGCGATCGAGTGAAATTTCGTATCACCTCGCGCTTGCGCAGACGGTCACGCGTCGCAGCATCGAGACCGCGTGGACGAAACAAACGGGAATTTCCTGGGCGAATGCGAAGGGCGCGCAGAGACAACAATGTGCAGCGCCTGTCACCGCGCCCATTGGTCGCGTCAGTCGTTCAACGGACCTTCGCGCGGGTCGGCCGGTCGTGTCAGCAAGGACACACCGATAAACAGCAGCAGCGACACCAACGCGCCGGAAACAATGATCGGCAGGCCGCCGACCAGCGGCAGCGCGGCCGGCGCGAACCAGCCCAGCTCGCCGGCCAGACCATAGGCCGAGCCCCCGACGATCGCGGCAACCGCGCCGGCCGCGGTCGCGCGCTTCCAGTACAGTCCGCCCACGACGGGGATGAACACCCCGGCGGCATACAAGGTGTACGACATCAGCAGCATGCCGATGATGGCCTTGAAGTTCAGCGCCATCCACAGCGCGGCAAGTCCCAGGATTACCGTGACGATGCGCGAGATCAGCAGCAGGCGCTTCGAGTCTTCCTCCGCCGCCGGGTCGATCAGCTTGACGTAGATGTCGTGGGTGACGTGCGAGGTGCCGGCCATCAGCAATGAATCGGCCGTCGACATGATCGCGCCCAGGATGGCGGCAATCACGATCGCCGCGGCCCAGGCCGGCAGCACCTCGTCGATCAGCATCGGGATGGCCCGCGCGGCCTCGATCTCGGGTCCGAACAGGGCGCGCGCCGCCATGCCGGTGATCACCGGGAAGATCGCGAAGGCGATCAGCAATACACCGGCGGCTATCGCAGCTCTGAACGCCGTGTTCTCATCGCGCGCGGCGAACAGGCGCTGGTAGAAGTCCTGGCCGATCAGCGTGTACATCATGGTCGGCACGATCGCCGCCAGCACCAGGCCGAGCCCGGCGCCGAACGGCGAGAAATAGCGATCGGTTCCGATCTCCATCGATTGTGCGTCGATCGCGATCCGAATGCCGTCGAGGCCGCCGGCCCCGCCAACCGCGAGCACGGCGGCGATCGGCACGCCGACGAAGATGATCGCCAACTGCACCGCGTCGGTCAGGGTCACGCCCCAGAGCCCGGACATCGCTGTATAGACGATGAACATCAGTGTCGCGGCCACCGCCGCCCAGGTCGGGTCGACGCCCAGGATCGAAAGCGCGCCCTGCGCGGCCCAGACCTGCGCGCCGATTATGCCGACGATGGCGATCAGTGACAGAAGCGTGCCCAACAGCCGCGCCGTCTTGCTGTTGTAGCGCAACTCCAGGTAGTCGGGCACCGTGAACATCGCCAGCCGTCGCATCTTTCGCGCGGCAACGAAGCCAAGCAGCACCAGCGAGAGACCCACGCCGGCGGCGTAGGCAATTCCCGTCATCCCGTGCGTGAATCCCCACTCGCCGCTGCCCAGCACGAACCCGCCGCCGAAATGGGTCGCGCACAGCGCGGCCGTGGCCAGCACCGGGCCCAGCCGTCTACCTGCCAGCAGGAAATCGGTGTTGCTGCCGATGAAGCGCGTGGCGTAGAGGCCGACCCCGAACAGGCCGACGAAGTAGACGATCAGGACGGTCAGCTGGAGTGAGGGCATGCGCGCAGCGAATCAAAGATCAGCAGCAAGGATACCGGACCCGGCAGCGACCCACGCGTCGGCGCCTGCCAGTGGACTTTCGGCAGGCCGGACCAAGTCAGTCGCAATCCCGATCAGCATCGGCGCACGGACAAACTCAGGACCCGTTTTGGCCGCGGATTCACGCGGAAAACGCGGATAAGAACCACCAGGTCGAAAAAAAAGCAAAAAGTAAACACAAGGTAGCGCGGCTGGTGCCGCGTCGCCGTCAGACGGCTGAAAGCGCCTCTTCGAGATATTCCTCTTTGCGATCAATCATCCGCCTTTAGCCACGTTCATCCGCGTTGATCCGCGGCCAAAAAGCTTTTCCGAAACAGTGCCTGAATCACGTACGGAATCAGGTAGTCTTTTCCCGATGAGCGATGCATCGACCAATTCGGACGAGCAGCCCGGCACCGACTGGGTCTTCGGCTACGGCTCGTTGATCTACAAGGTCGACTTTCCGTACCGCCGCCGGGAAGTTGCAAGCATTTCGGGCTGGAAGCGGCGGTTCTGGCAGGGCTCGCACGACCATCGCGGCACGCCCCAGGCACCGGGGCGCGTGGTCACGCTGATTCCATCTCCGGGGACGCTTTGCCGCGGCATGGCCTACGAGGTCGACCACGCGGTGTACGAACACCTGGACCATCGCGAAAAGAACGGCTACCAGCGCCACCGCGTCGATATCGATCTGGTCGAGGCGGGCGGCACGGTCAAGGGGACGCTTTACGTCGCCGGCACCGACAATCCGGCCTTCCTCGGCCCGGCCGGTGCAGCGGAAATGGCCGACCAGATCCTCGCCTCGCACGGGCCCAGCGGAAGCAACCGCGAATACCTGCTCGAACTCGACAAGGCGCTGCGCGAAATCGGCGAGACCGACCTGCACGTGGCCGAACTGGCGCGGATTCTAAGAAACATCTGAACGTCGCCAGGCGGTCGCGACGGCCCGGGTCGACTTGCGCGCGCCCGAACCGCAGGCGTATATTGGCTGCGGGGAGAACTTGCGGCACACGACCTGTTCCGGCGTTCATGCCGGCGTCCACGGTTCTCGGAAGCACACCGTTGAATCAGCACGTCGGGTGGCAGCATGAAGATATCGACTCATCTCGCGGCAATCGCCGGTCTGGCGATCGTTTTCGGCAATCCGGCCTGGGGCGATGCCGGCGACGTTTGCAGCGATATTGCACCGCCGCCGTTGCCGAGCACTTTCGAGTACTCGATCGACTATCAGCAGGCCCTCTACACCTGGGTCAACTGCTTTGCCTACAAGAACGTCGCCGGCGTGAGCGTGGACAAGGAGGTTCGCCAGACCGGCCCGTTCGTCGCGCTGAAGGACTATGGTGTGCATCCGGCTGTACGCATCTGGTACTCGCCCGAAATCATTGCCTGGCTCGAGGCCGGGCGTCCGACCGCCAACGGCCGCGCCAGTCCCGAAGACCTGCCGGACGGCGCCTTCATCATCAAGGAAATGTTCATGTCGCCGGCCGATATCTACGGCGAACTGGCGGCCACGCCACCGTTTCGCAATGACACGGACCGGGAAGCATTCGAAGGCGTGCTCGAAGCGCTGATCGGCAGCTGGACGATCATGATCAAGGACCGCAGCGGGCCGTCGGCAGACGGCTGGTACTGGGCCCAGGCCGAGCCGAACCCGGATACCGTCTACGCCAACCCGCCGAACTACAACCCGGTGTGGCTGGACAACTACACGTCCACCGAGCTGCCGGTCTACCGGCGCAACGACAGCGGTGAACTGGAAATTCCCGCGCCGCATTTCATCTATTCGGGTTTCTCGACCGGCACCTGCATCCGATGCCATGCCTCCTCGAGCGGTGAATCGACTTTTTCGACCCTGGACAACATCGACCCGGACAAGCTCAACCTGCAGTTACGCGTCGACAACTCGTGGCGGTCGGAAGCCTACCTGGACCCCGCGGGCGGCACCGGCCCGACCTTGATCGACAAGCTCAAGGCCTTCAGCGAGACGATCGAGGTGGACGGCAAGCCGGTCACGATCGACGGCGAAGAGATCTTCAACCGATACCTGAAGCCGATCTGGTATTTGCCTAACAACCAGAGACCATGGCGAGAAAGCGAAGCGGCGACGCCGGTCCCGAACGTTCGCACCGGGCATCTGCCGGGCATGGACGCGCAAAGTGACAAGGCGACCGAAGTGGCGGCCAAGGGGAACGACGCGAATGCAGCCGCGGGCGATGGAAATCAACCGAGACTCAATCCGGATTTCGTCGCCGCGTTCGACGCGCTGACCCGGATGGGCCAGCCCACAAAGGCGCAGATCGAGCGCTTCAGCTTCCCCCCGGCCTTCGCCGACCACAGTTTCCGGATGCGGCCCCATCCCGGCGAGAAGCCCGACGATCACCCGACCGGACCGATGATGCCCGAGATGCAGCAGTACATCACGTCGGACAACTGCGTCGGTTGCCACGGCGGCCTGGCCGGGGCGCCCAGCGGCGTATCCCAGTTCCTGCTCACCGGCCCGAAGTACGGCGACGGCTACAACATCTCGCCCTTTGGGGAATGGCGCTGGTCGCCGATGGGGCTCGCCGGCCGCGACCCCATCTTTCATTCCCAGATCGAGACCGAGCAGCTGATATTGCTCAAGGAGAACGGTCTGCTGGACCACCCCGAGAACGCGGAAAAGCTCGCCGAGGTGCGCGTCGTTCAGCAGGCGCTGGTCGATACCTGCCTGCGCTGTCACGGCGCGATGGGGCTGCGCCAGAAGGGTCTTAACCAGACCCCCGCAATGCTCGATGCGCACGCCGTCAATACCAGCACGTCGAACGATCCAGTGCAGCAATACCTGACAGAACTCAACCGCGCGATCCTGAATCCCCAGTTCGACCTGAACGACTTCTACCGCACGGTGCCGCCCAGCGCGGAGACCCGGCCGTTCGAACCCTGGCCGAACCCGCCCGCGCCGCCGCCGGCACCCAGCGAGTACTCGGACGAGCTCGGCAACCTGGCGCGCGAGGGCATCAGCTGCACGGTTTGTCACCATATCTCCCCGCCGGGCAGCGATGACGTGAACAACTTCATCGCCACAGCCGGCGCCTCGCACCCGGACTGGATTGCCGGCGAAGGCCTGGTCTGGACCGACCAGTTCTTCGCTTATCTGGCGACCAACAACTCCGGGCTTTATCAGCGCTCGGACGCGGATCAGATCCTCGGGCCGCTGGATGACGTACGGGTCAAGCCCATGCAGCATGCGCTGGGGCTGACGCCGCAGATCGCGCCTTCGTTCGATCTCGGCACCCGGAAAGGCGACAAGGCCGCGCCGGCCGAACCGTTCACCCGGGACTCGGCGATGTGCGGTACCTGCCACACGATCAACCTCCCCAACATCGGCCAGCCGCTGGCCGATGAGAAGAACCCGGTGCTGCGCCTGCTGCAGCCCAACCCGGTGTTCCAGGACATCCCCCACAGCATCGAGCAGGCGACTTATCTCGAGTGGCTGAACAGCGACTTCGGGCCGGGCATGAACAACGAGATCGGCGACGATTTCCAGAGCTGCCAGGATTGCCACATGCCGAACCGCTCGCCGCTGGACGATCCGGAAACCGCACAGCCGCTTGCAGCGCAGATAGCCACCATCCAGGACTCGAACTATCCGTTTGCAGCCTTCCAGCTGCCCAGCAACGAGATCGACGTGCCGGTGCGATCGGATTACAGCCGCCACGAACTGGTGGGCCTCAACGGCTTCATGGTCAAGATGTTCGAGCAGCATCCCGACGTGCTGAACGTCAACCTGACCGACATCGAGACGTCGAACGCCAGGGGTGCGGAACTGGCCGTGAACAACATGATCGATTCAACGACCCAGGGGCGGGTCGCAACGTTGACGGTCGGCGAGCCGAAGATTGATGCCGCCGGCGAAAACCTTGTGGTCGACGTGCGCGTCGAAAACAGGACCGGGCATCGATTCCCCAGCGGCGTGGCCTTTCGCCGCGTTTGGATCGATTTCCGGATCAAGAATGCCACAGGCGCAGACCTGTGGCGCTCGGGCAGGAGCAACGACGCCGGCATCATCGTCGACGAAAACGGCGAACGCTTGCCGACCGAATTCCTCCAGGATCCGGATCTCTACCAGGATCACTACCAGGAAATCTGCAGCCAGGACCGGGTCCAGATCTACGAGGAGCTTGTCAGGAATGCCCAGGGCGAATTCACCACCAGCTTCGTCCACCGCGTGGACCACGTCAAGGACAACCGCTTGATGCCTCGCGGGTGGGTGCCCGGCGACGTGTTCGCCGGCGGCGTGCCGGGCAGCGGCGGGCTCGCGGACCAGGGCGAGCTTCTGCGTGAAATCATGCGCGCCACCGATCCCGACGGCGTCGGCAATGACCCGGATTTCAACCAGAATCCCGGGGGCGACTCGCTCAGGTACCGCATACCGCTTGGCGTAATCGAAGGCGCGGCGACCGTCGAGGCGACGCTGTATTCGCAAGCCGTGACACCGGCCTGGTTGTGGGATCGCTTCTCCATGGCCAATGAGGCGAAGGAAGCCGGCTACGACACCCCGGCGACCGATCGGCTTTACTACCTGGCAAGCACGCTGAATCTCGAAGACTCGCCGCTCGAGGGCTGGAAGTTCAAGGTCGCGAGCGCAGCCGTATCGGTGCCGGGAAAACTCGAAACGACGACGGCGCCTGCCGCGTGCAACCAACCCTATCCGCCGCCGGCAGTCGCTCCTACCGCGCAGGCCGCAAGCGGCTGAGGATTCGACAGGCCCACACTACGATTCGCGTCGCTCCACGTCGGGCTATTCGATCAGGTCGATGAGATCGATATCCACCTGCTCGATCGAGTCGCCGCGCTGAATTCCCAGGCGCTGGCGCAGCTTTTCCGGCTCGTCCAGGCGCTTGCAGCCGCGTTCGGCGACCGGCGTTCCGTCGAGCTCCAGGACGCGATCGCCCGCCCGCAGCGACGTGGCGGCCGCAGGGGTATCCGGCAGCACCCGCGCGACCTCGAACCAGCCGCCCGGATCGGCGCGCAGCAGGGCACCGGTACTGCGCCTGGGCTGCATGCGCACCGGGCCTTCGACCTGCGGCTCGAAACGCACGCGTTCGTTTGCCTGGTCGAATGTCAGCACGAAATGCTTCAGCACGTGCACATATATGGACGCCTCCCCCTGGTCAAGCCGGTTTTTGCGCTTTTCCGCCTGATCCGGGCCGAGCGCGTCTGACTCCCGATTTCCGGGAGGTCGCTTTTCCGGATTGTCGCGATGAGAGAAGAGGGTCTGCTGACATATATCCGGGCTCTTGATGGAGCGCTTTTATTGGCTCCGGCCCAACATGAGTTTCGAGATGACCCCGGGGCCTATACACCCAATCGGCTTTTCACCTTTGTCCACGTTCAGGCTCTCCCGGGGTCGTGGACCTTTGTCTCATCGGCTTTGCAGACTCCGTGGCGGGCGGCTTAGGCCGAACCGAATGCCTTTCCGGGGTCGTAGTGCGCACCGTTGGCAACGATGTTCCAGGCGATGCGCGCATTCTTGTTGGCCAGGGCGACGACGGCCTTGTTGAAGCCGCGACGCTCGACGATTGGATTGATCCACCGCGCGAGTGGCGTATCCCGGTCGCGGCTCCAGCAGATCGCGGCGCGGGCGCCGTGCAGCATCATCGTTCGCAGGTAGCGATCGCCGCTCTTGGTCATGCCATGCAGACGCATCTTCCCGCCGCTGCCGTGTTGTCGGGGCACCAGTCCCAGCCAGGCTGCGACCTGGCGACCGCGCTTGAACTGTCGGCCGTCGCCGATCGAAGCCAGATAAGACGACGTGACCATGACGCCGAAGCCGTGCAGTTTCATGAGCCTCGGCCAAGGCGGCAGGCCTTCGGCCAATGCCACAATCCGTTGGCTAGTGCGCTCGATCTCTTCGCGAATCGCGAGCAGATCGATGAACCGCCGCGCAAGCAGCTCGCGAGCCGCACCCGTTAGTCCGTTGTCGGCGTCCTCGAGCGCATAAGGGACTTCGCGGCACAACCGCTTCAGGCCGACCGGAAAGCACACGCCGTACTCGTGCGCGATCCCTCGGATCTGGTTGGCGATGCCGGTCGAGTGCTGGACTTGCTGCTGCCGGACGCGGTGGAGCGATTGCAGATCCTGCTGAGCTAACGGTTTGATCGGTACCGGATGCAGGCCCGGTCGTCGCGCCGCCTCGCAGATGGCCAGCGCATCGCGCGGGTCGCTCTTGCCACCACGCACGAATGGCTTGACGTGTTGCGGTGGGACCAGGATTACTTTGTGCCCGAGCATTTGAAACGTCCGGCCCCAGTGGTGCGCACCGGCGCAGGATTCCATTGCGATCAGGCTGGGTTGAAGCTGGGCGACGGTCTCGGTCAACGCCGCGCGCTTCACGGCTTGATTGGAAACCACCTTGCCGGCTCGATTGAGCGCGCAGACCTGGAACACGTTTTTTGCAAGGTCGATACCGACTGTTGTAGTCTTCATGAGTGGACGCCTCCTACGCGAATGACTGAGTCGAGATACCAGTGTGGCGCATTACGACGCCGGCGCGAATGATGGAGGCGTCCATCTCATCACCCAACTTCCAGAGCTCGGTTCGAAGGTAGAGTGCGACCGCTAGGGGTTTGGGCAGAAATCAGGCGCCGAACAGGCGATTGGGGTATTAAGTGATCAATTTCTGGCCATCGTGGCGAATTTCGGACACGCCAAGTCTGGCCGGGAGGCCATAGGCGTCGCTTTGGGCTGGGGATGGCGTCCTACCCGGGATTGAACAGCGCCGCCGCGGCGGTTTGGCCTTTCAGGAAGGTGCGTCCGAATTCGCCTGCCAGGTCTCGCATCGTTTCGACGGCACCGATGACGCTGTGGAAACGGTGCTTCTGGGTTCGGTTGACGGAGGAACAACGTGGACATATATGGACGCCTCCCCCTGGTCAAGCCGGTTTTTGCGCTTTTCCGCCTGATCCGGGCCGAGCGCGTCTGACTCCCG
>PBLG01000015.1 GCA_002722315.1 Lysobacterales bacterium | reverse complement strand
TCCCGGAAATCGGGAGTCAGACGCGCTCGGCCCGGATCAGGCGGAAAAGCGCAAAAACCGGCTTGACCAGGGGGAGGCGTCCATATATGTCCACGTTGTTCCTCCGTCAACCGAACCCAGAAGCACCGTTTCCACAGCGTCATCGGTGCCGTCGAAACGATGCGAGACCTGGCAGGCGAATTCGGACGCACCTTCCTGAAAGGCCAAACCGCCGCGGCGGCGCTGTTCAATCCCGGGTAGGACGCCATCCCCAGCCCAAAGCGACGCCTATGGCCTCCCGGCCAGACTTGGCGTGTCCGAAATTCGCCACGATGGCCAGAAATTGATCACTTAATACCCCAATCGCCTGTTCGGCGCCTGATTTCTGCCCAAACCCCTAGCGGTCGCACTCTACCTTCGAACCAAGCTCTGGAAGTTGGGTGATGAGATGGACGCCTCCATCATTCGCGCCGGCGTCGTAATGCGCCACACTGGTATCTCGACTCAGTCATTCGCGTAGGAGGCGTCCACTCATGAAGACTACAACAGTCGGTATCGACCTTGCAAAAAACGTGTTCCAGGTCTGCGCGCTCAATCGAGCCGGCAAGGTGGTTTCCAATCAAGCCGTGAAGCGCGCGGCGTTGACCGAGACCGTCGCCCAGCTTCAACCCAGCCTGATCGCAATGGAATCCTGCGCCGGTGCGCACCACTGGGGCCGGACGTTTCAAATGCTCGGGCACAAAGTAATCCTGGTCCCACCGCAACACGTCAAGCCATTCGTGCGTGGTGGCAAGAGCGACCCGCGCGATGCGCTGGCCATCTGCGAGGCGGCGCGACGACCGGGCCTGCATCCGGTACCGATCAAACCGTTAGCTCAGCAGGATCTGCAATCGCTCCACCGCGTCCGGCAGCAGCAAGTCCAGCACTCGACCGGCATCGCCAACCAGATCCGAGGGATCGCGCACGAGTACGGCGTGTGCTTTCCGGTCGGCCTGAAGCGGTTGTGCCGCGAAGTCCCTTATGCGCTCGAGGACGCCGACAACGGACTAACGGGTGCGGCTCGCGAGCTGCTTGCGCGGCGGTTCATCGATCTGCTCGCGATTCGCGAAGAGATCGAGCGCACTAGCCAACGGATTGTGGCATTGGCCGAAGGCCTGCCGCCTTGGCCGAGGCTCATGAAACTGCACGGCTTCGGCGTCATGGTCACGTCGTCTTATCTGGCTTCGATCGGCGACGGCCGACAGTTCAAGCGCGGTCGCCAGGTCGCAGCCTGGCTGGGACTGGTGCCCCGACAACACGGCAGCGGCGGGAAGATGCGTCTGCATGGCATGACCAAGAGCGGCGATCGCTACCTGCGAACGATGATGCTGCACGGCGCCCGCGCCGCGATCTGCTGGAGCCGCGACCGGGATACGCCACTCGCGCGGTGGATCAATCCAATCGTCGAGCGTCGCGGCTTCAACAAGGCCGTCGTCGCCCTGGCCAACAAGAATGCGCGCATCGCCTGGAACATCGTTGCCAACGGTGCGCACTACGACCCCGGAAAGGCATTCGGTTCGGCCTAAGCCGCCCGCCACGGAGTCTGCAAAGCCGATGAGACAAAGGTCCACGACCCCGGGAGAGCCTGAACGTGGACAAAGGTGAAAAGCCGATTGGGTGTATAGGCCCCGGGGTCATCTCGAAACTCATGTTGGGCCGGAGCCAATAAAAGCGCTCCATCAAGAGCCCGGATATATGTCAGCAGACCCTCTTCTCTCATCGCGACAATCCGGAAAAGCGACCTCCCGGAAATCGGGAGTCAGACGCGCTCGGCCCGGATCAGGCGGAAAAGCGCAAAAACCGGCTTGACCAGGGGGAGGCGTCCATATATGTCCACGTTATTACAGAACCAAGCTCTGGAAGTTGGGTGTCCACGTTATTCCTCTTCAAGACGTGCCTGTCTGATTCATTATTATTCCTCCTTATTTCCCGTTATTCGCTTCTGTAGGAGCCAAAGAATCTCATTTCTAATCAACATAGATTTATATTCCTCCTGTCCTTTTATGGCACGCCATTCTCCTGCAAGCCACGCCGCAAGCAAACTAAGAATTGCCGCACCAATTAAAACCGACCATTCCTCATGCCCGTCAACTTTTAAGGAATCCGCATATATAACAGCCAAAACAATGTATGATAAAAGAATAAAACCCGCTAAGATAAAGCGAAGAGCGTATTTTTGAGCCTGATGTATCGATAATAGGTCGCGTAGTTCATCGGTAAAGGCGCTGCTATCGACTGATATTTCAGATCGTTGACGTTGAATCTCTACTATTTCGTCAATTCGCTTAGCATAGGAAATCATTTAAGGAACTCACTTTCAAAAAATAACAATTTGCATAATGCTAGGTATTGGAAACCAAGGACCGTCTCAAGAAGTGCCTGTCCAAACCATTCTCTATCTCATTAAATGGCCGCGCCCCCGTTATTTCTTTACACCTGCAAATGGGCCTGAATTTTCATTTTCAATTCATTGAGCGAATAAAGCCTGCAATATTCAGCAAGCCTATAGCAGAGCGAATTCTTATTAATCGCCCTACAGCTAAAGGCGCTACGGCAATTGAGATGGACCACATGCAATAAATATTTTCCGGGGAAAATTGAAACTAAACTCGCATATTCTTCACCGTCTAGCATTCCCCGCACCCTCCGAATTTGGGCATCAAGAGTCATCCTTGCGTCAACGTCTCCTAACGCTTGAACCACTTCCGATTGAAATGCAGAAAACCGCTCCTCGTTAAACCGCACCGTGCGTTCATCTACGTAAAAAAAAGCGCCCGGATTCCGGCCACAAGTCTTAACCGCGAGCTTATTCTTTTTGCAAACAAGAAAAAGGTTTAATAACTTATTCAAACTTTCTCTCTGTTTGCTAATCACGTCATCAATAGAAAAATCGCGTTCGATATGTTCAGCATTAAGGGCGGGCCGTTCGGATAAAATTAGTTTTTTAACCGCAACATCCTCTAGTAAATAGTTCTCTATTGAATATCTATCTAGGTAAAAAAGATTTTCTATTTCAACTTTCTCTTCGAACAAGAGATCAAAGTCAGCATCTACGATGAAAACAAAATTAACGTCACCCGAATGGCGTCTTGCTTTATTAATTACGTTTGCCTTTCCGCCTTGAGGGAAGATCTTTTTAATTGATATTTCAGGGAACAACTTTCTTAGAATGACCAAATAGAAATTTTCTTTCTCATCGTCCTCAACAAAAAATGAAACATCATTGATTCCAACGTAAAAGATATCCTCTGCTGCGCGGTAGGCGTCCGACTTTACTGGCACACCACTAGATGCATCACATCCCATAAGGTTTCTCTACGGCCGAAGCGGAATACAGTAGTTTCGATTATTCCCAACAAGCGCAGGAGAATGGGTGGCAAACAGCAGCTGGCGACCGATCGGCATTATTGACTTAACACGCTCAAGAAACCTCTCCTGCCACCATGGGTGTAAGGATAGTTCCGGCTCGTCAATAATAAACACTCCCCCACTTTTTTCGACAAATCTAATAAACGTCAACAAAATCAATATTTGCTTTTCGCCCGACGAGAGAGATGCAACATCACGCAACTCTTGATTTAGTTCGTCTTTCACAAGCGAAAACTTCAAAACTCCTGATACATTATCAAACTGAACCTTTTTTCCAGAATCTGACAAGAAATCATTCACAGCCGCCAAGAACGCCCTAAATGGCTCAAACAATCTCGCAACCTGGGCCTCATGGTCCTCAAATTTCTGGATGAGAATTTCGAGCTTCTTGAATTGAGCGATGTTAAGGACATATAAGCTGAATGCCCTATCCCTGTTCTCACTTTCGCCGATAACTCGTTTTATCTGTCGGAAATAGCTGCGCACGCGCTTTAATTGACTCTCTGTTCGTTTGTCACGTGCCTGACTCTTTTGCCCGAAAACTTCACGGAAATAGCTTGACACCTTATCTTCGAGTGCCTCAACCTCCTTAACGTTTATTCGAGGCTGACTTTCAATTTTCCGAATGTCAGACTCAGAGACAAATTCTTCGAAGGAGGACAGCAACAACTGTTCTGATAGCTGCTTTGCTAATGCTGTACGTTCATCTTTATATTCAAGGTACTGCCTTGACGCTAACTCAACAATTCTTTCTACTGGTGAGGTAGTTTGCCGCTTACGCCTTACCGGCCTCAAACCGGACTCAGATCTTAATAAGTAGGTTATTTCCTCACCATACTGCGCATACATATCGCGATCAAGGCCGATCACAATTGGCGAGGGGAGCCTATCCTTTATGAAATTGAATGCCTCTTCTTCGTCAGGGGTTACGTGTAGATCAAGTGAGCTCAAATACTCGTTTTTCTTCGCCAAATCCTTTGTGAAGGCTTTCGGGGATTGTTCTAACCTTGTTGATATTGGGGGGAAAAGATTTACGCTTCCGTCAGCAATTACCTCAAGCGTGTGATGCTCGTCACCCTGCTTACTGCGAACTTCGTATACAGTATCATCAGCCTTAACTATTATTGAGATTGTTTCGTGTTCCGTCACAACGAGATTTTCGATAGAAGGCGATAATAGCCAGTTTATACAGTTTAATACACTCGTTTTACCCGATCCGTTAATCCCAGTGATGAGATTTATATCTTTGTTTAAAGTTACCTTCTTATTGAGATAACCATAAAGATTCTTTATTTGGATTGATACAATCTTCATACTGGCGTCCTAATTTATTAAGCTTCCTCTCGGATTTTCCTAATGTGCTTTTTGCAGGCCTAAACGTATTTTATTTAGCTTAAGCCTATAACGCTCGACAAGCAGAGAATCGACTCGCTTCTATTATTCGCTTTAGCATCTAAAAAATTTAGACAGACTCCACCAAGTTAATTCTTATGCTTGCAATGCATTAGATTCTCTGCAGGTTCATTGAGTCATGGAAATTCGATTCTGGCCACTGTTGCGACCTCAATTATCACGCATAGGTAATTTGAATTTGCAAAAGTCGGCATTACTGAACCTGGAATTTGCGACCGTTGCATTTCGTTTTTTTTATGAGAATTGGATCGACTCACGTCTTTATACCCTTGCTAATTTTCCAGCGCCGCCAACGCCGGCAACTCCTTCCCCTCCACATACTCCAGAAACGCCCCTCCCGCCGTCGAAATATAGTCAATCCTGTCCGCCACGTGATACTTTTCGATCGCCGCGATCGTGTCCCCGCCCCCGGCCAGCGTAAACCCCTTGCACCCCGCCACGGCATGCGCGATCGCCTGCGTACCGGCGTGGAACGATTCGAATTCAAAAACCCCCACCGGCCCGTTCCAGATGACTGTGCCGGCGTTGCGGATGATTTCGGCAAGGCGGCCCATCCAGCCCTCCAGTTCGGCGCTACGGACCGGCACGGCAATCTTGAGGGTGAATTCGTACTTTCGTTTCATCTTCGCCCCCCAATTTGATCCATACGCTCACGATTTGCCAAACCGCAGCACACTTCCCTAACTTCACCCTTCGCACCGTAGTCCAACCAACACCCCGGGTCAACTGGTTTGGTGGCAGCTCCGGCCCAGGGGCAGCGTCTCGAGGTCCCGGACCGGGCTGCAGCCGTCCGGGCGGCGGGATCGAGCGACATGCTGTACTTGAATAGACAATGCACTTGCATTACCATAGTGGTTAAATCTGAGCAATTCCCGAGACAACCATGACATCCGTACTCGAAGCCGAATCCCGCCTGACCGACCGCTACCAGACCACCGTGCCCGCATCGGTGCGCAAGGCGCTTTCGCTGAAAAAGCGCGACAAGCTGCGTTTTGTCGTGCAGCCGGATGGACAAGTCGTGCTGACGCGCGTGGTCGAGGGCGAGTCGGACGATCCCGTGCTCGGCCGATTTCTTGACTTTCTGGCCGCCGACCTGGCGAAGCATCCGGAGCGGCTGCAAGCCCTGGACGCCGGTCTCGCGGAGCGCATGGATGAACTGGTGGGCGATATCGACGTCGACCTGGATGCCCCGCTGGCGGACGAGTGAGCCCGAGCGGTTCGGCGCCGCTGGTCGTCAACAGCTGGACGCTGTTCGCGCACCCGCTCTTCCTCGACCAGCTCGATGTGCTGATTCGCAAGGTCGAATCACTACGCCGCAAGGATCCGGCCACGTACAGGCAGAAGAATGCGACCAAACGCCTGGCGGCGATCCGGAAACTGATCTTCGAAGTCATTCCGCAAGACCCGGGGCGAGCTGAATTCCGACAGGGAAAAGCGCTGGGCGAACAACACACGCACTGGTTCCGGGCAAAGTTCTTTCAGCAATACCGGTTGTTTTTCCGGTACCACGCGTCGAGCAAAATCATTGTTTACGCCTGGGTTAACGACGCGAGCACGTTGCGGGCCTACGAGAGCAAGAGCGATGCCTACAGGGTTTTCCGTCGAATGCTCGATAGCGGTAACCCGCCGGATGACTGGGAGACTCTGCTCGTCGAGGCCGAGCGAGCGAAGGAACGTTTTCGGCGCGGCTCATGAATGGGCAGCGGAGAGAGCTGATCGGGGCCCTGCTCGTGTTTCGAGATCCGGATCGCCAGCAGGGCTGGCTCCTACGAGAACAATGACCCCGTCGCAAGAGGACGGCGTTTGGGACCTGGAAACGCCTGAGGAACGTAGCGAGCGGGTGGCTGTCGGTGGCCGCCGGCGCGCAGGAACCGGAGTGTACGTTCAGGTACATGAGGATTCCGAGCACCGCCGGACGCCGTCAGGCGCACGCGCAGTAGTTCGTCAGGCGTTTTTCAGCGCTGCGAGTGCCGGCAACTCCTTCCCCTCAACATACTCCAGAAACGCCCCACCCGCCGTCGAAATATAGTCAATCCTGTCCGCCACGTGATACTTCTCGATCGCCGCGATCGTATCCCCGCCCCCGGCCAGCGTAAACCCCTTGCACCCCGCCACGGCGTGCGCGATCGCCTGGGTGCCCGAGTGGAAGCTCTCGAACTCGAACACCCCGACCGGCCCATTCCAGATGACGGTGCCGGCGTTGCGGATGATCTCGGCCAGGCGGCCGGCGGTTTCGGGGCCGATGTCGAGGATCATTTCCTCGGGATGAATGCGCTTGACGTCGCGGAGCGTGGCGTGGGCGTCCTGGTGGAAGCGCTCGGCGGTGAGCACGTCGGTGGGCAGCGGGATCTCGGCGCCCTTCTTTTCGGCCTGGATCATCAGCGCCTTGGCGTTGTCGACCAGTTCCACCTCGTACAGAGACTTGCCGATGCGGTGCGTGGCCGCTGCCAGGAAGGTGTTGGCGATACCACCGCCTACGATGATCTGGTCGGCCTTTTCGATCAGCGCCTCGAGTACCTGGAGCTTGCCGGAAACTTTCGAGCCGCCGACAATGGCGACCAGCGGCCGGGCCGGGTTGGCCAGGGCCTTGTCGAGCGCGGCGACTTCGCGTGCCAGCAGCGGGCCGGCCACGGCGGTCTTCGAGTGCCGGATGACGCCCTCGGTGGAGGCCTGGGCGCGGTGGGCGGTGGCGAAGGCGTCCATCACGAACACGTCGCACAGCGCGGCCATCTTCTTCGCCAGGTCGTCGTCGTTGTCCTTTTCGCCCTTCAGGAACCGGACGTTTTCCAGCAGCACGACCTTGCCGGGCTGGACGTCGACGCCGTCGATCCAGTCGGAAACCAGTTCGCACGGCTCGCCGAGCAGTTCGCCGAGCTTTTCGGCCACCGGGGCCAGCGAGTACTGCGAATCGAACTCGCCCTCTTCCGGGCGGCCCAGGTGCGACATCACCATCACCGCCGCGCCCGAATCCAGCGCATGGCGGATGGTCGGCACCGAGGCCTTGATGCGGGCGTCGGAGGTGACCTTGCCGTCGCGGATGGGGACGTTGAGATCGGCGCGGATGAGGACGCGCTTGTTCTTGATGTCTACCTGGTCGAGGGTTTTCATTTACAGAATCCGGTTTCGGGTTTCAGGTTTCGGGTTTCCGGAAAAGCGCCTGCAGTAACATTCGGGTCTGTCGGGCTTTCGCTTCTTCAGTTTCCCCCACCCTGGCCCTCCCCCGCAAGCAGGGGAGGGAAAGGTTCGAGGCAGCTCACGGTGGGGGGGCCGCCCGGGCCACGAAAATACTTGGGCCGGAGGGCCGCTGCAGAACGTAGCGAGCGGGTGTCTGACGGTGGCCGCCGGCGCGCAGGAACCGCAGTGTACGAGTTTGTACATGAGGATTCCGAGCACCGCCGGACGCCGTCAGGCGCCCGCGCAGTAGTTCTGCGGCGGGCCTCAGCCGACCTTGCTGAGCGCCAGCGCCGTATCGAGCATCCGGTTCGAAAAACCCCATTCGTTGTCGTACCAGCTCAGCACCTTGACCAGCCGGCCGCCGTTGACCTTGGTGAGGCTGGCGTCCAGGGTCGAGGACCGCGGGTCGTGGTTGAAGTCGATGGAGACCAGCGGCGCTTCGTTGTAGCCGAGGATGCCTTTCAGCTCGCCTTCGCTGGCGTCCTTGACCACCTTGTTGACTTCCTCGACGCTGGTGTCGCGGCTGGCAATGAAGCTGAGATCCACGACCGAGACGTTGATGGTAGGCACGCGCATCGCGAAGCCGTCCAGCTTGCCGTCGAGCTCAGGCAGCACCAGGCCGACCGCGGCGGCGGCGCCGGTCTTGGTCGGGATCTGGCTCATGGTCGCCGAGCGGGCGCGGCGGAGATCCTTGTGGAAGACGTCGGTGAGCACCTGGTCGTTGGTGTAGGCGTGGATGGTCGTCATCAATCCCGTTTCCAGGCCGATCCTGTCGTGGATCGGCTTGACCAGCGGGGCCAGGCAGTTGGTCGTGCAGCTGGCGTTCGACACCACGTCGTCGCCGGCCTTGAGGATGCCGTGGTTGACGCCGTAGACGATAGTGGGCAGGTCCTTGCCGGCCGGGGCCGAGATCAGCACCTTGCGCGCGCCGGCCTTGAGGTGCGCCGAGGCCTTTTCCTTGCTGGCAAAGAAGCCGGTGCATTCCATCACCACGTCGATGCCCATGTCGCCCCAGGGGAGCTTGCTCGGGTCGCGCTCGGCCAGCACCTTGATCGGGCCGCCGTTGACCAGCATGGTGTCGCCTTCGACCTTGACCTCGGCGTCGAACGGGCCGTGGGCGGTGTCGTACTTGGTCAGGTGGGCATTCGTTTCCGGATCGCCCAGGTCGTTGATGGCGACGATCTGGATATCGCCGACGCGGTTGTATTCATACAGGGCGCGCAGCACGTTGCGGCCAATGCGGCCATAGCCATTGATGGCGACTTTGATCGGCATTCCTCTCTCCCGAAGTGAGGTTGGGTTGGATTGTTCCGTCCGATTGTAATGCGCCGGCAGGCGGCGTGCGGGGTTGGGTGGCGGGAATCGGCGTGTTGGCGGGGCGGGGCAAATTAGAATTGGTAGCCCGGGTAAGCGCATGGCGCGCACCCGGGGATTGGTGCACCGGAAAAGCCCCGGGTGCGCTTCGCTTACCCGGGCTCTCATAGCCTTTGTCAACCTTTCGATAAATACGGATTCTCAGGTCCCGGGGCACACGAAGTCCTCTGCCTGCAGATATCGGGTTCTCAACAGACGTTTCGTGTGCGCTGGTTGAACGCGAACACTGGTTGTCCCGGATGGCCATCCATGGCGTCGGCCGAAGCTCTCACATGGGATGTCCGCAACGCGGCATCTAATCAGTCTCATCGGGCATCGCATCCATGGGCCATCCCGGGGGCTGCCTTGGGACTACGTCGGGATCTCTGAGATTTCAGGATCATAGCCCGGGTTGAAGGTCAGCCCACGGAACAACACTCGTTCGCGGTCTCGGTGACCGCTATCGGACTACGACATCGCATTGACCTCCCGCCATTCGTTCGTTTCGCTCACGCCGCACGCTCCTGTCGAACGACCCCGAACAACTTCGTTTCGTCGAACGCCTCGCCGTGACCCACATGCCACAGTGCCCGGATCAGCTTGCGCATCAGCGCCCCGATCGCAGGCCCCGTGAGGCCGCCGTCACGGGTCACCTTGGCTCGATACCAGGCCTGCGCCGGTCCGTCATGAGCGACCAGCCGCAACACCGCGAAGTACACGTAGAACCGCACCACCCCAGGGCCTCGCTTGGTCAGCTTCAACTGACCCCGATGCTTGCCGCTGGAACGTTCCTTGAGGTTGAGTCCCGCCGCCTTGGCATAGCTGGCGGCATTCGGATAAGCGTCGACACCACCCAGCGCACAGCGCAGCACGACCGCCGTCACGGTCCCCACGGCCCGTGACTGGGCCTCGAGCCCGCCGTCATGGGGCACCTCGCGCGCGAGCGCGCGCTCCAGCGACCGACAGCGCCGCCGCAGATCGATCTGCTCGGCCGCCAGCTCTCGCAGCCGCTCGGCTTCGATCTCCATGCAGCGCATCCCCACGGTGTTCGTTGCACTGGCCAGCAGCGCCTCGATCTTTGCCGCCTTCAGCCGCTGCCCGCCCACCCGGCGCAGCAACGCCGCGGCTTCATCCCGATCTGCAGCAACGGCCGCCGGGTCGCCGTATCCGGCCAGAAGCTGCAGCCAGCTGACCGATTGCGAGTCCATCAGCCGCGGACCCTCCGGCCAGTGTCGTGCCAGAAGGGCTTCCAGCCGACTCGACAAGCGCTGCGCGCGGTCCCGGGCATCCGCCAGCCGGTTCAACTGCACCTGCAGCCGTCGGCGCTGATCATCCGGCTCGACCCACAGCCGTGTCACCCCCTCCAGGTGCAGCCGCCCGATCACATAGGCCGCCTTGGCGTCGTGCATGCTCGGTACCCCGTCGTAGACCTCGGCGGCATCGTGCACTTTCTTCGGACTGACCCGATACACGCCGATGCCGGCGGCCCGCAGACAGCCCCGCAGCGCATCACCGTAGGTACCGCTCGGTTCCATCACCGCCTCGATCCGCTCTGCGCCCAGCTCGCCCAGGCATTCCGTCAGGTGCCGGGTATGGTCCGGATGAGACCACTTCACCGTGTGGATCACGCTGCGATCCTCGCGCATCAGCGCCATGAACTGTAAGTCCTTGGCCACGTCGATCGCCGCAACCAGACGGCCCTGGCCGACCTGCGTGCGCACCCGGCTCCAATCCAGCTTTTGCACTGGAATCGCTCGATAGATATACTGATTCATGAGGGGACACCTCCTACGCCTTCGGTTGATGTGGAATCACTACTGTGCCGAAGTTTGAGGGTCCCCTTCTTTTTTGCCTTCTTATAACTGACTACATAACTGATCGTGGCGCTGACCGGACTGGGTTTCGCCACCGCCGGCCTGGGCCTGATCGTGGTGATTCCGCTGCTCGGCTACGCGACCTGGCACGGCTACGTCGAAACCATAGACGCCGCGGCCTGGCCCGATTCGGCGACTCAAAATGAACCGGTGAAAGGCGAGCGGTGAACGGTTTTGTAGCCCGGATAAGCGCGCAGCGCGCATCCGGGGCCGAAGGCCGAATCGGGCACAAACCCCGGGTGCGCTTCGCTTACCCGGGCTACATAACCGCGCTCAGCTCGAGTGGTTCCGGCTTTCCGTGCTCTGATTGTTGTCTAGCTCTTCGAGCCTGCTGCGAAGTTTTCGGAGCTCGCCACGAATGTCATCCAGGATACTGAGTACGGCCCAGCCCATGAAGAAAAATACCGCTCCGATTATCCAGTTTTCCACTGCCAACTCCTTTTGAAAATTCCCGGGAGATTGGAAACCATAGCCCAGCCAATACTCTGACGCAATTTTTTGGGCGTTCTCCTTTTTGGCTTTTCATGACAGGCGGGCTCAGGCCACTTGGCCCGCGGCGTGGCCTGAGGCCCAGGCCCACTGAAAGTTGTGTCCGCCGAGGTGGCCGGTGACGTCGACGACTTCGCCGATGAAGTAAATTCCACGGTGGTCGCGGCATTCCATGGTCTTCGACGACAGCGCATCGGTGTCGACGCCGCCCATGGTGACCTCCGCGGTGCGGTAGCCCTCGGTGCCGTCGGGCCAGACCGTCCAGCGCTTGCAGCGCGCCTCGACCCGGTCGATCTCGCGGTCGCCGAGTTCGGCCAGCGGCTTGTCGGGCAGCCAGAGTTCGCACCAGCGCTGGGCGATGCGGCGGGTCAGCGTCTCGGCCAGGACCGTGTGCAACGCCGCTCGCGGTCGCCGCGTGCGCTGCTCCCGAAGGTGCGCGCCCAGGTCCAGGTCCGGGAACAGGTCGATGAGCAGCGGCTCGCCCGGCCGCCAGTAGCTGGATGCCTGGAGTACCGCGGGACCGCTGAGGCCGCGGTGGGTGAACAGGATGTTCTCGCGAAAGCTTCCCTCGCCGGCTGACGTGACGGTATCGACCGACGCGCCGGCCAGGTCGGCGAGCTGGGCGAGCTTGCGTTCCGGCAGCGTCACCGGCACCAGCGCCGCGAAGGTCGGCTGAATGGGCAGGCCGAGTGAGCGCGCGAAATCGATGCCGAAGCCGGTCGCGCCCATCTTCGGGATCGAATAGCCGCCGGTGGCGATGACCAGTGATTCGCACCGGATCTCGCCCGTTTCGGACTTCAGGCAGTGCGGCGGCCCGGTCTGATCGATGGTCACGGGGCAGTGCGTTCGCACCTCGACGCCGGTGGCCTCGCACTCGGCCAGCAGCAGCGAGACGATCTGCTTCGACGACTTGACGCAGAACAGCTGACCGAGTTTTTTCTCGTAATACTCGATCCCGTGCGTTTCGACCAGCGCAATGAAGTCCCAGGGCGTGTAGCGGCTGAGCGCAGACTTGGCGAAGTGCGGATTGTTGGAGAGGAAATTCTCCGGGGCCGAAAACATGTTGGTGAAGTTGCAGCGCCCGCCGCCCGACATCAGGATCTTCTTCCCGACCTTGTTGGCGTGATCGGTCACCAGCACCTTGCGCCCCCGCCGCCCGGCCGCAATTGCGCACATCAGCCCGGCCGCGCCCGCGCCGATGACGACCACGTCGTAGGGTCCGCTTGTAGGTCCGTCGGCGAGCATCGCGGCAGTCTATGTCATTCGAAGTCGGCGCATTGCGGTGTTACGGTTCGACACCGATTGTCGGCGACACAGCGACTACCGGGGCAGGGCAGAATACGCTACTGAAAATTTTCTTGACGGGTAGAGAACGAAATGAAATTCCGAATATTCGCACTCACCGCGACGATTGTTACGACGATTGTTACGACAAGCGTCATCACAATGGCCGCAACTGGAAACGTTATGGCACAGAACGATCCCTATCTCTGGCTGGAAGACGTCGAAGGCCCGAATGCGCTGGCATGGGCGCGCGGGCAGAACGAAGTCTCTATTTCGGAGCTCGAGTCGCATCCGCTGTTCGAGCTCATCCACGAGCGTGCGCTTGAAATCTACACCTCGGACGACCGCATCGCCTACCCGTCGCTGATGGGCGGCGAAGTCTACAACTTCTGGCGCGACGCAGAGCACGTCCGCGGCATCTGGCGGAAGTCCTCGCTGGCGAACTATCGATCCGACGATGGTGACAACGATCGCGAATGGGACGTGATCCTCGACATCGATGCGCTGGCCGAGGTCGAGGACGAAAACTGGGTCTGGGCCGGCTCGAACTGCCGCTACCCGGACTACGACCGTTGCCTGGTCGGTCTGTCCATCGGCGGCGCCGACGCGGCAGTTCGGCGCGAGTTCGACCTGGAAACGCGCGAGTTCGTCGAAGACGGTTTCTTCGTGCCCGAATCCAAGAGCAGCATCGGCTGGCGTGATCGCGACAGCGTGTTCTACGGCCCGGCGTTCGAAGAGGCTGACATGACAGACTCCGGCTACCCGCGGACCGTGCGCCTGTGGCGTCGCGGCCAGGCGCGCGAAGACGCGGAGCTGATCTTTGAAGGCGAGAAGACCGACGTGGCGTCCACCGGTGTGCGTTTCTGGGACGGTGACGATTACTACGACCTGATCATTCGCGTGCCGGACTTTTTCTCACGTCACTATTTTCGCTACGTCGACGGTGAAGTCCGCCGCATCGAGGTGCCCGAGGACGCCGAACTGGCCGGCATGCTTGACGGCCAGCTGCTGGTCGAGCTGAAATCGGACTGGACGGTGGACGGGACGACTTACGCCCAGGGCGCGCTGGTGGCCGGCCCGATGGCCTCGTTCGAGGCTGGCCAGCCCGATCTCAGCGTGGTCTTCCAGCCCGACGCGCGATCGTCGATCTCGGGCGTGACGACCACCGAAAACACGGTCGTGGTCAACGTGCTCGACAACGTCGTC
The DNA here is from genome assembly GCA_002722315.1 of Lysobacterales bacterium. GTDB lineage: Bacteria > Pseudomonadota > Gammaproteobacteria > Xanthomonadales > Wenzhouxiangellaceae. Next base: position 12,490 of record PBLG01000015.1, on the reverse strand, counting down.
AGCCGCCTGCTGCGCTTCACGCACGGCGAGCAGGGCTGGACGTCGACCCCGCTGGACGTGCCGGACCTGGGCTCGATCGATGTGATCACGGCCGACGACAAGTCCGACCGCTTCTTCTACGACTACACCGGCTTCCTGACCCCGTCGACGCTGTTCGAGGCCGACGCGATGACCAACACCCACGCGGAGGTCCGGTCCGAACCGGCCTGGTTCGACGCCGACGGCATGGACGTGGCCCAGTACGAGGCGACCTCCGCCGACGGCGAGCGGATTCCCTACTTTGTGGTCACGCCGAAGGGTTTCGAGGCCGACGGCCAGAACCCGACCCTGCTGGGCGCCTACGGCGGCTTCGAGGTCTCGCGCACGCCGTTCTACTCCGGCGTGACCGGGTCGGCGTGGCTGTCGCGTGGCGGCGTCTACGTGCTGGCCAACATTCGCGGCGGCGGCGAGTTCGGGCCGAAATGGCACCAGGCCGCGCTTAAGGAAAACCGTCAGCGCGCGTTCGATGACCTGATCGCGGTGTCCGAGGATCTCATCGAGCGCAACATCACCTCACCCGATCACCTGGGCATCCAGGGCGGCAGCAACGGCGGCCTGCTGGTGGGTGCGGTGATGGTGCAGCGCCCCGAGCTGTTCGACGCGGTCGTCTGCCAGGTGCCGCTGCTTGACATGAAGCGCTACCACAAGCTGCTGGCGGGGGCCAGCTGGATGGCCGAGTACGGTGACCCGGACGACCCGGCGCAGTGGGAATACATCGGCAAGTACTCGCCCTACCAGAACGTCTCGGCCGAGGCCGAATACCCGCGCGCGTTCTTCACCACCTCGACACGTGACGACCGGGTGCATCCGGGACACGCGCGCAAGATGGTCGCGAAGATGCTCGACCAGGGCCACGACGTGCTGTACTACGAAAACATCGAGGGTGGCCACGGCGGCGCGGCCAACCTCAAGCAGCGGGCCTACCTCAGCGCGCTGATCTTCGCTTACCTGCACGCCAGGCTGGCGGACTAACGCCGGCTTCAGTCGTCTTCGGCCAGGCGGCGCAGCGTCGCCTGGTCGGGTTCGGCGACCGTTGCCGGTGGGATCACGAGCGTGGTCGCCGCGTTCAGTACGGCATCGGGAAGGGAAGACAGCGTCACACGCTCGGCGCGGAATTCCTGGATGGGCAGCGTGGCGGCTTCGTAGAGGATCGTCTCGGTGGTCTCGGGATACCAGCGCAACAGCTTGTCGACCAGGATCCGGACGCGGTCGGGTCGCGGCTCGAACCCGATGCAGCCGACGTTTCCGGCCTGGGAGACCTGCCAGAGCAGCAGCAGGCTTGCCGGATCGATCTGTCGCTGCTGGACCAGGAACTGGGTTGCCTCGAACGACTGGACGCCGCGCTCTCCGGGATCCAGGTCCAGATCGGCGTACAGGCAGGCCTCGGCGGAAATGCCCGGTTCCATCCGGGTCTCGAAACCCTCGGCGCGCGCCTGCGTCATCGCCTTGCGGCCGACCTGTGCGAATACCCCCGGATGGCCGTAGAGCACCGCGCACACGCCGCGACCGGCGCGAACCTGTTCGAGGATCATGTGCTGCATTTCGGCGTAGCTTTCGCGCCGGTCGCGATCGGCGTCATAAAGCACGCCCAGGTCGCGACAGTCGGGGTTCAGGCTGCGCAGCCAGGCCAGCGCGAGGCCGTCGACCAGCGAAAACACCACGTCGGCCCGCTCGATCTCCGAAACCGTCCGGGCACCGGCGTGCCTGGCCGGCTGAAGGCCGGATCCGACGACGATCAGGCGGCCCGCGTGCGCGTCACTCGCCACGGTGGCTATTCGCCCCGATCCGCGTGTACCACCCGATTCCGGCCGGCGTGTTTCGCCTTGTAAAGCGCCTCGTCGGCGCGCTCGCGCACCTGGGTCAGGGTGCTGTCGTGGCGGCGGCGCACGGCAACACCGAAGCTCATCGTGACGGGAATGATCTCGTCGCCTGACCGGGCCTCCTTGAGCACTTCGCGCAGCTCGTCCAGGTCGTCCTGGATGTGGCTTGGACGATAGCCGGGAATCGCGATCCCGAATTCCTCGCCCCCGATCCGGCCGATGATGCCCTGCTTGCCGAAGCACTCGCGCAGCCGCGCGCCGACCCGGCGCAGGACCTCGTCTCCGGTCAGGTGGCCGTGTATGTCGTTGACCTGCTTGAAGTGGTCGATGTCGGCCAGGACCAGCGTGAACGGGACCTGCTTCTCGCGGGTCAGTTCGAACGCGCGTTCGGCCAGTTCGAAAAACCGTGTGTGATTGCTGAGCGCGGTCAGGCCGTCGCGGTGCGACAGGTTCTGGAATCTCCTGCGCTCGCGCGTTGCATGCGCCAGCAACAAAAGCAGGATCGCGAACAGGACGCCGGCCAGGACATAAACGGCCGTCCTGAGGCGCTTTCGCTGTCTCTCGTTCTGCGTTTCCAGTTCGCGCACTCGCGCCTGTTCCCGGAACAGCTCGAGCTGCTGCTGGGTATGCTGGAGATCGAACTCGACTTCCAGGTAGGCGATCCGGCGCGCGCGCTCCATGTCCAGGTGTTTCTCGCGGGCTTCCATGCGCGCCTCGAAGTGTTCCATGGCGCGCGGATACTGCTGCCGGGTCCGGGCGATTTCGCCGAGCATCCTGTGGGCCTCGGCCAGGTAATCCCAGGTCTGGCCACGCGCAAGCTCGCCAAGCACCGGCGTGAGCAGCTCGATGACCCTGTCCGGCCGGCCCCGCGCCATTTCCAGGCGCGCGAAGTAAAGGCTGGTTTCGGAGACGCCGCTTTCGAATTCGGTCTTTTTCAATCGTGCCAGGCCCGACGCAAGCCAGTGCGCGGCAACCTCGTATTCCCCTGCGAGGCGAAGCAGATCGCCCAACCCGCTTTCCGAAATGCCGGCGCTCAACTCGTCTCCGGCCTCCAGGCAATGCGAGATTGCAGCCTGGTAAAAGTGGCGGCCGGTCTCGATGCGCACGTCGAGCTTGTCGACGAATGCGAGCTGCTGCTCGGCATAACAGAGTTCGCGCGGATCGCCGCTCCTGCGCGCCTCGGCCAGCGCCAGGTGGCCGAACTCTCGGGCCCGGGCCAGTTCGCCGACCTGTGCATAGGAGTACGAGGCCAGCCCGTATAGCCCGGCATTGTCGAGGTCCGCCTGCGGGTCGTCCAGCAGCCGCAATCCATCGCGCAGGTAGCTGAACGCCTCTTCGAACCGGCGGGCGATGATCGCGATGTTGGCGCCGAGTCGGTAGATCCTCACCTTCTGCTGCGCCGTCAGTTCTCGTTCGAGAAGCGCGGCGACCTTGTCCAGGCCTCCGGCCAGGTCACCGGAAAGCGTCAGGTTACGTGCTTCCAGGTAGCCGTACTCGGCGTACTGTGCGGGGGTTGCGATATCGAGGTGGGGGCGCAGCTCGTCGAGTATCTGCTGCGACTCGCGCCATGGTGCGGTGGTATTGAGTTCTATCGCGCGTTCAAGCCGTTCCTGAAAGGCCTCGGGGTCGATGCTTTCATCCTGGGCAAGCGCCAGGCCGATGGTCAGCCAGGCGCCGAGGATTGCAATGACCCCCCGAATCATTTCAGGACCTGTCTATTTGTAGTCGTGGGCCTGGATATGCCCATTCGACTTCAGTTCCTCGAGCCCGCTGAGACGCTTTATCGTTTCGAGGTCCTTGGCAAGCATCGCCTTCACTTCTTCGTCGGAAAGCTCGTAGCGCTGCATGGTCTTCTCCGGCGCGCTTTCGTACTGGTCCTGCAGGTCGGCGTTCTCGGCCAGGTCGATCAACAGCTGTTTGAGTCCGGTCATTCCCCTCTCCTTGGTATCGGGTTGGCAACAAATCATTCGGGCATGCACTTGCCCGGATTCTCGTAACGTTCATTTGACGTATACCGCCGACACCAACCCCGCGAGTATAAGAGCAGCGTCCTTCAAAAGCCAGACAGCTGTCGCTCCCGGGACCCGCGAACCCCTTGACAACCGTACCGGGGCGCAAAGGCTCGTCGCGCCCTTGCAGGGTTTTTGATGGATCTTCTTGCGACTGTCAGCGAATGGAGTCGGAGAACGCCTTCACGATCGCCTTGAGCGCGTCGACCATTTCGACGTCGCGAAGCTGGCCCAGGTCGTCGAACGCATCGCCGGCGCCGGGCAGGGTGAATTCCTTGTCGAACACTTCAACGCCGATGTTTCCCAGGATCGACCTGACCGTTTCAACCGAGCGCTTGCCGCCACTTCTGCCCGGAGAGGCACCCAGAAGAAGCGCATTCTTGTCGCTGTAGGGCGACAGGTCGCCACCGCCGCTTTCCTTGCGCGAGCACCAGTCGATCACGTTCTTCATCAGCGGCGTGATCGAGCTGTTGTACTCGGGGCAGGCCAGCATGAACGCGTCGGCGTCCAGCATCAGCCGGCGCAGGGCGGTGGCATTCTCGGGCTGACCGCGCTCGGCCTCGAGGTCTTCGTCCATGAACGGCAGCGGGAAATCGGCAAGTTCGATGTGCTCGACGTCGAGGTCGGCCTGTCTGGCCAGCTCGACGGCGACCGTGAGCAGTTTTCGGTTGAAGGACTCCTTGCGGGTGCTGCCGGCGAAAGCGAGGATGCGAGGGTTGCTCATACGCGGGTTCTCCTCAAGTCATTTGAAATGTCGGACACAGCATAACGCCGCGCCCGTGCAGAGTTGTTCAGGGGATCGTCGAAGACGTTCATCGCAGCTTCGAGCTGTAGCTGGGCGCGCGCAGCACGGCGTTGACCAGCAGCATGTTGAGCCCGTCCAGGTAGGCGCGCACGGCCGGGTCCTCGGTAAACCCGATCACCATGCCGCGCCCGTGGTCCTGGGCGACCACGAACGGCTTGAACGCCATCTGCGCGCGGTTCTCTTCCCACAGGTGGCCGCTGGCCAGCAGTTCGTCGGCGGCCGCGAAGCGAGCCACGTTGCGGCCCTGATCCCGGGTCATGGGCTGGAATATCCTGTCGCCGCGCACCAGCACGTTGACGGTATCGGCCACGCCGGCGGCCAGCCAGTGATCCGAATCGACAACCGCGCGCACCAGCACCCCGGCGACCGAATCCGGATTCTCGCGCTCCGGCGTCGCCAGCTGCTCGAACTGCTCGGCCGACTCGATCAGCGTGCCGGGCACGCGAGCGGTCTCGTCGGCGCTGTCGCCCGATGCTGCCGCTTCCTCTTCATCTGCGATTGCCTCCCGGACCTGGTGCTCGGCGCGAAACGCCAGCAGGTCCACGTCCGGATGGGCGGCCCACTCGGTGCCGCCGGCCAGCGTGACCAGCACGCCGCCGTCGGAAACCCAGTCGGCCAGGTTGTCCTTTCCGGCGCTCCCGAGCACGTCTGCGTATCCGCCGCTGCCCCAGCGCGATTCGTCGGGCAGGATCACCACGTCGAAGCGATTCAGGTCGGCGGTCTTGAGCGTTCGGGTGCGTATCGGAACAACCGGATAGCCGAACTGGCGCTCCAGCACGAACCGGACGGCACCCGGTGAATAGACGTCCGTGGGCGCGTCCCAGGCGATCGCCACGCGCGGCGCGACGATCCTGGGCGTCTTGTTGCTGCCGAAGTCCGGGCCGGAAGTGATCCAGCTGCCGTCGACGCCGACGACGTCGGCGCCGGTCTCGCGCGCCAGTTGCTCCAGAACCGATGCAATATCCCCATCGTTGCGCGCGCTCGGAAATATCAGCGTGCCCGACGGAAAGCTGCGCTGGTCGTGCACGAAGGCCTCTTCGCTTGACTGCAGGTAGAGGCCGTGGCGCAGCGCCGCGGCCATCAGCTTCGCGGTCGCGCGCGAGCCGCCGGGCACCAGCCAGGCCACGCCGGCACCGGCGTTGGTGAACTCGCCCGGCGGGATTTCGCCCGGCGCCACGGCCTGCATGGCGTTGGTGTCCACCGCGCGACGACACTCCAGGGTGTCGATGTTGAACATCAGCGGCAGCGACCAGGCGGTCACGTCGTAGATCTCGTCGGGCAGGTCCCTGGCCCGGCGCCGCTCCTGCTCGGCGACGAAGGCCGCGTCCATTTCGACCCGGTGATCGAGCAGTACGCGCAGCTTGCGATACTCGGGCTGGTCGGCCGGAATCACGTAGCTGCCGGCGCCAAGCTCGCGGCCGCAGGCGTCGATGGACTCGGCGGTCCTGAACGTGTCGATGCCGTGGCTGGCCAGCAGGCCGGCCAGCCTGTCGGCGCCGCCCTGGTCGGTCTGGGCGGGGATGGCCCAGGCGCGAGGGCCTTCGCTGCCGGCCAGTTCGATGGCGCTGCTGCGGTAGTCGCGGAAATCGCGCCAGAGCTTCTCATGATTCTCGGCAACGGTCTGGGCCGTGGCCAGCGAGGCGACCAGGTACTCGCGCACCGTCTCGGCATAGGTCATCTCGGTGCCGTCGCGCAGTCGCATCACCAGGCCCCGGGCCGAGCCCTGTTCGTAGGTCATCGCGATGCCGCCGTAGTACGACGGCCAGCTGGCGCCGTAGCCCGGATAGAACGCGTCGAAGACTTCGCGGGTGAAGTACGGGAAACCGAAACGATCGAACCAGCGCGCGTTGTTGCGGCCGAACATCTCGAGGTTCTCGCGCTGGTCGCCGGCCAGCAGCGGGTTGTAGGGAATCGCTTCCGGGGCGAAGAAGAACGTCGAGTCGGCGCCCATCTCGTGGGCGTCGACGAACGCCAGCGGGTACCAGTCGAGCAGCGCGGCGACGTGGCCCTTCGTTTCGGGCTGGGTAATCGAAAGCCAGTCGCGGTTGAGGTCGAACAGGTAGTGATTCACGCGACCGGAGGGCCAGCGCTCATCGTGCTCGGCGGCCAGCCGACTGGCCGCCGGTTCAAGCCCTTCGGCCATTTCGAAGCCGTGGACGAAGCGCGCCCGGCCGTCGGGATTCTGCATCGGATTGATGAACACCAGCGTGTCGGCCAGGACGGAATCGACCACCGCGTCGTCCTGCGCGGCCAGCAGGTGCCAGGCCGTGACCATGGCGCCGTCGGCCGGCGAGATTTCGTTGCCGTGCACCGAATAGGCCATCCACACGGTGCCGGGCACGCGCCCCATGGCCGCTTCGACGGCGTCCGAGTCGTGTTCGTCGGGATGCGCGATGGTCTGGATATCGGCCTTGATGTCTTCGAGGCGCGAGAGCCGCTCCGGGCTGCCGATCACGGCGTAGAAGAGTTCGCGGCCCTCCCAGCTGGTGGCGTAGGGAAACAGGCGGATACGGTCCGGGTATGCGGATTCCAGCGCGTCGAACCACTTGCGCACGTTGTCGGGCGAACTGATGCGCTCGCCGGCCTCGTAGCCGAGTACCTGCGAGAATGAAGGTGCGTCGGCCGCGTAGCGCGAGTCGGGCAGAAAATCGGCTGCGCCGGCGTGTGCGATCGGCGAAAGCATGACGGCAAGAAGGATGATGAAAGCGCGCATCGGTTGACCTTGGCGTTGGGAAGAGACCGAGGATAGCGAATCCGGGGCCTTCGTGAGCGACTGTTCGAAGTGTCGGTTGCAGAAGCGATCGAGCCGACGAGTCAGGCGATGCTGGCTTATACTTTAGATAACCCTGATATTCAAGAGGTGCAGAGATGAGCTACGACTTTTCGAGGACACTGGACTCGACCCCCGAACAGGCGCGCGAGCGCGCGGTGGAGGCCCTTTCCGCAGAGGGCTTCGGCGTACTGACCGAGATCGACGTCAAGGCAACGATGAAGAAGAAGCTCGATCGCGACATGCGCTACTACACGATCCTGGGCGCCTGCAATCCCGAAATGGCCTGGAAGGCGATCGGGCACGAGCCCAGGATCGGCACCATGCTGCCATGCAACGTGATCGTGCGCGAACTCGACGACGGCAAGGTCGAAGTCTCGGCCGTCGATCCGAGCGCCTCCATGCAGGCGGTGGAAAACCCGGATCTCGGCAAGGTCGCCGACGAGGTGCGCAGTCGCTTGCAGCGGGTCATCGAGTCGATCTGAAAGGCCTGCGGCTACGGACACCGGGCCGGCTCGGATCGAACCCGGTGAGGAACGACCGTCGGAATGGCAGAGGGGCGACGGGGGGTACACTGGACTCAGGCAAGAGACAAGGTTCGGGATGAGAAAGACTGAACGGGCAGCCTGGGTGCTTTTGCTCGCGATCTGGGCCGTCCCCGGTCATGCGCAGCCGGTCGCGGTCACCGACCTGGCCGACGTCGATCCCGACGAGGGTCGGATCGAGCGAGTGCACGGGTCGGTGGGAAGCGGCGTCGTGGGTGTTCCCGTGGCCGGCGGCGGCGATATGGACGGCGACGGGCACGCCGACACGGCCTTCGCCGCCATGCTCGCCAGCCCGCTGGGTCGAGACCGCGCGGGCCAGGTTTTTGTCGCGTTCGGCGACGGCGTGATCCGCGGTACGTCGGATACCGCCCAGTCCGATCCCGAAATCCTGGCGTTCTTCGGTGATCAGGTCCAGGAAAATACCGGCAGCGAGATCTGGATCGACGATGTCACCGGCGACGGGCTTGCCGACCTGCTCATATGCCGCCAGAATTTCTCCCCCGACGGCGGCGCGCGCATCGGCGCCGGCGCCTTGACTATCGTCCCGGGCCAGGCCGCCTTGCGCGATCGCGCCGCCGCCGGTCAGCCCGTCGACCTGCGAATGCCGGCGCCCGAGTTGTCCGTCACCACTTTGCTGGGCGCGCAGGCCGGCGAGCGGCTGGGGATCTGGGTGCGAACCGGAGATGTCACGGGCGACGGCATCGCCGACCTCGTGATCGGCGCCGACCGACGTGACGAGGGCGGGGTTGCCGATGCCGGAACCGCATACGTGATCCGGGGCGGCGCGCACCTGGACGGCGGCGGTCAGATCGACCTTGCGGGATTCGGCACGACCGCGCTGATCGGCGACATTGCTCGGATTCGGCCGCCGGACGGCAGCAGCGATTATCACTTCGGGGCGACGGTGCAGATGGCCGATCTCGACGGCAACGGTCGTGCCGAGGTGCTGGCCGCGGCAGCCCTGAACCGCGCCGGCGCGTCGCTGGCCCCGCTGGGCGGCAGCGGCAACGGAAGCGGCGGCGCACCGGACGGGACGGTCTACATCGCCTGGGACGACAACTTCACCGGCGACTGGCTGCCACCGCCCGATTTCGTGGTCGGTGAAGGGCCCGGAAGCGCGACCATCATCAACGGCGCATCCGACAACACGACCTTCGGCGAGGAAATGCTCGGCGGACTCGACTACGACAACGACGGCGCGCCGGACCTTTTCGTCGGCGATCTCACGGCGAACGGCTGGGCCGGCATCAGTCGCTCCTTCGCCGGAACCGGCCACGTGATCTACGACATCGAGACGTTCAAGGGGGCGAGCTTCGACCTGCAAACGCCGCCACCGAATATCGAAATGGCGACATTTCTCGGCCCCATAGGCGGCGCAATCGCCGGTGATACCGCGCTCCACGGCGATTTCGACGGCGACGGCAGGGACGATCTCGCGTTCTCCTCGCCCCACGACAACCCGCTGGGCCGCACGAATGCCGGGACACTGCACGTCCTGCTGGGCCGCGACGGCCGCTGGCCCGGATTTTCAGACCTGGCGCCGGGCGCTTATCCAGGTGCCGACGAAGTGGCTATCCATGAGATCTACGGCGCCAACGGCGATGCATCCGGGAATGTCGGCGACACGCTGGCCTACAGCGCCGCGTCCGGCGACCTGAACGACGACGGCGTCGCCGACCTGATCATCAACGAGATGACCGGCGACGGCCTGGCGCCGAACACGGTCGACGTCGGCAATCTTCTTTTGATCGACGGCGCGGCGACCCTTGCCAGGATATTTGCCGACGGTTTCGAGGACTGACCCGGATCAGAACAGCGCCGCTTGATCGCCCGTGCGCAAGGGTTGACGGAAGCGATCGGTGCGCAACCCGCTGTCATTGCGGCGGTTCAGGTCGTAACGGCGACAGGCCAGCCGGAAGCGTTTCTCGATCAGCTCGGCGAACTGGCCGGTACCGCGCATGCGCGCGCCCCAGGTCGAGTCGTAGTCCTTGCCGCCCCTGGACTGTCGTACCAGGCTCATGACGTGGCGCGCGCGGTCGGGATAGTGCGCCTCCAGCCATTCGACGAAAAGCCCGGCGACCTCGTGCGGCAATCGCAGCAGCACATAGCCCGCGCTTCTGGCTCCGGCCGCGGCCACGCGCTCCACGATCGCCTCCATCTCGTGATCGGTCAGCGCCGGAATCACCGGTGCGATCAATGCGCCCACCGGCACCCCGGCGGCGGCAAGCCGCTCGATCATGCGCAGCCGGGCGCTGGCCGAGGCCGCTCTCGGTTCCAGCGTGCGCTTCAATTCCGGGTCCAGGCTGGTGACGCTGACGTGCACCGAAACCAGGCCGTGCCTGGCCAGTTCGGACAGAAGGTCGAGATCGCGCTCGATCAGCGCGCCCTTGGTGATCAGGCTCACCGGGTGGCGGTATTCGAGCATCGTCTCCAGCAGTTGCCGGGTGATCCGGTGCTCGCGCTCGATCGGCTGGTACGGGTCGGTGTTGGCGCCGATGGTGATCGGCTTGCAGACGTAGCCGGGTTTGCGCAGTTCGGCTTCGAGCAGTTCGGCGGCGTTTTGCTTGTAGTAAAGGCGCGTTTCGAAATCGAGGCCCGGGGAGAGATCCAGGTAGCTGTGGGTCGGCCGGGCGAAGCAATATACGCAGCCATGTTCGCAGCCTCGGTACGGGTTGATCGACTGCTCGAACGGGACGTCGGGCGACCGATTGCGCGAAATGATCGATTTCGCCGCCTCGGCTCGCACCACCGTCGCCAGCTTCGGCAGCGCGTCCATTTCTTCGGCCCAGTGGTCGGCCGCCGCTTCGCGCGTCTCGCGGGCAAACCGCCCGGCGCGGTTGGAAACGGCGCCGCGGCCTTTTTCCTTTCGAATCATGGGTGAATCTTTCTAATGCAACCGTCAGTATTGCCACATTCAGCTTGTCTCTCGGCGCTCGTGGCAAGGCGTTGGCGCGAAGTCTGTAGCCGGGCCTACATCGAGCGACAACAACGCAGTCCACGTGCGCCGAGAGGCAAGCCCTGCGGGGGCTCCGGACGAATCCGCCTGCGGCGTTAAAGTGGCTCGACGTAGGCCAACTATGCCTTCGCCACTTTGCCTTGCAGGCGAATCCGTCCGGAGCCCTGAATGAGGCAATACTGACGGTTGCATTAGTAAACTGTATGAATATTCAGCTCAAGGTCCGAAGAAAGCCAGGATTCCCCAGCAGCGGGTCTGAATCTTCTCGCGCGCTCCTGCCGGTCAGAGCCGCGCTTCGATCGGCTGCCCGTCCTGCTTGTACACGGTGCCGGCCTTCATCACGAGGTCGACGTTGCCCAGCAGGTTGATGTGCTTGAGGACATCGCCTTTCACCGCGATGATGTCGGCGGCCTTGCCCGCCTCGACGGTGCCGACCTCGTCGGCCACGCCCATCATCACGGCCGGCCAGTAGGTGGCCGCGCGGATGACTTCCATCGGCGCCAGGCCGAAGATGTCGACCATGCCGTCCATCTCGCGCCAGGTCGAGTCGCAGTGGAAATTCATCGGAACGCCGGAGTCGGTGCCGACCAGGAACACCACGCCGGCCTCCCTGAGCTGCGTGATCTTGCGCTTGAGCGTCGGCGCGCGCAGCGGGTGCAGCTGCATGTAGCCGAGTTTTCCGGGGTGCTTGATCGATTCCTGGATGTCGGCCACGGTGTCCGCCGCCAAGCCACGCTTCCAGCACGGCTTGTCCAGCATTTCGGGGTTCTCGACCAGCTCGGTATAGCTGTAGAGCCCTTCAACGGTCGGCGTCCAGAACAGCGGCCCGCCCGCCACGCGGCCGGTGGCGGTTCGCTCGACCAGCATCCGCATCACGTCTTCCGGATACTCGGGCGCGGTGGTCAGTCCTGTATGTTCGAAATTGTCCACGCCGATTTCCAGGCCGCGCCGGATCTCGTCGGGCCGGTGCGAGTGCCCGACGACCTTCAGCCCGCGCGCGTGCGCGGCATCGACAATGGCTCGGCCTTCGGCCAGCGTCATCTTGTCCTGGTCGACCAGCTTGATCATGTCGACGCCGGCGTCGGCCAGCTGGTTGACCTTGGCCCGGGCGTCCTTCTCGCCCTCGACCGCCCAACGGTAGTGGTCCTGCCAGTCCTCGACTTCGTGCTGCAGGAAAGGCCCGGAGACGAACAGCCGCGGCCCGGGGATTTCACCCGATTCGATGGCCTCGCGGATCTCGATGGAAACGGCCAGCGGCGCGCCCAGGTCGCGCGCCGAGGTGACGCCGGCCAGCAGCAGCTGAACCGCGGCGGCCGGCATGATTTCCGACGCATAGCGGTCGCCGTACTCGGACTGCCAGTGCACGTAGTCGGCGTGGCCGACCAGCATCAGGTGGGCGTGGCTTTCCCAGAGGCCCGGCAGCACGTCCATGCCCTCGGTGGAGACGACCCGGTAACCGTCGGGCACCTCCAGCGTGTCGACGCTGCCGACCTCGGTGATCTTTCCGTCTTCGACCAGGATCACGCTGTCGGCCAGCGGCGGGCCG
>PBLG01000014.1 GCA_002722315.1 Lysobacterales bacterium | reverse complement strand
TCGGCAGCAGCGATGCCTTCATCGCCTTCCTCGGCCTGGATGTTCGGGTGCGCGAGTCCGGCTCGTACAAGGGCCGCAGGAAACTGACCAAGAAAGGCGCCTCGGAGCTGCGCCGGCTGCTCTACATGGCGGCGATGACGGCACGACGATCGGCCACCTGGCAGGCGTTCTACCAGCGCCACCTCGATCGGGGGCTGTCCACGATCCAGTCACTGGTCGCACTTGCTCGGAAGCTCGCGCGAGTCGCCTTCGCGCTGCTCAGGAATGGCTCCGAATATCGGCCGCAGACGCGTCAGGAGGGTTGCATCGCAACATAGAATCTCCTACGAAAACCTGGAAACAGAGGCTGCATTCTTCGGCGCAGCGTCCCAGGCGCGCAGCCAGAGGCAGGAAGCCTCCAGGAGCCGGGTGCAGCAGTCCAGAAGCCGAACGAGCCAGCGAACCCACTCATGATCCCAATCTGGAACCTTCTTCAGCATCCACCGATGATCACAACGCCCTCGATCGAGGCGACCCCGCTCCGATAACCATCGAAGCCGGAATCNCGTCGTCACCNGCAAAGCACGCCGCACATGACGCTCGGGCAAGAAGATCTCCAGCCAACACCGTGATCAAACACCTAACCACCTGCCCCATCAACCCGCACCGCAACCCTCTGCCGCCTGTAAAAAGCGCTTTTGCCTACTTTTCAGGCGCTTGTGAAAAGTAGGTCGCCAGCAAGCGCGAAGCGCGTGGCGAAATGCTCTTGAAGCCGGAAACCAGGAGTCAGGAGTGAGATGCCGAAAGTCAAAAACCGAAAATCCAGCCCAAGCCGCAGGCTAAAAAAATCAGAACGTCGACAACCCAGTGAACTCCATGAATCGATACCGCCAGTACCGAAACCAGCCTTCGGCCGCGTAAGCCGAGTACGGCACGCTGTAGTTGCGTGCCCCCGGCTCGGACCAGCGGCGTTCGAAGTAGCTGGTCGTGTGGCGCATGAGTTCCGAGTCGGCCGGCGCGGTCACGCGGACGTTGGTTTCCAGGTTGAGGTCGTCGAGATTGCGGCGCGTGAAATTGGCCGAGCCCGCGATCAGTTCCGCCCTGCCGTCGGCGCGGCGCGCCAGGATCAGCTTGTCGTGGCATTGCTCGCCGTGGGTGTCGCACCAGCGCACCTCGACGCCGGCTTCGACCAGCTCGGCGGCGACCGACCGGTTCGGAATGCCGCCCTTCTGCCGGCCGAAGGCGTCCTTGTTGGGATCGAGCAATGCGCGCACTTGCGCGCCGCGGGCGCGGGCCGCCATCAGGGCCTCCACGATGCCTCGGTGGGAGATATAGAACATCGCGAGGTCTATGGCGTCGCCGGCGCCGGACGCGTCCAGCATGGCGATCACGCCGTCGCGGATTTCGGCCTCGGTGAGCACCTGCATTCGGGCGCCGTTCGCGTCCGAAGCCGACGCGGGCGGCGGCTGCACCCGGGGCCAGTCCAGGTCGGGCGCCGAGAACGCGGCGACGGCGCGCTCGGTCGCCAGCAGGTCCAGCGCCGCGGCGCCGGAGAACTCGATCGCGATGTTGCTGTGGGCGCTGGAGGCATCGTGGGCGTTGCCCGACGTCACCATGCCGATCCAGCTGTCGCCCGAATCGACCACCACCGTCTTGCGGTGGTTGGCCTTGAAATTGAGCAGCCGGAAAACGCTCCTGAGCGTGACTTCCTGGTCGCCGACCGGGTTGGGCAGCCAGCCGCCGTCGCTGATCGGCCCGAACCACTGGCAGCACAGCCGCCAGAAACCCGACCAGGCCGGGTTGGAAGCACGCAGCTTGTTCAGGTCGGTGATCACGACTTCGACCCCGGCTTCGCGCAGGCGCTGGAACTGGGGCAGCTCGAGGCTCCCGTAGAATCCATTGATCGGATCGGTGATCAGAATCGCGCGAAGCCCGGGCCGGGCCGCCTTGCGCCGGACCAGCGCGTCGGTCACCTCCAGCGACAACGGCCGCATGTCGTCGCCACCGGTTTCGCCGGCGAAGTGGTTGTACAGGAACATGTCCATGACGATCAAACGGTCGGCCCGGGCGATCAGTTCCAGTACCCGGGGAAATATCTGCTGGTCGACGTGGCGCTCGCCCCCGGCGTCGGTCCAGGTGTAGTCGGCCAGGAAGCGCACCTGTTCCGGCGCCCGCATCGGGGTGGCGACGCTCAGGCCTTCGGGCAACGGCTTGTAGCGGTGCCAGACCGCCATGCCGATCCACGCCGCCAGCAACAGCAACAGCGCCACACGCAGCCATCGACGATGGTTATTGCGCCGGCGCGCGCGGAAGATGCGCTTGCGCCGGGCCANGGCCGTTGCTGCTGTCGGTGCGGTTTTCATGCCGGGCTAGTGTACCCGCGCGGATAGGCGGCGATTGCGGTCAGAAAAACCGATATTGACCACTTCAGAAAAGCTTTTTCAGCCGCGGATATACGCGGATGCACTCGGATAAAGAGCGAATGATTGATGGTGAAGGGAAATATCTCGGGGACATGGCTTCAAGCCACCTGCCCGCCGACGTGGCGTCACGCCTGCGCTACCGGGAATTCGCTTTTTCTGGTTTTCCATCCGCCCGGTTTTCCATCCGCGTCCATCCGCGCGAATCCGCGGCAAAAAGCGGGTTCCACGTTCGCCCGTCTGCGGTCGGCTGGACGATGGCTGAGAAACGTAGGTAATCAGGAATGCTTTTGCTCTTGCCTTTACCGCCTCAAGAACGCTCGGACGCCTGATGTCCGGGCCGCATCCACAGCGCGTACAGCGCCGGCACGAACAGCAGCGTGATCGCGGTGCCGACGATCACGCCGCCGATCAGCACGTAGGCCAGCGGCCCCCAGAAGCTGTCGAAGGTCAGCGGCACGAAGGCGAGCGCCGCGGCCAGGGCGGTCAGGACCACGGGCCGGGCACGACGCACGGCGGCTTCGACGATCGCCTCGAACGGCGGCTGACCGTCGGCCAGGTTGTCGGAGACCTGCTGGGTCAGGATCAGCGTGTTGCGCATCAGGATGCCGGCCAGGCCGATCAGGCCCAGCAGCGCGACGAAGCCGAACGGCTGGCCGAACAACAGCAGCGCCAGCACCGCGCCGATCAGGCCCAGCGGCGCGGTGGCCACGACCATGAGCGTGCCCGAGAACGAACGCATCTGCAGCATGATGAAGATCAGCATCAGCGCCACCATCAGCGGCATCAGCTTCTGGATCGAGGCGTCGGCCTTGCCCGACTGTTCCATCGATCCGCCGATATCGATGCTGTATCCGTCCGGCAGCGATGCGCGCAGGTCGGCCATCTCGGCCCAGAGCTCGTTGGTCACGTCGTTGGGCTGGGCGCCGGCGATGTCGGCCTGAAGCGCCAGGAACGGCTGGCGGTTGTAGCGCCAGATCACCGGCTCTTCGAAACGCATCTCGAGCTCGCCGAGCTGCGAAAGCGCCACCTTGCGCCCGTCTTCGGTTTTCAGTTCCAGGCCCATCGGATCGACCGGGCCTTCTTCCCTCAATCCGCGCACAAGCAGCTGCACGGTCCTGATGTCCTGCCGGATCTGGGCCACCGCGAGCCCGTGGCTCTGGTATTCGAGCTGCTCGGCCACGTCGCGCGGGGTCAGGCCGATCAGCCTCAGCCGCTCGATATCCATGTTCAGCCAGGCCGCAGGCGCGCGCTCGTCCCATTCCAGGTGCGGATCGACGATATTCGGATGCGCGTCCATGAGATCGCGCAGCCGGTAGCCGATCTCGCGGAGCTTTTGCTGGTCTTCGCCGATGATCCGGAATTCCACCGGCCAGATCACGGGCGGGCCATACAGCAGTTGCGAAACACGCACCCGCGCCTCGGGAAATCCGCCGTCGGCAATGCGCTGCTCCAGCGCCTGCATCACGCGGTCGCGGGCGTGCTCGTCATCGGTCACCGCGATGATCTTGGCGAACGCCGGGTCGGGCTGTTCCGGGTTGGCCGATATGAAGAACCTCGGCGCGCCCGCGCCGATATAAGCCGACTGCGAGCGCACGTCATCCATCTCGTGCAGCGCGGCCTCCACCTTTCTGGTCGCGCGATCGGTCAGGCCGATCGAAGAGCCCTGGGGCAGGAAAATGCTGATCAGGACCTCCGGCCGATCGGAACCCGGAAAGAACTGCTTGGCGACCGGCCCGGCCATGCCGGCGACTGCCAGCAGCAACGCCGCCAGCGTTGCCGCCACCACGGCAAGCCGACGCCGCACGCACCACTCGATCAGCGCGCGCAGTCGACGGTAGGCGGGGGTCTCGTAGGCGGAAGAATGGCCGGAAAGGCCCCCGGCGCCCGATTCGGGCAGTATCGTGACCCCGAGGTAAGGCGTGAAGGTGACCGCGACGATCCACGAGATGATCAGCGCAAACGCCAGCACCCAGAAGATGTTGCCGGCGTACTCGCCCACTCCGGATTGGGCAAATCCTATGGGCACGAAGCCGGCCGCGGTCACCAGCGTGCCGAACAGCATCGGCGCGGCGGTCGCGCGCCACGCGAATGCGGCCGCGTCGACGCGTTTCAATCCCTCCTCGATCTTGACCAGCATCATCTCGATGGCGATGATGGCGTCGTCGACCAGCAGCCCCAGCGCGATGATCAGCGCACCCAGGGTTATCCGGTCCAGGTTCATCCCGACGGCCTTCATCAGCAGGAAGGTCAAGCCCAGCGTCAGCGGCACCGCGATGCCGACGATCAGCCCGGCCCGAAAGCCGATGGCCAGGAAACTGACCGCCATCACCACCAGCACCGCGATCAGGAACTTCAACTGAAACAGGTTGACGGCCTGGGCAATGGCCTCGGCCTGGTTGGTCAGTACCTCCAGGTCCATGCCCAGCGGGAGATCGTCGCGCTCGCGCTCGATGAATTCGGCCAGTCGTTCGCCCAGCTCGAGTCCATTGGTATTCGGCGACATCACGACCCCGAGCACCAGCGCATCGTCGCCGTCGGCGCGGATCATGAACGAAGGCGGATCCTCGTAGCCGTGTCGTACCGTCGCGATGTCGCCCAGCCGGAACAGGCGCTGGCCCGAACGGATCGGCACGGCGCGAAGCTGGTCGAGTTCGGAGACGTCGGTATCGACCCGCAGGTAGACGCGCGGACCCGCCGTATCCACCTGTCCGGAAGGCGTCAGCGCATTGTGCGCATCGATGGCGTCGAAGATCTGCGCCGGAGAAATGCCCAGGTTGACCAGTTGCGCGTTATCGAATTCGACGAACACGCGTTGTTCGCGCTCGCCCAGCAACAGCGCCTTCTGCACCCCTTCGACACGCTTGAGGCGATCCCGCACGTCCTCGGCGACGCGCACCAGGTCGCGCATCGGCAGTCCGGGGGCGGTCAGCGACAGCAGACTGAAATAGACATCGGAGAAGTCGTCGTTGACGTTCGGTCCGATCACGCCCCGCGGCATCCGGGGCTGCTCGTCCCACATCCGCTTGCGAACCTCGTAGAACAGTTCGGGCAGCTTGTCCGAAGGCGTGTAGTCGTGGAACTCGACCATCAGGTCGGCCCGCCCCGGCCGCACCGAGGTCTCTATCCGGTACAGATTTTCGACCTCCTGGATGCGCTTTTCCAGGCGATCCACGACCTGGTCTTCCATCTCCTGCACGGTCGCGCCCGGCCATTCGGCCGAGACCATCAGTACCCTGACGGTGAACGAAGGGTCCTCGGCCCGGCCCAGCGAGACGAAGGCGTAGGCGCCGCCGACGATGGCCAGCAGCAGGAAGAACAGCGTGACCGAGCGCTGGTTGACCGCGATACGCGACAGGTTGGGGATGGGCATTTCGGAACCGGCCTATTCGAGCGCACGGACCGGCATGCCGGACTGCAGCAGGTGCGTGCCCAGCGAAATGACGGATGTGCCGATCTCGAGATCGCCGACGATGCGTGCATTCTCGGCGTCCATGTCCAGCAGCGTGACGCGGACCGGTTCGGCCCGGCCGTCACGAATGACCCAGACCTGCGGTCCGTGGCCGCGTTCGTTGATCGCGCCGACCGGCACTTCGAGCACGCCGGCGCCGTCGCCGCCGGCGTCGAGCTCGACCTTGACCACAGAACCCAACCGCAGCGCGGCGGCGCCTTGCGCATCGTCGGACGCCACCTGGGCCGGTTCGGCGAACGAATAGCGCGCCTTCCAGGTACGGGTGGCCTGGTCGGCCGCGCCGGCAGCCTCGCGCAGCGAGAGCGTCGCCACGGTGGCCCCGGCCTGCACGACGCGACCCGACTTCGGCACCCCGAAGCGCTCCGGCAGAAAGACCTCGACCTCGGAATCGCCGTGCTGCGCGATGACGCCCAGCGGCTGGCCGGCCGCGACGACCTGGCCCGGCTCTCCGGTCACTTCGATGAGCGTGCCGCCGCGGGTGGCGGCCAGCTCGGTGTAGTCGAGGTTGTTCCGGGCCTGCTCGAGACGCGCCAGGGCGGCCTGCGCCCGTTCGCGCGCGTTCTTTTCGGCCAGCTGCACCCGTTCGAAGACCTGCTCGCTGATGAATTCGCGGTCCAGCAGATCCCGGTTGCGGCGGGTCTCGGACGCGGCGGTTTCGAGTTCGGCGCGCGCGGCTTCGAGATCGGCGCTGGCGACCGAAACCGCCTGTGCGTAGTCCCGGGGATCGAGCCGGAACAGCACCTGGCCGGGTTCGACGCGGTCGCCGGCGTCCACCCGGCGCTCCAGGATGCGGCCGTCGACCTGGAAACTCACCGGGGTCTCGAAACGCGCCCGTACCGTGCCCGAAAGCCGCGCCCCGCCGGGTTCGGCCGCGCGGGCCGGACTGGTCATCACCAGCCTCGCCGACTCGGGCGGCGGCGCATCATCTTCGTTGGCACAGCCGACCAGGGCTGCAGCGAGCAGGCAGAGCGCAATTCGACTCATCGGCGACACTTCATGATTGACGACCCATGGCTGATGGTCCGGGATATTTGTGAACGGTATCGTATCGTAATCGAATATAATCGTCGAATGGTGAAGACAAGCCCAGGCCGACCGGTAGACCTGAGCAAGGATCGCGACATCCTTGCCGCGGGTCGGGCATTGCTGTTCGAGAGCGGCCCGCAGGCGGTCACGATGGAAGCCGTGGCGCGACAGGCCGGGGTGTCCAAGCCGACGCTGTACCGTCGCTACGCCAACAGGGACGAGCTGCTGGCCGCGGTTGCCATGAACGAGTCCGATTCCATGGCCGGCCGCTTCCGGGTCACGCCGGGAAGCATCGACGACATGCGCCATGCCCTGGTCGATTTCGGCTGCCGCCTGACGCGTTTTCTGCTCAGCAGCGACCACATCCGTTTCATTCACGCGCTGGGCGCGTCCACCGGCATGCCCCAGGCCACCCGCGAATCGATATTCAGGCACGGCCCGCTGGCCACGCGCGACCGGCTGGCCGAATGGCTGGACAAGGCGAACGAGGCCGGGCTGCTGCGCTGCAACGATCCGGCGTGCAGCGCCGAGAAGTTTCTCGGCATGCTGATGGGGCTGGACCTGGTACGAACGCTCTATCACGTCCATCCGCCGCGCGACGTCGAGGCGCTTAACGCGCACGTCCAGGGCACGGTCGACGATTTCCTGACGCTGCACCGTTCGGACTGAACCGGCCAGGCCGGGCTGCTCACTGCCGTTGAGCGGCCAGGATCTCTTCGATGCGAGCCGGTTCCACCGGCCTGCTGAACAGGAAGCCCTGGACCAGCTGGCAGCCCTCCTCGACCAGCACCGCCAGCTGCGCTTCGGTTTCGACGCCTTCGGCCACCACCTTCATCCCCAGCGCCTGGCCGAGCCTGAGCGCCGAGACCACCAGCTGTCTCTGACGCTGGTCGCTGTCGAGGTTGCCGACGAAACTGCGGTCGATCTTCAGGCTGGTGAACGGGTGGTCGCGAAGATAGCTCAGCGAAGCGTAGCCGGTACCGAAGTCGTCCATCACGATCCCGACGCCGCTACGGCGCAGCGCCTTCAATGCATGGTCGACCTCCTGTCGTCCAGGCAGCAGCACGCCCTCGGTGACCTCGATCTCCAGCCCGTCGCCGCGCAGGCCCACGCTCTTCATTGCGGTAATCACCTTCTCGGCAAGCCTCGGATCGCGGAACTGGCGCGGCGAGACGTTTACCGAGACACAGAAATCGGGCGACAGGCGGCGCCGCCACTCGGCCACTTGCGCGACGACCCGTTTGATCACGAAATCGCCCAGTTCCTGGATAAGCCCACCCTGCTCGGCGACGTCGACGAACTCGTCCGGCGACACGTCGCCGAGTTCGGGATGATGCCAGCGCAACAGTGCTTCCGCGCCCACGCAGGCGCGGTCCGAAAGTCGAATCAGCGGCTGGTAATGAAGGNAGAGCTCCTGCCTGGCGACCGCGCCGCGCAGCGCTTCCTCCAGCGCCAACCTGCGCTCGACGGCGTCGTTCATCGAGCGGGTGAAGAACTGGTAGCCGTCGCGCCCCTTGTTCTTCGCGTGGTACATGGCGGTATCGGCGTTGCGCAGCAGATCGTGCGCGGTGGCGCCGTCCTGGGGCGACAGCGCGATGCCGATGCTGGCGGTAAGCACGAACTCGCGACCGGAGACCATGAGCGGATCGTGGAAGGCGTCGATCACCTTGCTGGCCGACGCGATGACGTCGGATACACGTTCGAAATCCTCCAGCACGATCACGAACTCGTCGCCGCCGATGCGGGCCACGGTATCGCGCTCGCGGAACAGGCCTTGAAGGCGCACGGCCGCATCCACCAGCGTGCGATCGCCGGCATCGTGGCCCAGCGTATCGTTGACCTTCTTGAACTGGTCCAGGTCGAGAAACAGCACCGCCACCTGCCCAGCCTTCCTGCGCGCCCGCCTGAGCGCCTGCTGCAGTCGATCCAGCACCAGCACCCGATTGGGCATCCCCGTCAGGTTGTCGTAATGGGCCAGGTTGAAGAGCTTCTTCTCGGTCGCCTTGCGTTCGGTAATGTCCTGCGCGAAGCCGCGCAGACGCTTTCCGTCGTCACCCAGGTCGACAAGCTCCGCGTGCACCTCCACCCACCGCAGTTCCCCGTTATCGGGCCGGATGATGCGGTGTTGAATATTGTAGGACTCGCCGGTCTCGGCGGTCTTTTCAAGCGCGTCGATTACGCGAACGCGATCGTCCGGCGGCGATAGACCAAGCACCTGGTCGCGCGTCAGCGGGGCGTGCCCGCAGCCGGTCACGTTGCGCCATTCGGCAGACGCCACGAACTCCTCGGAGCCCACGGTCCACTCCCAGCTGCCCATGCCGGCCAGCGCCTCGGCGTGCGCGCGCAGCGCCTCGCTGGCGCGCAGCTGGCGCTCCTTGTCCATGCGCTCCATCGCAACGCCGATCAGGTCGCCGAGGATCTGCAGCAGTGCTGCTTCCTCGTCGCTCCAGTCGCGTTTCTCGCGCACCGAATCGAAGCCGATCAGGCCCACCAGTCGTTCACCCGAAAAGATCGGAAGGCTGATCAACGACTGGATATCCTCTTCCTCGAACAGGCTTTTTTCCGCTTTCCAGCGCTCGTCCAGGCCAGCCACGTCCGGCAGCGCCGCGCGCTCCTTGCGCTTGAGCCGGGCCAGCAGCATCGGGATGGTCGTCGAAGGAATGTTCTGCAGGTTGTGGATCTCCGCCGTTATCCCCGGCGCAACCCATTCGTGCGTATTGCAGTAGTGCGCCAGATCGGGGGTGAAGCGAATCAGGTAGGCGCGATCGGCCCGGCACCAGCGCCCGATCTTCTCCAGCGTTTCGGAAAACACCGTGTCCAGCGTCGACTCGGCGGCTTCGAACAGGTCGCGGGACACGTCGACCATCAGGCGCTGCAGTCCGGACACGTACTCGAGATCGCCCTGGATTTCCTTCAGCTCGCTGATGTCGATCATCACGCCGACGAGTTTCCGCGGCCTGCCGTCCTCGACGACGACGTTGACGATGTCGCGCAGCCAGACGATCCGCCCGTCCGCGGCGATCATCCGGTAGTCGAAAGTATGCTTGCTCAGGTTCCGGACCGCCCTGCTGCAGTAATCCACTGCCCAGCCCCGGTCTTCGGGGTGGATGTGGCGCTGCCAGAAGCCGGGGTCGGAGGTCCACTCGGTCGGCGAATAGCCCAGTATCTTTTCGCACTCGGGGCTGACGTACCTGAACTCGAGGGTCTCGGGATCGCCTTCCCAGATGATGGCCGTCGTGGACTCCACCAGCGACTGGTAGTGCTGATGCTGTCGCCGCGCGACTTCGGCCTGCCCGGCTTCCCGCAGCTCGGCGCGGATATGGCCCAGCGTCCTGCGCGAAAGCTGTACGCTCATCGACATCAGGGCCGCGATGTAGAGCACGATCAGCAACGCCGTGGCCGACGACAACGCGGAATCGAGCATCAGGAACCGCACCACGAACGGCAGCAGCGTCGGGAGCAGGAACAGCCATGCGCACTGCCAGCGGGCCGCCAGGTTCACCACGCCGCCGGCGCCCAGGCCGGCCACGACGAAGGTCAGCAGGGCCTGGTCGCCGGGCGTGGCCGGGGAAAAGAAGACCCAGGCGCTGGAACCCCAGATGACTGCGGATACAAAGGTCTGGTTGCGATAGCGCGCGTACCACTTGGAACTGCTTTCCGGCAACGGATACTCGCCGCGATAGGCCAGCAGCAGCGACAAGCGCGCAGTGGTAAACAGCACGAAAACCGCCAGCCAGACCAGCTGCGGCATGCGCGGCACGACATTCCAGTGCGTTGCAACAAGCACCAGGGCCACAAGGGATGTAATGACGAGGATGCTCGGCAGCGCGTCATACAGGTAGCGATTCTGCTCGGCGAGAATCCTGTCGTCGCTTTCCCGCCACTCGGCCTGTTCAGTCATGCCAGGCACGTGCCAACCTGGTTCTGCACTGCTTCATCCACCGTCTCCCTGTTGCGGCGCCGTCGAGAATGTCGCCGTGGAAAGCCGGTGAACGAACCGGGCCCGGGCGAATCCCGTTCACAAGTACCGGCTGGTGCAGTGCGTATCGTCGTCAATGTCGAGATTCGCCGGCAACACCCTATTTCATCAGACTATTGGAAGCCGATGCAAAGTGCAATCTTGCCACAGGGCGACGAGGCAACCACGCCGGATACAATGCCGGCCATGAACGATTCCCCCAAACGCCACGTCCCGGTCGCCATCATCGGCGCCGGCTTCGGAGGAATCGGGCTGGCCGCGCGACTGGTCGAGCAAGGTCTGAACGACTTCCTGATCTTCGACCGGGCGGCCGGCGTCGGCGGCACCTGGTGGGCCAACCGTTACCCGGGATGCGCCTGCGACGTTCCGTCTCATCTATATTCGCTTTCGTTCGCGCCGAACCCCGACTGGACCCGGCGATTTGCGCCGCGCGACGAGATCCAGAACTACCTGGAACGTTGCGTGACGCGATTCGGCCTCGAGCGGCGGCTGGTCCTCGGTACCGGCATCGATCGCGCCGCCTGGGACGAACAGGCGGGGAGATGGCGACTGACCGACGACCACGGCGAGACCTGGTCGGCCGACGTGCTGGTATCGGCCATCGGCGGTCTTTCGCGACCGGCCTGGCCGGACATTCCGGGGCTGGACCGGTTTCGCGGGCCGGTATTCCATTCTCAGCAGTGGGGCGACTCGGTCGAACTGGCGGGCAGGCGCGTCGCCGTGATCGGCACCGGCGCCTCGGCCGCGCAGTTCGTGCCCGAGATCGCCGGTCGCGTGGAATTCCTCGACGTCTACATGCGCTCGCCGCAGTGGATCCTGCCACGCCCCGACGCCGCGATAGGCCCGGCCCGCAGGCGCCTGTATCGACGCGTGCCGCTGTTGCAGAAGCTCGCGCGCTTCGGCATCTGGCTGATCTCGGAGGCGCGCGTGCCCGGGCTTGCCTGGAGCAACCGGCTGACCGTGTTTCATCGCTGGCTGGCCCGGAGACACCTTCGGCGGCAGGTGCCGGACGAGGCACTGCGAAAGAAACTGGCACCGGACTACGACATCGGCTGCAAGCGCGTGATCCTGTCCAGCGACTTCTACCCGGCCCTGATGCGCGACAACGTCTCGCTGATCGACTGCGGCATCGACCGGATCGAAGAAGACGCCGTCGTCGACAGGCAGGGCCGCAGGCATCCGACCGACGTGGTGATCCTCGGCACCGGCTTCCGGGCGACCGATCCGGTACCCCGGGGCATGATCACCGGCCGCGACGGGACCGATCTCGGAACGCTGTGGGCGCAGGGCCCGGAGGCCTGGCGCGGCGTGGCGGTCAGCGGTTTCCCCAACCTGTTCCTGCTGATGGGGCCCAATACGGCGCTGGGCCACAATTCGGTGATCCTGATGCTGGAATCCCAGGTCGACTTCGTGTTGCGCGCGCTGGAATATCGTCGCAAGTCGGGGCGGAAGATTCTCGCCGTCGACCCGGCCGCCCAGCGCCGCTACAACGAGTGGCTGCATCGGAAGCTGGCCGGCACGGTCTGGAACTCCGGCGGTTGCTCGAGCTGGTATCTGCACCCGGAATCGGGCCGCAACACCACGCTGTGGCCCGGGTTCACCTGGCAATACATGCGGATGATGCGGCGCTTCGACGATACGGCCTTCGAATCGCCCCGGGGGGNCTGAAGCCCACCGCGTCGAGCGCCGTCAGATGTTCCAGCGCTCGCGAATGGTATCGCCGTCCACCGGGCGACTGATGAAATAGCCCTGGCAGAAATCGCAGCCCAGCGGTCGCAGGAAGTCCAGCGCCCACTGCGATTCGATGCCCTCGGCGGTGGTTCTAAGGCCCAGCGACTTGCCCAGTTCGACGATCGACCGCACGACTTTCCGGGACTCTTCGGACTGTTCGCCGGACATCACGAAGGACTTGTCGACCTTGATCTCCGAAAACGGCAGGCGAACCAGCTGCAGCATCGACGAAAAGCCCGTGCCGAAATCATCGATCGACAGCTGGAAGCCCATCACCCTGAGTCTCGTCAGCAACTCCAGCGATCGCACCGGGTGACGCATCGCGCTGGTCTCGGTGAGTTCGAATATGACCTGGCCGGGATCGACCTTGTGACGTCGGCAACGTCGGGCAATGCGTTCGACCAGCACTTCGTCCTCCAGGCAGCGCGCGGAAATGTTCAGCGACAGCATGACCGGCCGTTCGCTGTCCCGGGAAATGTTCAATCCGCTGAACCACGCAAGCGCCATGTCCATGACCTGGCTGGTCAACTCGCCCATCAGCTCGGTATCTTCGAGCACTTCGATGAAACTCCCGGGATAGATCACGCCTCGTTCCGGGTGACGCCAGCGAACCAGCGCCTCCAGCCCGGCCAGCGAACCGTCGGCGCAGTGCACCTTGGGCTGATACTCGAGGAAGAACTGGCGATTGGCCAGCGCGTCTCGAAGCATTTCGATATCGATCGCAGGTTCGGCCGAAGCGCCCACCGGTTCGGCGACGGTTTCAGTCTTGTCGTCGACGCCGCAGCGGTTCAACAGGGCCCGGACGTCGTCCCGGGTGAACGGCTTGGGCAAAATGCCGGCGATGTGCAGGCCGTGCTCGCGCGCCGAGCGGCCCGCGGCGTCCAGCACCCGATGCCCGACGCCGCTGGTAATGATCACGCACTGCCGGAACTCGCGCTTGGCCAGCTCGGCCAGCACCTGAACGCCGTCCATGCCCGGCATGACAAGGTCGATCGCGACGATATCGGGCTGCCACTCGCCGACCAGGTCCAGGAACCGGTCCGGATCGCAGGTGACCCGGGCCTCGTAGCCTTCGCGCTTTGCGATGAGTTCCAACGTGCGTCCCACGAGTTCGTCGTCGTCGACGATCAGCAGGCGCTGCGTGTCCGATTGTTGCGATGAGTGTTGCGATGATCGTTGCATTACCGTGTCCTTCATTGCCCGCCCCCGCTCGATTTCGCCAAAACCTCTTTCACTTTCCGTGCCAGTTCCCGCCGCCTGAACGGCTTGCTCAACAGCTTCACGCCGGGATCCAGCCGGCCGTGGTGGACGATCGCGTTCTCGGTATAGCCCGACATGAACAGCACCGCGATGCCGGGGCACATCGACGACGCGGCATCGGCCACGTCCGGGCCGCTCATGCCGCCGGGCATCACGACGTCGGTGAGCAGGAGATCGACTGCCCCCCCACGATCCAGGATCTCGAGCGCTTCGGGCCCGCTGCCGGCGACCTCGACCCGGTAGCCCAGCGAGACCAGCAGGTCGTGGGTATAGCGCCGGACGAGATCGTCATCCTCGACCAGCAGGACGGCAGCGTCGCCCCCCTCGATGCCCGCCGGAACCGCTTTCGGCGGGCTCTCGATTTCGCCGGCCAGCGCGCGCGGGAGGTACAGCTTGACCGTGGTGCCCTCGCCGGGCTCGGAGTAGATCGCGACGTGTCCATGCGACTGCTTGACGAAGCCGTAGACCATGGACAGGCCCAGTCCGGTTCCGCGCGATTTCTGCTTGGTGGTAAAGAACGGCTCGAAGACGTGGCCGATGTCGTCGGGCGGGATTCCGATCCCGGTATCGGAAACCGCAACCAGCACATAGTCGCCCGGCAGCACTTCGGATCGCGAATCGGCGTAGGTCTGCCCAAGCGACGTGTTGCCGACCTCTATCGTCAGCCAGCCGCCGTTCGGCATCGCGTCGCGGCCGTTCACCACCAGGTTCAGCACCGCGGTTTCAAGCTGGGTGGAATCGATCAGTGCCGGCCAGGTGTCGCTGGCGGTCTTGAACTCCAGTTCCACGTTTGCGCCCAGGGTCCGCCTGAGCAGGCCCTCCATGGCCGACAGCAGCGCGCCGACATCGACCGCGGCCGGCTCCAGCGCCTGGCGCCTGGCGAACGCCAGCAGTCGCTGGGTCAACTCCGCGCCGCGACGAGCTGCCGAGTCGATCATGTCGGCCAGTTCGGCCGCTTCGTCGTCTCTGTTCCGGAAGGTGTCGCCGAGCATCTCGGCATTGCCCTGGATGACCGTCAGCAGGTTGTTGAAGTCGTGCGCGACGCCGCCGGTGAGTTCGCCTACAGCCTGAAGCCGCTGCGTGCGCGCCAGCCTTTCGGCCATCCTGCGACTCTGGACCATTCGCGCGATGTTCATCGCAACCGAATCGAGCAGGTCGCGCTCCTCGGCCATGAACGGTCCTTCGCCGCCGGGCTGGTCCGGGCATTCGCCCGAGTAGCCGACCTCGATCCAGCCGATGTCTTCACCCGAAAGGCGCACGCTGCTTCTCATAGACGACGCCGGTGAAGACCAGTTCTCGCCGCAAACCTCGTCGCCGTTGAACGCCATGCGCGCCATCGCGGCTTCTTCGTGCATCAGGTGGGCGGGCAGGATGCGCACGATCTCCTCGCAAATCTCCCGGGCGGGTTTTGCGTCGTCGGTGGTCAGTTCGAGTACCCGGTAGAGACAGCGCTGCTCCTTGATCCGTTCCTGCAGCATGAACTGAAAGTTCTCTCGCTGCTCCATGGCCCGGTTGAACAGGTCGGCCAGATCGGCCAGCTCGTCGTTTCCGTCCAGCGCGATTCGCGCCGACGAATCTCCGGCCCCGAAGCCAGTCGCAGCCGCACGGAAGGCGCCCAGGGGTCTGCGGATGCGAAAGAACACGATCCAGAACACGACGCACCCGAGCGCCACGACCACCAGCGCGATGACGACGAGCAGCGCCAGGGAGCGCTGCACCACCATGGCAATCTCGCGATTGCGGTCGTCGATGATGGCGTGCAGCGCTTCCAGCGCACCGGATTCGTGAATGCGCATCTGTTCGATCAGCGGGCGAAGGCGTCCTTCGGAATCCCGCTCCGCGGCATCGGCTGGGTCGCCGATGGCGGCCAGCGCGTTCTCGGCCAGGGCCTCGATCTCGCCCAGGTGCAGCCGGGCCGACACGACTCGAGGATGGGTCTCGTCGGCGAGCATGTCCTTGATCTTCCCGGCCTGCGCGACCAGCCCCCGGAGGATATCGGGCTCGATGTGCAGGTGGTTCAGGTAGCGAATGGCGACGTCGATCCGGTAGGCGCCGTCCCGGACCTCGACCAGCCGCTCGACCGTGTCGATGTTTCGGCCGGTTTTCTGCCAAGTCACGATTCCGGCGCCGAGAGCGAGCACCACGACCGCCGCCGCAGTCGCCAGGCTTGCGGTTGCCAGGGTCTGCAGCCTCATTTCGAGCCATCGCCGTCGCCAAGCCAGATCGGCAGCGTCACGGCCCCGGGTCGATAGCGTTCCAGCGGCTCGCGCGCGATGAAAGCGGCCGGGCTCAGGCGAGGCCGCTCGACCCCGAGCAGACCGGCGCCCCAGCCCATCTTGTCTTCAACGTTGAACAGCGACGGCCAGTCCAGGGCCAGCTTCCAGGCCACGCGCCCGTGCTCGGACCAGCCCGGCGGCTGCCCCAGCATTTCAACCGCACGATCCGGCTCCGATTGAAGCATCTCTATGGCCCTTGCATAGCCCTGCAGCACCCGTCGAACTTCGTCGGGATGATTGTCGATCGTCGACCGCGTGGAGACCAGCAGCCAGCTCACCGAGTCCATCGCGTCCAGCGGAAACCGGCGGCCATCACTTTGCAGTTGCGTCATGATCCGCTCGCTGTAGGGCGTCCAGGTCACAACCGCGTCGACGCGGCCCTCTGAAAGGGCCTCGGCGAGGCGTTCGGGCGACGTATTCACCAGCCGAACCGAATCGGGGCTAATTTGATGATAGTCGGCGAACCTGTCCCAGCCGTAGTGCGCCGAACTGCCGACCAGCAAACCGATCGCATGACCGTCGAGATCGCCGGGTTGCTCGATTCCGCGCGCCGCGTCGGCAATCACGTGATGGGTGGAATTGGACAGGCCGATCGACGCCAGCACCAGCGGCCGGCCGGCCCGCAGCGCGGGTTCTTTCTCCAGACGCAGCAGCTCCATGGCCAAAGGCACCGCGGCCATCAGGGCAAAATCGGCCTCGCCGGCCAGCAGCCGATCGAGCGACTGCTTGCCCGAATCGGCGAGCTCGACGCGGATTTCCGGACCGGCATCGGCGCCGAAATAGCCGGCCTTGCCGGCGAGGTGCGTCGGGGCGTCGGTGATCCAGTTGGAGCCCGAAATGACCAGTGGCCGGTTCCCGACGCCCTGGGCCAGGCCAACGGAGGTCAGCGACAGCGCCAGCAGCAGAAAGACCAGTTGCGTGCGTAGTGCGCCCGGCGCGCTGCCGGTATCAGCGGTCATCGACGCGGCCGGGTTCGACCGGTGCCTGATCGAGGACCTGGCGCACTCGGCGTGCCAGCTCGTCGCGCCTGTAGGGTTTGCTCAACAATTGCACCCCATGGTCCAACCGCCCCTGGTGGACGATCGCGTTTTCGGTATAGCCCGAAGTGTAGAGAACCTTGAGGTCGGGGCGCAAGTCGGCCGCGGCCGCCGCGAGCTCCCGTCCGTTCATGCCGCCGGGCATCACGACATCGGTAAACAGCAGGTCGCACGCGAGGCCCTGCTCGAGAAGTTCGAGCGCGTCGCGCCCGCAGGCCGCGCTGGTGACCCGGTAACCGTACTGCGACAGAATACTCTCGGCAAATTCACGCACCGACGGTTCGTCTTCGACGACCAGCACGGCCTCGCCTCGACCGACGCCGGTACGAGGCTCCGGTGGGCGCGGCGCGGTCGCAGTGCGCGAGGCCCGGGGGAGATACAGCCTGATCGTGGTGCCCTCGCCGATTTCGGAGTAAATGCGAATGTGCCCGCGCGACTGCTTGATGAAGCCGTAGACCATGGACAGGCCGAGCCCGGTCCCCCGTCCTTTTTCCTTGGTCGTGAAAAAAGGCTCGAAGACCCTGTCGAGGCTGTCCTCGGGTATTCCGATGCCGGTATCGGAAACGGCGACCAGCACGTACTGCCCGGGCTCGACGTCGGAATGCTGGCGGCTGTACTCGTCGTCGATGCGAACGTTCGCCGCCTCTATGGTCAGCCGCCCGCCGTCGGGCATGGCATCGCGCGCGTTGATCGCCAGGTTCATCAGCGCGCTCTCGAACTGGCTGCTGTCGATCATCGCCGGCCACAGCCCGGCGCCGTGCGAAATCTCGATCTCGCATTGCTCGCCCAGCGCGCGTCGCAGCAGGTCTTCAAGGTCGCGCACCAGCCGGTCGACGTCGGTGGGTTCCGGCGCCAGCGGCTGGCGCCGGGCGAACGCCAGCAGCCGACGCGTCAGCTCGGCGCCGCGCATGGCCGCATCGCCGATGTTGCGGGCAATCGGTTCGAGTTCTTTCGAATCCTCCAACGATTCGGTGAGCAGCTCGGCGTTGCCCAGGATGACGGTCAGCAGGTTGTTGAAGTCGTGCGCGATGCCGCCGGTCAGCTGGCCGACCGACTCCATGCGCTGGGCCTGGTGCAGCTGTTCTTCCAGGTGACGTTGCTCGGTGGTCTTGCGGAAGTAGGCCGCAAGCCCGTCGGAGAACGGGTAGGCGTGGATCTCGAACCAGTTCTGCAGCGGCGGGTAGAACACTTCGAAATGGGCACTGGTGCCGGACTGAACGGCGCGCTCGTATTGCGCCTGGATTTCGGTGTCGCGGGCTTCCGGAAACGCATCCCACAGCACCTGGCCCAGCAATGTGTCGCGATCGGCCTCGACCATATGCTCGCCGGCGCGGTTGATGTAGGTGATTTTCAGGTCCGCGTCCAGCAGCAGGAAAGCGTCGGACATGTTTTCCAGCACGTTTTCCAGTCGGGCCGCGAGTTCGGCGCGCTGGGCCTCGGTCCGCTTCTGTCCGGTGATGTCCTGGAACACGCCGATCAGGCGCTGCACCCGTCCGTCGGAGCCGATTTCGGGCTCGCCGGCGGCGCGAACCTGCAATCGCCTCCCGTGGCGGGTCTGGATCTCGGCCTCGAGATCGAACGGTACGGCATCGTCATGGCAGCGCCGGATCGCCGCTTGCACGCGGGTCCGGTCTTCGGGCGGATACAGCTCCAGCGTATCCGACAGCGGGGGGGCCTCGTCGCCTTCCCACTCGAGGATGTCGAATATCTCCGGGGACCAGAAAACTTCGTCATTGGTCAGGTCGATGGACCAACCGCCGACCCGGCCGATGCGCCCGGCGATTCGCTGAAGCGCGTTCGCCCGCTCCAGCCGCAGTTCGGCGTGCTTGCGCGGCGTGGTGTCCTCGATGACGCCTATGAGGCGGTCCGGCTGACCGTCGTGCCCGGCCTGCGCGGACAGGCGCACGCGCCCCCAGACCTCGCCGCCACCCACCTGGTTGAACCGCTGTTCCAGCGTCTCGGCATGGCTTGCGCCCGAAAGCAGGCGCCGCATCGCCGAGAGCACGGTTTCGCGGTCGTCGGGATGGGTGATCTCGTGATAGTTCAATGTCTTCAGCCGGTCTTCCGGACAGTTCACGAATGCCGCGAAAACGCCGTTGGCCTGCTCGAAGTCACCGGCCTCGGTCACCACGACGATACCGGTGGCCGCTTCCCTGAACAGCTTGCGCAGCCGGCGCTCGCTGTTGGCCAGGGCCTCGTCCTGGCGCCGATGCTCCACGGCGAGCGCCACCAGCGAGCCGAAGACTTCGGCCAGTTCACGCTCCCAGGCTTCGGGCTTTCTGGGTTCCCGGTAGTAAACGGCAAGGCTGCCGATCACGCGCCCGCCGGAGTCCCTGACCGGCAACGACCAGCACGCCCGCAGGTCCATTTCGTCGGCCAGCCCGGCGAACTCCCGCCACATCGGGTCGCTACGAATGTCGTCGACGATCACGGCGTCGCCCCTGTGGATGGCGGCTCCACATGGATCGGCATCGCGTCCCGGCTGGATGAATTCCAGGGCGCGTCTCAATCGAACCGAAAGCCCGGGCGCCATCAGCTTCGAGACGTTCCTGCCGTCGCGCGTGAGCAGCAGGATGGAGGCCACCGAGTTGTCGACGATCTGCTCCAGGCCATCGATCAGCAGCCCCAGGATCGCGTCCAGCGGTTCGCGGTTCGAGATCGCGGCCAGCGCACGGGTTTCGATCTCCTTGCTGCGACGCGCGCGCAGCCGCTCGCTGACGTCGGTGGCCACGACCAGGCGGGCATCGCGACCATCGAGTTCGAGCACGTCGGAGACGATCTCGACGTCGATCACGCTGCCGTCGGCGCGCAGATGCCGCCAGAATCCCCGCCGCTGACCTTCGTGCTCCACTCTTTCGAGGTGTCGGTCGAGGCGCGCGACCTCGTCGCGCGGCCGGATATCGCGAATCGTCATGGCCAGGAAGCGCTCGCGCGAATAGCCGTAGTGCTCGATCGCGGCCCGGTTGACTTCGAGGAATCGCAGCGATTCCCGGTCGAACACCCACATCGGCATCGGACTGCCGTCGAACAGCTGGCGAAAGTACTGCTGCTCGCGCCGGGCGTGAGCTTCGGCCTTTCGTTCCAGCGTGACATCGATATGCATGACCACGGTGCGCTTGCCCGAAACGCCGGGCAAGGGCGCGGCCAGCAGCCGAAACCAGCTTTCGACGCCGTCCGGACCGGGACACGGGTAATCCAGCGAGAAGTCGGACCGATCACCGGCCAGCACTTCGCGAATGCCCCGGGCACTGGCCGCGGCGTAATCGGCGTCGTCCCCTTCGGCCCGGTCGCAGACCTCGAGGTAGTTCTCCCCGGTTCCCACGGCCGCATCCAGCCCGTTCACGGACCGGCGCCAGCGGGCGTTGGTCGCGATGATTTCACCGGTCTCGTCGAGCAACGCCACCTTGGCCGGCAGCGCATCCAGGATCGCCGCGCGCTGTTCCGCATGGGCCCGCTGTTCCTGCTCGTGCCGACGCAGCGCTTCCTGCGCGCCGGACAGCAGGAACGGCAGCCCGTCGGGCATCAGCACTGCGTCGACCTGGTCCTGCGTCAACCCCTGGATTTCGCGCTGAACCTCGTCCAGCCGGGCGATCAGCTCATCGAGCCGCTGCATGGAATCCCGCTGACCCTTGTCGGCCGGCATCAGGATCTTGCCCCTTCTGTCCGCTTGCGCAAATCGACCAGCGGCTCATCGCGCGTCGGATTGCCGAAAAACCTGGCGACGTCAGGGTCCAGTGCGACCCGTAACTTCGGTCGCTGGTTCTCGGCCCGGTCGATCACACGTACGACGGCGCTGTGCGCGAAGCGGAGGTTGCCGCGCTTGGCAAGCACCACGTCGATCGCATCGAACGCGATCCGGCGCGCGCCCATGTACCGGACTTTTTCATCCGGCGCCTGCACCGTCAGCAAGGTCTTGCCGGCGCCGGGCCCGCCGGCCACCAGCGTGGTTCGGCCTGCCGGGAGGCCGCCGCCGAGCCGTTCATCCAGGCCGCGAATGCCGGTGGATCTGTTGTCGATGCCGCCGCTCTCCAGACTGCTGTGGAGACCACCAGGGGCTTCGTTCATTGCAATACTCCCGGCCCGCTGGATCAGCGCCTGTCGCGCTCCGAATTGAAGGGCCATTGTTGGACCGAACACGTCGCCGGCAAATTCGCCGGGCGCGCGTGAAACGTGTAATCAACGGTTTTTCGGAGAAAAATCGGGGGCGTTCACAGGCCCAAAGATATATCCCGACTACATTAAACGCAAGACCGAGAACGCACAAATTGCAGGCTCGAAGCCCGATTTCGACGGTTTTGGAACGTTTGTTCGGGCGGCCCGGCACACTGATGAAGCCGGCATGGGCCGTCGATCACAATGGCGCCGGAACGCGACCTGGATTGGGTCAGCGACGGCAAATTCGCCGCGAATTCATTCGATCGGGCGTGCGCCGGTGGCATGATTGGCGTCACCCGTTTGCCGCACAAGGTTTGCCATGCCGATCCCGGATTCGAAATCCCCGCGACTGTTCGCCGTCTGCCTGGGCGGCCGGGCCGAGCGCTGCAACGTCGAGCTTCACGACGTGGTGTTCGCCGCTGGAGACTCGCTGGAGAACATTCATGATCAGCTGCTCGATCGCTGGTTCGGCGCGTCCGACGGGCTCCACGTCGACGCCTGGGCCGAACTCGACCGCGTCCCCGGATTCCGGGTGTCGCTGGAAAGGACGCCGCCCGCGGCCGGGCCGCGCCTGTACTTCATCAATATCGGCGGCTACGTCGCCGGCGAGTTCGGCGAGCGCCATGCCTACGGGTTCTACGCCGGCGCGGGCAGGGCCGAAGTCAAGGCAAGGGCGAAGCGGGAACTGCTGGCCGGCAAGGAATCGGTGCACCGCGACGACCTGTTCGAAATCGACGACGTGGTCGAAGTCGCGCCCGGCGACGGCTGGTACGTTCACCTCCAGCCGGACGAGAACGCCGGCGAAGCGACGGTCACCAACGGTTATTTCCCGATCCCGCGGGCGACGATCGAGGCCTGGCGCAGGGCGCGCAAGCCTCGGGCCTGATAAGCGTTCAGGCAGATTCGCGCGGCGGCGTCATTCGAAACCGTCGGCGAAAATCACGTCCGTTGCCACCGTCGTCTGCCAGCCGATGTCGGCAAACAGGTCTATGGTCAGGTCGACCTCGTCGAACAGCGCGCCCGACAGCGACGGCTCCATCAGCAACGTCCACGGGCCCGCCGCCCAGTGCGAGACCGACGATCCGGGCTGCAGCGGATCGGGCGCGTTCATGCGCATGAAGCCATCGCTGAAGGCCGAGGCCTGGCCGACGAAGCTCGAAGCGTTGGCGGTGACGTTGGGCCCGGTCCAGACCAGGTCCGGATCGTTGATCGCCGAGGCCTGGCGCTGGGCGTTATCCATCTCGTCCCAGTCCAGGTCGACCTCGGTGTCGCGCAGGTTGAGCATGTAGATGTCGTTGCGGCCGCTGAACAGGGTGCCGTCAGCCGAATTCACCAGCGTCAGGAAGCCCAGCCCGTGGCCGAGCTCGTGCAGCACCAGCGGCACGATATCGACGGTGCCGCCCGGATTGTTGTCGTCCAGCCCGAGGTACCAGGTCGCACCACCAAGACAGCCCGGATCGCCGTCGATATTGATGTTGATGTTCATGTTGATATCGGGATCCGGTGGAATGGCGTCCGCGCCCTCCAGGGAATTCGCCAGCGCAATCGGGTACCAGGTGTTCGACTCGGGCGCGTTCGGAAAATCCCGATTGACGGAAATCGGCCCGGCCGACCCCAGAACGGCCGAATTCTGCGTGCAGGTCAGGTCCACCCACTGCGTCCGGACCTCGATCGTCACCGGGCTTTCGAGCAGCGCGCCCCAGGTGTCGGTGACGAACTGGACCGCGAACAGCCGCTGCGCGCCCAGCGTGGTCTCGGGGTTGTTGCCGACCGGGGCGACCGGCGTGGTGTCGTTGAAGCCCACCCCGGGGGGGTCGTTGTTGACGATGACGAAAGTGGCCGCCTGGGCGGACGCGGCGGCGCCCAGCGCCAGGGCCAGGCATGTGGCCTTCAGTCGAATATCACCGGTCATCGCCGTGCCCCTTTGTCTCGGCCTCGTAGTCTTCTTCCGAAGCGCCGGGGTGGGCGGCGAGGAATTCGGCCAGCGACTCGTGGCTGGTCACGCAGCCGGTCCGGATTTCGCCGTCGGCGTCGATGCGCGCCACGCTGACGTTCTGGAACCGGCCCTGCAGGTCCACCGAGACGCTGCCGTCGGGCGCGCGCTGGAACACCAGGCCCTCGCTGGACCGGCTCAGCGCATTGCGCAGAACGGGATTGCTCATGATCTCGGCGTTCGACGGCAGGGCCACGTCGGGCGTCGGCCCTTCCGCGCGCTCGGGGGCGTCGGGCGCGTCCTGGGCGCTCGAAAGCGTGGCGGCAAGCATCAAGGCGCCGGCAATCGCGGCATGTCTCGCGAATGTGCCTGCGCCGGCGGCGGCNTGGAAGGAATGTCCCTGCATCATGAATCTCCTTGGGGTGGATTAGGACCTGTTGCGCGTCGAACGATCATGCACCCGGGGAGATCGGAACCGGCCCGAGGCAGCGCTGCCGACGTCACGGGCAGTTACCAGCGCCAATTTATAGCATGACCGGGGCTTCGATTCCATGAATGCCGGAAGCGACCGTTCCACCGCGGCGGACGCCCTTCCCTATACTTGACGGCATGAATATCGAGCGCCTGTCCCCGATCCTGTTCGCCGCGTTCGGGCTCGGCTACTGGCTGAGTCTCTGGACCCCGGGATTTCCCGGCGACTGGGCCGTCAAGGCCGCGCCGATGCTGCTGGCCGCGGGCGTGCTCTGCGTGCGACTCCCCGCCCGCCTGGGCGTGCCGATGACGATCGGTTTCGTTGCCGCCGCGGCCGGCGACATCTTCCTGGCGCTGGACCGCCACGAATACCTGATGCAGGGACTGCTTTGCTTCCTGGTCACGCAGCTGGCCTATTCGGTCGCATTCGTTCAGCGCCGCCGGCCGCTGGGAGACCGCCTCGAGTTCCGCCTGCCGCCGGCGGTCTACGGCGGCGTCGTGCTGGCCATGATGCTGCCCGGCCTCGGCGCCTTCATGCTGCCGGTGTTCGTCTACGTCTCGGCGCTGGTGGCCATGGCCGTGCTGGCCGCCGGGGTCGAGGATCGTCCCGGGCGGGTCTGGTCCGGCGCCGTGCTGTTCCTGGTGGCCGATTCGCTGATCGGCATCGACCGGTTCATCGCGCCGTTCGCATATTCCGAAATCGTGATCGTCGGCCTCTACACGACGGCGCAGTTCCTGATCTTTACCGGCATGCTCGGACTGGAACCCACCGGGCACCGGCAAACGAATCGACCCTGAAGCACGCCCTGCGGGTCGCCTTCCGGCTTTGTCGATGCGGATCGACTGTGGCAAGATCGTCCCCGGCTCAGGGGAGAAACGATCATGAAACGCACGCTTTCGCTGGTGCTGGTCACCATGCTGTCCTTCACGCTGCAGGCGCAGGTCTACGAATGGTTCGACGAGGCCGGCAACCGGCACTTTTCCGACAAGAAACCCGAGGGCGTGGCGTTCCGCACGCTGGGCGAGCCGGGCGCCAACCTGTCCAGCTACAGACCGACCGCGATCCGGCAACCGCCGCCGGTCGCCGACAGCGGAGTCGATGGCGCATCGTCCACCGAGAACCGTCGTCCGGCCGCGGATGTCGGGGCGCGGGATCCGCAAGCGGTCTGCGACGAATACCTGGCGCGCATCGACCGCATCCACGACCGCCTGCGCGCCGGCTACGACGAACCGACCGGAAACCGCCTTCGGGCCGCGCGAAGCGCGCTTCGGGCCGCCTACCTGCGGGACTGCAACTGAGCGCCGGCCGCGAAGATCCGACGCGTCGGATTGCCGGCGCGGGCAGCGGCGTTCGCGTTTACGACCATTACCATGACTGAACCCGAACGATTTCTTCTCGACGATTTCGACCGCGGCGACGGCGTTTCGGCCATCGGCACGCGCTGGCAGGGTTTCACCGATCGCGTCATGGGCGGGCTGTCGGACATGCAGGCCGAGGTGGTCGAAACCGACCAGGGCAAGGCGCTGCGGATGACCGGACGCGTCCGGCTGGAAAACAACGGCGGCTTCATCCAGGTCCGGCTGCCGCTGGCCGGGGACCGCGAGACCTTCGATGCAAGCAGCTACACCGGCATCGAAACGACACTGCGAGGCCGGCCCGGCGCCTGGTTCCTCCACCTGCGCACGCCGGAATGCTCGCGCCCGTGGCAATACTATCGGGCGCCGTTGCCGGTGTCGCCGGAATGGTCCACCGGCACCGTCGACTTCGACGCCTTCGAGGGCAAGTCCATCGCCGGCCGGCCCGACCCCTCGCACCTGCGCTCGATCGCGGTCGCCGCCTACGGCGAAGCGTTCGACGCCCGGATCGAGATCGCCCGAGTCGCGCTGGTTCGCAGCGCGTCGGGTTGAACCCGCCCGACGTCGCCGCATTGAACGGCACCGCACGCCTCCTGGCATTCAAATCCCCGCCACCGAAACCGCATCCTTGGCGGTCTCGCCGAGGACGGGGCGAGGGCCCATCCCGCGAAGACCGCGATTTGTAACTTGCCCGGATAGGGCGTATACATGAAGCCTCAACGGGGTCTCCCGGAGGAGCACCAGATGAAATATCCAGTCCGAATCATGCTGACCTTTCTTGCGGCAGCCGCACTGCTGGGCGGATGCACGGAGCAACCGAAGCCGTCCGCAAAGGCTTCCGAGACGGCTTCGGAGGCGGAATCAACCGTCGACGCGCTGTCGGGGCTGGCACCGGTCGGTGCGACGCTGCTGGAGGGCCTCGGCGATTACAGCCGATCCATCGGCAGCACCGATCCCGAGGTGCAGAAGTGGTTCGACCAGGGCCTGATGCTGACTTACGGGTTCAATCACCAGGCCGCCGAGCGGTCGTTCCTGAAGGCGGCTTCTCTGGATCCCGACTGCGCCATGTGCTGGTGGGGCGCGGCGCTGGTGCTGGGCCCGCACGTCAACGCGGGCATGGATCCGGGCAACGTGGCCGCCGCGTGGGAGCGCCTGCAGAAAGCCATGGCGCTTGCCCCCGACGCCGAGCCCTGGCAGCGGGCGTGGATCGAGGCCCTGGCAGCGCGCTACGCCGAGAATCCTCCCGAAGACCGCAGTGGACTCGACCAGGCCTACGCTGAAGCCATGGCCGCGCTGGTCGCGCAATACCCCGACGACCTGGATGCCGCCACCCTCTACGCCGAATCGCTGATGAACCTCCAGCCGTGGAGCTACTGGGACGACGACGGACAGCCGCTGGGCAACACCGAAACCATCGTCTCGGTGCTGGAAGGCATCATGGACCGCAATCCCGATCACGCCGGCGCGCTGCATCTCTACATCCACGCCGTCGAGGCCTCCGAGCAACCGGAGCGCGGCGTGGCGGCGGCCGACCGGCTGCGCACGCTGATTCCCGGTTCCGGCCACCTGGTCCACATGCCCGCCCACATCTATGCGCGCGTCGGTCGTTACAACGACGCGGTGCTCGCCAACCAGAAGGCGATCGAGGCCGACAACGTCTACCTGGCCGCCTGCCGCCCGGGCCCCAACGTATACCCGCTGGGCTACGTGCCGCACAACCATCACTTCCTGTGGTTCGCCGCGACCATGGGCGGCAGCCGGGAGATAGCGCTGGGGGCCGCCGGGCAGACCCATGAGCGCACCAGCATTCCCGAGCTGATGCGCACGCCGGGCTTCGAGGCGATGCAGAACTTCTCGCTCACGCCGCTGTTCGCCGACGTGCGCTTCGGCCGATGGGAGACCATCCAGGCCACCGACAACCCGGCCCCGGACCTGCCCTACATCACCGCGATGTGGCATTACGCCCGCGGCATGGCCGCGCTGCGGCTGGGCGACGACGAGGCGTCGGACCGCCACTACCAGGCCCTGGTTGCCGCGGCCGCCGATCCGGCGATCGAGGCGATGATGACCTGGGGCCGGTATTCGCTGATCCGCGGCGTGCGCGTGGCCGAGCGCACGCTGGCTGCCGAACGCGCGTTCGCCGCCGGTCGCGGCGACGAAGCGGTCGAGTTCCTCGAACAGGGCGTCGCGATAGAAGACGAAATTCCCTACGACGAGCCGCCCGGATGGCACGCACCGGTGCGCCAGACCCTGGGCTACGTGCACCTGGAAAACGGCCGGCCGGAACTGGCCGAGGCCGCCTACCGTGCCGAACTCAGACGCAACCCGGAGAACGGCTGGTCGCTGTTCGGCCTGGAGCAGGCCTTGCGCGCGCAGGGCCGGAACGAGGAAGCCGACCAGGTCGCCCAGCGTTTCGAGATCGCATGGCAGCACGCCGATTTCGAACTGACCGCGTCGCGGCTGTAGATTCCGGCGCTGAAACAGCCCGGCCTTGCGGGCTGTTTCAGAGGCTTTCCAGGTCCGCCACGAGCTCGGCCGGCTCGTGCGGCGCCGGGTAGAAACCGACCATCCTGGCTTCCGGGTCGATCAGCACCAGCGCGGTCGAATGGTCGATGGTGTAATCGCCGTTGCCCGTCGGCACCTTCACGTAGGCCAGCTGCAGGCTGTCCAGCAGCCGGTCGAGCTGGTCGAACGGCCCGCCGAGCGCGGTCCACTCGGCGTTGAACAGGCTTACGTAGTCGCGCAGCCTTGACGGGGTATCTCGCTCGGGGTCGGCGCTGACGAAGACGAACTGCACCGGCCGCCGGAGATTGGCCATCTTCTTCTCGACGCTCGCCAGAAGTCCCAGCGTGGTCGGGCAGATATCGGGGCAGTGCGTGAAACCGACGAACAGGACCGTCCACCGGTCTCGAAGATCCGCGGCGGTAAAAGGCCGGCCGTGCTGGTCGGTCAATTCGAACGCGGCCACGTCGCGCGGCGGATCNAGCGCCACCATGTGTTCCAGGTTCGGTTCCGAAGCGGAATCGGAACAGGCCGCAAGCACCGAAAACGACACCGCCGGCAAGACCCGCCGCAACCATCCGTGCCCTCGCGGCGCCGGCCTGATGTCCCGGCCCGGAGGCCGGCTACTCATGCTCGACCTGGTTGACGAATATCAGCACCGCGGCCGAGGACATCGCGTACATGAACGCGCCTTCCAGCGAGCCGATCCCGATCTCGGTCTGCCACATCTGGAACCACGCGCCGCCCAGGGCCATGAACAGCCCGATCCAGACCACCATCGCCAGCCCGCAGCCGAGGATCGCGCTGGTCTTGGCCCGGACGAACACGGCCACCGCGTCGCCGCGCGCCCGCCACATGTCGAATGCGCCCTTGAAACACAGCACGCCCACCAGCGCCTCGCCGGCGATAACGGCGCACAGGGCCAGCCAGACCAGCGGCGCCCAGGTCACCGGCGGCCCGATGTGATCCGGATAAGCGACATGGTCGGCCATGGAAAACACGTAAGACATCGCGCCGAATGCGGCGTCGAGATTGACCACGTTCTGGATCGCGTAGATCAGTGCCTGAAGGCCGATGCACACCACCAGGACGATCTTGAGTATTCGTATCGACATGCCTTTGACTCCCTTGACGCTGCGTTGAGTCGCGCGAATGCCCCGACCCCTGCCGCGCGTCCCGAACGGTCGGTCACCGATTCAATCGTAGGCCTCGCGGCG
This sequence comes from Lysobacterales bacterium, assembly GCA_002722315.1. Classification (GTDB taxonomy): domain Bacteria; phylum Pseudomonadota; class Gammaproteobacteria; order Xanthomonadales; family Wenzhouxiangellaceae. The sequence goes on along the minus strand of PBLG01000014.1, from coordinate 49,669 downwards.
GATAAATGCAAAGTCGCCGTTCAGCCCGCCTGGCAGCGCGAACACCAGTACAGCCGCCGCCCGGCAACGACCGTCTTCTCGACCGGCCCGTCGCAGTCGAAGCACGCCTGGCCGTCGCGGCCGAACACGTAGTGCCTGTAATCGCGGCGCTTCCAGCCGGCCGCCTTCAGCCGTTCGGCGCGCTCGGGATCGTTGGTGATGCCGCCGGTGCGCGCCGAACGCCGCATCATCTCGCAGGCCGCGTCGGCCAGGTGCTCGACGGCCTGGTCGCCGAGCCCGCCGATCCGGCACGCCGGCGCCAGCCCGGCGCGGAACAGGATTTCCGAGCGCAGGTAATTGCCGACGCCGGCGAGAAACGACTGGTCCAGCAACAGGTGCCCGAGCGACCGCCGCGCGAACCCGGGGTGCGAGATCCATTCGGCAACCTGCGGCCAGTCGGCGCCGGACGACAGGATGTCCAGCCCGGCCCGCTTGATGAACGGATGCTCGTCGAGCCGACCGGGGGCAAGCACGTCGATTTCCGACGCGCTGTAGAGCAGCGCAGACTTCTTGCTGGTGCTCAACGCCAGGCGCAGCTGTCGGCCGGTATCCGGCCTTCGATCGGGCGTCGAGAACATCCAGCGGCCGTAGAGCTGGTTGTGGGTGTAGATGGTCGTGCCGTCGGGAAACTTCAGCAGCAGCGCCTTGCCCAGGGTTTCCACGGAGGCCAGGGGCTGCCCTTGCAGCCGGCCCGACCAGGCCTGCAGATCGTCGAACGCGAACCAGACCTCGGTCAGCGGCGCATCGCCCAGCGCCTTGCGAATGCGCGAGGCCACGCGGTACATCTCCGGCCCTTCAGGCATGTCTGGAGAATCTGGCTTGCATCTTGATCATGCACGCAATGTTAATTTGGCGACGCCACAGCAACGTGAGATTCGGCTCCATGCGCATCTGCTTCTTCATCCTCGCCGTGCTGTCCAGTTCAGCTTCGCCTGCGCAACTCGAACCGGAGGACTTTCTGGGCGGTACCGTTCGCGAGTTCGCCCAGCGCACCGAATATCGGCTGGCCGGCCCCGACGAGACCGAAGCCGGTCATGCGGCCGTATACGCACGCTGCCGCGATGCGTCCGCGTCGGCGCTGGTGGTCGAACGCAAGACCAGTCTCGAACAGACACCGATACTCGAGTGGCGCTGGCGGGGGGACTCGATCTATCGCAACATCGACGAAACCGAAAAGTCCGGCGACGACTATCCGGCGCGCATCTACGTCGTCGCCGAACGCTGGCCGCGGTTCCGCAGCCGGGTGATCAACTATGTCTGGAGCAGTTCACAGCCGGAAGGCGGGACGTGGGCAAACGCGTTCGCCTCGCAATTTCAGATGGTCGCGGTCCGGAGCGGAGAAGCCAACGTCGGGCAATGGATCACCGAGCGACGCGACGTGCTCGCCGACTTCCGACGCCTGCACGGCATCGCGCCGGACACCGTCGACGCGCTGGCGATCATGACCGACTGCGACAACGCCGGCCAGCAGGCGACCGCCTGGTACGGCCCGGTCCGGTGGCTTCCCGACGACCCGGACGGTTGATCAGGCGGCCGCGCGGGTGAGCGCGCGGGCCGATGCCGTGTTCGGGCGAACCAGCAACGCCAGCCCGATCATCGTGACCGCCAGCGCGCCAGGACGCCGGCCCGTTTCCGCCGGAGACGTTCTGGTAAGGTAGAAACGGGCTTGCAGGTGAAGACAGGAACATGGCGAATTTCCGAAAGTGGACGAAACGGCTTGGCATCGCACTCCTCGCGCTGCTGGCGGTACTGGCCGTGCTCTGGGGCCTCTCGCGCGCGCTGTACCCGACCGCCGAACAGCGCGATGCATTGGCCTTGATGCAGCAGCCCCCGCCACCGCCGGGGGAGAACGCGTTCGCGGCGATGTGGACGCTGGACCACGCGGTACCGGCCGAAGAAATGGCGGGTATTGTCGGGCACGACAGCGAGAGGCTCGAGGCGCTTCAAGCAACGCGTGCCCTGGACGAATCCGACCCGGCCGGGTTCGAATCGGCGAGGGACCAGTACCCCGACCTGTCCCCATCGGAAAGCGACCGGATGATGTTCTGCGCCGCGCGCGACGGGAACTGTCTCGAACGGGTCGGCGAGGACCCTGCCGGGTATCGCGAACTCGTCGAACGCAACCGGCAATTGATCGATCGTGGCGACGCCCTGGCCGATTACGACCATTATCGGAGCCTGCTGCCGGCGAATTGGGAGACCCTCAGCCCGCCGCTGTCTGCGGCCCGCTTTCCGGCCACACGGCAGGCGCTATGGTTCGTTGAAGGCCGCACCGACGAAGCGCTGGCTGCGACCTGCCGCAACATCGCCGGCTGGCGCCGGTTGACCGAATCGGCCGACCAGTTGGTCGTCCGGATGCTCGGCCAGCTGTTCGTAACCGAATTGCATGGCAGCTTGCTTGCGGAAATGCTCGCCGAGATGCCCGCTGACCATCCGCTGCCGGCGAACTGCAAGCCGGCACTGGCCGCGCCGACGCCTTCCGAGCTATCTCTTTGCCGTGCGATGCGCGGCGAATACGCATTCGGTGCCTGGGCAATGGAGAGTATCGAAACCCTGGACAACTCCAACCTCGGACCGCTCGGTCGTCTCAGGAGCGCGATTCTGTTCAGCGCCGAGGCCACCAACGCCGAACGAGCCGTCCATTTCGCGCAAACGTGCTCGGACGCCGAGCTCTCACGGATCGTCGCAGACATTCCTGAAGTCGACGCGCCCGAACCGGCGGGTTTGATTCGACTCGCCTGTGTTGGTAACTTCATCGGCTGCGCGCTCAACGGGATCGCTGCGCCAGCCTATACCGACTATCGATTGCGCGCACAGGACTACGGCGCCCGGCTCGAGCTCCTGGCCACGCTGACCTGGCTGCGCGAGAATGCCGAACGGCCGGGCCCGATTGATGAATTGCTGGACCAACGGCCCGAGTCGCTCAGGAGCCCGACTCGCCGGGTCGAAATCGGCGAAGATGGCGACTCGCTCCGGGTTCGCATGTTCGGCGCAAGGGACGGCGAGACCTGGTCGGTGCCGCTGCCGGCGGCCCTGCAGCAATGATCGCCGTCGGCAGGTAACCTGCCGCCGCCGGATCGCAATGGGCGTCGAAGGTCGGACCATGCCGGGTCGGCCGGCACTTGAAACCGCGGCCTCCGGCCCGTAGATTTCCTGCAAGGCTCGCAAAATCAAGAGGATCCAGCCATGACATTCTCCACCAGGCAGTTCGTTACCGCGGTCGCCCTGATCGCCTCTGCCGCGGTCCTGGGCGGCTGTGCCGCCAGCGGCGGCGCCGGCGGCGGCAGCGAACGCGACATCGTCACCACCGTCTACCAGGAACACGCCGGCAGTTCGCGCGAACGCGTGGTATTCCCTGGCCTCGACGGCTGGCGCCAGCTCGACGGCGACAACATCGTCGTGCGCACGCGGTTCAACGACTACTTCCTGTTGACCCTTGAAGCGGCCTGCGCCAGCGACCTGATGTTCTCCAGCAGCCTGCAACTGGCCATTGCGCAGCAGACCCGCAACACCCTGTCGCGCTTCGACACCGTTCGCGCCGGCGACTCGAGCTGCCGCATCCAGTACATCCGCGAAGTCGACCACCAGGCCGTCGCCGAGGAACTGGCCGACCGCGACATCGACGAGCCATTCATACGGCTGAACCGGGACCGGTAAGTCGGTCCTGAGAGTTACCGAACTATCCGCATGGCCGACTAGACGCCGGCGTGCTCCAACGTAGAAACCGGCCAGCCGAGCAGCAGACCGGGGTCGTTCGTCGCCGGATCGGCGTGAGCAATGTTTCTGCGGTACCTTGAGCGTCACCCATCCGCGCACGCGCGTCGTCAAAAGGCCGCATGACCAAACCCAAGCCGCATACCCCTGACCTGTTCAGCCGCGCCCAGGGCAAGAGCGAGCTTGCGGGCGACTGGCCGGATTCGACGCGTTTTCCGCTCAACCTCGACGATGTCTCGGTCGGTGATGTCGTGCTGGAGGATCTCAGGCACGCCGAGAACCCGCTGATCGTCGCCGGCTATGCATCGCTGGACAGGCTGGTCGAGTTCATCGCCCGGAGCCGCTCCGAATCCATCCGTATCGTGTTCGGCTCCGAGCCGTACGAGGGGCGCCCGCGGCGCTACCGTGTCGGGAGAAAGCGGCTGCCGGGGGAGATGCGCGAATACTGGTTGTCGCGCGGCTTCTCGGTGCTGTTGGCATCCCCGGTACTCGCGGCCATCGATGCACTGAAAAGCGGCCGGGTGCAGGCGCGCTACCTGGCGCGCCCGGGTTGGCGACTGCACGCCAAGCTGTTCATCGGCGACAACGCGGCCACACTGGGATCGAGCAACTTCACCACGCCAGGCCTGGGCCGCCAGTTCGAGGCCAACGCCCGGTTCGAGGCCCACGGAAATTCAGCCGAATCCAGACGCTACCACGAAACCCGGCAAATCGCCGAGCAGATCTGGGAACTTGGCACCGGCTACAACAATGAACTGGCCGAGCTGCTGGAACAGCTGCTCGACGTGGTCGGCTGGAAAGATGCGCTGGCGCGCGCGGCCACCGAACTCCTTGCAGGCGAATGGGCCGACCGTTTCCTGGCCGGGCAGTACCTTGCCGACGACGCCAGCCTGTGGCCGTCGCAGAAGCTCGGCATCGCCCAGGCGCTGTACATCCTGAAGGAGCGCGGCAGCGTGCTGTTCGCCGACGCGACCGGTTCGGGCAAGACGCGCGCCGGGGTCCACCTGATCGGCGCCAAGATGCACGACATCATTCGTTCGAACAGGCTGCGCACCGGCAAGGCGCTCATGATCGCCCCGCCCTCGGTCGTCCAGGGCTGGAAGGACGAAGCGGCAATGGCATCCGTGCCGCTGGACGTGTTCTCGCACGGGGGCCTGAGCCACGCCGCTGCCGGCGAGCGCGACATCCTGCTGACCAACCTCAGGCGCGCCCAGGTGCTGTGCGTCGACGAAGGCCACAATTTTCTCAACAACGCCTCGCGCCGTACCCAGCAGCTGCTGCGCAACATGGCCGACCACGTGGTGCTGTTTACCGCCACGCCGATCAACCGCTCGGCCCAGGACCTGCTGCGCATCGCCGACATGCTGGGCGCGGACAACCTCGACGACTCGACGCAGAAAGCGTTCGAGAAGATGCTGGGCGTGCGCTCGCTGTCGCGATCGCTGGGCGAAGACGAGATTGCCCGGCTGCGCAAGGAGATCGCCCGCTTTACCGTCCGGCGCACCAAGCGCATGCTCAATACGTTGATCGAACAGGCCCCCGACCAGTACCGCGACGGCGCCGGGCGCAGGTGCCGCTTCCCGAAGCACAACGCGCTGATCTACGCGCTCGACGAGCGGTCGGCCGATCGCAAGCTGGCGGCTCGGATTCGCGAACTGGCCGGCACGCTGCACGGCGTACTGCATTTCCGCAAGGACGTCGCGCTGCCGCCCAACCTGGCGCGCAAGGGCGTTTCCGAGCAGCAGTTCCTCGATGGAAGACTGCGCGCGGCCAACAAGCTGTCGCAGTACATGATCATGCACTCGCTGCGTTCGTCGACCGCCGCCCTGGTCGAGCATCTACTGGGCAGCGACGCGGCGATCAAGCTGGCCGGCATCGAAGGCCACGCCCGCAGCGCCGGCGGCAACATTGCCGCAAGCATCGAGCGGGCCGCCGGCAAGCCGCCGAGGAACCGGCTTTCGATCGCCCTGCCCGACTGGCTATCGGATTCCGACGCCCACCGAAAGGCGTGCGAGCACGACAAGCACATCGTCGAGGAAATCGCCGCGCTGGCCAGACGCATCAGCCCGGCGCGCGAGGCGGCCAAGGCGCGCCACCTGGCCGGTCTGTCGTCGCGCGACGATCACGTGCTGGCGTTCGACACCCGGCCGATCACGCTGGCCGTGATCCGGCGCCATCTCCGGGACATCGATCCGGCGCTGGACGTGCTGGTGGCCACCGGCGATGCGCAGTCGCAGCGCTCGGGCCTGCTCCGGCGGTTCGCCCCGAACAGCCGCGAGCCGGGGCGCGTGGTCGGATTGTGTTCCGACAGCGTCTCCGAAGGGGTCAATCTTCAGCGCGCAAGGGTGGTGGTCCACCTGGACATGCCCAGCGTGGTGCGCATCGCCGAGCAGCGCGTCGGGCGCGTCGATCGCCTCGACAGCCCGCACAAGACCATCGACGCCTGGTGGCCCGACGATTCTGTGGAGTTCGCGCTGAAGACCGACGAGCGCTTCATAGAACGCTACGAGACCGTCGACAACCTGCTCGGCTCCAACATGCCGCTGCCCGACAAGGTTCGCGCCGCGGGCAACCGGGTCAGCGCGCGCGAGGCGATCCGCGAATACGAAACCCGCGCCGGCGAATGGGACGGCATAGACGACGCGTTCTCGCCGGTCCGCAGGCTGATCGAGGGCGACCGGGCGCTGGTCGAGCCGCGCTACGTCGACGCCTATCGCGATATCGGCGGGCAGGTCCTCTCGCGGGTCAGCCTGGTCGCTGCCGACCGGCCGTGGGCGTTCTTCTGCACCCGCGACAACAGCGGCATCCCGAAATGGATTCTGCTCGACGACCTGGAGGCCGAAACGACGACACGGCCCGACACCGACCTGGAAAGCATCTGCCGCAAGCTCCGCCGCCGGCTGGCCGAGGCCGCCGACCGTGCAGACATGACGCGCAGCGGCGAAAGGACAATCGCGCTGGCGATCGAGCGACTGACCGCTGCCGAGCGCCGGCTGGTCTCGCGGCGCAAGCGTCGGGCGCTGGAGGAAATGGAAATCGTGCTGCAGCGCTATCTGCAAAACGCCGGCGAGCGCGGCGACCAACCCCGGGTCGACGGGCTGCTGCAGTTGCTGGAAATGCTCGGCGCCGGAGGGCGTGACCTGCAGCCGGACTGGGACGAGGTGGCCTCGCGCTGGCTGGACCTGATCCGCCCGGTCTGGTACGAACGCCTGCGCGCCGGCGGGCGCAACAAGCCGCTGCTGCTCAAGGACATCCGGGCGGCGGTGATTGCCAGTGAACAAGAGCTTCTGCCGAAGATCCTCGACGCGTTCGCCAGCGACTTCCCGGCCCAGCGCCCGGCCGACGAGCGCATCGTCGCCTGCATCGTCGGCGTGGCGTAACAGGGATTGGCAGCTCCAGTTGACAATGAAAAAGTATGGCCATACTATTTTCACATGGCGACACCAACCGTAAAATCCACCTACTCGCTTGACCCTCAGACGGTTCATGATCTGGAGCGACTGGCGCGTCGCTTCGGGACGTCGAAGTCCGAAATCCTGCGGCGGGCGGTGCATGCACTGGCGCGTCAGGAGAGCCCACCGGAAGATCAACGCCTGCAAGCACTGGAAGAACTGCAGAAACGCGTCGGTCTGACCGCAGAACAAGCCGAAGACTGGGCCGCGCAAGTCCGTCGCGAGCGGGCCGAGATGGGTCGCGACCGGACGGATGGCTAACACTGCAATCCACCTCGACACCTGTTTCCTGATCCGTGCGCTGGTTCCGGGTACCGAACAAGACCGTCGCTTGCGGCAGTGGTTGCGGGAAGGACAGCCGCTTTGCATGACTTCGATTGCCTGGACCGAGTTTCTGTGCGGGCCATTGAAGCCGGAGGAGCTTGTACTGGCCGAGCAGATCGTTACCGTTCGAATCGATTACAGCGAGCAGGATGCTCGGCGCGCCGCCGAATTTTTCAATGCAACCGGTCGTCGCCGCGGCACACTGGCCGACTGCATGATCGCCGCCTCGGCAAGAGAGCGAGGCGCCGCGCTCGTAACGATGAACGTGCAGGATTTTCAGTGCTTCGAAAGTTTCGGCTTGAAGCTGGCCTGACGGATCGCTCGATCAATCGATCGAAGACCAACCGTGGTGCAGCTTGCATGACTCTCAGGTTCTGAGAACGTTGTCGGCATAATGACCGCATGGCCGAGCAGCACGCATCCGAAGCACAAACCATCCTGATCCCCACCGCTCGCCTGGCGCGCGCGGAGATGCGCAGGCTTTCCGAGGCACGGCTGGCCGAGGGTGCGACGGCCTGGCGCTCGCCTGAAGTACTTTCGTTTTCGGCCTGGCTGGGCAGATTACGCTCCGAGGCGCTGATGGCCGGCGTCGTCGAGCAGGTGCCCGTTTCCGCCGCCCAGGCGCGAATGCTCTGGCAGCAGGTCATCGATACCGACGTGTTCGTCGGCGAGCCGCGCGTGCACGCGCTGGCCGAGCGCGCGTGGCGCACGATCCATGAATACGAACTGCAGCACCCGCGCGACTGGCCGGAGCCGCTGCTTTCGGAGGACAGCCGACAGTTCCGTGAATGGGTGGCGCGCTTCGAAAAGCTCTGTCGGGAGCGCGGCGTGATCGACGAATGGCGCTTCGCCGCCGAACTCCCCTCGCTCATCGCCGGGCGCCGCCTGGCGCTGCCGGAGCGCATCCAGCTCAGCGGCTTCGAATTGCCGCCCACGCCGCTGCAGGCGTCGATATTCGACGCGCTTGAATCGGCCGGCGTCGAGCTCCTCGGGCGCGAGTGGTCCGTGGCGGACGCGCCGCCGGAAGCCCCGGCGATGACGCTGCACAAGTTTGTCGAGCCCGACGATGAACTGCGCGCCGCCGCCAGGTGGGCGCGGGCGCGCCTGGAGGCCCATACGGACGACAAGCCGGACCCGGCCATCGCCGTCGTGGTGCCCGATCTCGCCGGGCGGCTGACTCGCGTCGAGCGGATTTTCCGGCAGGTCTTCGATCCGCCCGGCTTCGCGCTGGGCGAGACAGGTGCCGAGCCCTGGCACGTATCGCTGGGGCTGCCGCTGGCGCAGTGGTCGCTGGTCGCCGACGCGCTGTTGCTGCTGGGCCTGGACCCGAACCGCATCGACCAGCCGACGGCCGGTCGCGTCCTTTCCTCGCCGTTCCTGTCCGGCGCCGACAGCGAGGCCGACCGCCGGGCCGCCGCGGTCGCGGGCCTGATGCGATGGTCGCCGTTCGAGATCACCGGCTTCGAGCTGATGGCCGCATGCCGCAAGGCCGGCGCCGACGCGCTCGGCCGGCAGCTCGAGGGCTGGCGCGGGGTGCGCGCCGAGCATCGGGACCCGGCCTGGCCGTCGGAATGGGTCAAGCGCTTCCAGACAGAACTGGGGCTGCTGGGCTTCGGCCGCGGCCGCGCGCTGGACTCGCGCGAGTTCCAGGTGCTCGGGCGCTGGCACGAACTGCTGGAGGACTTCGGCGCGCTGGACGTGGTCGTCGACGGGCCGGTCAGGCGCGGCTCTGCGCTGTCGTTGCTCGCCGAGCGCGCCAACGGTGCGACCTTCCGCGAGCGCAACCCGGGTTGCCCGGTGGAAATCCTGGGCGTGGAGGAAGCGCTGGGTTCGCGCTTCGACGCGGTCTGGATCACCACGCTGGACGCCGACACGTGGCCGGGCGCGGCCCGGCGAGATCCGCTGATTCCCGGCCCGGTCCAGGCCGCCGTCCCGGCGGCCGGCGGCGACGGCAAGCTCGAGCGCGCGCGGCTGGAGCTGGCGGGTCTTGCGCGCACGGGTGGGCAAATCCTCGGCAGCTTCTCGACCGGCAGCGACGACCAGCAGCGCCAGAGATGCCAACTGGTGGAGGCGCTGGAAATCGTCGAACCGGCTGAAGCCGTCGATCCGGCCACGCCGGTTCAGCTCGAGCGCATCGACGACGACATCCACGCACCGGTGCTCGACGCGTCCGGCGGCGGTGTCGATCGGGTTCGCGGCGGGACGGGCGTGCTCAGCGATCAGTCGGCGTGCCCGTTCCGCGCCTTCGCGCTTCGCCGGCTGGGCGCCCGCGAACTGGCATCGCCGCGGCCCGGCCTGGACGCGGCCGCCCGCGGCAACCTGATTCACGTCGCACTGGAAATCTTCTGGGACGGACTGAAAGACCACGCCGCGCTGATCGCCCTGTCGCCCGAAGACCTGGAGCAGCGTATCTCGACGGCCGCCGAACAGGCGCTGGGCCGCTTCACGGAAGCCCACCGGCTGCTGCTCAGCCCGGCGGGCCGCAGGCTGGAAATCAGGTGCACCCGTCGCACGCTGGCGCGCTGGCTGGCCCTCGAACGAAATCGCGGCGAGTTCCGGGTGCGTGCGCGGGAACAGAAGATCCTGATGGAATTCGCCGGTCTGAAGCTCGAAGGCAAGATCGACCGGATCGACGAAACCCCGGCCGGCACGGTGCTGATCGACTACAAGACCGGGCGGGCCGGCAGGAACGGCTGGCGTCCGGACCGGCGCATCGCCGATCCGCAGCTGCCGGCCTATGCGCTGGCCATGGACCCGCGGCCCGCGGCGCTGGCTTTCGCCCGGATCCGGCCCGACGAGCTGAAATTCGACGGCCTTTGCGAGACCGACACCGGCATTCCGGGCGTCACCGAGCTGGCCGCGGCGAAAGGCGCGTGGAAGGAAACCGAGGACTGGAATGCGCTGATGGACGCGTGGCGGGGCAACCTGAACGGACTGGCGATCTCTTTCCAGGAAGGCCGCGCCGAAGTCGATCCGCGCGACGGCCAGGTCTGCCGCAACTGTCACCTGCATTCGCTTTGCCGAATCCACGAGCGCCAGTTCACGACCGACGCGGCGGGCGAGTCATGAGCGATCAACGGCAACGCCTGGCCGCGGTGGATCCCGGTCGATCGGTAATCGTCCAGGCCCCGGCCGGCTCGGGCAAGACCACGCTGCTGGTCGAACGCTACCTCGCGCTGCTGGGCGTGGTCGAAGAGCCGGAGGAAATCCTGGCCATCACCTTCACGCGCAAGGCGGCGGCAGAAATGCGCAAACGGGTGCTGGATCTTCTCGACCCGGATGTCGATGCAATCGAGCCGCACCAGAAGGCGGCCGCCGAAAAGGCCCGCGCGATCGCCGACAAGGTCGCGCGCTGGAACCTGGCCGCAAACCCGCAGCGGCTGATGATCCGCACCATCGACAGCTTCAGTCACTACCTGGCGCGCACCATGCCGGTGGCCAGCCGGCTGGGCCCGGTGCCGCAGCCGGCAGACAACACCGGCGCGCTCTACCGCCGGGCGGCCCGGCGGGTGCTCGAGGCGCTGGGCGGCGACGACGCATCGTCCGGTTTCGGGGCGGACCTCGAGCAACTGCTGCTGTGGCGCGACCACCGCACCCAGGACATCGAGGACCTGCTGGTCTCGCTGCTGGGCAAGCGCGAGCAGTGGCTGCGGGTGCTCGGGGTCACGGGCCGGCCGGACCGCGAAACCTTCGAGGGGGTGCTGCGCGACGTTGTCGTCGATTCGCTGGCCCAGGCCCGCAAGCAGCTGGACGCGGCGCTGGCGGCGATCCACACCGACGGCGAAGAGATCGCCCACCTGCTGCGCTTCGCCGCCGACACCCTCGCGGCCGAAGGACGAGCGTCCGATATCCGGAAATTCGGCGAAGAAGAAGGCCTACCCACCGCAGATCCCGGCCATTTGCCGCAATGGCAGGCATTGGCCGAGGCGTTCCTGACCAAAACCGGCACCTGGCGCAAATCGGTCATGATCACGACCGGTTTTCCGCCGAAAACGCCGCAAAAGGCGCGCTTCGAGGAGCTTCTTGATTCGCTGGCCGGCAACGACGAACTGGCCGAAAAACTGCACCGCGCCCGCGGCCTGCCCGATCCGCGCTACAGCGACGAGGAATGGCAGGTGCTCGGCGCCCTGATCCGGGTGCTGGAGCGGGCCGCCGTCGAACTCGAACTGGTGTTCGCCGAAGCCGGCCAGACCGATTTCACCGGGCTGTCTCGCGCCGCGCTGCAAGGCCTGGGCGACGAGGATTCGGGTTTCTCCGACCTGGGGCTTTACCTCGACCGCCGGATCTCGCACATCCTGGTCGACGAATACCAGGACACCAACTGGGCCCAGTTTCACCTGCTCGAAAAGCTGACCCACGGCTGGCAGCCGGGCGACGGCCGCACCCTGTTCGTGGTCGGCGACCCGATGCAGTCGATCTACCGCTTCCGGGAGGCCGAGGTGGGCCTGTTCATGCGCTCGCGCGACCGCGGCCTGGGCGGGCTGACGCTGGACTCGCTGCGGCTGGATCAGAATTTTCGCTCGAAGTCGGAGATCGTCGACTGGGTCAACGGCACGCTCGGCCCGGCGTTCCCGGTCACCGAAGACATCGCCGCCGGCGCGGTCGCCTACGCGCGCTCCGAGGCCGGCCGCGGCCCGGGCGGCCGTGTTGAAACGCTCGCATGCCCGGATGCGCGCCGCGAGGCCGAGGCGATCGCCGATCGCGTCGGTCGGGCGCTGGCAGAAAACGTCGACGATCCGGACTACAAGGCCGCGATCATCGTTCGGGCCCGCAGCCACCTGGCCGATATCCTGCCGGCGCTCAAGGCCCGCGGCATTCCGTTCCGGGCGGTCAAGCTGGACCCGCTGGCCTCCCGACCGGTGGTACAGGACCTGCTGGCGCTGGCCCGGGCAATTGGATTTGCAGCCGACAGAGCGGCACTGCTGGCCGTGCTTCGATCGCCGGTCTGCGGACTCACGCTGGCCGACCTGCACGCGCTGGCCGGCGACGGGGCGGACCCGCTGGACGACGACGCGCTGGACCGGCTCGATCCGGACGGCCGCGCTCGCGCGAAGCGCGTTTATTCGGCGCTGGCCGCCGCGCGTGATCTCGTCGGCAAGCGCACTTTGCGCGACCGGGTCGAGGGCGCATGGCGCCGTCTCGGCGGCCCGCATTGCCTGCAGAATCGGGCGTCCGAACTTGCCGAGGCCCGCCTGCTGCTCGATACGCTGGAGGCCGCCGAAGAACAGGGCCTGCTCGAGGACTGGAACGATTTCGAAGAGCTTCTCGACCAGGCCTTCACCGAAGGCGATCCGGCCGACGAGGCGGTGAAGCTGGAAATCATGACCATGCACGGCGCCAAGGGCCTGGAATGGGACCTGGTGGTGCTGCCCGCTCTGGACCGCGGCACCGGCGGCAACGACCGCGAGCTTCTCTACTGGCTGCCGTTCACGCCTCAAGAAGGCGACGAACAGGTGCTGCTGGCGCCGCTGCGCGCCGCCTGGCAATCGGACAACACCCCGCTGATCGACCTGATCCGCTCCGAGCAGAAGACCCGCGACGCATTCGAGAACCAGCGGCTGCTCTACGTCGCCGGCACCCGTGCCCGCCGACACCTCGTCGTCAGCGGCGTACTGGACCCGGCCCGCGACAGCGTGAAACCAGCCGCCGGCAGCCTGATGGAACTGCTCTGGCCGCAGGCCGGCGGCGGTTTTCTCGAGTCGCTGGAATCGTGCGAACCGGAAGCGCCGGGTCAAGGCCGGGACATCGCCGCCGGCCAGTCCGACAACATGCCCGACCAGTCGATCCGCCGCGTGCCGGCCGACTGGCAGCCGCCGCTCGAGTCGGCCCTGGCGTGGACCCCGAAACTGCCCCCGCACGAGCGCGAGGTGGAGATCGAATTCAACTGGGCCGGCGCCCAGGCCCGGCGCACGGGCACCGTGCTGCATTCACTATTGGAGCGCGTCGGCAAGATCGGCATCGAGAACCTGGCCCCGGCCGAGCGGCGCCGGCTGGTCGAGCGCATTCCCGGCCTGCTGCGCGCGCTGGGCGCCGGGCCGGAGACGCTGGACGCCACGGCCACGCTTGTCGCGAAGACGTTCGAGAGTACGCTGGACAGCGAGACCGGCCGCTGGATACTGAGCGGAAAACACGCCGACGCCGCCTGCGAACTCGCGCTGTCGGGCCGCATCGACGGCAAGCTGATCAACGCGGTGATCGACCGCACCTTCATCGACGAGACCGGCACGCGCTGGATCATCGACTACAAGTCCGGCTACCGGGCCGGCGGCGACGTCGAAGGCTTTCTCGCCGAGGAAGCCGCGCGCTACGAAACCCAGCTGGGCCTGTACCGAAAACTGTTCGAGCAGATGGGCGAGACCGACATCAGGACCGCGCTCTACCTGCCGCGCCACGGGGAGCTGCGGGAGGCATGAGGTCCCAAGAGCCGAGCGTGAGTGATACAATGTAGCAATCAATGGAGATGTAATGAAATGGCGCTGAATATTCGTAATCCAGAGACCGAGCGGCTGGCCGCGGACCTGGCTGAACAAACCGGGGAGAGCAAGACCGAGGCGGTCACCCGAGCGTTGCGCGAGCGCCTGGCACGGCTGCGGCGTGAACGGCAGGGGCAGTCCCTGGCCGATGAACTCGAAGCCATCGCCAGACACTGCGCCGAACTGCCCGTCATCGACCCACGAGCACCGGAGGAAATTCTCGGCTACGACGATCGCGGGCTGCCGCGCTGATGGTCATCGACAGCTCGGCGCTGGCGGCAATCCTGTTTGGCGAACCCGAGCGCCGGCAGTTCATCGAAGCCATCGAGGCGGCCGATTCGAAATTGATCTCGGTTGCAAACTGGCTGGAAATCTCCATCATCATCGAAGCTCGTACCGGCGCCGAAGGCAGCCGCGACCTCGAGCAGTTCATCGAACGTGCCGGCATCGAAATTGTCCCGGTGGACCTGGAGCAAGGCAGATTTGCAAGGGACGCATGGTTGCGCTTTGGCAAGGGCCGTCATCCTGCGGCCCTGAATTATGGAGACTGTTTCGCCTATGCCCTGGCCAGAGCCCGGTCGCAAACCCTTCTGTTCAAGGGCGATGATTTCGTCCATACAGATATCCCCGCAGTTCACTGAAACCGTCCGCATGGACGGCAAACTGATCAACGCCGTGATCGACCGCACCTTCATCGACGAGGACCGGACGATGGATCATCGGCTACACGTCCGGCAGGCATCGAGGAAACGAATGAATAGAACCACCCAAAATAGATACGCGCCGGATCGCGCTGTTGCGCCTGGCGAGGTACTAGCCTACGAGCTGGAAGTTCGCGGAATGACCCGCGCAGAGTTGGCGAGGCGCGCCGGCCTGACCGAAAAGCAAGTGATTGCGATTCTCAAGGGCAAGGGTAGCACCATCATCACGGAGGAGACGGCCATCAAACTCGAGCGCGCGATAGGAATGCCGGTCGACTATTGGCTGAACCTGGAGACGAATTTCCAGAAAGCCCGCGCGTGATCACCTGGTATCGACATGCCTCATTCGCGAATTCACTGGTGAGGATAGCCTGTAATCGCAAGCGATTAGAGTTGTCGCCGCTCAGGTTGAAATGGTGGCGACTAAAGCGGTCTGTCGACTTCAACATGGAGAACCAATGCCGCATAGAGGGCGGCAACAGGCCGATAATGGGTCTGCCAGTGCGGCAACTTCAGCTCAGCCAGGGTCGGTTGCACTCAGTCAAATCCCGCCTACCGCGGAGCGAAACACCACAAATGCTACAGGCTTCGCGAAATGGGTAATAAGAATCGCAAAAATGAGAATAGAACCGAGCGGGCGATGGCTGGCTCAAGCGCTTGGTTCCTGGTTGACACGAATGCCTTCATACAATGCCGCAACCTGGACCAGGTCGACTGGGCCGAAATCACCAGCGCTCGGGATGTGAATCTTGTGGTTTGCGCGTCTGTTCTTCGAGAAATTGACAACCTTAAAGGAAGTCGCAAGCGAGCGCGACAGTTCAGTAAGATGATTCGGCCGCTTCTTCTTGATCAGCAAGAGTTTTACGAACTTAAGAAGAAAGACCCGACTTTGAGGCTATTGGTGGTCCCCGATATCGGCCCTTCCGAGGACCTCCGAAGCAAGCTTGACCTAAGTAAACCAGATAATGAAATCGTCGCGAGCTTGAAGGAATTTCGAGCGCATTATCCTCAGAGAGATGCCCAGCTGTTGACTCATGACTCAGGCCCGATGGGAACAGCGAAAAGACTGGGAATTCCGTTTGTGCCCATTCCTGATTCCTGGTTGCTTCCCGTTGACTCTGCGGCGCGACGTGAAATTGCACGGTTAAAAGATGAGATCAAGCAGCTCGCCGCTCAGGAACCAAGTTTCGAGATAGAGTGTTTGGACGATTCCGGCACCCGATGCGACCGACTTGAAGTCGAGGTTCCAAGATACAAACCGCTACCAGATCCTGAACTCGAGGAATTAGAGGAAAGGCTGAAGGCGAGATTCCCAGCCGAAAGTACTTTTGAGCCTGACGACCCGGAAATGAAGGATGCGGTCGAGAATCTCTCGCCCCAGATGCATCGTCGGTTTGTGGCACCACCCGTTAACGAAATCCGGGAGTATTCGGAAGTAGCGTACCCGGATTGGCTCGAAAGGTGTCGCAAAATCATGGCAAGTCTTCATGATAATGTACAGAAGCGGTCCGATCGACCGTCTTTTGCAGCCCGAATCAAAAATTGCGGTACGAGACCCGGGCGAAACGCGCTCATCACTATTGCCGTCAGCGGCGATTTCTTGATCGTTACTCCCGAAAGCGGAAATGAGCGCAAAAACGCGGAGACACAAAACGGCAAGCTCGAGCCGTTGAGACTGCCAGAACCACCTGCCGCACCAACGTGGCGCTGGATTCTTTGCTTGAAGGCGGGGGCCGCGGATACGCCAAAAGCGCCGCAATCGATTGATCTTGCCAATTTGAATCTACCCCAGTTTCAAGACTTTGCGAAGGCCGTAGCGGATGCCCGAAATGTCGGACAGCTTTCCGGTGCGTTTGTTGCCCCACGGGCACTCGCCATGCCGGATCTACGGCAGCCTGACCCCGAGGCGTTCTATTGGAAAACCGGAAAAGCGGGGCGTCCCGGCAAAATACAGGTTTTTGAATGCGCGCAATGGCGCCACTCCACCAATGCAGAGTTGTTCCAGACTGAAATCTGGTACCCGGAAGGTCGGGAATCCGTATCCGGCGCCATTACGGTCAGAGTGGACGCCGAGAATCTTTCCCGACCCGAGAAACGGACCATCCCAGTGCGAGTACGGGTCGTCGAGACTTCCACCATGCCTTTCGCCGAGAGGTTAATCGACGATCTACTAGCTCGCGCCAAACTTTCGGGCTGATGAGGCGTTCATCCAAACCGCACGAACAATTCACAATTATGCAAAAACGGCGTTATTGCGCTTGACAATTGCCTCGCAAGGGGCAATAATTCGTCGCAACTAGACATTGCGCAGAAACGCCGTTACTCCAAATGCACCTTGCCGATATCGCCGAAACCCAATCCGGATACACGTTCCGGTCCAGGCTGGAGCCCGAGCCAACGGGCGATATTTCGGTTGTTCAGATGAAGGACATTTCAGATTCCAACCGGCTTGAGCTGGACGAAGTGATCAGAACGAGCCTGCCCGGCGGGAAGCCAAAGCGCCACCTTCTCCAGCCGGGAGACTTGCTGTTTCGATCTCGCGGCCGCAGTTATGGCGCCGCACTGGTTCCAGAGCAGATCGGCTCGGCCGTGCTGGCGGCCCCGCTTCTACGGATTCGACCGACGAAAGTTATCCCCGAGTATCTGTACTGGTTCATCAATACGCCAGGCGTCCAGGAACGGCTGGCAGCGCTCGCGACGGGAACCTCCGTCCAGATGATCACTACCGATGCGCTCAAGTCTTTGGACGTGCCCGTCCCCAGCCTTGCGCGCCAGCGCGCCATCGCCCATGCCGCCGCGTTGGCGGAGCGCGAACAAGCGCTCATGCAGGGCATCGCCGCCAGACGCAAGACCCTTGCGACCCACATTCTGATGAATATTGCCATAGAGGCCAAATCATGACCGATCAAGTCAACCAGAGGGAAATCAACAATGCCGCCTGGGCCGCCTGCGACACGTTTCGGGGCGTAATCGACCCGGCCCAGTACAAGGACTACATCCTGGTCATGCTGTTCCTCAAGTACATCAGCGATTTGTGGGCAGATCACTACGAGTCGTACAAGGCCGAGTACGGCGATAACGACGAGCGTATCCGGCGCAAGCTTCAGCGCGAGCGTTTCATCCTTCCCTACATCGAGATGAAGGATGAGAAAACCCGGAAGACCACCGACCGTTTTCTGGCCGACTTCAATGCGCTGTACGAACGCCGAACGGCGCCCAACATCGGCGAGCTGATCAATATCGTGCTCGAACACATCGAGGAAGCCAACAAGGCCAAGCTCGAAGGCGTGTTTCGCAATATCGACTTCAACTCGGAATCCAGCCTGGGCAAGGCGCGCGACCGCAATCGCCGGCTCGAAAACCTGCTCAAGGATTTCAACAAGCTCGACCTCCGACCCTCGCGCGTGGACGAAGATCTGATCGGCAACACCTACATCTACCTGATCGAGCGTTTCGCTTCCGATGCCGGCAAGAAGGCCGGCGAGTTCTACACACCCAAACAGGTCTCAAAACTGCTCGCGCTGCTGGCCGACCCGAAACCCGGCGACCGGATCTGCGACCCCTCCTGCGGCTCCGGCGGCTTGCTGATCGAGGCCGCCAGCCTGGTCGAGCAGAACGGCAGTCGCGATTTCGCCCTGTTCGGTCAGGAGGTCAACGGCAGCACCTGGGCGCTGGCGCGAATGAACATGTTCCTGCACGGCAAGGACGCCGCGCGCATCGAGTGGGGCGATACGCTCAACAGCCCGGCCCTGGTCGAGGGCGACCAACTCATGCGATTCAACGTGGTGGTCGCCAATCCCCCCTTCAGTCTCGACAAATGGGGCCACGAAGACCTGGAAGAAGACCGCTATAACCGCTTCTGGCGCGGCCTTCCGCCAAAGTCCAAGGGCGATTACGCCTTCATCACCCATATGATCGAATCGGCCCTGCCACGCGAAGGCCGAGTGGCCGTGGTCGTGCCGCACGGCGTGCTGTTTCGCGGCGGTGCCGAGGGCCGCATCCGCCGCGCGCTGATCGAAGACAACCTGCTCGATGCCGTCATTGGCCTGGCCGGAAATCTGTTCCCGACCACCTCGATCCCGGTCGCCGTACTGGTGTTCGACCGGGCCAGGGAGAAGGGCGGCGCGCGGGAAAACGACTCCGGCGTGCTGTTCATCGATGCCAGCGTCGACTTCCAGCCAGGGAAGAACCAGAACACCCTGCTCGACGAACACCGTCAGCGCATCGTCGAAACCTTCCGAACCCGAGAGAACGTGGACAAGTACGCGTATCTGGCCTCCCCGGAAGAAATCGCCGAGAACGACTACAACCTCAATATCCCGCGCTACGTCGACACTTACGAGGAAGAGGAGGAGATCGACATCGCCGCGGTGGAAGCGGAGATCGAGCAGCTCGAGGCCGAACTGGCCGAGGTGCGGGGCCGCATGAAGCAGTACCTCAAGGAGCTCGGCGTATGAGTGACGGCGAACTGATCCTCTACACCACCGAGGACGGCAGCGCCCGCATCCAGCTCAGGGCCGCGGATGGCACCGTATGGATGAGCCAGCGCGAAATGGCCGACCTGTTCGATACCTCCGTGCCGAACATCAATGTCCACATCAAGAACATACTCAAGGAAGGCGAACTCGAGGCCGAGGCAACCATTAAAGAGGATTTAATAGTTCGCCAGGAAGGCGGCCGTCAGGTGCGGCGCCAGGTCAAGATCTACAGCCTGGAAATGGTGCTGGCCGTGGGCTACCGCGTCCAGTCCCCGCGTGGCACTCAGTTCCGCCAGTGGGCGACGACCCACCTGTGCGAATACCTGATCAAGGGGTTCGTGATCGATGACGCCCGGCTCAAGGAGCCCGGCGGGCTGGACTATTTCGACGAACTTCTCGAGCGCATCCGCGCGATCCGTGCCTCCGAGAAGCGCTTCTACCAGAAAATACGCGACATTTTCACCACTGCCGTCGACTACGATCCGAAAAGCGAGGCCGCCCAACTGTTCTTCAAGAAGGTCCAGAACAAGATGCTCTGGGCCATCACCGGCCATACCGCCGCCGAACTGATTGCCGGCCGCGCCGACCCGGAACTGCCCAATATGGGCCTGACCAGCTGGAAGGGCAGTCGGGTACGCAAGGGCGACGTCGCGATCGCCAAAAACTACCTGAACGACAAGGAAATGCGCGCCCTGGACCGCATCGTGGTGATGTACCTCGACTACGCCGAAGACCAGGCCGGGCGCCGCCGAACCATGACCATGCGCGACTGGGAAGATAAACTCGATGCCTTCCTACAATTCAACGAACGCGAGGTGCTGACCCACGCCGG
The DNA here is from genome assembly GCA_002722315.1 of Lysobacterales bacterium. Classification (GTDB taxonomy): domain Bacteria; phylum Pseudomonadota; class Gammaproteobacteria; order Xanthomonadales; family Wenzhouxiangellaceae. The sequence continues at coordinate 29,656 of PBLG01000014.1, read as the reverse complement.
CAAGCTGCGCGCCAGCGTGGCCGAAAAGCTGGCACTGGAACGCTATGAGAGTTTTGACTCAGCCCGGCGAGATGCGATGCGAGTGGCAGCAGATGCCGAGGACATGGCGGCGCTGGAGGAGGCCGAGAGGCAACTGGAAGCCAAAGGCCGGGGAAAGCAGTAATGAAGCGCAAAGACTTTGACATCGTGCCACTGGGTGCAATTCTTGAGGACACACCTCGCAACGGGTATTCCCCCGTCTGTCCCGAGCTGCCAACCGGGAAGTGGGTCCTTAGTCTGTCAGCCCTCGATGGTAATGGCCTTGACTTATCAGCGCCCAAACCTGCACCTGTAAACGATCCACTTGTCGACAAATTCATGCTGCGACGCGGAGATTTCCTAATAAGCCGTTCGAACACATCCGATAAGGTTGGACGCGTCGGTGTATTTCGTGGTGAGCTCAAGAATTGTTCCTATCCCGACTTGATGATGCGGTTTCGACCAGATTGTGACAAAGTTGACCCTCGCTTCTTGGAGACTTATCTCAACAGCGATACGGCAATCAAGTTCATTCGACAGCATGCCAACGGAACAAGTGGGAGCATGAAAAAGATCAACCGAGAAACGGTTGAGTCCATCCCAGTGGTCATGCCTCCGATCCTAGAACAGGAAAATATTGCGGAGGTAATTTCAAACTGGCACAAAGCCATTCAGAAAAACGAAAGGCTGATCATCTCAAAATTTCAATTCTACGACTTCCTAAGCAAGACGCTACTCGGCCCAACCGTTTGGAGAAGCAGCAAACACCTACGCGCAGACCGACTCTTCGACACGATTTCGGAAAAAAACACCCCCGAGCTTCCCCTGCTTGCCGTTACTCAGGACCAAGGCGTGATTCCACGCTCGATGCTGGATCGTCGGATCAGTATGAGCGCGTCCAACCCCGCCAACTTCAAGGTCGTACGCGAGAACGACTTCGTTATCAGCCTACGTTCCTTTCAGGGTGGGCTAGAACACTCCGCCTACGATGGACTGGTCAGTCCGGCCTATACGGTGCTGCGCTGTCGCCCGGAACTCGAACCCCGTTTCTATCGCCATTATCTGAAGTCACCCGACTTCATCCGGCGCCTCTCGGTAGCGGTCATCGGCATCCGCGACGGCAAGCAAATCAGCTTCCGCGACTTTGCATCAATCAAGCTGCCACTCCCACCGCGCGACCAGCAACAAAAAATCGCCCGACTTCTTGACGAATCAGAGAAAGAAATCAAGCTGCTCAAGCGTCAGGCTTTGCTTCTGCAGAAACAGAAACGCGGCCTGATGCAGAAACTGCTCACCGGCCAGTGGCGACCGGATATGGCAAGGAGGTGACCAGATGAGCGATTTGATCAGAAAACTGATCGACGAGGCCAGACGTATAGAGGAGGATACCGAGCATTCGTTCAAAGGCCACTACAACGCAGCGTCACGCTGGGCACGCTATCACCTATGCATCGGACTTCCTTCTGCTCTGCTCGCCGCGGTTGCCGGGGCGGCAGCATTCAAGCATTACCCAGAGCTGGCGGGAGCATTGGCACTCTTATCGACCGCGCTAACCACCGTTCTGACGTTCCTGAAACCATCAGAGCGCTCTGAGATTCACAAGACTGTTGCCGGCCAATACCAAGCACTGCGGAACCAAGCCCGCATTTTTCGGGAAATCCACCTGACTGAAGATATGGCGACGGAAAAAGCGAAATCCCATCTCTTAGACTTGGCCAACACGCGCGACGAGCTGAATCAGACCTCTCCGGCTATTGCGCGCCGCGATTATCAGCTTGCTAAGCAGGATATCGACGACGGTCGTGCCCACTACCATGTGGATGAGGTGAAAGAATGACAATTAATAGCTATCTTAATAACTTAGCGAGACAGGCAATCCTTCGGGATGATCAAGAAGCGGGTGTGAAACGATCCGTCGCCGCGCTTCAGTCTCGCTTGGTCACCCATTTTGGCACTCAGATCAACGATCACTTCGTTTTTGGCTCCCACAGCCGGGGGACTATCCTGCCGCGGACTATGGATGCTCGGGCCGACGTCGACTATATGGCGATCTTCGCCGACAGCAGCTTTCAGCCCCAAACCTATCTCGACCGACTCCGTCGCTTTGCTGACAGATACTACGGGCGCTCCGAGATCGCACAGTCGCATCCAACAGTGGCACTGGAGCTCAACCACATACGTTTTGAACTGGTCCCAGCGATAATGGACTGGAGGGGCAGCATACAGATCCCGGCGAAGACCTCCGGCTACCAAAGCTGGCAGGATACAGACCCCAGAGGCTTCGACAATCAGCTCACTGCTGCAAATCAAGCCAATGGCAACCTCATTAAGCCACTCTGCCGACTGGTCAAATACTGGAATGCGACAGCGAGACATCCTTTCGAATCATACGGCCTAGAACAGCATATCGTACGTCAGCGATATGGATTTTTTGGACTCCTATCGTCGGGGCAATTGGGAGACTACTTCTTTCAGGCGGTCGACTCATTGCAGCTAGATTGGATGGCTCCGCAATGGAAGCGGGAATCGGTGAGCCGCTTGCAACAGCTCGCCTCTCTTGCTCAGTCTCAGGAGCGTTCTGGTAGTTTCTTCCAGGCGGAAGCGACCATCAAACGCATTCTTCCGGCCGTGGGCGGATTGCGGAGAAGCTGAGCCATGGAAAGTTTCCGCTTTGACGAAAAACACCTGTCGCAGATTCCGGCGGTCCAGGTGCTGGTCAATCTAGGTTACGAGTATCTGAGCCCGTCCGAGGCGCTGGCCGCGCGAGGGGGCAAAGCGAGTCAGGTGCTTCTGGAAGACATTCTGCGCGATCAGCTCAAGGCGCTCAATCGCATCCACTACCGGGGTGAGAGCTACCTGTTCAGCGAGGAGAACATCCAGACCGCGATTCAGCGGCTCAAGAATGTCAAGTACGACGGCCTGCTCAAGACCAACGAGGCAGTCTACGACCTGCTCACCCTGGGGGTGGCCCTGGAGCAGAGTATCGAGGGCGATCGCAAGAGTTTCGACCTGAACTTTATCGACTGGCGCAATCCGGCCAACAACGTTTTTCACGTCACGCCCGAATTTACCGTGGAGCGCAGCCGCAGTCTGGACACGGCGCGGCCCGACCTGGTGCTGTTCGTCAACGGCATTCCGTTTGCCGTGATCGAGTGCAAATCGCCTGGCCTGGAAGTCGATCAGGGCATTTCGCAGATGATCCGCAACCAGCGCGATGAGTACATTCCGCGGCTTTTCTGCTACGTGCAAATGGTGCTGGCCAGCAACAAGAACGAGGTGCGCTATGCCACCACCGGCACGCCGGCGAAGTTCTGGTCAAAGTGGAAAGAGCGCATCGACGATGCCGACCTCGTACCGCTCCTGGAAGAGCCGCTGCCTGACCGCATCAAGGCTTCGCTGTTCGATGTGATTTTCAGCGGGCTCGGCGTCCAGCACGACGAGCAGGCCGGCTATCTGCAGACACGCACGATCACCGAACAGGACCGCACGCTTTACGCCCTGTGCCGGCCCGAGCGCCTGCTGGAGCTGACCTGGTCGTACACGGTGTTCGATGCCGGGGTGCGCAAGATCGCACGCTACCAGCAGTATTTCGCCGTGCGCCGGATTCTGGGTCGGGTCGCGCGGCCGGCCGAGGACGGGCGTCGACGCGGGGGCATTGTCTGGCACACACAGGGCTCGGGCAAGTCGCTGACCATGGTGATGCTGGCTCGCGCCCTGGCCATGCATCCCGCCATCCGCAACGCCAGAATCGTGCTGGTGACCGACCGGGTGGATCTGGACAAGCAGTTGCGCAATACCTTCGCCGCTTGCGGGCTGACGCCCGAGCGGGCGACCAGCGGCCGTCATCTGCTGTCTTTACTGGCCGAGGATCAGTCCCACATCGTCACCACCCTGGTGCACAAGTTCGACAAGGCGCTGGCCCACGGTCAGTTTCAAGACATGTCGCGGGATATTTTCGTCCTGGTTGACGAAACCCAGCGCCACCAGCTTGGCAATCACGCGGCACGCATGCGCCAGATGCTGCCCAACGCCTGCTATATCGGCTTTACCGGCACGCCATTGCTCGCAAAGGAAAAGAGCGATGTCCAGCGCTTTGGCGGCATTATCGATACCTACGCCATCGACCAGGCTGTCGCCGACGGCGCCATCGTGCCGCTGCTCTACGAGGGCCGCATGGTGGAGCTGGAGCAGAATCGCTCGGCCATCGATACCTGGTTCGAGCGCCATACGCGGGACCTGAATAACGAGCAGAAGGCCGATCTGAAGAAGAAATACGCGCGCGCCGAGATGCTCAACAAGGCCGACCAGGTGATCTACATGCGCGCCTTCGATATCAGCGAGCATTTCCGCACGAACTGGCAGGGCACGGGCTTTAAGGCCCAGTTGGTCGCGCCCAACAAGGCCTCGGCGCTCAAGTACAAGGAATTCCTCGACGAACTTGGGGAGGTCAGCAGCGAGGTCGTAATCTCGCCGCCGGATCAGCGCGAAGGGTTCGATGAGGTCGATGCCGAGGAGGCCAACGATGCTGTGGTCGCTTTCTGGCAGCGCATGATGAAGCGCTATGGCTCGGAGGACGACTATCTCAAGAGCATCATCAACGCCTTCAAGCACGGTGAAGAGCCCGAACTCCTGATCGTGGTGGACAAGCTGCTGACCGGCTTCGACGCACCGCGCAATACCGTTATGTACCTGACCCGACGCCTCAAGGACCACACCCTGCTGCAGGCTATCGCCCGGGTGAACCGGCTTTACGAGGACGAAACCGGCAGCCGCAGCAAGGAATTCGGTTATATCATCGACTATGTCGGGATTCTGGGTGAGCTGGACCACGCCCTGACCACCTACAGCGCCTTGGAAGGCTTCGACGAGACCGACCTGGCCGGCGCGCTGGCCTCCATTTATGAACAGGTCCAGGCCCTGCCGCAGCGCCACGCCGAATTATTGGATGTATTCAAGTCCGTGCACAACAAGAACGACGAAGAAGCCTACGAACAGTTTCTGGCCGATGCGAACATTCGAGAGACGTTCTACGAGCGGCTGTCCGCATTCGCAAAGACCCTCTCGATTGCCCTGTCAAGCGAACGGTTTATCAGCGAAACATCCGAGCAGCGAATCGGCGAGTACAAGAATGACCTCAAACGCTTCGTCAAGCTCAAACAGGCGGTCAAGCTGCGCTACGCCGAATCGGTCGATTACCGCGATTTCGAACCGCGCATCCAGAAGCTGCTCGACACTCACATCAGCGCCAGCGAGGTGCTGCGCCTGAACGAGCCTGTCAATATCTTCGACAAGGATCGGTTCCAGCAGATTGTCGAGGACCAGGTCGGCGCAAAGGGCGCGGATGCCAAGGCCGACATGATCGCTCATGCCACAAAAAGGGCCATCAACGAGCGACTGGAGCAGGATCCTGCATTCTACGAGAAGTTCTCCAAAATGATCCAGCAGGCCATCGACGATTACCGGGCACGCCGAATTTCCGATATCGAATATCTTGAGCGGGTGACGGAGGTCCGAAACAAAGTTGTGGCCGGCCAGGACGAAGACTTGCCCATCGCGCTATCCGGTCAGCCCGATGCCGCAGCCATTCATGGCCTGCTCTTGCCGGTCGTCAGCACGCATGTCAGCGATGTCAGCCAAGCTGCGGACACCAGCGCCGAAGCGGCCCTGGCGATCTGGAACATCTTGATGGCGCATCGCAAGGTCGGCTTCTGGGATGACCTCGATGCCCAGAAACAAGCGATCGACAGGATTGACGACTACCTGTATGACGAGTTGCGTGGCATAAAATGTATCGACCTGAGCACCGACGAGATGGACGGCATCATCGACAAGACGATGCAAGTGGCCCGACATCGCATGCCGGTGGAATAAGGCCGTGACCGAATTCATTCAGTACGGCAAACACCGAATCGAATACCAGGTCGTGTTCTTGCCCGGGCGACGAACTCTGTGCATCGAGGTGCACCCTGACCAGAGAGTGGTGGTTCGTGCGCCACAGGACTGTGATCCGGTCGTCATTACTGAGCGGGTAAGGCGTCGCGCGCGCTGGATCAACCGTCAACTGATCGAATTCGAGCGCTACCAACCGCGCACGCCACCGCGACAATACCTCAACGGCGAAACGCATTGCTATCTCGGCCGACAGTACCGGCTCAAGATCGAGAGCGGCAACCGCACGCAGGTAAGACCCAAGAACGGCCGCCTGACGGTTGAGATCGCAGGAGAGCCGACAACCGATCGAACGCGTCGTGCCCTGCAGCACTGGTACCTTGGACGAGCCCGTATCGTGTTCGCCGAAATGCTGGATACCTGCCTGCTCCGCATTCCTGGACTGAAGCGCCCGCGCCTGATCGTGCGTCAGATGCGAACCCGGTGGGGCAGTCTTTCAGAACTGGGCAACATGACCCTGAACGTGCGACTCATTCAGGCGCCTCGTACCTGCATCGAATACGTCATCGTGCACGAGTTGTGCCATATTCAACATCACAATCATGACTCACAGTTTTTCGATCTACTTGATCGTGTCATGCCGGATTGGCGTCGGCGAAAAATTCGTCTGGAGTCGGGGGCAGTCTGAATCGTTTAGATGAACTCGCACACCATTCCGCTCCCGAATGGTCCACTCGGCGTCCGCTCTGCCAGCAGGACAGGGCCATTTACGGCGCTTATGTTTGTCCGCTTCCGAACCCGCGGATTGGATCGCTATCCTGCCGTAACCGAATGCATAATGGCCCCGCAGGCCCGGGGGCCGGAAAGCGAACATCATGAGCAAAGACAAACCTGATTCCGACAAACCGAGCGAGTCCGGTCCTGGGGACGAGCACGACGATGTCACCGACCTCTCGACCGAGTTCGATGCCGGGCACGAGACGGACGACGCCGAAGACGAACTCAAGATGCCCGGCTACCAGGTCCTGCGCCAGCTGGGCAGCGGCGGCATGGGCACGGTCTTCCTGGCCCGCCAGATCGAGCCGGTCGACCGGCAGGTCGCGATCAAGCTGATCCAGCGCCGGATTCGCAACCCGGCCGGCGAAGTGCACTTTCTCATCGAGCGCCAGGCCCTGGCGCAGATGCAGCACCCGGCGATCGCCCAGATCTTCGAGGCCGGCACCAATCCCGACGGCTTCCCCTACTTCGCCATGGAGTACGTGCCGGGCGAGCCGCTGCTGGCGTTCTGCAACTCGCATCAGCTTGATATCAAGGCGCGACTGAAGCTGTTCATCAAGATCTGCCAGGGCGTTTCGCATGCCCACCAGAAGGGCATCGTGCACCGCGACCTCAAGCCGTCGAACATACTCGTGTCGCTGGTCGACGGCGTCCCCCAGCCCAAGATCATCGACTTCGGCATCGCGGTCGCGGAAACCAGCGCCAGCGACAGGCGCCACCTGGGGTCGGTCGGCACCCCGGTCTACATGAGCCCGGAACTGTTCGACAACAGCACCAGCATCGACACGCGTGCCGATATCTATTCGCTGGGCGTCATCCTCTGCGAACTGCTCTGTGACCAGCGCCCGTATCCGGGCAGCCTTTTCAAGGCGACCGAAACATCGCTCATCCGGCACAAACTGAACGAACAGCCGCCCGCGTCGGCGTCTGAATTGCTGCGCCGAGCCGCCGGCGACGCCGAGCGCATCGCGGGCCAACGCAGCACCAGCCCCGGCAGGCTCGCCCGCAGGCTGGCGGGCGACCTGGACGCGATCGCCCTGCAATGCATCGCATCGCGGCGCGAGGACCGCTACGCGAGTGCCGTGGAACTGGCCGACGACGTTGCCAACCACCTGCAGCGCAGGCCGGTGCGCGCCATGGGCGACGGCCGCGGGTACCGATTCGGCCGCTTCGTCGCGCGCAACGCATGGGTCGTCGCGGCCACGTCTCTGATCATGCTGGCGCTGGCCACGGGCCTGACCTTCGCGTTGATCGGGATGAACGAAGCGCGCACGCAGCAGCAGATCGCCGAGGCGCGGACCCAGGACCTCGAGCGCATGGTCACGTTCCAGCAATCGATGCTGGGCGACCTGGACCCGCGCCGGCTCGGCGAAGGATTCGTCGAACGCTTGCGCCGCCAGTACGCACAGTCTTTCGATTACGCGGCCGACCCGGAGACCGTCGAAGCCGGCATCGAAGCATTCGAGATCGCCGTCGGGCGGATCAATCCGACCGACCTGGCGCAGGACCTGATGGACGAGTTCATGCTCGGCCGTGCGGTCGAGAACATCCAGCAGGATTTCGCCGATCAGCCGCGCCTTCAGGCCGAGCTCTACCAGACCGTGCGCGACGTCTACGACAACGCCGGGATGATCGAGAGCAGCCTGCCGCTGGCCGAGCGGATCGTCGAGCTCCGGCTCGAAGCGCTGGGCCCCGACGCCACCGCCACGCTGCACGCGCGCCAGAATTATTTCCGCCTGCTGTCGCACAACGGCGACTTCGACGCCGCGCGCGTGCAGCTCGACGAAATCATGGCGCGCATGGATCCCGACGACCCGGAACAGTTGGACCTTCGTCACGACACCTGGGACAGCCTGGCCAACCTGCTGGTCAATACCGGTCGGAATGAAGAAGCACTGGCAAGCGCGCTGGTCAACCTGGAGCGCGCCGAGGCCGAACTGGGTCCATACCACGCCAAGACCGTCAGGGCGCTGAACACCATCGGGTATGTGCACGCGTTGTCGGGCGACTTCGAACCCGCGCTGGAATATTTCCGCAAGAGCGCCGATCGGGCGCGCGAGAATTTCCGGCCTTCGGACCAGCCGTATTACAGCGCGAGGCTGAACGTGGGCGCCGCGCTGAGCGCCATGGGGCGCGACGAAGAAGCGCTGGAAGCCAGTCGCGAAGTCTTCGAGATACTCAGCACGGAATTCGGCCGCCGCAACGTGTCAACGCTGCGGGTGATGAACAACATGGCGCTGACCCTGATGGACCTGGAGCGCTTCGACGAGGCCGGCTCGCTGCTTCGCGAAACCCTGATGCTCGGGCGCGACACCTGGGGGGTCAGCAATCCGATCACGCTCGGCGTCCAGCAAAGCCTGGGCGGCCTGTACATGGAGATCGACGAACCGGCCGAGGCGCTGCCGCTTTACGAATCAACCCTCCAGTGGCGCGAACGCCTTCTGGGGCCCGAACACCCGGATACGCTCGCCTCGCTGGACAACGTCGCCCGGGGGCACCTGGCCCTGGACCAGCCGGCCCGGGCGCTTGAAACGGCGCAACGCGCATACGAGGCGCAGCGCGCCACGCTGGCAACCGGTGATGCCGACCTGCTTTCGAGCATCCGGCTGATCGCCGACATCCACCGGCAGGCGGGCGAACGGGCCGACGAGGTCGCCTGGCGACAGCGGCTGCTCGAACAACTGGACGGCAGCGAGGCATTCGCCGAAGCCGACAACGTCGAGTCCAATATCCGCCTGCTGCAGCTGGCGATCGCAGGCGGCTTTCGCCAGGATATCGCGACGCTGAGATCGGTAATCGATAACCAGCTCGCACGGGGTGGCGACGACCTTGAGCGGGCCGCCGTCCAGTACCGGGCATTGATCGAGACGGTGGACTGACGGGAGTTCCCGGATCGCGGCCGCGGCGGCCCGCTTCCTCCAGCGTGCTTTGCCGGACCCGGGCCGCCCGGCCGGCCGGGGCCTACAATGGACGCCGACCGCAAGAATCACAGGTTCCCGAATGCCGAAAAGCCACCCAATGTTCGCGACCGCCCCGCGCGGCCTGGAAGAAATGCTGGCCGACGAACTGCAAGCCCTGGGGCTGGCGCAGGTCCGGGTCAGGCGCGGCGGGGTCGGCTTCGAAGCCGACCTCGCCGGCGCCTATCGGGCCTGCCTGTGGTCCCGTGTGGCCAACCGGATCCTGCTGCCGCTGGCCGAATTCGAGGCCGACGATGACGATGGCCTGTACGCCGGCGTCCGGACCATCGACTGGGCCGATCACCTGGGCTCTGAAAACACGCTGGCGGTCGATTTCACCGGCATCAAGGCGGCCATCAGCCACAGCCGCTTTGCCGAGCAGCGGGTCAAGGATGCCGTGGTCGACCAGCTGCGCGAGGCCACCGGCGAACGGCCGTCGGTGGATACGATCGCGCCCGATGTCCGGATCAACGTGCACATGCATGCCGGCGAGGTGACGGTGGCGCTGGATCTTTCCGGCGAAAGCCTGCATCGGCGAGGCTACCGGGCGCCGGGCACCGCCGCGCCGATGAAGGAAAACCTGGCCGCGGCGATCCTGCTCCGGGGCGACTGGCCGGGCCTTGTCGACGCCGGCGGCGGCTTCTGCGACCCGATGTGCGGCTCGGGCACGATCGCCATAGAGGCGGCCTGGATCGCCGGCGATTCGGCACCCGGGCTCCTGCGCACGAGATTCGGCTTCCAGCACTGGCGCGGCCACGACGATGCGGCCTGGAAAGCGCTGGTCGACGAGGCTTTGGATCGCCAGGAAGCGGGGCTGGCCCGGATTCCGCCCATCGTCGCCTTCGACCACGATTCGGCCGAAATCCGGCTTGCGCTGCAGAACGTGCAGCGGGCCGGGCTGGCGAAGCACGTGCACGTCGAAGGACGTGAACTCGGGGATGCCCGGCCGCCGAAGGACTGCCCGACCGGGCTGGTGGCGGTGAATCCGCCTTACGGGGAACGGCTGGCCGAACAGCACGAATTGCTGCCGCTGTATCTTCGTTTGGGTGAAACCCTGCGCCGGCATTTCCCCGGCTGGCGGGCGATGGTGCTCAACGGTTCGGGCTGCCAGGTCGGATTGAAGCCGGAGCGCACCTGGCAGATGGACAACGGCCCGATCCAGTGCCGGCTGGAGCGATTCGAAATCGCCGCGGACGCCGGTTACGCCGAACGCCTGCCGGCCGAGGACCTGGTCAACCGGGTGCGCAAGAATCGCCGCCAGCTCGGTAAATGGCTCAGGCGCAACGACATCGACTGCTACCGCGTCTACGACGCCGACATCCCCGAGTACGCGCTGGCCGTCGACGTCTACGGCACCGACGACGGCGACTGGCTGCACGTGCAGGAATACGAGCCGCCGGCCACGGTCGACGCCCGGCAGGCCCAGTCGCGCCTGCGCGGCGCGCTGACCGCCCTGCCCGAGGCGCTGGACGTCCCGCACGAGCGCATGGTGTTCAAGGTCCGACGCCGACAGCGCGGCCGCGAGCAATACGAACGCCACGCCGAGCAGGGCCGATTCCTGACGGTGCGCGAGGGACATTGCAGGCTGCTGGTCAACCTGACCGATCACCTGGATACCGGGCTGTTCCTGGACCATCGCACGGTCCGCCTGTGGCTGGCGGAAAACGCCGCCGGCAGGAGCATGCTCAACCTGTTCAGCTATACCGGCGCGGCCACGATTCACGCGGCCGTCGGCGGCGCACGGTCCACAACCAGCGTCGATCTGTCGCGAACCTACCTGGACTGGTTCAAGCGCAACCTGGCACTGAACGGGCTGGACGACGGGCCGCACCGGGCCATACGCGCCGACGTCGCGGAATGGCTGGCCCAGTGCCGCGAGAGATTCGACCTGATCTTCCTGGACCCGCCGAGCTTTTCGAATTCGAAGAAAATGGATTCGGCGCTGGACATCCAGCGCGATCACGGCGGCTTGATCCGAAATGCCATGCGCTGCCTGGCCGCCGACGGCGTGCTGGTCTTCTCGACCAACCTGCGCAAGTTCCGCCTGGACGATGACCTGGCCGACGAGTACCGGATCGAGGATCGCACCGCCTGGTCGATCCCGAATGACTTCGAGCGCAACCGCAAGATCCACCAGTGCTGGTTCATCCGTCATGCAGAATCGTGATCAGGCGTCTGCCTCGCCATTGTCTTGTACGGCATCGAGGCCGTTTTTTCCAGCCGCGGATGCGCGCGGATACCCGCAGATGAAAGCAGATAACAAGCAGATGGTCCGTTGCTGAAGCGAGGTATCTCCGCGAGGTGCTTCGCCTGCTTGCCCGACGAGGTGACGCCCGCCTGCGCTGCTTGGCATTCACGTTCTGCTTGTCATCCGCGGCTTTCCGCGTGAATCCGCGGCCAGAAGGAGCTCCGGGTCCGCCGTCCGCGGCGACCTGGACAATAGCCCGCGAATACAGGTGATCCGCCACGGGAGCAAGAAAATGAATGAACCACATCCATCCGATGAAAGATTCATGCAGGCCGCGATCGACGAGGCGCAGGCGGGCGCCGACGAGGGCGGCATTCCGATCGGCTCGGTGCTGGTGCACGACGGTCGCATCATCGGCCGCGGCCGCAACCGGCGGGGGCAGCAAGGCAGCAGCGTGCTGCACGGCGAGATGGACGCGCTGGAGAACGCCGGCAGGCAGCCGGCCCGCGTCTACCGCGAGAGCACCCTCTACACCACGCTGTCGCCCTGCCCCATGTGCTCCGGCGCCATCCTGCTCTACGGCATTCCACGCGTGGTCATCGGCGAGAACCGCAGCTTCATGGGCGAGGAGGCGCTGTTGAAATCGCGCGGCGTCGCGCTGGAAGTGCTCGACGACCCGGACTGCATCGCGATGATGGAACGCTTCATGCGCGAATCGCCGGAACTGTGGAACGAGGACATCGGCGAATAGGGCTGTTTGTTGGTTTGTTGGTTTGTTGGTTTGTTGGCTGGTTGGCTGGTTGCTTCGCCATGGGCTTCTACCGACTACCGACTGCCGACTACCCGCTTCTGGATTTTTGCCGCCGACCGGCGTATATTATGATTTACTGATGTTAAGCACGGAGGCACGACCATGAAATGCTCCAGGCTTTTATCCCTTCTCGTCGCGTCGGCACTGGTGCTGCCTGGCTGCGCGACCACCGGCCCGCGCGAACAAAGCGGCCTGCTGATCGGCGCCACGCTGGGCAGCCTGGTGGGCGCGGCCGCCAGCTACAGCGGTCACCGCGACTGGCGTCACGGCGGCGACGGCTACAGCACTGCCGCGATCGTGATCGGCGGGCTGGTCGGCGCCGCGATCGGCGGTTCGATCGGGCGCGAGATGGACGAGCGCGACCGGGAATACGCCGGCTATGCGCTGGAGAATGTGCGCACCGGCGTGCCGTCGACGTGGCGCAATCCGGACACCGGCTACGAATACGAAATCACGCCTACCGAAACCTTTGAAACGCAGACCGGACCGTGCCGCGAGTACACGCTGGAAGCGATGATCGGCGGCAAGCCGGAAACGATCTACGGTACGGCGTGCCGCCAGGCCGACGGCAGCTGGGAGATGGAACAGCGGTAAGCTGGTTCGTTGGTTGTTCGTTGTTGGTTAAAGTGGCCGGATATCGTGCTAGACCGTCCCGAACCAACAACCAACAACCAACAACCAATAACCAACAACCAACAACCAGCTCACCAGACTACCACCCCCTGGTTCCCGGGCCGCCCTTGAACGGGCCCTTGACCCAGCTGGTGATCCAGCCGCCGTAGAAATCGCCTTGCTGCGGCATCACGCGTTCGCCTTCGACGAAGCAGCCGTTGACGCTGCGCGCATAGAACGACACGCAGTCGCGGATTCGGTCGTCGGTCGGCTCGGGGTAGGCCCAGCAGGCGTCCTCGATCAGTCCGGTGGAGGTCTCGAGGTGCCAGTACCTGGCGTGGCCCTTCCATTCGCAGAAGGTGCGCGTGGCGCTGGGCCGGAGCACGGAAAAGTCGACGTCATCGGACGGAAAGTAGAAGCACGGCGGATGCGACGTCTCCAGCACGCGCAGGCCCGAACGCGTCTCGGCGATGGTTCGGTTGTCGTGCTCGACTTCGAGATGCCAGTCGATCTGCTCGATCCGCGGCGGCCGTGGATAGTCCCAGACCGATTCGGAGTCGGGCAATGCGGTTCGCGTCGTCATGCCGGCACGCTAGCATTGTCGCGTCGGCAGTCGATGAAATCCGTGCTCATCGACCGTGCGAGTCGTTTCCTGAGCTCAGCCTTCCGAAGCCGGCTCGGCCTTTTGTTCCGGTTCCTTTTCCACGGTCCGGCAGACCCGTCGACTCAGGCGCGATCCCGATGAACTTTCCTGGTCGAAGCAGACCCGTTCGGTCTGGGCCTGAGAACCCTCGGAACCGGCAGGCGTGGTCGAACATGCTGCAAGCACGGCGGCAAGCGCGCCGATGACGGCGAATCGATAACGTATGGACACTTGATGAAACCTTGTGAGGATGGATTGACTGCGAAATCGCGCCACAGTCTACAGGCTTGCCGCGTCGTTCGGATGCCGGATTTCGATTCGAGCGTCTGGAGATCGCTTCGAACGTTCAAGAAGGTTCCGCCGGTGCGTCCCGGCCTTCGGCCTGCTCGGCAAATGTCTTGCGGCTGGCTGCATCGAACAGCACGAATCGCACGTCCAGCCCTTCCGGTGCGCTCGCCCTGACCGTCTCGATCGCGATGCGCGCCGCCTCCTCCAGCGGATAACCGAACGCGCCGGCCGAGATGGCCGGGAAGCCGACCGATTCGATCCCGTACTCGCGGCAACACGCCAGGGCGTTGCGGTAAGCGGCGGCCAGCAGTTCGTCGGACGGTTCGTCTATCCCGTAGCGCGGGCCCAGCACGTGGATCACGTATCGATTGGGCAGGTCGAAGCCTTCGGTCACGACCGCCTGGCCGGGCTCGATGGGCGCAAGCGGTCGACAGGCCTCCTCGAGGCCGGGACCCGCCGCGCGGTGGATGGCGCCGGCGACGCCCCCGCCGATGCGGAGCTGTGCGTTGGCCGCGTTTACCACGGCATCCAGGTCGGGTTGATCGGCGATGTCGCCTTCTACGATTTCGATTGGCATCCGGGCCTCCGGAGTCGTGGTTCGCTCGTTACCGTAACAGCGGCGGGCTACCGACAGCAGGAACCTCTGAACAACTCTGCATGGGCGCGCCGGTGCCTTTGCGCTCAGGCGTCGGCATCGCGCAATCTCTCGGTCTTGGGGGTAATGGCATCGGCCCCCGGTCTGTGCCTGTCACTGGCCAGCACGATGCGATCGCGTCCGGCGTGCTTTGCCTGGTACATGGCCCGATCGGCGCGCGTGATCCACGCCGGCCAGTCCTCGTCGCCGCCCAGCACCGCGACGCCGGCCGAGAAGCGGATGGCTTCGCCGAAGTAGGAAAGCTGGTTGCTGATTCGCCTGTGGAGCGACTCGGCAACCTCGCCCGCGCTTGCCGGACCGTGGTCGGGCAGCAGCAGCACGAACTCCTCGCCACCGAAGCGATAGAAACCGTCTTCGGTCCGAATATGCTCGCGAACCAGGTCGGCGAACTCGCGCAGGGCGCGATCCCCCACCTCGTGTCCGAACTGGTCGTTGATGCGCTTGAAATGGTCGAGGTCGAGCAGGATCAGGGTAAAGCGCTTGCCGCTGCGACGATTCGCGGAGACCGCGGCGGTCAGGTCCCTGCGCATCATTCGGCGATTGCCGGCGAAGGTCAGGGGATCCTGCAGCGCCAGCATCTGCAGCTGGTCCTGGTAACGCGCCAGGCGCTCGGCGAAGATATAGGCGAACGTCGTCACCAGCAGTGCGGTCACGATATAGGTGACGCCCTCGAGAATCGACTCGAAAAGGCTGGTTTCGATGATCAGCACCGTCATCAGGATCAGATTGGACACCAGCGCGAACCGGCGACCGGTCAACAGGAAGTTGATCCACAGCACCACGTAACCCCAGAGGATGCCGGTGCGCCCGAACATCGCGGTCGAGGCAATGCAGGCGATGACCACGACCACAGCGAAGAATCGCCCTGCCCTCTGGGTACGACCGCTGCGAATCGCGTAGGCCAGCACCAGCAGTACGCTGGTCACGATCATCAGGTTGACCACGGCGCCGAAGTAATGGCCGATCATGAGCCGGAAGATCACGAAGCCGGTAATGACCGCGGCAGCCAACGCGCCGAAAAGCACGATCATCGCGAATTGATAGTCATCGCGAAATTGCCTGCGAACCCGTTCCCAGGACTCGAAATAAGGCTGCGCTTTCATGAATCCATCCGCTACCCGGCTCGTTGTGACCCCACTCGGAACAACTTATCACGAAGGTTCGCTCGATCACCAGCCCGAACGCGCCCCCCGGGTGGACTCGGCCGGTCTCGAGGCGCGCCGGCAAGGCACGCAACACCGGGAGAATCATTCTGGAACGATTGGATTCCTGACAATCAATGTGCAACAATCCGCTTCCGGCGGCCGATCCGGCAAACCGGCCCTTCAAGAAGAACAACGACAAAGGAATATTCCCGATGAAACGGATTGGTCTTGCAGCGTGGCTCGCGCTGGCGGCGGTGAGCGTCCAGGCAACGGAATTTGAGGCGATCGCGCTCGGCGCACTCGACGACGCACGGGAACGCATCGGTCTCGATGAACTCGACATCGGCGACGTCCGGATTACCGACAGCTATGCCTCGCGCCACAACGGCGTTCATCACGTCTGGCTGCGCCAGTTCATCGACGGTCTGCCCGTGGTCAACGGTGTCGCAAACGTCAATATCGACAAGAGCGGCAAGGTCATCGGCCTGCACAGCCGGATGGCGAACGTGGATTTCGAACGGTTGCCGGAGCGGACGCCGACCATCGATGCGCTGGCCGCCATCGGCGCCTACGCGACGAGTCGCGGCATCGACGTGAAGGTCCAGCCCCAGCTTGTTCGACGCGAGAGCGACCAGGTGCTGACCTTTTCCGGCGGTGACCTGGCGCGCCGCGAGATTCCTGCGAACCTGGCCTGGTACGCGATGCCCGAGGGCGGTCTCAGGTTGGTATGGGAAATATCGGTGGAGGAACGCGTCGGAAGCGACTGGATGCATGCATTGATGGACGCACGCAGCGGTGAACTGGTCCAGGCGATCAACTGGACCCAGGAGGCAAGCTACAAGGTGTTCGCCGAACCGCTGGAAAGCCCGGCCGAAGGCGCGACTACAGTTGTTTCGGATCCCGCCGACCCCTCGGCGTCACCGCTTGGATGGCACGACGACGGCAGCAGCAGCTTCACCGATACCCGGGGCAACAACGTCCTGGCGCAGGACGACGCCAACGGCGACAACGCGGGTGGAAGCCGCCCGGACGGCGGAGCCTCTCTGATCTTCGACTTCCCGTTGGACCTCGACACCCAGGCGCCTGCGCAGTACCTCGCATTCGCCACCACGAACCTTTTCTACTGGAACAACCTGGTGCACGACTTGCTCTGGCATTTCGGATTCGACGAGCCTGCCGGAAACTTTCAGTTCGACAATTTCGGCACTGGCGGTAACGGCGGCGACCCGGTGATCGCCGACGCCCAGGACGGGTCGGGCACCAACAACGCCAATTTCGCGACGCCGCCGGACGGCATTCCGGGACGCATGCAGATGTTCGTCTGGCAGGCGCCCGACCCGGGGACCCTGCGGGTGGACGCGCCGTCGACGGCGGCCGGTGACTACCTGGTGCGCCGTGCCAGCTTCGGCGGCGCGGTCCCGGTTACCGGCACCACCACCGGGCTGGAACTGGTCGGTGACGGCTCCGGCGCGCCCGAGCAGGGCTGCGCGGCGCTGCAGGGTTTCACCGCCGGCAACATTGCCCTGGTTCGGCGCGGCGGCTGCGAATTCGGCCTCAAGGCGCTCAACGCCCAGACCGCCGGCGCGATCGCCGTGATCGTCATCAACAATACCGGAAGCAACGCCACCATCGCCATGGGCGGCGGCGCGGACGGCGGTTCCGTAACGATCCCGGCGGTAATGATCGGAAATATCGACGGCGACGCGGTGGTATCGGGTTTGCCCGCAAGCGGCAGCCTGTTCGACGATTCCGATCCCGCGCTCGATCGCGACAGCGATCTGGACGCCGGCATCATCGCCCACGAGTACGGCCACGGACTGTCCATCCGGCTGACCGGCGGTCCGTCCAATTCTTCCTGCCTGTTCGGCGACCAGCAGGCCGGCGAAGGCTGGAGCGACTTTCTCGGCCTGTGGCTCACGGCCAAGGCGAGCGACTCGCTGGACAAGGTCAGGGGCGTGGGCAGCTACGTGATCTTCGCCGAGAACATACCCGGCGCCGGCATCCGGCCCGCGCCCTACACTCGCGACATGACGGCCAACCCGCTGGTCTACGAAAGCGTCAACGGCGTCAGCATCCCGCACGGCGTCGGCACGGTGTTCGCCTCGGCCCTGTGGGACATGTATCTCAACCTGGTCGAGAAACACGGATTCGACCCGGACTTCATCGGCGGCAACGGCGGCAACCACATCGCGCTGCAGCTGGTCATCGACGGGCTCAAGCTTCAGACCTGCGGCCCGACCTTTCTCGACGCCCGCGATGCGATCCTGCAGGCCGACGTCGTCAACAACGCCGGCGCCAACCAGTGCGAGATCTGGAACGCGTTCGCGCGACGGGGCATGGGCACCGATGCCGACGACGGCGGCAGCGCAACCACGCTGGCCGTGACCAACGGCTTCGAGGCGCCACCGGCATGCGGCGGCCCGATGTTCGCCGACGGTTTCGAGAGCGTGACCGCGCGCTGAAACTACTTGGTGCGGGCCTGTCCGAGACGGGCCCGCACGCCTGATCGCGTTGGCTCCGACCGGACGGGCCCATCTTCGACGTCTTGCTCAGGTCTTGAGCGGGTGGTCGTCGGCCAGTGATTCGTTGTCGCGCCCGTCCAGCGGCTGGACCGCCGTGGTCTCGTCGAACCAGATGTACTCGTCGAACTGCTTGGTCAGCACCGATTCGAAGTAGTGGCTTATTCGCTCTGTTTCCGGGCGGTAGATCACTCCGATGGCGCGTTCGAGACGCGGCGTCGCCAGATCGTGCCTGAGCTCCGCCGAATCGCCGCGACTGAGCGGGAGCGTGAACCTCGGATGGTCGACCTGGTGAAAGATCCGCTCGTAACTCTCGGCATGCGAGGGCCGGACGCGCATGACCTGCATGGGTTCGTCCCAGTTCGATGCCGCGGCCACCGTGCCGTGGTCGGTCCCGAAACCCACCAGGTAGGCATCGTCGCCCACCGTCTCGCGCGCCAGCTGACCGATGTTGATCTCGCCGCGCATGCCCATCTCGGTGGCAGTCGCATCGCCAATGTGGCTGTTGTGCGCCCAGACCACCGCGCGCGCGCCGTCGCCGCGGTGGCGCATCACCGACCGCAGCGTGCTGAACATGTGCCGATCGCGCAGGTTCCAGGATTCCCGCGAGCCGTAATACATGATCCGGTAATAGCGCTCGGCGCTCTGCACCACGCGCGCGTTCTGCTCGGTGTCGAACATCGCCTCGCCGTCGGCGGCGCGATATTGCAGGCGCCGCTGCAACAGCTCCATCAGGGTGGCGACGACTTCGTCTTCGCAGTCTTCGCGCTCTCCGGAGACAGTAGCTCGACCATACGTCGCCGGTTCCTTTTCCCATGGCGAAAAACAGCTGTAGCGCTGGCGCGCGCGCTCGGCCGCCGCCGGATCGACGCGCTCCAGGTATTCGAGCACGGTATAGATCGAGTTGTAGAGGCTGTAGAGATCCAGCCCGTGCACGCTGGTCATGCCTTCGGCCCTGTCCTGCCTGCCGTTGTGCGCGCGCAGCCAGTCGATGAACGCCAGCATTTCGCGATTGCGCCACATCCACTGCGGAAAGCGGGAAAACGGGGGCTCGGCCAGGCCGGGACCGTCCCAGCCGCGAACCCAACGGTCCAGCATGCTGGTGTCCGGCCAGTCGGCCTCGATGCCCAGCACGGTAAAGCCGGCCCTTTCGATCAGCGCGCGGGTGATCTCGGCGCGCATCCGGTAAAACTCCGACGTGCCGTGGCTGGCCTCGCCGATCAGCACGACACGGGCCGAGCCGATACGATCGATGAGTCTGTCGATGTCGGCCGATTCGATATCGTCGAACGGCTCGCACGCTTCACCGATCCGGCGCGCCAGGTGCTGCCGCTTGATCGAAAACCGGGGGCCGGTCGGGGGTGCCGGATGCTCCGGCGCGCCGGCCTGCCAGCCCTCGCTTCCGACCAGCGGCACGAACTGCACTCGACCCAGTGAATCCTGGCTGTATTCGTGCTGATCGAGCTTGGTTATCCGCAGCAGCTCCTGGCTACGCGTCCGGTCACCGACGGGAATGACCATTCGTCCGCCTACGGCAAGTTGCTCGAGCAACGTGGGCGGCACGTCCGGGCCGCCGGCCGATACCAGGATCGCATCGAAAGGCGCGTACACCGGCCAGCCGCGCGTGCCGTCACCCTGGCGAACCTCGACGTTGTCGTATCCGAGCGCACTGAGTCGCTCGCGCGCCAGCGCGGCGAGTTCGTCGTGGTATTCAATCGCGTGAACGCTCTCCGCCATTCGGCTCAGGATCGCGGCGGCGTATCCCGAACCGGCCCCCACCTCCAGGATCCGATCGCCCTCTTCGAGCCGCAGCGCCTCGACCATCAACGCGACGATATACGGCTGCGAGATCGTCTGGCCCTGCTCGATCGGAAGCGGTCCATCGCGGTAGCTCAACTCGCGATAGGTTTCCGGCACGAATCGCTCGCGCGGCACCGTGCGCATGGCGTCGAGCACGCGCGGGTCCTCGATGCCGCGCTCGACGAGCTGGCGTTGGACCATGTCCTCACGTTGGCGACGGAAGCTGGTCATGGCAGAACCTCCTTGTGGAATCAACCGTTGGTTGCAGAGGGCAAAGACACGGCGATCGCGGGCAAGGCTTGTATGAACCATCTCTTATGTTACGCCTGCCCGATCGCCCTGTGGGTCGAAACGGTGCTTTTCGCCACCGAATCCTCTGCCGGCGAATCCGGCGGGTTCGCGTTGTGCTATTTTCTTCGAACAGTGCGTCCGGACGCCGGCTGCCAACCGCCGTCTTCAGGGAGACAAGGTCATGCCAAGGCAAGCGTACCTGGAGTGTTTCACCGGAGCGCGAACTGCACCCAAACGCTTCGAACTGACGGAATTTCCGGCCCGGATCGGGCGCCAGCCCGGTTGCGCGGTGCAGCTCAACGTCGCCCGCATTTCGCGCGTGCACGCCGAGATCCGGCGCGACGAGTACGGCTACCTGGTCATAGCGGACCTCGGCAGCACCAACGGAACGTTCGTCAACGGCCGGCGCCTGGAGGCATCGGCCCGGATCATCAGCGGCGACGTCATCCACGTCGGCGACCAGGAGATGCGGCTGGTGGAGGAACAGGCCGAAGCGGCCCCGGCGCACGACGAGATGACCCAGATCGGGCTGGGTACGCTGCCGCACGAATTCCCGACGATGGTGCGGGAGTTCAACGAACTCCTGGACCGGGGACTCGTCGTCGGCTATCGCCAGTTGATTACCGACAACCAGGGCGTGCCGTTCGGGCATGAATTGCTGGGCCGCGGCAGCCACCCGACGCTCGACGCCGGGCCCGGCGAATTGTTTGCGCTGGCCCGTGCGCTGGACGCCGAGATCCGACTGAGCCAGCTGATGCGCCGCAAGGGATTCGAGGCCGCCGAGCGCGCCGGCATGACCGCGCCGCTGTTTTTCAATACCCATCCGGCCGAGTGTCGGGCACCGGACCAGCTGGTGGCCGAACTCGAATCGCTGCGCGCCCGGCACCCTTCGCTGGACCTGGTGTTCGAAGTCCACGAAGCGGCGGTCACCGACCTGGGCGTGATGGCCGATATAGGCACGGCCCTGCGCGCAATGAACATCCGGCTGGCCTACGACGACTTCGGGGCCGGCCAGGCGCGGTTGCTGGAACTGGTGGAAGTGCCGCCTGATTTCCTGAAATTCGACATCGCGCTGGTGCGCGGGGTCGGCGAGCCCGACTCGGCGAGGTACCGGCTGCTGGCAACGCTCAACTCGATGATTCGCGACATGGGCGTGCGCACGCTGGCCGAAGGCATAGAGGACGAGCCCACGGCGCGCGCCTGCGCGACGATAGGCATCGACCTGTTCCAGGGATTCCTGTTCGGCAGACCCGAACCGATCTGACCGGGCACTCGCCGGGCAGGCTCAGCCCTGGCCGTCGCCGGCGCGCATGACCCGCCAGGCGCGCAGCCGGTTGACCACGTTGCGAGCCACCGGCACGGCAGCCCGGCGCGCTTTCTGTTCCGCGGTCAGCGCGACGTATTCGAGCTTCTCGGCGGTCGCCGGACCGAGGTTCCGGCTCGAATTCAGGTCCAGAACACGCACCTCGAGGCTGGCCAGGTACTGGAGGTCGCGACGACCGTAGTACAGCAAGTCGCGTTCGCCGACAGGCACGACGTCGGCATAGACCAGCACGCCGGCCCCGGCGTCCTGGGCGGTGCGGGCGACGCCGGCCAGGCTCTCGGCGTAGACCAGGCCTTCGATCATCTGTTCGTCCATCACGTCGAACGACGCGTCGCGCAGCGCCTGCTTGACTTCGCGCGCGACCACGCGCGCCACCGCCGGGTCGCCCACGGCGATTACCGCCACCCTGGAATTGATTGCCGCCGCCGCGGCCGGCTCCGTGCGCGCGGCGCGCGTCGGCGTCACCGAGGCCAGCGGTTCACCCGAAGACTCGCCCGGCTCGACCAGGGCCCGTGCCGCAGCTTCGTCGTCGTCCGCGCCGGCTGCCGGCCCGGCGTCCGCCACGGCGACAACGGGAGACGACGAATCTGCACCAGCCGGCGCCTCGTCGACCACGGCGGGTTCGGCCACCTCGATCCGGAAACCGGCCCCCGAGTCGGCGCTCGCGGAAACGTTCGACGTATCGGCGGTGACGTCGGCCTCGGCAGGGCCATCGTCTTCGGCAGCCGGGTCGTCCTGGACCCCGTCGACCGCAAACCGGAATCCGGCATCCGGGTCGGCGGGCATTTCCGTTTCTACCGCGGCCCGCTGCGGTTCCGGCGCCGCTTCGTCGGCCGGCAACGGTGCGCCCGGATCGCCGCTGGTCATCTGGATCTGGCCGCTGTCGACCTGCGGCGGAACATCGTCGCGAACCTCTACAGGCGAGTTCGATGCAGGGTCGTTCGCATCCCCTGCGGCATCGGGTGTCGGGTCGAACATCGCCAGCATCGACCGGTCCGGCCCGGCCACCAGGTACCACGAACCCGCGATCGCGCCGCCTGCGAGCAGCAGCAACACTGCCGCAAGCACCAGGCCGCGGCCGATGCCACCGCGGCCGCGCTCAGGTTCGGGGTCCAGCGCAACGGTGGGCTCGGACGGGGGAGCGTCAGTCGACGCGGATTCTGACGCAGGGATGGGCGTCGTGGCCGCGTCGCTCGACTCGACCACCGCCGGTCCCTCGTCGTCTCCGGCGCTCTCGGCCTGCTCGGAAGGCGCGTCGACGGGCTCGTTGTCCAGCGGCATGCTCCTGGCCCAGCGCGGCACCCGCCCGGCCCGGTAATCCTCGATATCGCTGATCAGCTCGTTGCAGTTCTGGTACCGGAGCTTCGGCCGCTTGGCGATCATCTTCGCCAGGATCTGCTTTACGCCGTCGTCGACGTTGGGATTGAGTGCCTTGATATCCGGGATCCGGGCTTCGACCACCTTGGTCATGAGCTCGAACGGACTGTCGGACTTGAACGGCGTGTCCCCGGTGAGCATTTCGAAAAGGACCACGCCCAGCGAGAAGATGTCCGATCGCTGGTCGACGTCCTGCGACAGGCAGACCTCGGGCGAAAGATAGCTCGGGGTGCCGAGACCGATGCCGGTGGTGGTCAGGCGGGTCCCCGGCTCTTCGACGCGCGCGATCCCGAAGTCCACCACTTTCACGCCGCCGTACTTCGTCAGCATGATGTTTTCGGGCTTGATGTCGCGGTGCACCACGCCCTTGTCGTGCGCCGCAGCAAGGCCAGCCGCAACTTCCTTGAGGATCTGCAAGGCCCGCAGCGGCTGCATCTTGTCTTCACGCTGAATCAGGCGCTTGAGCGACTCGCCCTCGACGTATTCCATGACGAAATACGGCTGCTCCTCGTGCCGATCGACGCGGAACACCTGGACCAGGTTCGGATGATTGAGGTCGGCCACGGCGCGCGCCTCGCGCATGAAACGAAGCGCGACCGATTCGTTGTCGACCAGCTGGTTGCCCAGCATCTTGATCGCCACGAACCTCTGCAGGCTCTCCTCGCGCGCCTTGTAGACCACGCCCATGCCGCCCCGACCGAGTTCGGAGACGATTTCGTAGTTGCCGATGTACTTGCTCATGGGTCAAGCGCTCCCCCGCCGCGCGTCGGGCGGGATCCTGTTTGCGGTAGCCTTCGAAACGGCCGCGTCCGGAGAATTCTACGCCGATCGATCGCCCGAATCGACCCCCCCCGGCCGGATGCAGTCGTGGATGCGTGCCCGGGACGCAAGCGAATCGGCATTTTCTGATTCATAATCAGTCCATGGCCTTCTTTTTTCCCACGCCCAGACTCACCGTCCGCCCATGGCGCGAGCGCGATCGCCCGGACCTGGAACGCATGGCCACCGATCTCGACATGATGCGGTTCGTGACCGGGCGCGCATGGCCCGCCGATCAGATCGACGAATTCATGGCCCGCCAGCAGCGCCACATTCGCAATCATGGCGTGTGCTTCGGCGCGGTCGAGCTGGCCGAGCGCATGCAGGTCGTCGGCGTCGCCGGCATGCAGCCGCTGGAAGGGACCGATTTCGAAGGCGATTTCGAGCTGGGCTGGTGGATCTGGAAGGACTTCTGGGGCCAGGGGCTGGCGCTGGAAGCCATCACTCCGTTCGTCACGCACGCTCGCAACATGGGGCTCGAGCGCGTTGTCGCCGTCATCGACCCACCCAACTCGGCATCGATACGGGTGGCCGAAAAGCTCGGCATGCACTTCGAGCGGACGGTCAGCGCCCGCGAGACCGTCGCCACCCGCGAAGACAAGCCGGCCTGCATCTACGCGATGGAACTGGCGCGCGGCTGAACGCGGCTTCGCCGCACCTGTCGCTGGTCGTGTCGTGACCGCACGAGAACGCTCACGCGCGGCGCGGTGAATCCGCTATGCTAGAGAGCCGTCCATACGCATGAGTACGGTCGTTGAAGACACTCTATCACCCTGATTTCGAACATGATTCCTGCGGCTTCGGGCTGATTGCCCGGCTCGATGGCCGGGCCGAACACGGGGTGGTGGCCGACGCGATCCAGGCACTTGAACGACTGACCCATCGCGGCGCCGTGGCGCCCGACGGCAAGACCGGCGACGGCTGCGGCGTGCTGGTCGGCCTGCCGCACGCTTTCCTGCGCGCCGTGGCCGCCGACTGCGGCATCGATCCAGGCGACCGGTTCACCGTCGGCGCGGTATTCCTGGACCGGGAATCGGCGCTTTGCGACCAACAGAAGCGGCGCCTGGAAGGCCGGCTGGAGACCCAGGGCCTGGTCGTGGCAGGCTGGCGGACGGTGCCGCTGGACGAGGATGCACTGGGCGAGCCCGCCCGCCGGACGATGCCCCGGATCGAGCACGTATTCGTCTCGGCCCCGGACGGGGTCGGCGACCAGGCCTTCCAGCGCAAGCTTTTCCTCGCCCGCAGGCTGGCCGAGACCGAGACCGGGCCTGAGGAAGCCTTTTATATCGCCAGTCTTTCGGCCACGACCCTGTCGTACAAGGGCATGGTGATGCCCGAATACCTGGCGCAGTTCTACCCCGACCTCGCCGACCCTCGACTGGAATCCCCGATGGCGCTGTTTCATCAGCGCTTTTCGACCAACACGCTGCCGCAGTGGCGCCTGTCCCAGCCGTTCCGGATGCTGGCGCACAACGGCGAGATCAACACCATCCGGGGCAACCGCAACTGGACCCGCGCGCGCCGTGCGCTGCTGGCGTCACCGCAGCTACCCGAGCTGGCCGAGATCGATCCGCCGATCGCGATGACCGGCTCGGACTCGTCGTCGCTGGACAACATGCTGGAGCTGCTGGTGATCGGCGGCATGCCGCTGCCGCAGGCGCTCAGGCTGCTGGTCCCGCCGGCCTGGCAGACCGACGAGAACCTGGACGCCGATCTGCGCGCATTCCACGAATTCTTTGCCTTCCACCAGGAAGGCTGGGACGGCCCGGCCGGGCTGGTCATGACCGACGGCCGCTGGGTAGTCTGTGGCCTGGATCGCAACGGCCTCAGGCCTGCGCGCTGGACCCTGACCGAGGACCGCCGACTGATCGTCGCGTCCGAGACCGGGGTCGTCGATGTGCCGGTCGAGCAGGTCAAGGCGCGTGGCCGTCTCGGGCCGGGCGAGCTGCTGGCGGCCGACCTGTCCGACGGCAGCCTGCTGTCGAGCCGCGAGATCGACGACCAGCTCAAGTCGCTGCATCCCTGGCAGGACTGGCTCAAGCAGGGCGTGCGCTATCTCGACTCGGAACTGGTCGACGTGCACATGGCCGCCGAACCGTTCGACGAGGACACGCTGGGCACCTACCAGAAGATGTTCAATCTGTCCCGCGAAGAACGCCGGGAGGTCATTCGCGTTCTGGCCGAAACCCAGTCCGAGGCCATCGGCTCGATGGGCGACGACACCCCGATGCCGGTGTTGTCGACGCGCATCCGGTCGCTCTACGACTGCTGCCGGCAGCAGTTCGCCCAGGTCACCAACCCGCCCATCGATTCCCTTCGCGAACGCATCGTGATGTCGCTGGAAACCGGCCTGGGACGCAAGGGCAACCTGTTCGAGGTCGGTCCCGAGCTGGCCGAGCGCGTGGTGCTCAATTCCCCGGTGCTGTCACAGCGCAAGCTCAGGCAGCTGGTCAACACGCCCCAGTTCGGCCTGGATTCGGTACTGCTGGACCTCAACTACCCGGAAGAACGGTCACTCCCGGACGCGCTGGACGACCTGTGCCGTCGCGCCTCCGAAGCGGTGGACGGAGGGAAGCAGCTGCTGATCATTTCCGACCGTTATCTCGAGGCCGGCAAGCTGCCGGTGCATGCGCTGCTGGCCACCGGCGCCATTCATCACCACCTGCTCGAATCCGGCCAGCGACCACTGTGCAACCTCATCGTCGAGACCGGCACGGCGCGCGACCCGCACCACTTCGCCTGCCTGATCGGGTTCGGCGCCACGGCGGTCTACCCCTACCTGGTCTACCAGACACTGCACGCCATGGCCGAGTCCGGTGAAATCGAACGCGCCCGCGACCAGGCGCTGGAGCTGGGCCGCGCGTATCGGCGCGGCATCCGCAAGGGCCTGTTCAAGATCCTGTCGAAGATGGGCATCTCGACCGTCGGCAGCTACCGCGGCGCGCAACTGTTCGAACTGGTCGGCCTGGCCGACGAGGTCGTGGACAAGTGCTTCTCCGGCGCGGTCAGCCGCATCCAGGGGGCGGATTTCGACGACCTCTGGTCCGACCAGAAATCGCTGGCCCGATGGGCCTGGAACCGCCAGGTGCCGATCGAGCACGGCGGCCTTTACCGCTACGTCAACGGCGGCGAGTTTCACGCCTGGAACCCGGACGTCACCACGGCACTGCGCAACGCCGCCCAGTCCGGCGAATGGGCCGATTACCAGCACTACGCGCGCCTGGTGAATGATCGAGAGCCGGCAATGTTCCGCGATCTCCTTCGATTGAGGTCCGATCATGCGCCGATCCCCATCGAAGAGGTCGAGCCGGCCGAGGCGATAGTCAAGCGCTTCGACTCGGCGGGCATGAGCCTGGGAGCCTTGTCGCCCGAGGCCCACGAGGCGCTGGCGATCGCGATGAACCGGCTGGGGGCGCGCTCAAATTCCGGCGAAGGCGGCGAGGATCCGGCCCGCTACGGCACCGAGAAATCATCGAAGATCAAGCAGGTCGCCTCGGGACGTTTCGGCGTCACCCCCGATTACCTGGTCAATGCCGAGGTCATCCAGATCAAGATCGCCCAGGGCGCCAAGCCCGGAGAGGGTGGACAATTGCCCGGGCACAAGGTCGACAAGCTGATCGCGAGGCTGCGGTTCGCGACGCCGGGCGTCGGGCTGATCTCGCCGCCGCCGCACCACGATATCTATTCGATCGAGGATCTGGCCCAGCTGATCTACGACCTCAAACAGGTCAACCCGGACGCGCTGGTCTCGGTGAAGCTGGTCTCGGAGCCCGGCATCGGCACCATTGCCGCCGGCGTGGTCAAGGCCTACGCCGACCTGATCACCGTGTCGGGCTACGACGGCGGCACCGGCGCCAGTCCCCTGACGTCGGTCAAGTACGCCGGTGGACCCTGGGAACTCGGGCTGAGCGAGGTCCGCCAGGTCCTGATGCAGAACGACCTCAGGCACCACGTGCGCATTCAGGCCGACGGCGGGCTCAAGACCGGTCTCGACGTGGTCAAGGCGGCGATCCTCGGCGCCGAGAGCTTTGGCTTCGGCACCGCGCCGATGATCGCGCTGGGCTGCAAGTACCTGCGCATCTGTCACCTGAACAACTGCGCGACCGGCGTGGCCACCCAGAACGAAACCCTCAGGAAACATCACTTCGTCGGCCTGCCGGACATGGTGGTCAACTACTTCCTCGGCGTCGCGCGAGAAGTCCGCGAGATCCTCGCCGGTCTCGGGGTACGGCGGATCGAGGACCTGGTCGGACGCACCGAGTTCCTGGAGCGGGCCGAAGGATTGACCGTGCGCCAGAACAAGCTGGACCTGGCGCCGCTACTCGCGCAGACCGGGCTTTCACCCGACAGCGCCAGATTCTGCGAGGTCGACCGAAACCCGCCGCACGATCCCGGCCGGCTGGCCGAGGAAATCGAAAAGGCCACGGCCGACGCCGTCCAAAGCGGCAACGGCGGCGACTTCAGGTTCGACATCCACAACCACGACCGCTCCATCGGCGCCCGGCTGTCCGGCCGCATTGCGCGCGCCCATGGCGCCGCCGGCCTCGGCGAAAACACGCTGTCGCTGGACCTGCAAGGCACGGCCGGGCAGAGTCTCGGCGCCTTCAACGCACCCGGGCTGCTTATCACTCTGACCGGCGAGGCCAACGACTATGTCGGCAAGGGCATGGCCGGTGGCCGAATCGTGCTGCGCCCCCGCGCCGGCATCCGATATCGCGCCTGCGAGACGCCGATCATGGGCACCACCTGCCTGTACGGCGCGACCGGCGGCGAGCTTTACGCCGCGGGCACCGTCGGCGAGCGCTTCATGGTGCGCAATTCCGGTGCGGTCGCGGTGGTCGAAGGCGCCGGCGACCACGCCTGCGAATACATGACCGGCGGCGTCGCCCTGATCCTGGGTGCGACCGGCATCAACTTCGGCGCCGGCATGACCGGCGGCTTCGCCTACGTGCTGGACGTCGAACGCGACTTCGTCGACCACTACAACCATGAATTGATCGACATTCATCACATCAGCGCCGAGTCGATGGAAAACCACGTCCATCACCTGAGGGGCCTGATCGAACGCCACGTCGAGCTCACCGGCAGCGAATGGGGTACCGAGCTGCTGGAGAACTTCCGCCGGATGCTGCCGAAGTTCTGGTTGGTGAAGCCGAAGGCGGCAGAGCTCGACGACCTGATTTCGCGGTTGAGGGAAGCCGCGTGATCGGGCTTTTCACGCCGCGCGAAAGACCGTTTCGCCACCGGACAGATCCGGCTGATGCTGGTTGCAGCATCAGGGCTCACTCAGATTCAAAAGCCGTTTCGCCGCCGTCCGGATTTGCTGATGCTACGAACGGCGCCATGGCTCATAGAAAATCAAAAGCGGTTTCGCCGCCAGTCTCCATGGTTGGTGCTGGGAGCAGCATCATTGCCAATTCAAAGTCAAAGGCGGTTTCGCCGCCGGCTTTGCCGGCTGATGCGAGTTACTTCTTGGCGCCCCAAGAAGTAACCAAGAAACGCTGCCGGGCGACGCCGCCGGTCCTACGGCTGCTGGCGCAGCC
>PBLG01000013.1 GCA_002722315.1 Lysobacterales bacterium | reverse complement strand
GCCACCCAAATCAGGCTGTAGCCAGTCAGCGCACGGCGGAATGCCGCTATGCCATTGAAATAGAGACGTTTTATCGCAGCACTATCGGAGAACTTCAGTTTAAGGCAGACTGAAGCGCATGAGACAGGTTGGCCGTGCGGCTGCCTGCATCAAACCAGGGAGGAATCCGACATGGGCTTCTCTCGGCGCGGATGACGGCCCGGAATGGTGAACCTAGTGTCCCCCGCCACTCATTCTGTAACTTTCAGAGCGTGACTGAGTAGACAGTACAAGGCGCAATCTGCAGTGAATGGCACGCCCTTTACAAGGATTGCAACGCCGCAATGTCGATTCAGACGCGCTCCCGAAGGGCGAGCCGG
Organism: Lysobacterales bacterium; assembly: GCA_002722315.1. Lineage (GTDB taxonomy): Bacteria > Pseudomonadota > Gammaproteobacteria > Xanthomonadales > Wenzhouxiangellaceae. Next base: position 72,911 of record PBLG01000013.1, on the reverse strand, counting down.
AAAGCGCTCATCCGCGGCGTTAGGGCTCTTGGAAAGGGCGCGCCATTCCCGGCGAGCCCTGCCTTGCGGCTAAGGAACCTCTGAACAACTCTGCGCGGAGCGCGTTTCAGTCGGAAAAGCCGCAGATCGTGTGGTGCGAGCCGAGCGACAGTAGCCGTAGCTACGGCCGAGGATCGCAACGCGCGAGATGCGGCTTTTCCGGCGAAACCCGTCGGGACGGGCCTTTGCGGGACCTCCAGCTTGTTTGGACTCGCTTATTTGGAATAACCAAACGGCGCTCGCCCAAGCCAAGCTGGAGCCTTCCGCAAAGGCGCCGTCGCGCCCGTGCAGAGTTATTCAGAGGTTGCCTAAGCACTTTCCGACTCGCTGAAAGTTACAGAATGAGTGGCAGGGTACACTAGTCTGTCTGACTGGCTTATGCTTAGCCAGCGAGATGGAAATCGGCCTGCGGACCGCATCGATCGCGGTTACCTCGGCCGTTGTTCAGGTCTTTTCGGTGATGGGTGACTCGATTTCCAGAGCGTTGTCATGATTGATTTGGTAGGTCGGCGCCGACGCATCTGTGCACCGCTGCTGATGCCCGGTGATGAGCCGTTCCAACTCTTCACCGAAGGCGACACTCTATACGACGCCATGCTCGCGGCCATCGGCCGGGCCGAAGACGAGGTGGCGATGGAAAGCTACATTTTTGCCGACGACGAGGTCGGCTGGCGCTTCGCCGAGGCGCTGGCCGCTCAGGCCCGAGCGGGCGTGCGCGTTCGTCTCCACCTTGATGCGGCCGGCTCGCTGTTCTGGGCTTCGAGGCGGCTCGATCGTTTCTTGCGCGGCAATGGTGTTGATCTACGCTGGTTCCATCGTTGGCACTGGTCGCAGCCGCTGCGCTACAACCAGAGAAATCACCGCAAACTGCTAGTCCTGGATGACCGGCTGGCCTTTCTCGGCGGCTTCAACATCCATCGAGAAAATTCGAAGGCCCTCTTTGGGGAACGTCGCTGGCGCGACACTCACGTCGCAATGGCCGGACCCCTGGTCCGGCAGGCCCGCCAGGCCTTCGAGGCTCTTTGGGGACGCCGTCCCTGGCAAAGCGACCTTGCCGCGGAACCGCACAGCGCCGTGTTGCTGCCCAACAAGTCGGTAGAATGCCAGCACCGGCTGCGTTGTATCTTCGCGTCCATGTTCGGCTCAGCCAGGCGACATATCGAAGTGACTACGCCCTATCTCGTTCCCGACGAGTGGACCCTGCGGGCCCTGGAGCACGCCGCACTGCGTGGCGTATCGGTGCGTGTGATGGTGCCCCAGAAGGGCGATATCGCCCCCGTCCGCTGGATCGCCCGACGCATTCACGCGCGTCTGCTGCGCGGGGGCGTGCAGGTATTTGGCTACCGGCCGCGCCTGTTGCATGCCAAGACGCTGACCATAGATGGCGACTGGGTCAGCGTGGGAACCGCCAACATGGACTATCGCAGCTTGTTCCTGAACCACGAGCTCAACCTGTGCGCGCGCGCACCTTCGCTGGCGGCGGCGCTTGAGAGGCAATTCGAGGCAGATCTCGCCGACGCCGAGGAATTCGAAGCCAGTTCGGCGCCGCGACAGCCGATCACGGACCGACTGCTGGCGCCCCTGGCCTGGGCGGCTCGGCGTTGGCTCTAGGGTGAGTTCAGAGCCCATGAAATCAAGCCCCTTGCATTGTTATCTTCGCCCTGATGAAGGCTTCCACAGTGCGGTCACACCCTGTAAACAAAGCACAACGTCGATCCGGGCTATCTAAAGCATGCGTATTCGAGACATACTGCTCGCAATCCTGGTCGCTTTTCTCTGGGCGATCTGCTTTCCGCTCATAGAGATCGGACTGGAAGATGCCTCGCCGCTGCCTTTCGCTGCCGTACGGGCGGGCCTGGCCGGGCTGATGGTGTTACTTCTGGCCGTCGCACTCCGGCGACCCTGGCCCCGCGGCCTGGCCAATTTGGCACTGATTGCAGCGGTCGGTCTGTCCTTCACTGCCATCGGCTTCGGCGGCATGTTTCTCGGAGGGGGCAAGATATCACCGGGATTGGCGACCGTGCTGGCGAACATCCAGCCCCTGATCGCCGCCGTTCTGGCAATCACGTTCCTGTCCGAACGCCTCACGCCGCGAATAGCTTTCGGCCTGGTTCTGGGGTTCGTCGGCGTCGTGATCATGTCGTTACCAAGCCTGTCGGGGCCGGATCGCGCCGCCAGCATTCAGGCATTCATCTGGATCGGGCTCGGCGCGCTGGGCACGGCGGTGGGTAACGTCCTGCTAAAGGCCGCGGCAGGTCGGGCTGATGTTCTGATGCTGACCGGGCTGCAACTATGTGTGGGAGCGGCGGCACTGGCGGGCAGTGCCCAGGCGCTGGGCGAAAGCTGGGAAATCACCTGGACAAGCCGCTTCTTCGCCAGCGTTATCGGGCTCGCAGTGTTCGGTACTGCCCTCATGACGGCACTGTGGTATTACCTGCTGAACCGCACATCCCTGAACCGCCTCAATACTTTTACTTTCCTGACGCCGGTTTTCGGCCTTTTTCTGGGCGGCCTCTTCTTCGATGAGCGGCTCGGCCTCGTTCAGGGCCTGGGTATCGTCGTAACTGTCGCGGGAATTCAACTGGTCGCGACCAAGAGTAGCCGTTCCGCGACACGATCCGGGCAAGCCCCTTGAATCGGCCGCATTGCCATCACGCGTCGGTCAGGGCCTTCGAGTCTCAGGCTCCGCTCCCGGCTCAGTGCAAGGCGTCCATGGCCACAGCCGCCCCATTGCCAGATAGATGAAGGATGCCGACCAGGCGATCAGCAACAGTCCGTTCAGGGACTCGACCCCGGTCAGGAATCGAAGATGCCCGATCGGATAGGTATCACCCAGACCGAGCGAGGTGTAGCTGACGATGGAGAAATACAAGTAATCCAGCGGCGTTTCCACGGCCCGGCCGCCGAAGTCGCCCAGGCTCAGAAGCTTGTCCGACACCGCGAAAGCAACCGAGTAGATTACAATTTCGATGATATGCGCCATAAACACACTGAATACGATAGCCAGTATGCGAGTAGTCGCCGCCATGGAGATGCGACTCATTCCACCGGAGAGCCAGCGCAGGACGAAGTAGTGAAACAATGTGATCGCGATCATCAGAAATGCGGCCAGGATGACTGAGACAAGCATGTCGATATTTCCCGTCGAGTTGAAACCGGGGCGCGTTGGACGCCGGGCCCTGCGCGGTGATAGTAATTTACGACCTTTCTTTACCGAGTGCCAACTCCTACTCCGAGCCATGGGTTATTGTCGCCCCGTGCCCGTCACGGCCTCGCCGACGCACTTCGGTTCTCGCAGCACGTTCAAAATCTCGCCAGACCGACCAAACAGGAAACCAATATGACACATTTCAAGACTATTTCAGTTGCTGTAATCGCGACGCTGCTGGCTGTGGTGATCGCCGCGGTCGCATTCGCCTGGAGCGGGCTTTACCCCGTTGCCGCGAGCAGTGGCCATACCGCGCCCGTCGGCTGGCTGCTCGCGACTACGCGCAAACGATCGGTCGCCGTGCGCGCCGCCGATCTGGTCGTCCCCGAAGATCTGGGGTCGTCGGCGCGGATCGCCGCCGGGGCCGGGCACTACAAGGAAATGTGCGCCGGCTGCCACGGCGCGCCGGGCGTGGAACCGGCCGGTTCGTTCAACCCGGCACCGCCGGCACTGTATCGGCATCGGGTCGAGCCCCGCGAGGCGTTCTGGACGATCAAACACGGCTTGAAGATGACCGCCATGCCCAGTCATCTTGACCACTCGGATGCCGATAACTGGGACACGGTCGCGTTCCTTCAGGCCTTGCCCGACATGAGCGCCAATGAATATACCCGGGTGACCGAAAAGGCGCGTCACGAGCATGCCGACGGTCAGGAGCACGATCATGGCGCTCAGGCTTCCGGCCAGGCTGAGGGCAACCTTTCTGACGCCAAAGCGCATGATGACGATGAAAACCACGACCACGGCAGCGACACTTCACATGCGCACGCCGATGGTGAAGACGTTGCGCCGGCGAATGGAGGCGCCGATCATGGTCACGGAGACGAAGCGGCCATGGCCGAAGCGACAATCGAAGCGACAATCGAGGCGTTCCATCATGCGCTCGCCGAAGGCCGCGGGGATGATGCGCTTGGCTTTTTTCATCCGCGCGCAGTCATCGCCGAAGGCGGCCGGGTCGAGACCGTCGATGACTACGCGGCGGGCCACATGAAGGGTGATATGGAATTCCTCGGGCAGTTATCGATCGAGACCCTCTCGCGGGAAATGCTCGCAGAAAGTGAGACTCAGGCCACGATTTCCAGCCAGAGCCGCATGCGGGGCCAGGCAAGAGGGCGGGCCATTGACGTTCTGTCCAGCGAGACGGCAACGCTGGTCAAAACCGACAACGGCTGGCGCATTCTGCACTTGGCCTGGAGTTCGAGACCCTACTCCGAGGGCTGAGCTCCAGCAGAGTTAGCGGTCCATCGCTCGTCAATCTCGGATTTTCGGATCCGTGCCCCGAGGCGGGCGATGGATAGCCTCTCTCCCCGGATCAAGAGAGACTGTTCGGGTCGCAAGACCTTTGAAAACCTGGTTCACAGCAGCACTGTTGCCTGCTTCGAAAGCTCCACAAATACAGCCGTTGGCCTCGGCTTTTCAGGTCCCGGTCTACTGCACCTGCCAAGAGCCACTAGTCGACAGCGACAACCGGGTCATGAGAAAGCCCTGGTTTAGACATCACTCACTGTCTATGGGATATATGCTTCCGAGATCGTTAACGTAGACCCAACCTGCAATTTTCTGGCCGGTGCGACCTTTCCTGCGGATAATCCGTACTGCTTCATCCGCTCGGTCGTCTGCACACACCAGTTCCAGCTTGACCTCGGTAATCGCCTCCAGGCCCAATTCGAGCGAGAAGCCCTGCTCCCTGGCATCGAGGGCCTGCAGCGTACCTGTCACGTCCACAACGGACAGATTGCCGACACCTCTGCAGAAACCGGCGTTGTGGAGGGCGTGAACGATGTCCGCTACGCGGCTGCGGTGAATAAAGGCTTTGATCTCTTTCATGGCGCGTTCTCCTCAAGTAAGGTTTATCCGTCGCCCATGCCGGCGGAAACTAAGGTGAACAATACGAAGCCACCGACCATGGCCGCAGTTGAACTCCACGTGTCATCAGCGCTTTCGTGTGCCTCGCCGAGCATGTCTTCCACTGCAGCCACAGTAAGCAGGCCGGCGACGAATACCAGCCCGCCCAGCTGTACGGCTTCGTTCCTGTCGCGCAGCAGATAGTAGGCGCCCATTGCCGCCGCCAGCACGGGTATTGCAAAAGCCGCTGATAGCAGCATCCGCCGTGATCGCGGCACACCCTTCTCGCGCATGTTCGCTATCGCCGAGAAGCCTTCCGGTGCGTCGGCCAGCAATTGGCCCAGCGCCAGCAGCAGCGCAAGACTCGTGCTAACACTTGCACCGATACCTATCAGCAGACCGTCGCTAAACAGATCCACGGCAACCGCAAAGTAGACCATCCACATGCCAGTGCGGTCCGCGTGGCCGGAGCGGCTCGCCTGCCATCGTTCGACCCGCCATTGCACGCCCAGATAAGTGAGACCCCCAAGCCCGAACAGGACTCCAATCAGCCACCCTGAGATATTCTGCAGCGCACGAGGCAACAACTCCACCGCGACGACGGCAAGCACGATGCCAGCCGCAAAGTGGAGCGCGCGGTTCAAGTTTCGTTGCGATGGGCGCCGGAACTCTGCCAACAATCCGCCGGCAAAGTTTCCCAATGCGGGCAACAGGGCCAAGCCGACCACTGTCACCAGCTCACTCACCCCTTATGCTCCTGACGGGTTTCCATCCACTCGTAGATCACCGGGAGCAGCACCAGCGTGAGCAGGGTAGAAGTGATGAGACCACCGACCACCACCGTCGCCAGCGGCCGCTGGGTCTCGGCGCCGACACCGGATGACAGCAGCATCGGGATCAGGCCGAGGATAGCCACGCTGGCGGTCATCATCACCGGCCGCAGTCGCAGCTCCGCACCGCGTCGTACCGCTTCAGCGACCGACAGCCCCTTCTCGCGCAGTTCGTTGATGAAGCTCACCAGCACGATGCCGTTGAGCATGGCCACCCCGAACACGGCGATGAAGCCGATGGCCGAGGGCACCGACAGGTACTGGCCGCTGATGAACAGCGACACAATGCCGCCGATGGCCGCGAACGGCACGTTGGCAATGATCAACGTCGCGTACTTCGTCGAGTTGAAGGCGGTATACAGCAGCACGAAGATAAAGAAGATCGTCAGCGGCACGATGATGGACAGCCGCTTGAGCGCGCGTTGCTGGTTCTCGAACGCCCCGCCCCATTCGATCCAGTAACCGGGTGGCAGTTTCACCTGCTGGTCGATCGCGGCCTGGGCGTCCTGGACGAAGCCGTCCACATCGCGGCCACGCACGTCCATCTGGATCACCGCGTAGCGCTGCAACTGCTCGCGGCGCACGAACGAGTAGCCCTCGGCCACCGAAACATCGGCGACACGCGACAAGGGCACGATGGCGCCGCTGGCGGTTTGCAATGGAATGGCCTTGATCGCCTCCACATCGGCCTTGGCCGGATCGTGCAGTCGCGCCGTGATATCGAAGCGTTTGACACCCTCGATCAGGATCGACACCGGTTCGTTGCCGATGCCGGTGCGCACCACGGTGAGCACGTCGTCGGCATTCAGTCCATAACGGGCCAGCTGGGTACGGTTGACCTGAATCCGGATCTGAGGTTTGCCGATGTTGGCCTCCAGCGACAGGTCAGCCACGCCCGGCACCTGACCGATAGCGCTTTTTATTTCCTGGCTCAAACGGTCCAGCTCGCCGAGATCCTCGCCGTATAGCTTGGCCGCCAGAGTGGCGCGCACGCCGGAGATTAGCTCTTCCACGCGCATCTGGATCGGCTGGGTGAAGGCGATCACCGAGGTGGGTACCGCCTCTTCCAGTTCCTCGCGCATGGCGTCAGCCAGTGCTTCGATGCTACGGCCGGAGTCCCATTCGTCATGCGGTTTCAGTTCGGTATAGATCTCCATGTAGTTGACGTCCGCCGTCTCGCCCTTTTCGGCGCGGCCGATCATCGCCAGCGTGGTATTGACCTCCGTGAACCCGTTCAGCACATCCGATACATCCTTGGAGATATCAATGGACTGTTCCAGCGAGGTTGAGGGAATGGAGGTGATACGCCACATGATGGAGCCTTCCTGCAACTGCGGCATGAACTCCTTGCCGAGCAGCGGGAACAACGCCAGGCTGGCGACCAGCAGACCCGTCGCGGCAACAACCACTTTTCTCTTGTTGGTCAGCGACCAGGCGAGCAGCGGCAGGTAGCCGCGCTTGATCCAGCGCACCAGCAGGGTGTCGCGTTCCTCCTTGGGTTTGAGGATGAGCGCCGCCAGCACTGGAATCAGCGTGAGCGTCAGCAGCAGCGAGCCAGCCATGGCAAAACTGATATTGAAGGCCATTGGCTTGAACAGCTTGCCCTCCAGCCCTTGCAGACTGAACAGCGGAAGGAATACGACAATGATAATCAGGATGGCGAAGGCAATCGGATTGGCCACCTCACGGGCGGCCGTCAATACCGCCGCGGTGCGGTTGACCTTTTCACCCTTTTCCCGCCACTCGGCCATAATTCGGAAGGCGTTCTCAGTCATCACCACCGCGCCGTCCACCATCATGCCGATGCCGATGGCCAGACCCGCCAGCGACATGAGATTGGCCGACAGGCCCATTCCACCCATGAAGATGAAGGCGATCAACATGGACAGCGGCAGCGCGGCGATCACCACCAGGGCCGAGCGCAGTTCGCCGAGGAACAGGAACAATACGATGGCGACCAGGATGGAGCCCTCGATCAATGCCCGTTCGGCGGTGCTGACCGCCTTTTCCACCAGTTCGGTGCGGTCATAGATGGGGCGCAGCTTGACGCCCTCGGGCAGGGCCGACTCGGCCGTCGCCAGCTTGGTCTTGACGGCGTCGACCACGTTCTTGGCGTTCTCGCCGATGCGCGCCAGCGCCATGCCCAGCACCACCTCTTCGCCATCGCGGGTCACGGCGCCCGTACGCAGTGCCGGCGCCTGGCGGATGTCGGCGATATCGCGCAGATAGACCGGCGTGCCATCGGCGACCTTGAGCACAATGCTGCCGATGTCCTGTTCGTTGCTTACCAGCCCCAGACCGCGCACCAGGTATTGCTCCGGACCCAGATTGATGTACTGACCGCCAACCTGGCGGTTGTTGGTCTCGATGGATTCCATCACATCCCGGTACGAAAGGCTGTACTTGAGCAGCCGGCGCGGATCGATCTGGACCTGGTACTGGCGTTCCTGCCCGCCCCAGGACATGACGTCGTCCACACCCGGCGCGGTGCGCAGGATCAAGCGCACGCTCCAGTCCTGCAAGGTGCGCAGGTCCATGTCGGTAACGTCGCCAAGTTTTTCATCGGCGCGCTCCAGTGTGTACCAGAACACCTGCCCCAGCCCCGAGGTATTGGGTCCCATCTCCGGCGTCCCGTAGCCGTCGGGAATGCGGTCGGCGACTTCCTGCAGACGCTCCATCACCAGGCGGCGGGCAAAATAGATGTCCATGGCATCGTGAAAGTACACCGAGACGTAGGACAGACCGAACAGCGATACCGAACGGATATCCCGCACGCCGGGCAGGCCCGCCATGCCGGACTCGACCGGAAAGGTGAGCAACTGCTCCACATCCTCGGCCGCCAGCCCTGGCGACTCGGTATAGATATTGACCTGCACCGGCGTGACATCCGGAAAGGCGTCGATGGGCAAGGTGCTGATGGTGCGTACACCGGCAAAGGCCACCACGACAAAGACGATGATGACCAGGAATTTATAGCGCAGCGAGAGTTCGACCAGTTTTTCTAACATGATAGCCGCCCCTTAATCCGCGTCGCCGATCTGTGACTTCAACGCCAGCGACTTGAGGGTGAAGGCGCCCTTGATGGCGACCTGTTCACCTTCAGAAAGCCCGGCCGTGATCTCGGTCCAACCGCCACGCGTGACACCGGTTTGTACCGCCAGGGGTTTGAAATCATCCCCCTCCAGCTTGAACACCGCGGGCCCGCCCTGCATAAGCAGCACCGCCTCGCGCGGCACCGCCAGCACCGGCCGGCTCGCGCCGGTATCGATGGCGACATCGACGAACTGCCCCGGATGCAGGGCGTCATGGACGTTTTGCACCTCGATCCGGACCACCAGGGTGCGCGAGGCCTTGTCGAGATGGTAATGAAACTGGATGACCTTACCGCTGAATTCGCCTTCCCCATTGACGCCGATCCGCGCCGGATTACCGAGCTCAACCGCCGCCGCATCCGCCGGATCCAGCTTCGCCTCGACCCACAGTGTCGACTCATCGGTGAGGCGCACTAGCACCCGGCCCGGCTCGATCAACTCACCGAGGGTGAAGTCATCGTCGTATACCAGTCCACGCTGAGGGGCCAGCAAGTCGAATTCGCCGGTGGCCCTGGACGCATCACCTTGCGAGAGCAGGCGTTCCACCTGTCCCGGTGTCATGCCGTAGGCCAACGCCCTTGCGTAGGCTTGCTGGCGCGCCACCTCGGCAGCCACGTAGCGCTTGTCCGAGACCACATCCCGTCCTAGCTTGCGCACCCGTTCCCACTCCCGGTCGGACTCGACGAGCGCGCCCTGCGCCTCGGCCATGGCGACGCTGGACAGCGTGACGAGCGGCTCGCCCTTTTGCACGATTTGCCCCATCTGCACATGGCGGGCGACCACCTGGGCGGCAATGCGCGGTGTGGCCTGTGCCGTACGGTACAGATTGACCTCGACCTCGCCGGGCGCAGTGACCTCGACCGGAAGGCTACGCCGCACCGCAGGCGCGACTTCGATGCCCAGCGCCGCCTGCTGCTTTGCATTCAGGGCCAGTGGACCACCCTCAGGCGCTTGGCCGCCCGCCGGCTCACCCTCAGCAGCATGTGCTGGCAACCCCAGGACAAGACCAGCACAAAGTATGCACTTGAATAAATTCATGAGTCTCCTTCACCTAAAGCCTAAATATGAACCGTTCAACCAGCCATCGAACCGGCCGCTTGCGGCCAGCCAATCAAACCAGCTGCGCCACAGCTGTCCGCGCAACTCGAGTGCGCTGGTCCGGGTGTCCAGGGTTTGGTTAAGTTGTAACAGGTAATCCGCAGTGCTGAGTTCGCCGGCCTGCCAGAGGCGTTCGAGTAGCGCCAGCTGGCTGCTCTGGCTCGGCTGACCGCTGTGTTCCCAGGCCGCCCAAGCGTCATATGTCACCCGGTAGCGCGCCGTGGCGGACGTCAGGCGCGCCTGCGCCCGGCGGTAGGCATCCAGTCCCGTCTGATGCGCCGCGATCAGCTGCGCATTCGCGGCCTGGGTCTCGGCACGAAAGCCGTTGCGTATGTATAACGGGATGGACAGCGAAAGCCCGACCAGTCTTTCCGAATCCTCGCGTCCGGCGCGCAGGCCAATGCTCGGGTCAGGACGTTGCTCGCGCTTGCGCAGAGTGACGGTGGATTGAGCCGCCGCGATGCGGGCGCGCTGGGCCTGCAATTCCGGCAAACCATCGAGCGCCGTTTGTGCATCGAAGCTCATCGGTTCCGGCAAACGCCCGGGAAGCGCTGGCCAGGACTGGCGCGCTGCTCCGGTGACGGCGACCAGCGCCTGTTCGGCATCGGTGCGCGCGGCGCTGGTCTGTGCCCGTTGCAACAAGGAGCGGGTGTGCGCCAGCCGCGCGAGGTCCAGTTCAACCTGGTTGAGGTCGCCGGCTTGGCGACGCTTCTCCGCCAAGGCGAGGAACCGCTGCATCAGATCCACCCGTTGTTGGGCCAGTTGGTCGAGCGCATCTGTAGTGTAGTGGCGACCCAGCGCTAGCAGCAACTCGGCGATCAACTGCTGTCGCGTGGCCTCGAACTCGGCGCTCGCCCCCTCCGCCTCAAACGCAGCGATCCCGTGCCGGGCACCACGCTTGTCCGCCCAATCAATTGCCTGCCGGACACCGATACTGATCGTGTCGCTCTCGGCCTGTTCAGCACCGATCTCCAGTTCAGGGTTGTACAAGGGTTGTCCGGCGGCACGGGTTCCGGCCTGCGCCGCGTCCACGGCGGCGCGGGCTGCCTGCAACCTGGGATTGTCTTGCAATACCGTGCGCACGAACTCCGGCAGCTCCGGTGGCATGCGGATTTCGGCGGATGCAGGCAGTGTGCCGCTATCCATCGTGTTTGCCGCCTGTACAACCGAAACCAACAGGCAGGCGGTCAACGCCGCTCCCAAAAAAGGTAATAACCGCATCGAGTGAATTCCTATGTGTTTCGCAAAAATCGAGCGTCGTCTAAAGTTCATTCAAATCCTCGAGCCGCTGCAGAAATTCCTCCCGCTCGATCTCGCCGCGTGCATAGCGCTCACGCAGAGTATCGGCGGGGGTTTTGTGTTCCGGCGGTGTGTCCTGTCCCTGCCTCGATGAGCCCGCAATCAGCCAGCGCGCAATGGCGATTATGCCGGCGATCACAAGCACCCAGAAAAGGATCATGAATAGCCATCCCAGACCATGCGGCATGCCGAAGAATGGGAAGAAGTCACAGTCATACATTGGGATCTCCTGTCATTAGTTTTGAAACAATTGGGGTTGAGAGATATCCGGTATCCTCAGGCGTTGTATCCCGGTCCTTCGTTCCACGCACTTGCCGAATGGCATCACGGTCAGGCCCTCAGCATCCGCAGGCCGCTGGCGATCACCACGAACTCGCTGATCTCATGGGCGAGCACGGCGATGGGCAGCGAAAACGCTCCGGTCACGGCACCGACAATGAGACCTCCAATCACAACCACCGACAGCGCCAGGTTCTGGCGGATCACGCCCCAGTTGCGGCGGCTGAAGCGGATCAGGTACGGCAACCGCGAAAGATCGTCGGCCATCAGCGCCACGTCCGCCGTTTCCAGGGCGACGTCGGTGCCAGCCGCGCCCATGGCGATGCCCACATGGGCAGCGGCCAGCGCCGGGGCGTCGTTGACACCATCGCCCACCATGGCCACGCGGCCGTATTGCTGGTCCAGTTCTTTCACTTTTTGGGTCTTGTCCTCGGGCTTGAGGTAGGCGAACACCTCGTCGATGCCGGCCTGCGCGGCGATCGCCTTTGCGGTGCGCGGATTGTCACCGGTCAGCATGATGACCTTGTGAATCCCGGCGCGCTTGAGATCCGCGATCGCTTCTTGCGCCTCGGGCCGCAAGGGATCGGCGATGGCGATAAGACCGTGCGCCGCCTGTCCGGTACCGATGACCACGACCGTGTTGCCGTCGGCCTGCAGAGCTTCGATACGCGCCTCTGCATCGGCCAGCGCCACCTGCTTTTCCGCAAACATCGCCGGACTGCCGATGAAATACTGTTTGCCCTGAACCCTACCTGTGGCGCCGGCACCGGTCAGCGACTGAAAATCTTCGGCGGCGATGGCCTCGATACCCTGTTCCGTGGCGCGGTCCAGCACTGCGCGCGCCAGCGGGTGCTGGGAACGGGCCTCGAGTGCAGCGGCGGCGCTGAGAACGTCTGCTTCACTATGGCCGTTCAACGGCACGATTTCGGTGACCCGCGGTTGGCCCAGCGTCAGCGTCCCGGTCTTATCCAGGGCGACCACACGCACCTTGGCCAGATTTTCCAGGTGCACCCCGCCCTTAATCAGGATGCCGTTGCGTCCCGCGGTACCGATGGCGGCCGCCAGAGTGATGGGGATGGAGATCACCAACGCGCAGGGGGCGGCGGCGACGATGAACACGGTGGCGCGGGTCAGCCACTCCTGCCAGTCGAAACCGAGCAGACCCGGCACCAGCGCGAGCAGGATGCCGACCCCCAGCACCGCCGGACTGTAGCGTTTGCCGAAACGCTCGATGAAGCGCTGGCTGCGGCCCTTGCTGGCCTGGGCCTCTTCCACCAGCTGGATGATGCGCGCCAGGGTGTTGTCTGCCGTGGTTTTGGTGACCCGCACAGTGAGCGCACCTTCGCCGTTGAGGGTGGCGGCGAATACCGTCTCACCCACGGTTTTTTCGACCGGGACCGATTCGCCGGTGACGGGGGCCTGGTTGAGACTGGAGCGGCCCTCGACGATCACACCATCCGTGGCCACGGCCTCGCCGGGATAGACAACAAACACATCACCGACCTGAAGTTGTTCGACGGGAATGCGCGTCTCCTGGCCGTCACGCAGCACCAGCGCGGTCTTGGGGGCCAGATCCATGAGCGCACGGATAGCGTGGCGGGTACGCTCTTGCGTGTACCCTTCGGCCGCCTCGGAGATCGAATAGAGAAACACCAGCATGGCGGCCTCCGCCCACTGCCCCATGAGGCCGGCGACGATGGCGGCAATACTCATCAGCAGTTCGATGCCGATCTTCCGTTCCCTGACCAGTTCCTCGAACGCCTCGCGGCCGAAATACCAGCCACCGATGATGACGGCAAGGAGGTACAAGCCGGTTTCGGGCGGCGGCGCGAGGCCTAGCTTGCCGCCGAAAAAGCCGATGACCAAGAGCAGGCCGGAGGTCACCGAGGTCACTACCTGCGGGTTGCGCCAGGGGGATGGCCTCGTCTGGCCGGATTCAACGGCGGGACAACTCAAGCAGGCCATCCAGGCCATCAGCTAGCCTCCGCTTTCAGGTCTTCGGACAGAATGCCCACCCGGCACCGCCCGGCTACGCGCAGGCACATGCGCTCGCTAAAGCGTACAAGGTCTGTTTGGTGGACACTATCCGCATCGGGCAATGCACGAACTGTCGCAAACAGGGCTTCAAGGTATCGCGGCTCCGATACCAACCGGTGATAGACCCATCGCCCGTCCTTGTGCGCGGACAACAAGCCCGCCTGGCGCAGGGTTTTCAGATGTCGGGACAACTTGTATGCCGGCTCCTGCAGACTGTCGACCAATTCGCACAAACATGCCTCTTCGCCCGTTGTTGCCAGCAGACGGATGACGCGCAGCCGGGTCTCATCGGCCATGGCCCGGAAGAGAGCCGAGGGCGTGATTTGTATCATTTGCATAGTTGCACTATAATGCAACTGTTCAGAATTATCAAGCTGCGCATTAATATTAGAGGAATACAATATGCAGGGTTCTTGGAGATTGATATGCTGAAACCGGAAGTCAAGGCCTTTCATCACGCCGATACCGGCACGTTCAGCTACGTTGTTCGCGACACGGGCGGACGCGCCGCAGCGGTCATCGACCCGGTACTGGACTACGACCCCGCGGCGGCGCGGACCAGCACAGAATCGGCCGACCGGATCGCCGCGTTCGTTCGGGACAATGGTCTGGAAGTTGTCTGGATTCTCGAAACCCACGCACATGCCGATCACCTCACCGCGGCGCCTTATCTCAAGGAATGCCTGGGCGGCACGATCGGGATCGGCTCTGGCATTACCAGGGTGCAGTCCACGTTCCGCGACGTGCTGAACCTCGGCGATGCGTTGACCATCGACGGCTCGCAGTTCGACCACTTGTTCGGCAACGACGAGACGTTTGCAATCGGCGCGGTGGAGGCCCGCGCGATTCCCACGCCCGGCCACACCTCGGACAGCTTGACCTACCTGATCGGCGACGCGGCGTTCGTCGGCGATTCGCTGTTCATGCCCGACGCCGGCACCGCACGCTGCGACTTTCCGGGCGGCGATGCGCACGTGCTGTGGCGGTCCACCCGGCGGCTGTTCGAACTACCCGACGAGACGAGGCTGTTCATCTGCCACGACTACGGCCCGGGCGGCCGCGAGGTGCGCTGCGAAACCACCGTGGGCGCGCAGAAACGCCGCAACATCCACGTCGGCGGTGACCGCACCGAAGGGGAGTTTGTGAAGACGCGTACCGAGCGCGACGCGACGCTGGGCATGCCCCGGCTGATCCTGCCGGCGATCCAGATCAACATCCGCGCAGGCCGCGCGCCCGAACCTGAAGGCAACGGCGTGTCGTACTTGAAGATTCCGCTAAACCAGTTCTGACCGCACCCAAACTTGACCCGCACCCTAGCGCATCGAGTCATGAATTGGCCGAGGTTACCCGGTGTATCCACAATCCCATCGGTTTCCAAATTTGCGCTGGATCAATTGGCTTGCATTTGTATTAGGTTAGTCTAATAAACATCCCGCGTCTTTTTCGGATGATGCTGGAATGTTTTTTTAGACTCACGGAGGCAAATGATGTTTTCCAATTTCTGGAGAGCGGCCGAAAGGCCATTGGTTCAGGCTGCAGCGGCCGGATTCGCCATACTGATGGCGCTGCCCGCAAGCGCACTGGAAGTCACCGGCAGCTTCAGCGGCTGGTGGGGCCAGCCGGAGCAACAGAATCACGGTGCCATCATCGCGATTTCGCGACTGCCATCGGGCGAAAAGACGGCTGCGGTGTATTGGGCTCATTACAACGCCGGCACGCCGACCTGGTTGATCGCCCAGGGCCCGATCGACGGCGACCGGATCATGGCGCAGGTCTACGAGTTCGACGGGATTTCGTTCATGCAGCCGCAGAGCCCTGAAGGTGATTTCGGCGAGGCGGTCGGGACGATGGAGGTCCGGTTTTCCGACTGTATCAACGGCCGGATCATGTTCGACACCGACACGGTCGGGGCCGGCGAATTTCCGATCGCCCGGCTGAGCAATCAACCTGGCGTGGCCTGCAGCGGCGGCATTTCGGATGATTTTGCGCCCGACCACATGGCGCGCGAATTCGTCGTTGCGCTCGAACCCACCGGCGTGGTGCCCGGCGCAAGGGGCCAGGTCGAGTTTGAAATGCGGCCCGGCCGTGGAGGTTTCAATGTAGATGTCGAGAACCTTCCCGAAGGCGGGTACGAGTTGCGCGTCGGCGGCGAGCCGCGCGGCACCTTTGAGGTGTTCGTCACGGACGACGGCACCGCGGGTCACCTGGACTTTCGTTCGCCATCCGAGCCGGGCACGATGCTGCTCGATTTCGATCCGCGCGACCGGATGATCGAAGTGCTTTCCGGCAATGAGGTCGTCCTTGCCGCGGCGACGCCGGTCGAAGGGCATTTCATGGGTCGCGGAATAGCGCCGTTCGAGGGCCCCGACCACGGGCGGTTCGAAACCGAGATCCAGTTACTCAACGACGGCGTCTATCCGGATGGGTCGGCAGAGGCCCGAATGGA
The DNA here is from genome assembly GCA_002722315.1 of Lysobacterales bacterium. GTDB lineage: Bacteria > Pseudomonadota > Gammaproteobacteria > Xanthomonadales > Wenzhouxiangellaceae. The sequence continues at coordinate 56,738 of PBLG01000013.1, read as the reverse complement.
GATGCTGGGCACGTCTGGAGCCGGCGAGCCAATGATGGAGTTCGACATCCAGGTCCGCAATATTCCGGTCGGAAGCTACTCGGTCCGCATCGGGGGCGAGGAACGCGGCCTGATTGAGGTCACTGAAATCGGCAACGGCCAGACCCACGGCGAAATCGAATTTCAGTTCCCGGACGAAGTCGGTGCGATGCACCTCGAGTTCGACCCAAGGGGCGCAATGATCGAAATCCTTGACGGCATTGCCCGGTTGTTCGCGGCTGAATTCCCGAGCGCGGGAAGCGACGGCGGCTTCGGCATGGGCATGGGAGGCGGCATGGGTCACGGCGGCGGAATGGGCCCGGGAGATGACGAACATTCCGGCACGGCGCCAGGCGTGGACTTTGCCGGAATCGCGATCGAGCTCGACAACCTCGGGGTTCACGCTGCCGGCTCGGCTGAGGCGGTATATGAACAACATTCGATGCGGACGGTTTTCCGGGTTCACGTCGAAAACGTTCCGGCAGGCCTCTACGACCTGTTCGTCGGCGGCGCGCAATTCGGCGCAATCGACGTTGTCTCGACAGCGCAGGGGAACCGCGGGTCGCTGTGGTTCGGTGACCCGGCCATGTTCAACGAAATGGTGCTGGATTTCGATCCACGCGGCGAGATAGTCGAAATCCGGCGGGACGGGGAAGTGATCTTCACGGGCGAATTGCCGATCTAGTGGGTCACTCCGCTTCCATCCGGTGCAGGCTGTTGCGGTAATCTATCGGCTTCAGGTTCTTGGATCCGCAATTCCGAGCACGAAATTTCAATGTGTGGCCGTTACGCATTATTCAGCGATCCCGCAAAGATAGCCGCCAAGCTCGGGCTGCCCTCCCCACCGACGGATTGGCGGCCCGGCTATAACATCGCGCCGGGCACCGGCATCCTCGGCGTCCGCTACAGCGAGACCGCGGGCCGGGCGGTCTTCGACAGGCTGTGGTGGGGATACCACCCGCACTGGGCCGACCCGAGCGCGCCCGAACCGATCAATGCCAAGGCGGAGAACCTGGAGAGCAGCCGCTACTTCCGCAGCGCGTTCCACAAGCACCGCTGCCTGGTCCCGGCCGATGGCTGGTACGAGTGGAAAGCGACGGACAAGGGCAAGCAGCCGTACTTCTTCGCCCGGAAAGACCGCGAGCCGGTATTGATGGCCGGTATCTGGACCGTCACCCTGGACGACCGGCCCGGCTGCGCGATCATCACCGAACCGGCCAGGGGGCCGGTCGGGCGCATCCATGCCAGGATGCCCGTGGTACTGGACGACAGCTGCCTTCAGAAATGGCTGGATCCCCAACTACAGGACAGGGAAGTCCTGCGCCAATCCATCGACCGGCTCGAACCGGACAGCCTCGACTGCTGGCCGGTCTCGACCGCGGTCAACCGGACGGGCAACGACGGGCCCGGCCTGATCGAGCCGCTGGCTCAATGATCGAGGGCCCGAGGATGGGATCGGACTTTTCGGGCGCAGAGCGTCATCGCGAGCTTTCTCAAAAGGCGAAGCGAAGGCCTGCCATGAAAAAGAAGTCGTCGGAATCCTCGCCCCCGGCCTCGGCGATATTTTCGGTTTCCCCGACAAGAAAGCTGGAGCGTATGCCGACATAGGGCGCGAACTCGCGCCTGATCTCGTAGCGCAGGCGAAGGTCGAACGTGACGTCGGTCATGCCGGCGCCGAGGCTGCGTTCGGAAATGTCCTGAAAGGCGAAGCCGATTTCGGCCCGCGGCTGAAGCACGAGGCGCTGGGTGATGCGGATATCGTATTCGGCTTCGATCGCCAGCGTCGCATCCCCGTCCTCGGAGAGGTAGAGCGAGTTGTCGAGTTCGAACTTGTAGGGCGCCAGGCCCTGTAGCGCGACCACCCCGGACCAGCGGTCTTCGTAGTCGTCCTCGTGCCACTCGTTGGCATACTGAACGCCGGCCTGGACGTTCCAGAACGGCGTGATCAGTCGGGAATAGAGCAGGTCGGTTTCGGTTTCACCCCCGTTCGGGCCGTCGAAGACCGCCTCGCCTTCGTTCTTCCACCAGAACTTGTTGAAATCGCCGCCGATCCAGCCCTGGGCCTCCCAGCCGAGCGAATCGGCGGTCGAATCGTCGGTCGCGGCGCGATATTCCAGTTGATCAAACAGGGTGAAAGCGTAGAGCTTGTCGTCGGGCACCGGTTCCGGGAAGTCGGCCGGCGGCGGCGACTCGGCCGCTTCGAACACTTCCTGCAGTGTCATGTCCGGCGGGATCGCCGGGTCGATCTCGGGCGATTCGGGCGCGGCTTCGTCGTGCTGTGCCGCCGATTCGCCGTGCTGCGGGCGATCCGCCGTGCTTGGCATGTCGGTCTCTTCCTGGGCCCATCCGGCGGCGGCAAGCATCAAAAACATCGCGAACACGACCGTCCTGGGCGGGCGGGAATTACGATTCGACATCGATCGGCCCTCCTTCCAGGGAACGGACCACGGCGACCGTGCGGAACATGCCGGCCTCCATGTGATAAAGCAGGTGGCAATGGAAGGCCCACTGTCCCGGCGCGTCGACGGTAATGTCGACCGTAAGCAGTTCCGACGGCTGGACGATCACCGTGTGCTTGCGGGGGTTGTCGGCGTAGTCCTCGGCCCCGGCATACAGGTCCATCCACATGCCGTGCAGGTGGATCGGGTGGCTCATCATGGTGTCGTTGATCATGTTGATCCGCAACCGCTCGCCGTACTGGAAGCGGATCATGTCCGACTCCGACCACTTCTTGCCGTCGAAGCCCCAGACGTACTTGTGCATGTTGCCGGTCAGGTGCAGATCGAACTGGCGCGTGGGTGGCCGTCGGCCGTACGGGCGCTTCAGCGCCCGCAGCTGGCCGTAGCTCAGCACGCGCCAATCGTCGTCGCCGAGCCCGGCCCCTGGATAGTCCAGTCGGCGGTAGGCCATCTGCCCCATTGTGATGCTGGCCGGGCCGTGCCTGTCGGGGCCGTGCCCGATGCGCTCGACCAGGTTGGTAGTCGCCAGTTCTTTTCCATGTCCGCCGCCGGAAGCATGCTGCGGCATATCGTTATCCATGCCCGCGTGGTTCATGCCGTTCATGCCATTCATGTCGTTCATGTCGCCGTGCATCATCATGCCCATGTCGGCCATGGTGAGCATGGGTCGGCGGCGCTGTTCGGGCACGTCCGCCGACATGCCCTGCCTGGGGGCCAGCGTGCCGCGCGCATAGCCGCTGCGGTCCATGGTCTCGGCGAACAGGGTGTAGGCTCGATCTTCCGGTAGCGTCACGATCACGTCGTAGGTTTCGGCCACCGCGATCCGAAGCTCGTCGGTTTCAACCGGTTTGACGTTCTGGCCGTCGGCCTGCACCACGGTCATCGGCAGGCCCGGGATGCGGATATCGTAGAAAGTCATCGTAGAGGCGTTGACGATGCGCAAGCGCACCCGCTGGCCGGGTTTGGCGAGGAACGTGGGATTCTCGTGGGCCGCCTTCCCGTTCATCAGGTAGGTATAGGTCGCGCCGGTGATGTCGGCGATGTCGGTCGGGTCCATCCGCATCCGATCCCAGGCCAATCGTTTCTCCAGCACCTCGCCCAGCGACATCCCGGTCGCCTTCATCTGATCGTCGATGTTGGCCAGGGTCGGGCGCTGGAAGTTGTAGTAGCCCTCCATGGTCTTGAGCTTTCTCAGCACGCGGTGCGGATCCTCGAAGGTCCAGTCCGAAAGGATGATCGAATGCTCCACATCGTATCCCACCGGGTCGGGTTCGGCGGGGTCGACGATAAGCTGACCGTAATGCCCGAGCTGTTCCTGCAGGCCGGTGTGGCTGTGATACCAGTACGTGCCGTTCTGGCGGAGGGGATAGCGGTAGGTAAAGGTCTCGCCGGCCGGAATGCCCGGGAAGCTGATGCCGGGCACGCCGTCCATGTTGAAGGGCAGCAAAATACCGTGCCAGTGAATCGAGGTCGATTCGCCCAGCCGATTGTGGACGCGAATCAGCGCCTCCCTGCCTTCCTGCATCCGGATGACCGGCCCGGGAATGGAGCCGTTGATCGCGATCGCCCGACCGGGCCGGCCGCCGACAAGCAGGTCCTTGTGTTCCAGGTAGAGGTCGATGCCGCCGGCGTCGGTCGCGTTGAGCTCGCCGAACTCGCCGGCGTGCCCGGTAACCCCGCCGGCCGCCCACAGGGGATTCAGCGAGGGCACAAGAACGCCCGTGGAAACCAGGCAGGTTGCACTGAGGAATTCTCGCCGCGACAAGGGCCTCGGCAACAATTCCTTCGAATCGTCTCTCATGGCTTCACCTTCGTGTGAGGTCGCATGACGCCTTGATCGAGCGATGCGAAGCGGCGCCGGCTTCAATATATTATTTCCCTAATGTACCACCGCAGGGATTGCCATGGCGGGTCGCGTCACCAGAATCCTTTCCAGCGTCGTTGGCACGGAGAAGTGATGCCGGGATCGGTAATGCCCACATCGGGGCGTGCCCTACAGCTGCACCTGCGACTTGTCTCGCGAGGCCAGTTCCAGCTCGCGCAGCCATGCGCGCGCACGCTGCCACCGACGCTGCACCGTGCGCATCGAGATACCAAGCACCGACGAGGTCTCTTCCTGGGAATATCCGGCGAAAAACCGGCATTCGACGACCCGAACCAGGTCGCTGTCGATGTCGTTGAGCCGGTCCAGCAGTTCGTCGACGTGCATCAACTGGGCGGCGCGCTCATCGCTGTCGCCGGCGATGGAATCCAGGTCAACCTGCTGCTTGTCGCCGTAGCGCTTGCCGGCATTTCGCTGACGCGCGTAGTCGACCAGGATCTGGCGCATGGCGCGTGCCGCGATGGCATAGAAGTGCTGGCGATCGGTCCAGTCCAGCGCCACGTGATTCTGTAGCTTCAGGTAACTTTCGTTCGCCAGCGCGGTGGTATCCAGGGTCTGGCCCGAACGCATGCGCGCCAACTGCTGCCGCGCCAGCTGCCGGAGTTCGTTGTAGACCAGGGGCATCAGCGAATCGAACGCCTCCGCACCCGTATCGTCGTCGCGGCACTCGCGCAGCAATCGGGTAATGGTTCTCGGATCGCTCAATGCGTTCTCCCCAGGGGCTCGACGGAATGTTGCGCCCGTCACATAATAGCTGCAAACTCAGGGCTCTGGACTTCGCAATCACAGGGGCCGAATGCATGCAGGACGATAATGAAAGCGGCGGCTCCGAGACCGACCTCAAGCGAATAAATCGCTGGCTGGAAGCCAGGCTGCGCGGCGACAACGCCGAAGAACTGCCCGACGATCTGGCCGAAGACCCGCGCGCGCAGCGGATGCTGGCGTTCGCTCGCTCACCGATCGACGGGCTGGAAGACTCGCCGCTATCCGATCCCGGCTTCAACAACGAGCTCGCCGCTGCGCTGGCCGAAACCGATGAGCTCGGACCGGGCTCGCAGATCGGGCCGTTTCGGATCGACCGCGCCATAGGGGCAGGGGGGATGGGCGCGGTCTACCTTGCGCGCAGAATCGAAGGCGGTTTCAACCAGCAGGTAGCGCTCAAGGTCGTCATCGGCACGCATCCCAACGAGGACAGCCTGCGCCAGTTCGCACGTGAACGGGAGGTGCTGGCGCGCCTGGAGCACCCCGGCATCGCCCGACTGATCGACGGCGGCACGACCGAGCGGGGGCGCCCATGGTTCGCCATGGAGTACGTTGAAGGCGAAGCCATCGACCGCTACGCCGACCGGCACCGGTTGTCGGTCGATGCGCGCATCGAGCTGTTCTGCCAGGTCTGCCGGGCGCTGGAGTACGCGCACGGCCGATTGGTGCTGCACCGCGACATCAAGCCCTCCAACGTCCTGGTCACGCCCGACGGCGTCGTCAAACTGCTGGATTTCGGCCTGGGACGGATCGAGGAAAGCCTGGAGATCGGCGACGGCGAGGCCACGCAACTGAGCTCGCGCTGGCTGACGCCCGAGTACGCGAGCCCGGAGCAGTTGCGCGGCGAAGCCGTCACGCTGCAATCCGAGGTCTACCAGCTCGGTACGCTGCTCTATCGGCTGCTGTGCAACGTGCCGCCATTCCGATTGGACGACACCTCGCCGATGGACCTGATGCGGATCGTGTGCGAAGTAACGCCCGAATGTCCGAGCCGCCGCTGGCGCTCGGGGGCGCGCGACCAATCAGAACATGCCGCGAACTTCGGGACCGGGCCGGACGCGCTTGCACGACGCCTGCAGGGTGATCTCGACAACATCGTGCTGTGCGCCCTGGCGAAGTCGCCGGAGCGACGCTATCGCAACGTCGGCGAGTTCCTGGCCGACCTCCAGCGCCACTTCGAGCATCGGCCGGTGCACGCCCGGGCCGCGACCCGCGGTTACAGGCTGGCCAAGTTCCTGCGCCGCTACCGTATCCCGGTCGCCACCACGGCGAGCGTGTTCGCGCTGGTATCGGTCGCCCTGATCGTGATCGCAATGCAGGCCGGAGACCTGGCCGTCCAGCGCGACGCCGCCGAACGCGAATCGGAACGTGCGCGCATCGCCGCGGCCCAGGCGCAGCGCGTCAGCGACTACCTGGTCCAGCTGTTCCGCGCGGCAAGCCCGACCCAGTCGGGCGGAAGGGATATTTCGGTACTCGATATCCTTCATCAGGGCGCCGAACAGATCGACGCGCTGAACGAATCTCCGCTGGTGCAGGCAGAAATGCTCAAGGCGCTGGCGCTGGCCAACCGCGAGCTGCTTGAATTCGAAACCGCCGACCAGTTGCTGGCGCGTGCGCAGCTGCTGCTCCAGGACAATCCGGACGCGGCCGTCCACGATCTGGCCGAGGTACTCGTCTGGCGCGGCCGCATTCTGCACCAGAACGATCAATACGAGCTCGGCGAGGGCTACCACCGCCAGGCGCTGGCCCTGCTGGATGCGTCGTCACCGGATCCGGAAGTGCTCAAGGTTCGCGCGCTGGCGCTGAACCACCTGGGCATCTCCAGCGCCACGCTGAATCGGCACCCCGAGGCCGAACGGCAGTTGCGCGAATCCATGGAGATCTTCACCGCGATCGGCGACAGCGACAACGCAATGGAGGCCGCCAACAATCTCGCAGCATTCTTTGCCTACGTCGGCGACCCGGAAAAGGCGGTGCCGCTGTTCGCCGAGCAACTGGAGCAGAGACGCCGGATGCTGGGTCCCGACGATCCGCTGACCGTGCAGAGCATGCGCAACCTGGCCGCGGTGCTGATGGACAGCGGCGATATCGAAACCGCCGAGCCGCTTTTCGTCGAGGTGCTCGAACGGGATTCGGCCATCTACGGCGCAGAGAGCGCGCGTGCCGGTGCCACGCTGTACCGCCTGGGCCGTATCGCGCTGGCGCGAGGTCGCCACGACCTGGCCGTGGAGCAATTATCGGACGCGCTTCGCCTGCGATCTGCTGCCCGCGGCGGAAACCACAGCACGGTTGCAACGATCAAGCCATGGCTGGCCCGTGCGCTCGAAGCCAACGGAGATTCCGTCCTGGCTGAACGGCATCTCGACGAGACGGTGGAAATCTACCGCGAAATCTACGGCGAATCCCACCGTTCCGTGGCCGATACGCTGATCCAGCTGGCAGGGTTGCGCGTGCGACTGGACCGCTTCCAGACGGCGCTGGCGTCTTACCGGCAGGCCGGCAGCGTGATCGAATCGCTCGACGGCTACCCGCGCGAAGAGTGCCTCAGCGGACTGCTGGATCTGGCCGAAGCAGCCATCGAGGCCGGCGAAGCCGAGGTGGCTCGCGACGCGCTGGCCGAGGCGCTGCCGATGGCGGGGATGGAGAAGTGGCCGGAGGCCGGCGACCGCGGACCACTACTGGCGCGAATCGAATCCATCGAGCAGCGCCTGAGCACGACCGCGAGGTAATCAGCCGGAATCCGGCAATGCGCAAGCGTTTCCGAGCCGGCGCAACCGAAGCGACAGGCGTGGGCGAGCGCGAAGAATCTCGGCCCCTGGCCGCAGCCGCGACCCGTCAAGCTCTCATTCACTGGTCTAGCGATTCGGAATTCATCCGGTCCAGACCACCGGTTTCGGAAAGATAGGCATGCAGTTGGTCGACCTCTTCGACATGCAGAACGGAGAAACGACGGATCGCCATCTGCGTCATTACCCCGACGTCCCGGCCGCCAAGCGCTTCGCCGGTGGTTATGAAGTGGCGGAACGCATCCTGATCGTAGGCCCGGACGATGCCGAGCGCCGGCGACGGAAACTGGGGGTTGCCCTGAAGATCCAGGCCGTGACATTCGGCGCAGGCCGTCATGGCGATCTGGCGACCCGCAGCATGGGGATCGCCTGGCTGCTCCGGATCGAGCCGCTCGGGCATTGCGCTGGTGGATTCGGCCTGCGGACGAAAATCGCCCATCGCGATACCGAGCCGGCTCAATGGGCGAAACGCCGATCGCTCTTCAACCGGGTCGCCCACAGGCTCGCTGCGAATGAATGCGATGATCGAGGCCAGCTGTGCGTCCGTCAGGTGATACAGCGCTGCGGAAGGCATCCCCCAGACCGTCGTGCCGTCTTGCTTGATGCCGAATCGAATCGATCGGACCAGATCGGCATCCTCGGCAGTGGATGCCAGGTGCGTCAGCGACGGCGCCACCAGTTTGACCACGTTGGGAATGTCCAGGAAAACGCCACCATCGGAACGTTGGCCATGACAGCCGTTGAAGCAGCCGAAGATCTGCGCCAGGCGTCTTCCTTCATCGACATCGGCCTGGTCTATCGCCGCCGAAGACATCGTCACGGCCGCGGCCGGCACTTCCCATGTTTTCGATCGCACCCATTCCGACCGAAAATAGATCGCCACGACTGCAATCGCGACAAGCCCGACCAGGCCGCCGAATCCGTACCCCAACCATTTCAATACGCGGTTCATGTTGTGCGCAAGAGCGCTATTGATTGTCATCCTGAATCTCTCCCTCGGTTCAATAGCCCGACGATCTCATGCCCCGCCAGTCATCATCCTGAAATGCCGCGGGAACCGCAATCCGCACATTTGGTCCGGCACTGGCGCCAGTCGAGAATCCGGCGCGATCAACCTTTCGTCGATGGCCCGGACCGGCGCAAAGCCAGGGCAAGCATCATCAGCAAGCTCAATGCGATGAGGCCCGGAACACCCAGGGCCGGAATCTTCGGCACGGGTTGCCCGCCCCGGAACATGTTCGCCGGCAATTCGGCACCGGCGGCTGTGTTGCGTCGAACCACGTCCGAGAGCCGGGTGGCTTCGATGGCGGCGAGCACGTCGCCTGTAAAGACCCGCCGATACCAGAAGCGGTCTGCATCGCGCAGGCGGGTGAACTGCTCGCTCAGCACGGCGCGCAGCGACGGGCCGATCATCAGGCCGGGAAGTCGATCTTCCGCCAGTGCCCCGATCCACGGGTCGATGTCGTCGACGTTGCCGTACATGTCCGCCAGCGTTGCACGGAGATCGGGATTGCTGGTGATCTGCGCGAAACCCGAAACCGGCGACAGGCCGTAAGCGACACGGATCGTGTTGTAGTCGGGCAGGCCGTGGTCGCGGCCCCGCTGGATGTTGAGCGCGCCCAGGTCGAACCCGCCCGCGCCTGGCGGGCCAAACAGGAAATTGCGCAAGTCGTCGACGATATGCCGGTCGAGGTTCTGCATGGTCCTGGTGGCGGCACCGCGCATCAGCTCGGCAACTGCCTGCGGCCGCTGCAACTGTCCGGGCGCGAAGAATGCGTGTCGCAGCGGCAGCGGACCCTCGGGAATCGACCGCAGATTCGCATCCAGCCGCTGCAGTTCCGGTGCCACCATGCTGTGGCCGAGGCGGAATGCGGCGGTCGAGAAGACGTTGGCAACGGCGGGATCGAGCTGATCGTCGTATCCGCCATACGGTGCGATTGCATCCGCCCCCAGCAGCGACGGCAGAAACTCGTTGTACGTGATCACCTGGAGCATGGCTCCGACCCGGGCGCGCGCTTCCTCGTAGATCTGATCGCCGGAGATCCCCGGGTTCTGAACCGCAATTTCATCGGCCAGTCGGTTGTGCTCGCGCAACCAGACCGTGTGCATCGCGGTCAGCAGGAGGTTTTCGTTGGCGCGAACGTCGCCGGCCAGGAACAGATCGGGGCGGCGCCCGCCGGCGTTAGGCAGCCCGGTCGTATTGAGCGGCAACAGCTCGCCGGCTCTGGTCTTGAGCTTTCCGCTGCCGTCGTTTCGGCGCAGCGCCGCTGCCCGAATCGGATCCGAACCGTAGACCTGGGACGCGTCTATCCACGTCGTGATGATATTGATCTGCTGGCGTGGATTGTCCGAGCCTGTACCGGAAACCGGATCCCAGGCGGAACGCTCGAAATCCATTTCCTTCGTGCCCGTCCCGTCGGGGTCGAACCACGGGTCGCCCTGCGGGAGATCGAACGGAAACACCTCGAGCGGCGCCTGCACTTCGGTCAGTGAGATGTCATGATCGATGAACTGGCCCCACAACCAGAAGATGTCCGACATCCCGGCGATTTCCGGCTGCAATTCCTGCTGGGCCAGGATAGCGTTGGACAGGACTCGCGGATTGGGGCGTGATGGTCCGGCCGGCGTGGCGATGCCGTCGGCATACGCCACCGGGGCGGCGCGACGCAACGGCTCTCCGGCCATTCCCCATTCGGCATGATCCGGGTTGTTGTTGCTGCCGTCGATGGCGCGTGCCGGAGCGCCGTTCAGCAGGTCGGAGCGCACCGTGTCCGGGACCTCGAAACGGCTCTGGCTGGTGCGATTGGCCGCGGGTTCACGGGCGGTATCACCGGCAACCGCTCCGACTGGAAGGAGCAGGGCCAGGGTGATTCCCGTGATGAACCTTTGCACCATGCGTCTATCGCCGATCGAAGCCGGCGCAGGGGCGATGATGGAGTATATCAACGGGCAGGATGCGTGCAAGCCGGCAGCAGTCCGTCCAGAAAGTCGCGATTCAGAATCGCTTTACTTACATAGAACTGCAATGTATAGTGCGCCTATGTAAAAAGCGTAGGTTCCTTGAACCATGGACATCAGCAAGGACCTGATCGCCGCGTCCTCGACGCCGATCGTACTGGCGATCCTGGCCGAGGAAGACAGCTACGGCTATGCGATCCTCAAGCGCGTGCGCGAGCTTTCCGACGGGCGGATGGAGTGGACCGACGGAATGCTGTACCCGGTGCTGCACCGGCTGGAGCGACTGGGCTTTGTCGAGTCGCGCTGGGAGGCCCGCGAGGGCGAGCGGCGGCGCAAGTATTACCGGATCACGAGGCAGGGCCGAAACCAGCTTGTCGAGGAACGCCGGCAGTGGCAGGCGGTGGACGCCACGCTTCGCGGCATCTGGCGAATGGTCGGCGACGACCCCTTCTCCGACGCGCCACTTCCACAGACTTGAGCGAAAACCCGACCATGCAATCGGCTGACAAGGCACAGGCGCTGGAGCGCCAGATCGAGCAGTGGCGGAATTTCCTTCGTCACCGACAGGCCATTCATTCCGTCGACGTGGCCGAACTCGAGGATCACCTTCGCGAACAGGTCGCAGCGCTCATCGACGGCGGACTGGACGACGACGAGGCCTTCCTCGTCGCGGTCAAGCGCATGGGCAGCCTGGACGCACTGTCACGGGAGTTCGCGCGCGAGCATTCCGATCGGCTCTGGAAACAGCTTGTCATGCCGTCGGAGCCCGGTGACCTTGCATCCGGGATCGGCGCCGACACGATCGCGGCATTCGCGCTGGCCGTCGCGGCAGCCTTGCTGGTCAAGCTGCCGGCGCTTTTCGGCTTCGGGATTGACGAGCATGCCGGGTTTTACGCCCGCAACGCCAGCCTGTTCGTGCTGCCGCTGCTGGCCGGTTACTTCGCCTGGAAGCGGCCACTGGACAACGTCACCATTCAGCGGCTGGCGATGGCGTTCATCGCGGCCGTGTTCATCATCAACATCTACCCCTTCGCGCCCGGAGGCAACACCCTGGTGCTGGCCGCGCTGCACCTGCCGATCGCACTCTGGCTGCTCGTCGGCATCGCCTATGCCGGCGGACGCTGGCGCGAGGCGGAAAGGCGGATGGACTTCGTGCGCTTTTCGGGCGAACTATTCATCTATTACGTGTTGATCGCGCTGGGCGGCGGGGTGTTCATCGGGTTCATGCTGATGCTGTTCGAAGCGATCGGTATCGACGCCGAGCCGTTTCTGGAATCATGGCTTCTCCCTTGCGGGGCGGCCGGCGCAGTGCTGGTGGCCGCGTGGCTGGTGGAAGCCAAGCAGAGCGTGATCGAAAACATGGCGCCGGTGCTCCCCCGCCTGTTCACGCCGCTGTTCGCGGTGCTGCTGCTGGCCTTCCTCGGAACCATTCTGTTCACCGACAGCGGCCTGAACGTCGAGCGCGACCTTCTGATCGCATTTGACCTGCTGCTGGTCGTCGTGCTGGGACTGTTGCTCTATTCGATCTCGGCGCGCGATCCGGCAAGGCCGCCGGGCATCTTCGACATCGCGCAGGTGGTGCTGGTGGCCAGCGCGCTGCTGGTCGACATCGTGGCTCTGTGGGCCATTGCCGCGCGCATCGGCGAAATGGGCTTCACGCCCAACCGTGTCGCCGCGTTGGGCCTGAACATCATATTGCTGGTCAACCTGGCCTGGTCGGCGGTGTTGTATGTCGGCTTCCTGCGGCGAAGGAGTTCGTTCCATTCACTGGTGCGCTGGCAGACGAATTACCTGCCAGCGTTCGCGGTCTGGGCGGCAATCGTGGTGGTCTTGTTTCCGCCGATGTTCCGGTTTGTCTGAGAGACGCTGAGACTAACTAGATCTCGCCTCTCCGGGCCGCGTTCGCCATGTGCTCGGCGGCCCGGAAGGCCAGCGCCTGTATCGTCATCGTGGGCTGACCCCGGCCCGAGGTGACCAGGCTGCTGCCGTCGCAGAGGAACAGGTTGGGCACGTCGTGCGCGCGGTGGTACTTGTCCACCACTGAAGTCTTGGGGTCGTTGCCCATACGGCAGGTGCCGAGCAGGTGGCTCGATACCGGCGGCCAGTCGCCCGAGTTCACGCCCCAGGTCCGGATGGCGCCGGCCGCCTGCATCAATTCTTCGGACCGATCCTGGAAGAATTTCGCCGTGGCCAGGTCATCGGGATGGTCCTTGTAGGTGGTGCGAAGCGCAGGGCGGCCCCAGCGATCCCGGAGCTCGGGATCCAGCGACACCGAGTTGGTCGGCACCGGCAGGGACGTGGTGTGGCCGACGAACGCCGCGCCGTGGGTGAACACCTCGCGCAACGATTGCTTGAAGCCCTCGCCCCACCTCGGGCCATCGGGCGGGCCGGCCCAGTCGGCCGATGCGATCGGGGTGCCGTCTGACGGGCAGCGCGAATCGATGCCGCCGCCGCCGTAGAAGCCGAGCGAACGGTCCAGCGAGTAAAAATCGTGGATGACCCGCGTCGTGGGGATGCTCTTGTAAGCGTTGACCGGGTGTTCGAAGGTGCCCACGACCCATGACCAGCCGTTGAACATCAGGTTCCTGCCGACCATGCCGCTGGAGTTCGCCAGTCCGTCCGGAAACCTGCTCGATTCGGACAGCAACAGCAGTCGCGGCGTCTCCGCCCCGTTGGCGGCCAGCACCACGGCCTTGGCCTGTTGCAAATGCTCGGTACCGGCGGCGTCCCAGTAAACGACGCCTGTGGCGCGGCCGGCCTCATCGGTTTCGATGCGCGAAGCCGTACACATGGTCCTGATTTCACAGCGGCCGGTCGCCAGCGCCTGGGGAATCATCGCCGCCATCGTTGAGGACTTGGCCGAAATTTCGCAGCCGAAGCCCCAGCAGAATCCGCAGTGCATGCAGGGCGGTCGACCGTTGTGGGGTTTGGAAAGAATGGCGACGGGCGCCGGATAGGGCTTGTAGCCCAGCTTCTTCCCGGCCCGTTCCAGCAGGACGCACGGCGACTTCACCGGCATCGGCGGACACGGATAACCCCTGGAACGGGGCGGATCCGAAGGCCCCTCGATGCCCGAAACACCGATCTCCCAATCGACCTTCGTGTAATAGGGCTCCAGGTCTTGATAGGTAATGGGCCAGTCGTCGAAACTGGTGCCGGCGATGGGGCCAACGAGGCTCCGCTCCTTGAAATCGACTTCGCGAAAACGCCAGTAGTTGGCCGCGAAATGAACGCTGCTGCCGCCCACGTTGTGCGCATACTGCAGCACCGTGGTATCGGCCTTCTTCGCCGTCTCGGCCTCGGTTTCCCTGAACGTCTGCGGGTGCCCCTGGTGCGCGCCCCAGGCCAGCTCGCCGTAGTTCTTGTACATCAACTCGTCATGCCGGAAATCGCCTGCCTTCAGGTAAGGACCCTGCTCGAGCACGACGACCGAGTGGCCGGCCGTCGACAGTTCACGCGCGATCACGCCGCCGGAAGCGCCGGAGCCGACGATGACGAAATCGACCTGCTCTCCGGTCTTGAAGGTTTTAACCGTCATTGTTCATTCGCCCCGCTCTGCATAGTCGGCATCGTAGTGACCGAAGGGTGGCTGCGTGCCGAACGGCCCCGGGAAACCGATCAGTTTCCAGCCGACCCTGTTCTGGTTGCCGCCGTGCGAAGGATCGCAGAACGTGCCGGCGATGGTCAGGAACCGGACCGTTCCGAAAAACGCCGTGTCTTCGATGGCCGTCAGGGCTTCGATCTGCCGGCTCTCGCTCAAGTCGGCGAACGATGTTGTGTCGTAGGCTTGTCGGACGTCGTCTTGAAGGCCGCGCAGGCCCTCACGCATCGGGCCCAGAAGGGCGGGATCGATCTCGGCCAGGACGGTGTCGATGAAATGGATCGCGCCGGCCTCCCTCGCGCCGGGTGAGTCACCGGACGGGATGATGCGGGCCGCAATGGCCTCGAACTCGGCCGCCTCCAGCGGAGACAACACGCGGAAAGCGGATTCAAGCGCGGCCGCACTGGCCGCCGCGCTCGCTGCCGCCAGGATGGACGGCATGCTCAGCGTCAGCCATGAGCCGCCCAGCGCCGATCCGCCGTTTCTCAGGAAGTCTCTACGCCGCATGGGTGAGCCTCGTGTGTTCGAGGTCTCATATTGCCCCAGATTTTGTGCCGTGAATAGCCCGCGTCAGTATTCGGCCTCTGGAACAAGGCGGGGAAACCCGAAAAGCGGTCACGGATGACGAATCGGCTCACTCGAACCCGTCGAAGAACAGCCCTTCCAGCGCCACACCCTTCGCGAAAAGGTGTCCTTCACCCTGGTTGATGGCCGGCCACGGCGAATTGTCGGCCAGGGACCTGAACACGACGCTGCCGTTGTTGGCGGCATACGGTTGGAAGGCGTGGCTGTCGCCGGCCGTATCGAGTGCGTTGCTGACCCACTGGATATCGAACGGTGCGACGGGGTCGCGGGCCACCTCGACCGTGTAGACATCCGACAGGCCGTTGGTGTCGTTCGGGTCGATGGCGCGCTGGGTCGCGAATGCCACGAGGTTGCCGCTCGACGAGATCGAGACGTCGTTGAGCGACTGCCCGAAAGCAAAGCCCGGCGGTTCCAGCGATGTTCCGATCGGGTCTTCGATCAGGGTCAGGCGTCGCGCGATCAGATCGTAAATATAGAGGTCGGGATCGTTGGTGTCTCCGAGCCGCAGTTCATTCCGGGTCCAAAACGCGATCCGCGTACCGGAGCAATCGATCGACGGTGCACCGCCGGCGTCGTTGCCCAGTATGCCGTCGTCGGGCGGCAAAGGCACGTCGGCCTCGGCACCGACCCGGGTCCAGTTCCCGGCAATCGGATTGCCGATGAAGTAGTCGCGGTAGGTCTCGCCGAAGGCCAGGGTCTCTCCTTCAACCCAGTTGTAAAAACTGCCGCCGCGAAACGCCATGATGGCGCCGCCGCAGGAGATCGTGAACCCGCCGCAGGCCGATAGCGGTCGCGGTACGCCGTCGCGGTCGCGACAGGCGGCCTGGGTCCGGACGCTGCTGCCGATCGGGGCGTCGGTGCGGTGCAGGAAAATGCCGCCGCTGGGGGCCAGCGGGTCGAGATTGGACGCCGGGGTCGAGAACGCGACGGCGATCCCTGATGGGTCTAGCGTGAAATGGCCATCGACACTCTGGTTGCCCGGAACATCGTTGTTGTCCACGTTGACAAGACGCGTGGTCCCGGTCTGGCGATCCCGCAGGAAAAGCCACTGCTGTGCACCCGGATCGGTCCCAGGAATCAGATCGGCCGACGAGGACGCGAACAGCACGAAGCGACCGTCATCGGAGACCGTTCGCCGATTGGAGGCGTCGGACAGCACGCTGGTCTGCGGTTCCGACGAGGCCAACCCGGAAGGCGTAGCGCTTACGAGTTCCAGTTCTCCGGTTACGAGATCGCGAACGTAAATCTGGCTGCCGGTCGTATCCTCGGCGACCAGCGGGCTCAGTGACCAGAAGGCTGCGTACCGTCCATTCCCGGAAATTCCGGTCAGGCGGCCGCCCTGGGTGTTCAGGCTATTGTTCTCGTCCTCGGTCAACACGATCAGGTCCGGATCCTGAGCAACCGCAGGCAGGCCTGGCAGTGCCAACAGCACCGTGAGAATGATCGATCGAAGCATGGCGGATCCCCGTTTTGTTGACGAACAAAGCGCCCGGACGGCCGGGCTCGTGGTGGGGAATGCGCAAAAAGAAGGGGAATACTGACAGGAACTTTCGTGTCCAGGCGATTGGCATGGTAAGGAATCCCCGCCGCCGCATCGGACTGCAGCTACGACATGACGTTGAGATCTCGAAGCCTACACCCGGCCGAGACCAACTTTTCTAAGGGCTTATTCCTGTTTTGGTCTCCCCACCCATCTTCACCAGCAGCCAGGCCCGCGCCGCTTCCCAATGCCGGGCCACAGTGCGTTCCGAGACGTCGAGGGCCTGGGCGATCTCTGCAACGGTGAATCCGACGAAGTAGCGCAACTCGACGACGTCGGCCATGGCCGAGTCACGTCCGCGAAGCGATTCGAGCGCATCATCCAGGGCCAGCAGGTCGTCGGCGCTCAATCCCTGTTCGCCGGCGATGCGGTCTTCGGCGAATGTGGCCATCAACGGCCGGTTGCCGCGTTTCCGCGCCTTTTGATGGCGGGCGCGTTCCACCATCCATTGCCGCATGACGCGTGCGATCAGAGCAATGAAATGGCGGTTGTCGTTGATGCGGCTGATCGGGCCACCACTGAACTTCAGAAACGCCTCATGCACCAGCACGGTCGGAGACATCGTCGCAGCGTTACCCTCCCCGGCGAGGTGGCGGCGGGCGATCGCGTGCAGCTGGTTGTACAAGGCTTCGAACAGCTCGCCGGGGGCATCAGGCCGGCCTTCGTTGAAGGCGCGGACCAGCGTCTTGAGCTCAGTCGTCGAGGACATGTCCATGGCTGAAGAAGCCGACTCGGGCTGCGGTGGGAGCATTGGGCTATTATCAGGCCAAGCCCGTGAGGCAGCAACGGCGATGAGCGCGTCGGACTGGACCGAACTCTGGGAACGCTTTCACGAGGCGCTGGCCTTGCCGGCGGAGCAGCGCGATGCCTGGCTTGACGAGCACTGCACGGACCCGGCACTGCGCGCCGAACTTCGTCAACTGCTCGAAGCTGCGGCCCGCACCCGGACCCCGCTGGATAAGCCGGCGACGCCGGCAGACCCGTTGCCGCCCGGTACGCGCATCGGGCCCTGGCGGGTCATCGATCTGCTCGGGCGAGGCGGCATGGGCGAAGTCTACCGGGTCGAGCGCGCGGACGGCCGGTTCGAGAAGCGGGCCGCGCTCAAGCTGCTTGCCCCCGCACTGGGCGACGCAGCGTTTCGAGCGCGTTTCGAGCGGGAACGCCGCATCCTGGCCCGGCTGGACCATCCCCACATCGCCCGCATGATCGACGCCGGCCAGACCGAGGACGGTCGTCCGTGGCTGCTGATGGACCTGGTCGAAGGGCGTCCGATCACCGAGGCCTGCCGGGAAAACGATTGGTCATTGGGCCGGCGGCTGCGGACCTTCGTTTGTGCCTGCGAAGCGGTGGCCTTCGCGCACCGGCGGCTGATCGTCCACCGCGACCTCAAGCCCGCCAACCTGCTGGTAACAGGCGATGGCCGTCCGGT
Organism: Lysobacterales bacterium; assembly: GCA_002722315.1. Classification (GTDB taxonomy): domain Bacteria; phylum Pseudomonadota; class Gammaproteobacteria; order Xanthomonadales; family Wenzhouxiangellaceae. Next base: position 38,718 of record PBLG01000013.1, on the reverse strand, counting down.
GCTGCTCGATTTCGGCATCGCGCGGCTACTGGAGCAGGCCGGCGGCGATGCGCTTACAAGGGCAGGTCAAGCGGTCCCGAACACGCCCGGCTACGCCAGCCCGGAACAACTGATGCGCGACGACACCGGAACCGCCGTCGATATCTACGCGCTTGGTCTGCTTCTGCACGAGCTTTGCACCGGCGCCCGTCCATTCGCCGACGCCGCCCCGGATCTCGATCCGCTCGACCAACGCCGCAAGCCCCCGGTATCGTCGGCGGTCGACCCCTCGCTGCCGCGCGAACTGGACTGGATCGTGGCGAGGGCCTGCGCCTTTCGTGCCGACGAACGGTATGTCAGTGTGGATGCGCTGGCCGCCGACGTCCGGGCGGTGCTGAACAATCGACCGCCACGGGCACGGGCCACGAGCACGCTTTATCGCGCCGGTAAGTTCGTTCGCCGTAACCGGCTGTCGGTGTCCACGGCGGCCTCGGTGATGGTGGTGATCGTGGCCATGGGGGCCGGTCTCGTGCGCGAGGAAGCGCGGACCCGCGCCGCGCTGGCCGAAAGCGATCGCCAGCGCGAGCAGGCAGAGCTGACCGCGGCCTTCCTGCGCGATCTGTTCGTGCAATCGGACGCCACGCGCAACGATGGCATTGAACTGACAGCGGGTGACCTGCTGGCGCGGGGTCGCGAGCGATTGAGCCAGCAAGAGGGTCTGGACCCGGTGCTGCACGCCGAATTGCTCCGGACCCTCAGCGACGTGCACCGTAATCTCGGCGATTTCGAAACCTCGAAGTTGCTCGGCGAAGAGAGCCTGGCGCGACTGGGCGACGGTTCTCCGCACGAACGGGCGGCCGGTTGGCTGCGGGTCGGTCGCGCACTGCAGGCCGCCGGTCGTCCTGCCGAGGCCCGCGCCGCGCTGGAACAGGGCATCGGAGCACTGGAAGCGTCGGAAGAAGGTCGGGAATTTGCGACCGCGTTGTGGGTCGACTTGTTGCATGCTCGCGGCGCTGCCGCGCAATCGGATGGTGACCTGGCCGCCGCCGGCGTCGATTTTCGAAACGCCGGGCATCGACTCGCCAATTCCGATACGCCCGATCCGCTGCGGCGGGCGGAAAACCGGCTGCGCCTGGGATCCTGGCACTGGATGCAGGGCCGGCTGGAGCAGGCTCATTCCTCTTACGCCGAGGCCGTGGACTGGCAGCGCAACCGCCGGGATGCATCGGCGCCGGATCTGGCCCGAGCGCTTGACGCCGAGGCCAGCGCGCTGTTCGCGCTGGGCCGGATGAACAAGGCCGCCGCCAAGTTCGAGGAGGCGCTTGAGATCCGCCGTAGGGTGCTCGGCGACTCGCATCCACTGACCGCCCGGACGTTGAGTCACCTGGGTGCGACGCGCTACGAACTCGGGCAGCTGGAGGTGGCGCGTCAGGTGCTGATCGACGCACTTGCGGTGCTGGTAAGCGCCGGAGCCGAAGACTCTCCGCAGGCCGCCGGCGCGCTTAATAACCTGGGCTTGGTGGAGCGTACGAATGGGCGCTTAGAGGCTGCACGCGCCGCGTTCGAACGCGCGCTGGCGATCAACCGTTCGCGGCTCGGCGACAACCATCTGAACGTGGCCAACAATCTCAATAACCTGGGCCTGGTGGACGAAGACGCCGAAGATTGGCCGCGGGCGCTGGGCCGCTACAACGAAGCCGAGCGTATCATTCGCGCGGTCAAGGGTACCGACCACGCCGACCGCGCGTTTCAGCAGACCAATCGCGGCCGCGTCCTTCTGGTGCTGGACCGGATGGACGAGGCCCGGGTCGAGCTGGACGCAGCGCTTGAACTCCGGGAGCGCGCTCTTGGTATCGATCATCCGAGAACATTGGAAACGCGATTCTGGTCCGGCCTCGAGGCCTGTCTCGCAGGCCGGGTGGCCGAGGGCACCGGCAAGCTGGGGAGAATCCCGTCGCGGGACCAGGAGGAACGACTTCGGGCCAGAGTTGCGCGCGACGCCTGCAACCGCAGACCTGCGGATTCGCTGGACCGGCTGGCGTCGGGCACGGCACGTTTGCTGATCCGACGCCTTGTTGCCAGATCAAAGCGTGGAGCCGGATGAATGAATGCTAGACCCAAGCGTCGCTTCCGCTGACAGGGCTACCCGGACTTGTTCCAGCGCCCCATCAACTCGAGCCCCATGTCTTCGTTTGCGACATTGAACAGCACGACGACCGCGATGAAGAAGCAGGGGGCCAGGAGCAGCCAGCCTGCACGGACGTCCAGGTGCCTGGCCGCCAGCAAAGCGATCGCGAAGGCGATCAGGGCGTGGCCGACGCCTATCAGGCCCAGATGCTTGACGTTGCCCGACATCCCCAACGCGACGATGGCGATATAGGCGAGCAGTGCCACGGCCGCCGCCTGAAGCTTTCCGGACTTTCTTGTCAGCAGGACCGCCACCAGCATCAACGGCAGCACGCCGGCAATCGTGATCTGCGCCACGCCCACGTAGTGTTCGAAAATGAAATCGCTCATCATGATTCCAGTGCCTTGTCGATCCTGGGCAGGAGCGCATCGATGTCCGCCAATGCAAGCTCGTAAAAGCTGAGCACGGAGCGCATGGTGGCGGAAGCGCGAAACATCAGCAGTGGAAGGCGAGGGTCCACCGCCAGGGCCTCGCCAGAGATCGGCTCGACCCGATCGAGCCCAGGCAAGTGCTCGCGGCCCGCCAGTCGTGTCTCCAACCACGCAGGCGACACCTGCATGACTTCCGAGAAGAAGGGCATAAACTCCTGCTGCAGGAATACGTCACGCAGGCCCTCGAAGACCTCGACACGCTGCACGCGCAGCCCGTAGAAGTCGGTCAGCGCCTTGCGCAGACCCGGATCGGACAGGACGCCGAGCCCCTGGCTCGTCAGCGCGCGATAGGCACTGTCCTTGGAAAACAGCCGGGCGCCGCCGACTGTTGTGTAAAGCCGCGAGGCCCACTCCGCGTCCGGAATCGCGCCGGCGCTGAGTTCCACCTGCAGGTCGTAGAGCAATTCCTGGCGCAGGCTCAGCGCCTCGATGTCCCGCTCGAGATCCATGCGGGTCTCCACGAGGTCATCGCGCATCTCCACCAATAGCTGGCGCTCCAGGGCGCGCTCCTTGCGGTCTTCGTTCCAGTTGTCGAAATACAGGGCCAGCGTGATGCCGATGAAGATCAGCGCCACCTCGGCCAGGGCACGCCGCCAGTCAAGTTCGCGGAGTCGAAGAAACGGCATCGTCAAGATTGTGCCAGAAAAGGCCGGCTACGAAACTCCCGCTCTCCTGCTTGTCAACCGGACCCCGAACGAGTCATTCGACTTCCGTCCTCAGTACGAGCGCCTGGGTGGCCTCGCATTCGGCCTTCATCGCGGCAAGTTCGCCGCGCACCTTCGGGCGTTAGGCTGGCTGGAATTCAGTTCATTCGCCAGACCGCCACGACGAACAACACCCAGGCGATCAACAGTGCCGTGCCGCCCAGGGGCGTGATTGCGCCCAGCCAGCGCACGCCGCTCAGGCACAGCAAATAAAGGCTGCCGGAAAACAGCACCATTCCCGCGAGCATGAACCAGGCGGACCAGCGCAGCAACGGCGCCGACCCGCTGTACAAAAGGGTCAGCCCAACCACCAGCAGTCCCAGCGCGTGCACCAGGTGATACTGCACGGCGGTTTCCCAGGTGCTCAACAACTGCTCGGTCAGCCGAGCCCGCAGCGCATGCGCTCCAAAGGCCCCCAGCGCCACGCCGAGAAACGCCGCCACCGCGCCCAGCGTCAAGATCATTCTCGCCGTCATGGTCTTTCCCTGTCTTTCCCGAACCTCATCGTAGCGCATCCCCGCTTCGGGTCGGCTGGGCCCTTCCGATACGGGTGCAATTCCAACCTGGGCGCTTGCGATATTTATTCCTGTTGTTTGCACGATTGGGTGAAAGACGCGCGTCTGGACATCGAAATCGCCCGTCCTGGTAACCAGCACCGCCACCAGCATCAACGGCAGCACGCCCGCAATGGTAAGCTGCGCCACGCTCACGCAGTGTTGGAAAATGAGATCGGTCACGAGTTCGATCGTAGCTGCTCACCGGCAGGGAATCCAGAGTCGGACAGTGCGGCGCATTAGAGTACGAGACTACAGCCACCCAGTCCGAGGCGTGGATGTGTGTCGAAGGTTCGATTATTGATTAGTGTGCTCGTTATACTTGTTGGTAGTCGAGACGAAGAGATACGACTTCCACCATTAGCGGCGGTTTAGAAGCGAAGATGTGATTAGTATTCTGGTTGGCGGTATCAGTGTTTGTCTATCTATGTATAAATATACAGTATAATCGATCCCCGACAAGGACCCACGAGTGAACGATGACCACTGGCCCAACCGCCGCTGACCCGGGAAAGAAGTATCACGTTGGAGATGCGTTCGATCTGATCCAAACTCTCGAAGATGAGTCTCTCGACTTGGTTATAACGAGCCCGCCGTACTGGGGCCTAAGAACATATGGTCAAGCTCACAATTGGAACATTCTTAAAGAATGGGAAGCCACTGACGATCGCTGGACGGCGCCCCCGTTTAAATGGTATCGAGATCACGGTGGCTCCTTAGGGCTTGAGCCTATCCCTGATTGGTTTATTGCGCACCTTTGTGAGTTTTTCGACCTAGTTGCGCCGAAGCTCAAACAAACGGGAAATGTTTGGGTAAATTTGGGCGATACCTATTTTGCCAGATGGTCGAGTATTCGCGACGATGGCCGCCAGGGGCTCAGCGGAAAACGAAGAGTTCGCAGGACAACGCCGATGGGGGGATATCTGCAAGAGAAACAGTTACTAATGATACCTGCGCGGTTCGCGATCGCTATGCAAGACCGTCGATGGATATTGCGAAATGACCTGATTTGGCATAAACCAAACGTTCCACCGAGGCCGGAGCGGGATCGCCTGCGCGCATCACATGAGCATTTTTTCCATTTTGTTAAGCGAAGGACAGACGGGCGGCCGAAATACTTTTATGACTTGGAGCGCGCTGAGCCTAGAGCGCTCGACGTAGTCAAGGTCAACGCTCAACGTGGCGTAAATGGCCACAGCGCGACTTTTTCGACTGATGTTGTTAGAGCTCGCATAGAAAGCTCTGCGCCGCTGGGAGGCACTGTTTTAGATCCTTTTTGCGGAACAGGATCCGCTGTCGAACTCGCTTCTGAACTAGGTCGAAACGCGATCGGATTTGAAGCTAACCGGGAATATCTGCACGGAAAGATCGGAGAGATATAGATCGTGTCGAAGAAAAATCCGCTTCCGAGAAATTATATTGGAGAATGGTTCGGTCATCGGCTATATCCGACTGTTAAATGTACGGATGCCGATATAAGAGACTTTCTTTCGGATCGATGTCCCTTTCTTTCTGAAGTTGTGGGCCACGATTGCCAGTGTGTAAAAAACGATAACTCTAAGGGCGTCTGCACGATTACTACCACTACAACGGGGGTACGAGATTGGATGGTCTGTCCGTACAGGTCCCTGGACTCACGCTTCTTTGAGACCGTAGTTGAACGGCTATTTGGAGTGACCGGAAATACCTCTATTGCGCCTGTGGTGGCGCTGTCTGATCCAGAGCAGGTAGGGCTACTCAAGTTAGCTTCTGACGAAGGACGGCCAGTATTCGTTTTTTTTCAAGATAAGCTGGGGGGAGAAATTAATGTCTCTGCGACGATGCAATCGCCTGAACTTTCCTTCGACATAACCGTGATTCGCGTCGGGTTTGAAAAGGACGTTCTTGTACTCAGGGATTTCGGTATTTATGAAGTGCAAACAATGGACTTTCACGGCTCCTATCGCCACGCGGTTTCTGCACTTCGAAACGCGGTGGACCTACATGCGTCGGACTTCCCAGACGTTCTTGCTACCAACGTTGAGTGGCTTGGGCGAAAAATAGAAGGTCCAAATATTGCTAATGTATTCAAGCGAACTTTCTATCAGATGTTGCTGAAGTTTCGTCTGGCGCAATATGGCGCTTGCTCTGGTGTTGCTCTTGGATTGCCTAAGGCGGTTTGGGAAAGCTGGGCACCGCATCTCAGCAACCCAAATTTGGTAGAACATGACGACTATATGGTGCTAGAGGGCTCAAGCGTTGATGAGCTGTCGAATGCATGGCTTTTGGTCTTTCAGACCGACACTGGGTCTGATGACTCCCGCGAGGCATTAATGCCTTATGCCTCGATTCGCGTTGACGTAGACGCATTTCTCCACCTCGCTTTTACTGATGTGCCTGAATACATCGGCGACAATTTGATCGGAAACGTCCGTTCATCGATCCTGTCCCGCGTGAGGCGTGTCTACCCCTCGAGTCGAAGTGCTGACTTATAGCGTGATCGATTTTGCGGCCGATTTGCGGACACATAGCTCAAATCTAATGATGGTTCGGACACTTACTTCGCGCAAGCTGACTTAGAAAGTGCCCGTTCGCGGGGAAAGCGCACATATGCGTATCGAATAAAATTTCTACTGTTCAGAGAATTTTCCGGGGCGGTGAACGTACCGAATTCACCGGTTCTTTCTCGAAAGGCAATGTGTCTTTTCATTTGCTTGAATAAGGCTGTCGCGATCGACTCCGCTTATTCCCCGGCTAAGAATTACTTGGTTCGATTTTAAATGTCTTATTAGTGAATAGTGAGCTAAATTTTCTCTGAGCTGACTTTAGGTAAATCTCTGCTTCTTCAGCTGAATATCCCTTGCTATATCTGCCCGATTTTGAGTTCAGCAAAAAGGTAGACGATTGCTTGTCAAAGCAAACCTCGCCAGCGATGCGAGCAGAAAGCGCGCCCGTAACAGTGGGATGACCCAAGCCAGCATTCTCTACACCAAGTAATAGAGAGCCGTAATTTGAGATTACCCATAAACCAAGCAAACTCGGGTCTGCTTCCAGTTGCTCCAACACTTTGCTTCCTTGGGAGGATGGTTCAAAAAACTCTTCCCGGCCAGCCGGGTTTTCGATGATTTCTCCTCTGTCTGAAATTTCGCTGCTCTTTATATAGCCTGGGGCCCTTTCGGTTCCAAAAGTAGTCTTCAGATACTGCGAATATCGCGGTGGCTCGCGTCTCATTTCTTCTAGTATTTGCTTTAGGAAATTTTGAGTATTATCGCGCAGGCCCGAAGCAACATCCATTGCTGCCGGAGACTTCAATACAGCGGCCAAGAGCTGACTAGTCGGTTCCCTATAAAGCATAACGCCAATCAGGATACGGCCCGCCTGAAAGTCGGTTGCATCTAATATCACGGCTATACAGCGAGAGTCATCTTTAAGAATATCAATTTTCCAAACAAATCTCGGCATATGGCATAGGAGAATATCTTTTTTATTTATTAATTTTTCGGATTCAAAAACATTCTTCTTTAGCTTGTTTGATAACTGAAGGGCTATTTCGCATGAGAATACTTCTCTTGCGGGACTGTCCTCGGATTCTTTTTCGCCGTAGGTTACGAATTCATTAAAGACCTGGAGCAGCAAATTAGCGGTATTCAACACTGGCCTTGGGGAGATTCGAACCTTTTTGTAAGAAGGGATGATTAAGGTATGCGGTACGATCGCATCCAAGATTCTAGCGTGCTGGTTGAGTTTCTCCCGACGCCCTAGCGTTAGGCGGAATCCATCATCTTTTTTGTGTACCGAACGCTCTGAGTCCCCGGCTGGGGCTGGTTCAGCGCGCCTTTCTAAATAATAGGAACCATCGCTTACGGTCGCTCTGAGGTAAGGGCCCCAGCGATCATCGTGCACGTAAAAATGTTGCTCTTGGCCGTTACTTCGATATCCGAGAGCAGTAAGGGCATGCTCGCCGAGGTATTCCGGCTCGTCGGTGGAGTTTTCCCTGAAAACGGAGCCGTCGATCAAAACGGGATGACCGCTGGCCACCATCGTTTTAACAAGCACCTCAAAATCTGCGCGATTCATGTCTTTTATTTTTATTGCATGATTCTTTAACCTGAACTTGTCGAGAGCTTTCGCTATTTCCGCTTTGTTTAGGCCGGTATTAGGGAATGAATTAGTCGCTGCTATGCCGTCCGACACCGCTGCCAAGGTGATTTCGCTGGGCGATGGAATTCTTCTTCTATTAATATGGTTTAGGCCATGAAATAATGTCCAAAGCGCACTAGTTACGCAGGCTGCAGTTACTTTATCTTGCTCTTGGAAAACGACCGATTTTACTTTCAAAGCGATACCAAAGAGATTCGCCCGACACTTTCTTGTTATTACTCGTTTGTTGTCAAGCAGACCCTGATAGGGCTTAAGGCAGGTGCGTCCGACGAATGTCGAAGGAATTGGCTTGACCACGACAAAGCCTAGATAATTGTCTTTTAGTTCTTTTGACGTGAGTTCTACTTCTTCCTTACATCCTGGGATTTTTCTCAAATTAGCTCCGGCTTCTTGACTACTTAACAGCTGAAGCAGATCATCATGATTAAAGGTTGTTCGAAAGAAATGGAGGCGAGCACATGTTTTTCGATAAGGAGCGAAACAGGATACGTAGTAATTTGCGTAGTCCTCTAAATAGCCACGATCGACATAGTCAGTTTCGCAGACAATTGTTTCGGCTTCGAGGTCTGAAAGATAGTCAACTAAATATCGTACTTGGTCCTTATTGGTTATATCTGGAAAGGCCTGCCCGAAGCACTGGCGAATCAGCACCCCGAAGCTCGGTTTTCCAAATTGAGCAACAAAGAATTTTTCAGATAAATCGTTCATGCGCCCCCAGTTTTCCCCAGATGGTTGGAGCCAACTTCCAACCAGATCTTTTTATTAGATGAAACCTTGGCTATAGGTTATATCGAAGCTCCCAATCGGACGCCGTGAGTTCTTCTTTTTCCATGGCGTCAGCAATCCGCTTCTCTCTCGCAGATAGAGACTCCGCCAATCTGTTGACAAACTCGCGTCTTTTTGATTGATCGGCATCGGGACCGTCTAAAGAAGCGAGCGCAGTCTTGATGTGTTCCTCAACAGTACGTGCGGACTGAACCATTTTCTATACTCCCCTGCATAAAAAACAAACCAAGCCGAAATGGCTTGGAAGCTTATTAATTTGCGAGTCTAACTCCTATTACCATAAAATGCAAATCATGTCAAGGTTGAGTATAAAATATCCGTAAGGGGTTTTGGCATGGAGGGTTTGATTTTAAATATATGAAATATATGTTTTTTTTGTTCAGGACGGAAGCTTGGGCGTCCTGCTTTAAGAAATATCGGACCAAACCGCGAACTCGTTCCCGTTCGGATCGGCAAAATGAAACCGCCGGCCGCCGGGAAACGAGAAAATCGGCTTGATAATTTCCCCGCCGCATTCCTCGACGACCTCTTGCGTCTTCTCCAGCTCGGCACTGTAGAGCACCACCAGCGCACTCCCGGTTTTCGTGCTCGCCACCAGGTCGGACTTGTAGAACCCGCCATCCAGGCCGGCGTCCTGGAACGAGACGTACTCCGGCCCGTAGTCGACAAACCCCCATCCGAACGCGCTCGAGAAGAACCGCTTGGTCGCCTCGATGTCGCGGGCGGGCAGTTCGATGTAGTTTATCTTCCCGTTTGTAGTCATGGTATTGCCCTCTGTGGATTTGGAGTTTCCTCGCCCTTGGGAATCAGCGCAAGTTTGCCTATCGTCTGGCCCGACTCGATCCGCCGCTGCGCTCTCGCGGCATCCTTCAGCGACCAGGTCTCCACCGGCAGCGGCTTCAGCTCGCCGCTTTCGAAATGCTCGAGCAACCAGAGCATGCCCTCGCGCAGACTGGGCGCGTGCGATTGAAGAAAGCTCAAGTTGGCCGCGAGCACGCTCTTGTTGTCGCGGGTCATGTGCAGCGGGTTGAAGCGCGGGGTGCGCAGCCAGTCAAGGGCGAGCTTCGCCCAGTTCAGCCGCCCGGTTTTGGGCAGCATGGTGTGAAATCCGTAGACCACGAGCCGGCCGGTGGGCGCGAGATGCTCGTAGCTGGCTCTTAGCGTTTGCACGCCGTTGGCGTCGAACACGGCGTCGAATCCGTCGGGCGCCAGGCGCTCTGCCTCGGGCCATAAGTCCTGGCTTGATTTGTCGATCACCTCGACCGCGCCCATTGCCCGGGCGTGGTCGATCTTGTGCGCAGCACCGACGACGCCGATCATCCTGGGGCCGGCCAGTCGTCCCAGCTGAAGAATCGCCGAGCCGACGCCGCCGGCGGCCGAGTGCACCAGCCAGGTTTCATTCGGCCGGGGATGAAGCTGGCGGTGGATCATCCACCAGGCGGTGAGGAATACGGTCGGCAGCGTCGCGGCCTCGGCCATGGTCAGGTGCGCAGGCTTGGCGAAAACCCCGTCGACGCCGATCTCCAGGTGGCTGGCGTAACCATCGAACAGCGTCAGGCCGATCACCTCGTCGCCGGGCTGGAACCGATCGACGCCTTCGCCGACCGCCGCGATCCGCCCGGCCACCTCGAAGCCGGGCGTGATCGGGTAGCCGTGAAGCTTCTTCGCCGATTCGTACAGGCCCATCCGGATGATGCCGTCGGCGTAGTTCAGGCCGCAGGCTTGCGTTTCGATTACCACCGCGCCGGGGCCGGGCTGCGGGTTGGGCGTTTCGACGTATTCAAGCGCCGTGTAGCCGCCCGGTTTCCTGATCACGATTCGATGCATGGCGCCGCGCCGCGCTGTAGGAGGAGACCAGTATGCCGAAACTTCCGGGCTCGAATCCAGCGCGAGCGGGCTTGATTGACATGGGTCATATTCGCTTTCCCTAATTCATGGTATTCAGGCAGAAACCATTCCAGACAAGGGAGTTCACGATGTGCTTTCGTGCGCGGTCGATCAGAATCGGATTTGTTTCAACATCTTGCGCTCGCCTGCTTTTTCCTGGTCCAGCCGTCAGCCGCGAGCGAACCGGATCCCGCAGCGCTGTTCGCCACGCACTGCTCGAGTTGCCACGGGCCGGGCGGCAACCTGAATCCGGACAGCCCGGTGGTGCAGGGGCTGGGCGTGGTGCCGGCCGACTTCAACGATCCGCTGTTCAACAGCCGCGAACCGGGCCACGACTGGAAGATGGTGATCGAGCACGGTGGTGCTGCGCTTGGACTTTCGGAGAAGATGCCGGCATTTGGCGACACGTTGACCGAACATGAGATCGAATCGGTCGTCACGTACCTGAAGGGCATTCCGGGCGAACACGACTATCCCGACGGTGCGCTGAACCTGTTCCTGCCGCTGAACACCATCAAGGCTTTTCCCGAAGACGAAGTGGTGTGGAAGAGCGATTACGTCAAGCGCGACGGCGTGGACGTTTGGGAAAACGTGTTCGAATTGGAAAAACGCGTCGGCAAGCGCGGCCAGGTGCTGGTCGAGCTGGTGCAGTCGCTGGAAGACGGCGACAGCGACCTGGACAAGATCGAGGTCGGCGGCAAGTACGTGGTGCACACGAATGCGCAGAACACCTCGATCCTGACCGCCGGCAGCAAGTTCGAATTCCCGATCCACGGCGGCGAAGAGGAGTGGCTGCCGTACCTGGCGTTCGGACGGATCCTGAACTCGGAGTTCACGTTCCAGGGCCATACCCGCGCAAAACTCCCGTTCAACGATTTCGGCGACGGCAGCTTCGAAGTTGCCGGCATCGTGCACTGGACGCACTCGCCTTGGCCGCGCAATGCCTTCCCCGGGCTCGAAGTGCTCGCAGAATTCCCGTTCGACCGCGGAAACGGGCCGAACCGGTCCGACTTCGCCGAGGTTTCGATCATCCCGCAGGTGCGATTCGGCCTCACCAAGGGCGGGCACGTGGCGCTGAACATGGGCGTGCAGATTCCGGTCAACGAGCGCGACCGCTTCGACTACGTGGCTCAGATGAACCTGCTCTGGGACTTTGCCGACGGTCCGTTCTGGAAGGGTTGGTGATACAAGGTTGATCCATCGTACCGAGCAGGACGGGCACTGCTTCAGGCTAGACGCCACAATTCCGTCCGGGAGAAATGATGGCATCGGTTTGCTAGGCTAAAAGCATGGATAGTTTTCTCGCCACCTATGGAGAGGCGTCCAAGACCGCGCTGGGATTCTTCTGGAAGGCGGGCTGGGCGTTCGTGCTCGGCTATTCCATCAGCGCGATGATCCAGACCTTCGTGCCGAAGAAGCGGCTGACCCGCCACATGGGCGACTTCAGCTTCGAAAGCGTCGGTATCGCTACCGGCTTCGGCGCCATTTCCTCGTCCTGTTCGTTCGCAGCCCTGGCCGCGGCGCGCTCGCTGGTGATGAAAGGTGCCAGCTGGATCGCCGCAGTCGCGTTCATGTTCGCCTCGACCAACCTGGTCATCGAGCTGGGCATCCTGATCTACATCTTCCTCGGCTGGGAGTACGTAGTGGCCGAGATCATCGGCGGGCTGCTGCTTATTACGATCAGCTCGCTGCTGATCCGGCTGGTGTACCCGAGAAAGTGGCTCGACGATGCGCGCGAGAAGGTCAAGCAGGAAGCGCCCGAAGAGGAGGAAGACTTCGATCCGTGGCAGCGCATGACCAGCCGCGAAGGCTGGTACCGGGTCGGCCACCAGTTCGTGATGGAATGGCAAATGGTCTGGCAGGAAATCCTGATCGGCTTCACGATCGCCGGCTTCATGAAGGCGTTCGTGCCGGCGTCGTTCTGGGAAGCGCTGTTCCTGCAGGGTGTCGACGCCGATTTCCCGTCGCTGCTCGTGACGCTCGAGAATGTCCTGGTCGCGCCGTTCGTCGCCGCGGCCACGTTCATCGGCTCGATGGGCAACATTCCGCTGGCCACCGTGCTGGCCGGCAGCGGGGTCGGTTTCGCCGGCCTGATGGCGTTCATCTATTCCGACCTGATGGTGCCGCCGCTGGTCAAGGTCAATGCGCGCTACTACGGCTGGAAGGTCGCACTGTTCATCGCCGGGATCATGTATGTCAGCATCGTCGCTACCGCGCTTTTGCTCGATACCGGTTTCGGCCTGTTCGGCATGCGCCCGGAAAGCGCGGCGGGCGACGCCATGGAACAGCAGTTCGCGATCGACTACACGTTCTTCTTCAACATCGCCTTCGTCCTTGTGGCCGCCGTGCTGATCGCGCTGCACCGCCGGCACCTCGCGGCGAGCGAACACGACGGTCACGATGGCAATCATGATCATGATGAAGGCGGGGGAATCGACATCCAGAAGTATGTGGCATGGCTGGCGATCTTCGTCCTGATGACGGGAATGCTGGCGTTCGCACTGATTGGCTGAAGAGGAGCGTAACGAATAGCGACGCCAGGCGGATTGCATCCGTTACGAACGGTGGATGCGCTGGCGCTTATCCACCCCAGGGAATCACGGCATCATTTCAGCCGAGTGGAATCGAATTCGGTGTCACCAAAGACCGGGATCGGATAGCGATTCGACGCATGCTATCGTCACCGGCGAGTCGCACGGCGTGGGCTCGTCGAGCACGGCGGCCTGCCAGCCGAACGGATACTGGAGCGGGTAAGGCGCGTTGTAGACGCTCGCGGCCTCGGCGTTGAAGCCGAACCGGCCGTAGTAGTCCGGATCGCCGTAGACGAACACCACTTCGACGCCCTTTTCCGACAGCCGGCGCATGCCGTATTCGATCAGCGCCCGGCCGACCCCGCCTTTCTGGCTCGACGCTTTCACCCCGAGGGGCGCCAGGATGTATCCGTTGAAGTCATCAATGCCTTCGACAAAAACAGGACTGAACGCGACGTGCCCGACGATCGCGCCATCGCTTTCGGCCACCAGCGAAAGGGTTTCCGGCGTGGTCTTCTCTTCTAACAAATCGGCTGCGAGCTTAGCCACCGGCGCGCCTTCGCCTTCGGGGAAAGCATCGAGGTGAACGGCCCGGACAGCGTCGGTGTCGCGGATTGTCGCAATTCGGATGTCCATTTGCTGCAAGCTTATAGCATTACCTGATTACGGACGAGATTCAGCTGCTTTCTCGAAAAGCTTTTTTTGCCGCGGATCTACGCAGATGCCCGCGGATAAAGACAGATGATTGATCGCAAAGGGAACTGCCTCCGACAGGCGTTTTCTGCCATTTGCCCGGCGACGTGCTGCATGCGCTACTTCGCCTTCACGCTTTGGATTGTCATCCGCGTTTTTCCGCGTGAATCCGCGGCAAGAGCCGTTTTTTCGGTTCGCTCGTCGATCGTGGCATGGACGATGGGTGCGGAATATACGTAATCAGGTAGCATTAATGCACGGCCCGGTACCGGCGCGCAGGACCGCTACTCGGAATCCGATTCCAGTCGGATCGAGACCATCCGGCGCAGCGGCGGCCGTGGCGCCGGCCAGAAGCCAGGGCAGCCGGCCAGAACCGGATTCGGGGCCTTCATTTCCGACCATTCGCGGTGAAGTGCGAACGTTTCGCATGACTTGCGCGACCCGTCCGGGCGAGGATTCGCTGCGCTTCGGTTCGCAACGTGTCTTCGATCGTCTCGCCGCTGTTGGAAATGCCGGTTCTCTTCGAATCTTTCATGCCGGTTCTCCAACCCTCGCCGTAGTGCAGCCATAGCCCGCTTACCGCGTCCGAGTCGAGGTTTTCGCTAGCCGCGGATGGGGACCTGCGGCGTCGCAATCGAAGGGAGGCCAGCCGATGGCGTGCTGAAGCAGCGGCTACTCGAAACCGTCCCTGAACAGCAGTTCTCCACTGGCATCCTCGCCCTGGCCTTGAATGTCAAAGGTATAGGGACTCGCATCGGTATCGTTGCTGGTGATCGACACCGTGGCCGTTCTTGTACCGATTGTGTCGGGATCGAATCGAATCGCGAGAATGCTCTGTTCGCTGGGCCCTATCGTGGGTGCCGGGCCGAAGACGACGAGGAAGTCCAGGGAGTTGGTCCCGGTGATCGAGACCGAGGAAATCTCCAGATCACCGGTGTTGCTGTTTTCGACCGTGAAGTTGCGTGTGATCGTTTCGCCGTCGAAGTCCGCGGAACCGAAATCGGTGCCGTCGGAGGGCGACGGCGTCGTGTCCCCGTTGACGATCTCGATTCCGTTGCCCGACACTGAGATCGCAGGATCCGGCGGCGGTGGCGGTGGCGCGAAATTGCCTACCGGCAAGGTGCGTTTGACGAAAGCACCCGAGGTCGAGTCGCTGCGGATGCGGGCGAAGAAATTCACCAGCGTGCCTTGCGCGATATTGGCCAGCGTTGGTTCTAGCATGCGCATCAGCTGCGAAGAGCCGGGCATGGTGCCGAGCTGCCAGATTACGGATTCGCCCGGGTTGCACGTGGATACGCTGGTCACAAAACTGCAATCGCCGCCGTCGGATATCGAAGCATCCCCAAGCGGAATCAAAGCTGCAGGAAAGTAGAGCCCCAGATTGACGTTGGTAATGTCGAAAGGCGCCTGGTTGAACACCACCAGATCGGCGGCCATCGGCTGTTCGGGCTGACCAATATTCGGAAACAGAGACAACGTGAAGTCGAAGTCATCCGCCGGCCGCAATCGGACGTGCGTATCGTTGGAAACCATCGTCGAGCCCTTGACCGCCAACCGGGGCGAACGGCCGCGCACGATGTCGCCGGCAACGGACGAAGCATCCAGCGCCAGCTCGACTCTGCGTCGGCCGACATCGCCAGCATCCAGCGTGCCCAGATTCCACAACACGTCATTTCCATCCAGCAGACCACCGTCTTCGGCCACGACGAGACTTGCCCCGTCCGGCAGCGGAAAGCGCAGTTCGGTGCCCGTTGTCGCGGTGCTTCCGGCATTGCCGAAGCTCAACGTATATCCCAGCGTGCCGCCCGAGGCTACCGGCTCGCGATCGGGATCGACCTCCAGTTCCAGCGCCCGATCGGCCTCCAACGCCAATGAACGGCGCTGCCAGAAATCCGGGGTCGAGTTGGCAAAGGCTCGGCCGAAGAACGACAGCACGCGACCATCTCCATTGGTCAACAATGCTGAAGGCACCATCGTAAGCGTCTTGCCCACGCCCGGCGGCAAGGTACCGATGTCCCAGAACGCCGTTTCGCCGCCGTCGCAGGCCGTGGAACCGGTCAGGAAGGTGCAGTCGCCACCGTCGGAGAACAGGGCGTCGCTCATGTCGGCAAGGCCCGGCGGGAAGAACAGTTCGGCGCGAACCCCCGACTGCACCGTAGCGCCCCGATTGGTCACGGTCAGGTGGATCGGGGAGGCGACATTGGTGCGCAGCGGCTGGGCCGGCATGTCGATCGAAAAAGCCAGTTGAGAAGCCGTTTCGACCCGCGTCGTGGCCTGCTGGCGCGTACGCTGGATCTCGAAGCCGCTCTCGCCGCTGATCTCGGCCGAATCGACTTCGACCAGATCGCCGTTTTCCAGCGCGGGTTCGAGCTGCACCGCGACCCGGCGCTTGCCGGAATCGCCCGGGTTCAGCGTGCCAATGTCCCAGATCACCTCGTTGGCGACCAGGGTGCCGCCACCATCGGCCTCGACGAAGCTGGTGCCGGCCGGCAGCGGAAGGCGCAGCTCGGTGGCGCTCGTCGCTGCGCTGCCGACGTTGCCGAAACTCAACTCGTAGCGAAGCACTTCGCCCGGCGCCACCGGCTCGCGGTCGGCGTCGACTTCAAGTTCCAGCGCCCGGTCCGCCTCCAGGGCCAGCGAACGTCGCTGCCAGAAGTCCGGGGTTGCCTCGGCAAAGGCCCGACCGAAGAACGAAAGCACACGGCCGTCTGCACTCGCCGACAAGACAGCTGGCGACAGTGTGACCGTCTTGCCTGCCCCCGGCGGCAGCGTGCCGATATCCCAGAATGCCGTTTCGCCGCCGTCGCAGGCCGTGGAATTGGTCAGGAAGGTGCAGTCGCCGCCATCGGAGAACAGGGCGTCGCTCATGTCGGCAAGGCCCGGCGGAAAGAACAGCTCGGCGCGAACGCCCGACCGCACCGTAGCGCCCCGATTGGTCACGGTCAGGTGAATCGGGGAGGCGACATTGGTGCGCAGCGGCTGGGCCGGCATGTCGATCGAAAAAGCCAGTTGAGATGCCGTTTCGACCCGCGTCGTGGCCTGCTGGCGCGTACGTCGGATCTCGAAGCCGCTCTCGCCGCTGATCTCGGCGGAATCGACTTCGACAAGGTCCCCGTCGCCCAGCGCCCCGCCAAGCTGCACCGTGACCCGGCGCTTGCCCGAGTCTCCCGGGTTCAGAATACCGATGTTCCAGACCACCTCGTTACCGACCAGGGCGCCGCCGCCGTCGGCTCCGACGAGGCTTGTATCGGCCGGCAGTGGAAAACGCAGTTCGGTACTCGTCGTAGCCGTGCCGCTCTGGTTGCCGAAGTTCAACTCGAACCCCAGCGTCTTGCCCGGAGCGACCGGCTCGCGGTCGGCGTCGACCTCCAGCTCCAGGGCGCGATCGGCGACAACCACCACCTCCGAGCCGGCAACCGCGCGCAAGGAAGCACCTTCGAGCACTTCTCCGTTGAAAGCGATCAGCAGATCGGCCGGCGTGCCACCCGCGACTGTTGGCGTCATGTAAACGGTCTTGCCCGCACCCGGCGATAGCGAGCCAATCTCCCAGAACGCAGTTTCACCCTCGTTACATGCTGAACCATTGGTCAGGAAAGTGCAGTCCCCACCGTCGGAGAACAGCATGTCGGACATGGCTGCAAGTCCGGCAGGATATTCGACCTCGGCACGAAGGTTATCAACCATGGCAACTCCGGCATTCACGACCGTCACGCGCACGATGACCAACTCGCCGGCAACCGGCTCATTGGGCGAAATTTCGATGGCCATGCGGATCTGCGCGACCGCAGATGCGCATGACAGCAGCAGGCACGTGAAGATCAGCAGCGCAACTCGCGAGGTTCTCGCTGCAACGCCCGGTTTGAATGCTTTCTGGATCCCGATGATGAGTTCGGTCATTTCGTTGTCTCCGAATCGAAACATTTTCCGAGCCGCACCAACAGACTGGTCGAGCGGCATGATGACGTTTTCGAGCAAGGCATTGACTAATCAGGCCCTGATCCTGTCGGCCGCATCACACATTCACCAGCACGCTTCCACGGCTGAATTGATTCTCGGCCATCGCCGCGTTTCGGACATCGCCTGCTAGCGCGGCTTAGGCTCAGTTAGAATCAGAACCGTTGATTGCGGTCATGAGAGCGAGCGTCAATCGTGGCATCGAATTCTGCAACTCGAAAACGCGGTGTACGCGCATCGCGCACGCGCCTGTATCACGCACTGTCGCAAGCCGGACTACGCAGCCAGGCCGAACTGGCCACACGAATCGCCGATCTCGAGCAACTCGAAAGTGACCCCCGCTCGCTGGTCAACCGCGTGTTTCGCGAGCAGCCCGTGGAGCCGAGCAGCCTTGAACGTATTGCGCGCGCGCTGGGTGTGGATGCCTGGACTCTGTATCTCAACGGCGAAGACGGCTATCACGGGACGGAGGCGACCGAGTCGGTCGCGACCTCGAAACGACCCTGGCTCGGCCGCGCGCTTGCAGCCGCCGCGGCCGCGTTTGCGCTGCTGGCTTTTACCTTGACGGTGCTCGATCGCTATCCATCACCCACCCCCAGCGCTCCAAACGCCAAACAAGACCTGAAAGACCTTCCAGGCCGTCCATCGGTGGCCGTGGTGGATTTCGAAGGCGATGAAGAGCTCGGTTTCTCCGGGACACTCAGGCAGCGAATGGCCCCGGAGTTTTCAGTCGTCATGGGCTCCATGGAGACGCTGGCCGAACAATACGGCGCGCGTGAAGCGGCCGAGCGCCTGCGCGCCCAATGGCTGGTCGGTGGCGAACATGCCCGGCACGGCCGCTGGAGCGGTCTAAGGATCTGGCTGGAACACGACGGCCAGCGCCTGCCGGTATGGAACGAAGGCCTTCCAGCCACTCGCCTGCGGCGTGAGCAAGAGGCGCTGGTCGACGAAGCCTTCGCTGCGATTCGAGACCACATTCTCGGGCGCCAACCACGCGAAAAAGGAATTGCGGACGACGCTGCGCTGGAAGACTACCTGATCGGGCGAATGCACCTGGACCGTGCGTTGACCGAACTGAACGTGCGCCGAGCCCAGGGCCGGTTCGAAGCGGCGCTCAGACGCGATCCCGGCTTCGCACGCGCCCATGCCGGATTGTGCCTGGCGCTGCTCGAGGAAATCTGGATTCAGGATGAGCAATGGGCGCTGGAGCAGGCCGGGTCTGCCTGCCGTGAGGCGCTGGCGCTTGAGCCGGAAGATCCTGTGGTTCGGCTCGCACACGCAGCCCTGCTGAGACGCAGCGGCGATATCGAAGGCGCGATAAAACAGCTTGAAACGGCTTCGCGCGATGAACCCGACGATGCCGACTTGCTGAACCTCAAGGCCACGCTGTACTTTCATCGCTTCCGCCAGACCGGTGAGACCGCCGACCTGAAGCGCGCGCGAAGCGCTGCCGGCGCCGCGGCCGCGGCCGATCCGGACTTCTGGAAGCCGTTGTTCACGCGCGCGATCATCGAGTACTTCGCCAATGACATTGAAGCCGCCGTTGAAGCCAGTCGCGAAGCGCTGGCGCGCGATGAGAACACCAGCATCCTCACCAACCTGGGCACATTCGAACTGTGCGCAGGCAACATCGAGCAGGCGCGCGAGCGCTACCTGCGGGTGCGCGAACTTGCACCGCAAGCGCACTCCGGCGACGAGTTTTTGGGGTTGGTGCACTATTACCTTGGCGAGTACGAAATCTCACGACAGCTGCGACAGCGCGCAATCGAGGCACTGGCCGACGGCTCGCCGGAAATTCACCAGATGTGGAGTGGTCTGGCGGAGTCGCGATGGCGCTCGGGCGATACCACCGGCGCGGTGCAGGCCTGGCTGCAGGCGATCGAGATCGTCGAACGCGACCGGTTGCGCGGTACTTCCGGTCAGGACGACGCCGCGGCCCGAGTCCATTACTACGCGGCTGTCAGGAAGCTGAGCCCGAGAGCGGTATCGGACGAGGTCATCGAGAAACTCAGAGTGGAACTCGACGCATTGACGGAAGCCGGCTTATCGGCAAGCGCCTGGGTCAGCGCGGCCAAGGCATATCTGAACCTGGACCAGTCGATTCGGGCCAAAACCGCGTTGGCCAACGCTGCCGAAACCTGCCCCGGATATGCCCGGTTACCCGATTTTGCCGATCTGACGAAGCAATAGCCGACCGAAGCGGGCGTTCCGAGCGGCTGACGGAAGTTTCTGGAAGCAGGTCCTGAGTTACTAACAGCAATATTGGTACGCTTACGGTGCCTTTGCGATTGCCGTGGCACGCTGCGGCGGATGGTGGCCTTCGATGGTAAGCGCTCGATCTTCGGACAAGGCATGGGCCAGGGAATGGAACGGCATCCATTCGGTTGATCGCTGCTCATGGGAGCTGGTCGGCGTTATGTCGACAACTCTTGCATTCTGGAAGCCTGCCTGTTCAAGCCAGCGCAAGAGCCGGCATTCGGTCGGCAGGTGGTGGACGTTGCGCATGTTGGCGTAGCGGTCGGGCGGGTCGAGTTCGTCGTCGCCTTCGCCGGGAATGATCAGCGTTTCGATGACGGCGGTTCCTTGTTCGGCCAGGTGGTCGCGGATACGCTGCAGGTGTTCCTGCGGGTTCTTTCGATGATAGAGCACGCCCATGGAGAACACGACGTCGAAATCCGCGCGGGCGGGCAGCTGCTCGAACTTCAGCGGCAGCAGCAGGTGATTCGATTTGCCGGCGAAGTGCTCGATGGCGCGGTATTGCATCTGGAACACCAGCGTCGGGTCGCAACCCACCACCTGTGCGGCGCCGTCGGCGAGCATTCGCCAGCCGAAGTAACCGTTGCCTGCGCCGATGTCGAGTACGCGCTTGCCGCCGAGGTTCACGTGCCGGGCGACGCGATTCCATTTCCAGTCCGAGCGCCATTCGGTGTCGATGGCCACGCCGCCGAGGCGAAGCGGGCCCTTTCGCCACGGCACCAGTTGCATCAGCGATTCGGTCAGCGATTCGGGATCCTCGATTTCATTGCCGGCGACCAGCACGCCGTCTTCGATCCGCCAGCCGGTTTCGGCTTCGGGCAATGCATCGAGTGCGGCCTGCCATTTCGGCAGATCGCCGTGGCGACCGGGTTTCAGGGCTTCCATGCATTGACGCTCCAGCCAGGCGGCGGGCTCGGGGTCGAAGAAGGAGAATAGGCGAGACACGGTTTGTTGGGTTGTTGGTTCATTTGGTCGGCTGGTCAGTTTATGGCTACGCGGGCATGGTAAGGGATGCGCTCTGCTTGTCCACCGTGCCGGATCGAAGGCTTTGATCACGAACACGGGATGGCTTCAGGGCGAAAAAAGTTGCTTTCTGACTCGCATCTTTCGATCGCACTTCTTCGTGTCCTTCGTGCCCTTCGTGGTTAACTGCTTTTCGCCTTTCAAGTGTGGGAGGCGCGTCTCGCGCCGAGGGTCTTGATCAGTTCCTGACTGCGGCGAAGCAGCAGAAGTTGAAGCACTGGAACCAGTCGTGGACATGATCGAAACCTGCATTCTTCAGGCGCTGGTGATGGGCCTGGCGGGTTTCGGGAACCAGCACGTTTTCCAGCGCCTGCCGCTTGCGCGCGATTTCGAGGTCCGAGTAGCCCTGGGCGCGCTTGAAGTCGTGGTGGTGGTCGTCCATCCAGCGCTGGTTTGCGTCGGGTTCGAACGCCAGTTTTTCGGCCAGGATCAGCACGCCGCCGGGCGTCATGCCGCGGGCGATTTTCCGCAGCAGTTCGTCGCGCGCTTGAAGCGGCAGGAACTGCAGCGTGAAGTAGACCAGCACCACCGAGGCGCTTTCGATCTCGACACCGCGGATATCGCCTTCGATCACGTCCACCGGCACGCGCGAGTTGTCTTCGGCGATCAACTGCCGGCAGCGCGCGACCATATCGGGCGCGTTGTCGACGGCGATGATCGTGACGCCGGGTTCCTGCACCGCGCGCCGGGCGGCCAGCGTCGCCGCGCCCAGCGAACAGCCGAGATCGTAGATGCGGGTGTCGGGCTGCACCGCGCGCCGGACGAGGATGGGGGTAAGTTCCAGCAGCAGCCGATAGCCCGGCACCGAGCGCTCGATCATGTCGGGGAACACCTTGACCACCTGCTCGGAAAATTCGAACGGCCCGGCCGGGTCGGTGTGCTGTCGGTAGATTTCGTCCTTGCTCATCGCGCTTTCCGGTACCTGATCAGGTCGTTGATTCAGCCACGCCAAGACCAAAACCTCGAGCCCACAGATTACACAGATTTGCTCGGATTATTGATTTTGTCGCGAAACACGCCGGCAGTTTCGTCCAGCATCTTCGCGATCGCCGGGGCGAGCAGCGGCGCCAGTTCGATCTCACCCTCGTCGACCAGCACCGAGTCGGTGCAGACCAGCCGTTGGATGCCGGCCTCGGCCAGCAATTCACGGGAGCGTTCGCCGAACAGGCCGTGGACCACCGCGCACAGCGGATTTGCCAGGCCGGCCTCGGTCAACAGTTCCGCCGCGCGCGCCAGCGTGGCGCCGGAGGACACGATATCGTCGACCAGCACCGGCGTATGCGCGCCCAGCCCGGTCAGGTCGGGGGCCGCGATGCGCACGTCATGGTCGCCGAAGCGTTCCTTGCGCATCACCTGCCAAGGCAGGTTTCGCCGGGCGGCGACGGCTTCGACCCACTGGGCGCTTTCGGCGTCCGGGCCGATGACCACCGGCCGATCGACGTTGGCCACGATCCAGTCGGCCAGCGCGGGCGCGGCCGGGACTACGGTTGACGGGATCGAATAGATTTCGTCGAGGCTATCGTAGCGGTGAAGATGCGGATCGACCGTCACCAGCCAGTCGAAGTGCGCCGAAATCCAGCGTGCGAAACTGGCCGAGGTGAGCGCCTCGCCGGGGTGGAAACGGATGTCCTGGCGCATGTACGGCAGGTAAGATGCGACCAGCCCGACCGCGGCAGCGCCCAGGTCGCGGGCCAGGTCGGCGGCGAACAGCACCGCTGGAATCTTCTCGTCGGGCCGGTCCATCCTGGCGACCAGCACGGCCGGCCGCCCTTCCAGTGATTCGTCCAGTCGCAGGTAGCTTTCGCCATCCGGGAATCGACGGTATTCGAGCGCGGCGGTCCGCGCGCCCAGGCGCTCGGCAAGCGCCGCGGCGAGCTTTTCGTCGCCGGGCATGGCGATGACTGTCGAGGTCGTGTTTTGCTGGCTCATGATTCCGGGTCGAGACGGATGATGTCGCCGTTGCTGCCGGCGAATTCATGAGCATATTCCAGTTCGCCGCGGGTTTCGGCATGAATGGTGTAGAGCGGTTCACCCCTGGCGATCCGGTCGTCCAGGTGCACGTGCAGTTCCACACCGGCTGCGGGCGCGGCCGGGGCGCCCGCCAGCTTGGCCACGCGGCCCAATCGGCGGTTGTCGAAATGGGTGACGCATCCGGTCATGGGCGCCGGAATCACTTCCCGGCAGGCCGCGCCCGGGGGCGTGCGCAGACCGCCCTGGGCTTCGCAGATGGCCTTGAACTTGCGCCAGGCCGCGCCCGATTCCAGCGTCTCCATGGCCAGGGCCCGGCCTCTTCCCGGCGATGCCGCGCCGCCCATTTCCAGCAGTTCGCCGGCCAGCGAGACGGCGCGTTCGCGCAGGTCGCGCGGCTGGTGGCCGTCGTTCTGGAGCACGGCCAGCACGTCGTGGGCTTCCAGCGCCGGGCCTATGCCGCGCCCGACCGGCTGGCGGCCGTCGGTAACGATTGTTCGCGTTTCGAGACCGAACGCGCCGGCCGTGGCTTCCAACCGCTGCCCGAGAATCTCGGCTTCGCTACGGCTTCGCACCTTGGCGGTGTCGCCGACCGGGATATCGAGCACCAGGTGAGTGGCGCCGGCGGCGACCTTCTTCGACAGCACCGAGGCAACCAGCTGCGCTTCTGCGTCCAGGTCCATCACCCGCGCGACCCGGATCAGGATGTCGTCGACCGGCGACAGCCGCACCGAACCGCCCCAGACCACGCAACCGCCCTCGGCCTCGACGACCCGCCGCATGCTGCCGAGATCCAGGTTTACCGGGGCCAGCATTTCCATGGTGTCGGCGGTGCCGGCCGGCGAGGTTATGGCGCGCGACGAGGTCTTCGGTATGACGAGACCATTGGCCGCCACGATCGCCACCACCAGCGGCGTGGTGCGGTTGCCCGGCAGGCCGCCGACGCAGTGCTTGTCCATCAGCACAGGTCTGTCCCAGGCCAGCCGCTCGCCGACCTCGACCATGGCGCCGGTGAGTGCGACCAGTTCCGCGTCGTCCAGCGCCCGCGCCGCGATCGCGGTGAGAAACATCGCCAGTTCGATTTCGTCATATCGACCCTTGACGATGTCGCGCATGATCTCCTTCAGCCCGTCGGCCGGGAAAGGCTGGCCGTAGACCTTGCCCCGCACGTAGCGCACCGATTTCAGCGGACGCGGGTGCCTGGCGTGGACATGGTCGCCGTCGCGCACCTGGAGCTTGCCCCATGCCGCGGTGGACAGCCCGATCTCGTCGGCCGCCAGCAATTCCGAGCCGGTCTGGAACAGTTCGACGATGACATCGTCGTGGGCCGATTCCAGCCGAATGCGGGCGTGCGCGGTAAACCCCTCGGATCGGCACAGCGGACTGTCCTTGCGCAGGATGGCGATCGGCCGATCGCGCGTGTCCAGGTCCATGCAGCGGGCCCGAAGATGGCTGGGGGATGGCGAGTCGGGCGAATGTTCGGGCGCGTCGGTCATGGCTCGATCAGCGTCCCGTCAATTCGTACGGTTCGGCATATTCGGGCACGCAGGCCTGCCAGCCGAGTTCTTCCTCGATTCGGTGCCTGAGCGTGTCGGAGGCGTCAGCCTCGCCGTGGACCACGAAGGCCCGGATCGGCGGTTTTTCCATGCCCGCCAGCCAGCCCAGGATTTCATCGGCGTCGGCGTGGGCCGACAGCATGTCGAGATTATGGACCCTGGCGCGCACCGGCCAGTACCGGCCGTGGATCTTGACCTTCTCGGCGCCTGAAACCATGGCCGCACCACGCGTGCCGCCGGCCTGGTAGCCGGTGAATATGATGGTGTGTTCCGGGTGCGGCGCGTAGACCTTGAGATGGTGCAGCACCCGGCCGCCGGTGGCCATGCCGGAGCCGGCGATGATGATCTTGGGCATCGGGTCGTGGTCCAGCGATTTCGACTCTTCCGGATCCTGCACGTAGCGCGGCAGCGAACAGGCGGATTCGGCCTCGGCAGCCGTGAGTCGATGGTCCTCGGGATGATCGGCGAACACGTTGGTGGCGTTGATCGCCAGCGGGCTGTCGAGGAGCACCGGCACCGCCGGAATACGCTGCGAGCGCTGCAGGCGGTTCAGATGGTGCAGCAACAGCTGGGTGCGGCCGACCGCGAACGCCGGCACGATGACGGTGCCGCCGCGACCCACGGTCTCGTTGATGATCCCGGCCAGCGCGTCCTCGGGATCACCGTGGTTGCGCTTCCGGTTGCCGTAGGTGGATTCCACAAGCAGATAGTCGGCCGCGGGAATCGGGTCGGGCGGCGGCATGATGGCGCTGTCGGCGTGACCCAGATCGCCGCTGAACAAGAGGCGCATGCCGGCGATGTCCAGGAGCAGGCTGGCCGCGCCGGGGATGTGCCCGGCCCGGGTGCAGGTGACCTCGATACCGTCGAACAGGCGGGTCGCCTGGTGAAACTCCAGATCGCGGAACAGCTTCAGGCAGTGCAGCGCGTCCTCGCGGGTGTACAGCGGACGCGCCGGATGATGCTTCGAAAAACCGTAGCGGTTGGCGAACGCGGCATCCTTTTCGTGGATGAAGCCCGAATCCGGCAGCAGGTAGCGGCAAAGATCGCGGGTGGCCGAAGTTGCATAGACCGGCCCGTCGAAACCGTTTCTTGCCAACAGCGGCAGGTAGCCGGAATGATCCAGGTGGGCGTGGGTCAGGACAACGCAATCGATGTCGGCAGGGCTGACGGGCAGCGCCTTCCAGTTGCGCTCGCGCAGCTGCTTGTAGCCCTGGAACAACCCGCAGTCGACCAGGATCTTCCGGCCCGACGCTTCGAGCAGAAACTTCGAGCCGGTCACCGTGCCTGTTGCGCCCAGGAAGCGGAGAACGGGGACGTCGGCGTTCGAATTCATCGGTTCGGTTCCTCCTTCGGCAACGACCGGCTCACCCTTCCATCACCGGCAAGTTCAGCCTACGGTGTTTCGGCCTCGAAGCCATTGGCATGGATCAAATCCGTGTATTCGACGACCCGCGCGAGGCCCGGCTGGCCGGTGTCGTCGACCGCGGTGACGAACAACGTGCCTTCGGATGGAATATCCAGCGGGAGCAGAAGATCGAAGTCGGCCTGTTGACCGGGGACGGCAACGGGAAACGTCCAGGTCTCGGTGGCCAGGTGCTCCGGCAGGTCCAGCGCGATACGCATTTCGACCACGTTTGAGACCGGATCGTCCGGCGGTTCGGTGACGTTGCCGCGGAAAAACCGGGTGTCGTCGGCAGTGCCGGTCAGGCGAACGCCGCCCGAGAACGCGACCTGGAGGGCGGTGATTTCGGGCCCCGCCGGCTCCAGGTAGGGGCGGCGCGCGGCTTTCGCCGCCAGCAGCAGCGCATCGCGGTTGTCCGGCCACACGGCGGCCTCGAAGCTTTCGCAGGACTGGATGAAATCGGTGCCGACCTCGAACGTGTAGGCGGCCACGCCGAATTCCCCGTAGGCAAAATCGACCGCGGTGCCGCCGGCGGGGCCCAGCAGCTGCCAGCGACCCACCGCGTAATCGTTGAGGAAACCGAAGCGCCGGCCGAGGACGGCCAGTGCGTCGTGATTCGGCGCGTTGTTCTCGTTCTGCCCGCCCAGGCCTTCCCATGGAAACAGCACCATCTCGGCAAACGAGTGCAGCGAGATGAATATGCCCCGGGCCTCGGCCGGCGCCGGGCTTTCCAGGTCGCTGGCCGGGCGCTGATCGTCGAAGACCGACGCGAGATAGTTCTGGATGGCCAGGGTTTCCGGTTCCGAGGCCGGAACCGGGCCCCTGTAGGTCTGGCTGCAGGCGTCCGACGACGAAAAGCTCCCCCACAGAAAACTGCTGTTGCGATTGAGATCGATGCCGGGCCATGTGCCGCTCAGGTTCCCGGCCGCGCAGGCGGTCTCGTTATGGTTCTTGCGCCACATTCCGGCGCCGAGCTCGACCTGGCGGCGGCCGTCCGGATTGGCCTGGGCGATGATGTGAATCTCGCGATGATCGAGCAGCCACCCGATGTCCGGATCGATGTCGGCACTGGCCAGCAGCAGTTCGGCGAAGCGCGTGGCGATCTCGGCCGTGGCCAGTTCGCGCGCATGCTGGGCGGCGGCGATCACCAGCGGCGCCTTCGGGTGCGGAGAGGATGCGTTCCTGATCACCAGGACCCCGATCGAGTCGCCGACGGCAGCGCCCGCATCGGCTTGCCAGGTATCGCCGATTTCGCTCAGCGTCGCGCGGTCGGGATAGGCCGCGGCCAGGTCGGCAAGGGTCGCGTGCGTCGCGTCGACGGTCCGGTAACAGGCAAAGCCGGGGATGGTGCCGGCGCCACGCTGCAGGTCTGCCTGCTCGGTCGCGCGGCGCCAGTCGGCCAGTTCGCGTGCGCGTCTAAGATCGGTGGTAATCCGAAATCCCGCCCGCTCCAGCTTGCTGCGCTGGCCGGCGTCCAGGTCGAATACGGCGTAGCCGGCGCGCCAATCCGCGCCCCAGAAATCGTATCGTTCGCGCAGGGCGGCCAGTTCGCCGGTTTCCAGGTCGTGAATCCGAACCGGTTCGCCCCAAACCGCGCCCGGCAACAGGAGCAGTGCGGCCAGCCAGCGCTTCACGCCGGATCCGCACCGGCAACCGCGCGCGCCAGTTCGGCGAAACGCGCCAGGAAGGGCCGGCCGTTGGGATTGGCGTCCAGCGCGCCGATCAACGCCGAGGGGTCCTGGCCCTCGGCTTCCAGGGGTCCGGAACGGGCCTGGATGTAGGACTTCATGATGTCGCGATCGAATTCGGGATGAAACTGCACGCCCCACGCCAGGTTGCCGAAATACAAGGCGTGGAAGGCATCGTGAGCCGCGGTGCCGATCACGCGCGCCCCGGCCGGCGGCTCGAG
This sequence comes from Lysobacterales bacterium, assembly GCA_002722315.1. GTDB lineage: Bacteria > Pseudomonadota > Gammaproteobacteria > Xanthomonadales > Wenzhouxiangellaceae. The sequence continues at coordinate 10,757 of PBLG01000013.1, read as the reverse complement.
CACGACTTCGACGTGGCTGACGTTGAACGATGACGCCGGCACGAACGGGCCGGTCAGGGGATCGTCCGGGTCGGAAAATTCGACCGTCACCGAGCCCATGCGGCGGCCGGCCGGGTTCGGTCCGACCCGGCCGCCCAGCGCGTGCGCCAGCAACTGGTGTCCGTAGCAAACGCCGAGGATGGGGAGGCTCGCGTTGTGCGCGGCGGCCAGCCAGGCCGCCGCGTTTTCGGACCAGTCGAGCCGATCGCTGACCATGGCCGGTGATCCGGTCACCAGCACCGCCGGGGCATGGTCCAGGGAGTCGACCGGCGGCAGCACCTCGCCCTGATCGACGCTGACGGTCCGGTAGTCGAACAGGTCGCGGCCGAGTCCGTCGGCGAACCAGTGTTCGAAGTCGCGCCCGTCGCCTCGCGCTTCGGCAACGGCCCGGCCGGTCTTGACGATGATGAGTTCGGGCTTGGGCATGGTTCAATATTCTTGCCGGATCGCTCAATGAGAACACAATTCCCCCGGCCGCGCAGCTGCATAATGGTCGTCTCAGTGTGCAATGGAAATCAGGATCATGGAAACCATCAAGGCCTACGGCGCGCAGTCGGAAACTTCCGGCGTGGCGCCGCTTTCAATCGACCGGCGCGATCCGCGTCCGGACGACGTCGCCATCCGCATCGACTACTGCGGGATTTGCCATTCCGACCTCCACTTCGTGCACAACGACTGGGGTTGGACCGTCTACCCGGTGGTTCCCGGCCACGAGATCGTCGGTACCGTGACCGCGGTGGGCGATGCCGTGGAGAACTTCAAGCCCGGCGATCGGGTGGGGGTTGGCTGCCTGGTGGATTCGTGCCGCGAGTGCTCGGCCTGTGACGAGGGCCTGGAGCAATACTGCGAGGCCGGATTCACCGGGACCTACAACGGCGAAGACCGGCACGATGGTTCGATCACCTACGGCGGCTATTCCGAGGCGATCGTGGTCAGCGAGCGGTTCGTGCTGCGGATGCCTGAAAAGCTCGATGCGGCTGCGGCCGCGCCGCTGCTGTGCGCCGGCATCACCACGTATTCGCCGCTGAAGTACTTCGGCGTGGCCGAAGGCGACAAGGTTGCGGTCGTCGGCATGGGCGGGCTGGGCCACATGGGCGTGAAGTTCGCGCGCGCCATGGGTGCCGAAGTGACGTTGTTCACGCGCTCGGAAAGCAAGCGCGAAGAGGCGATGAAGCAAGGGGCCCATAAAGTCGTGATCTCGACCGATAGCGACCAGATGGAGGCTGTTGCCAACACGTTCGACTACATTCTCGACACGGTGCCGGTCCAGCACGACTTCAACCCGTACCTGAATGCGCTCAAGCACAGCGGCACGCTGATCCTGGTCGGGCTGCTCGAGCCGATCGAGCCGCCGCTGGACGCCGCGGCCATGGTGTTGCGGCGTCGCATCGTCGCCGGCTCGTTGATCGGCGGGCTGCCCGAAACCCAGGCCATGCTGGATTTCTGCGCCGAACACGACATCGTCTGCGATATCGAGATGCTCGACATCCGGAACATCAACGAGGCCTACGAGCGAATGCAGAAATCGGACGTGCGCTACCGCTTCGTCATCGACATGAATACGCTGAGACGTTAAGGAAACTCTGAACAACCCTGCGCGGAGCCCGGTCCGCGCAGACGATCGACTCAGGATCTGGAGCGGGTACCCGAGCGGTTTACCGAATGCCGCTCCGGCGATTCGGTCTCCTGGCCGGCGGCGGCGACGTCGACCGCGACCACGCGGTTGCGGCCGGCGTTCTTGGCCAGATACATCCTGCGATCGGCGCGCTGTATCAGGCGATCGAGGTCGTCATCTGCGCGCAGCGAGGCGCAGCCGAAACTGGCCGTCACCGGCACCGTCCTTCCGTTGCAGATGAAGGCGTGCTGTTCCAGCGCCCGCCGCAGCCTTTCAGCCACGAGGGCGGCCTCGGAAATGTCGGTTTCCGGCAGGAGAATGAAGAATTCCTCGCCGCCGACTCGGCCGAACACGTCGTGCAGTCGCAGCGTGTCGCCCAGTGCGACGAGCAGTTCGGAGAGTACCTTGTCGCCCCCCTGGTGGCCCTGCGAGTCGTTGATGCGCTTGAAGCGATCGATATCCATGACGATCAACGACAACATTCGCCCGCTCCGCCGTGCGCGCGACAGTTCCTCGTGGGCGCGCTCCATGAAACCGAGGCGGTTGAGGCAACCGGCAAGGTAATCCTTGCGGGCCATCCGCGCCATTTCGGCCTCCACGTTCTTGTGCGCGGTGTTGTCGCTTATGAATGCGCCGAACAGTGGTCTCCCGTCGGGAGCGCCTGGCAGTTCGAAAGCCTTCAGCTCGATGTCGACCGCGCTGCCGTCCTTGCGCAGGATTTCGAATTCCCGCACCTGTCCGAGGATGCTTGATCGGCCGCGACGGGCCAGGAAAGAGTGAATGTGTTCGGCATGAGACGCGCCGAGCTCGGGCGGCATCAGCATGCTCACCGGTTGGCCTGTCAACTCCTCGATGGCGTAACCGGTGAGTTCGGCCGCCGCGTCGTTGGCCAGGAGAATGGTTTCGTCTGCATCGATGATCCAGGCCGAAACGGTTGCCCGATCGAACAGCGCGCTCATGACCTCCGCGGTGATGATTTCGGTTGAATCCGACATTTCGATCGGCCCATGCTGCCGCACGCAGCGTTAATGCCTTGAATCCCCGCCTGGGAATCCGCTCCCGGTTCGGCTCACGGTGTGCCGACCGATAGCTTACACCGACTACATCCGGGTTTTCTAATCAAGATTTTATCGATGATCCGCGCCAGGGCGAGCCGGTTCGGGAAGGGCCGGCCTGCTGACCCCGCTCGAGACCAAAGGTATACTTGCCGATTCGCATTGAATTGGCGTCAAACCCGTGAATTTTCAGGATTTCATCCGCACGCTGGACGATTACTGGTCGAACAGGGGCTGCGTACTGACCGCGCCACTGGATCTCGAGGTCGGTGCGGGCACGTTTCATCCGGCCACTTTCCTGCGCGCCATCGGCCCGGAGCCGTGGAACGCCGCATACCTCCAGCCCTGCCGCAGGCCCACCGACGGGCGCTACGGCGAGAATCCGAACCGGCTGCAACACTACTACCAGTACCAGGTGGTCATGAAACCCTCGCCGCTGGATTTCCAGGAGCTCTACCTGGGTTCGCTGGAGGCGGTCGGGATCAACCCGAAAGTTCACGATATCCGGTTCGTCGAGGACAACTGGGAATCACCGACGCTCGGCGCCTGGGGTCTGGGGTGGGAAGTGTGGCTCAACGGCATGGAAGTCACGCAGTTCACGTATTTCCAGCAGGCCGGCGGGCTCGAATGCCGACCGGTAATGGGCGAGATCACCTATGGGCTGGAGCGGCTGGCGATGTATATCCAGGGCGTGGAGAGCGTCTACGACCTGGTCTGGACCGAAGGCCCTAACGGCGTCGTCACCTACGGCGACGTGTTCCACCAGAACGAGGTCGAGCAGTCGACCTACAATTTCGAAAAGGCCGATACCCGCGCGCTGTTCGATGCGTTCGACAATGCCGAGAAATCGGCACGCGGCCTGGTCGAAGACGACCTGCCGCTGCCAGCCTACGACCAGGTACTGAAGGCGTCGCACACGTTCAACCTGCTGGACGCGCGCCAGGCCATCTCGGTCACGGAAAGACAGCGCTACATTCTTCGCATTCGCGACCTGTCGCGGATGGTGGCCGAAGCCTATTACGCCCGTCGCGAGTCGCTCGGCTTTCCGGTTGGCGGTAAGAAGGGAGTGGCGGCATGACCGATACCTTGCTCATCGAACTGGGCTGCGAGGAATTGCCGGCAAAGTCGCTGGTGCGCCAGGCGGAGATGCTCGCGACCGGCATGCACAAACAACTTGCCGATGCCGGCCTGATGGAATCCGACAGCCGGCTGCGCTGGCTGGCGACCCCGAGGCGCCTGGCGATCGTGGGCGAGGGCATCGCGCCGCGCCAGGCTGACCGCAGACTCGAACGCAAGGGTCCGGCGGAAAAAGCCGCGTTCGATGCCGAAGGCAACCCGACCCGGGCAGCGGAAGGTTTCGCCCGCAGCGTCGGGCTTGCCGTGGATCAACTCGACCGCCTGGAAAACGAACAGGGTCGCTGGCTGTACGCGGAAATCGACGAGCCCGGGCGGTCGCTTGCCGAACTGTTACCCGAGATGCTCGACAAGGTCGTCCGTGAAATGGCCGGTGCGCGAAGCATGCGCTGGTCGGACCGCAGCGACAGGTTCCTGCGCCCGGTGCGCTGGCTGGTGGTGCTGTACGGCGACCAGGTGGTGCCGGTTTCCCTGTTCGGCCTCGAGGCCGGACGCGAGACCCGCGGTCATCGAATCCACGCCGCCGGCGCGCACGCCATCGAGCGGGCCGGCGACTACGAGCGCGTGCTTCGCCAGGCCTTCGTCGTGGCCGATTACGACCAGCGCCGCAAGCGGATTGCCGAGCAGGTCAGGGCCTGCGCCGAGTCGGCGGGGCTTGCGACCCAGGCGGAATCCGCGCTCCTGGACGAGGTCACCGGACTGGTCGAGTGGCCGGTCGCGGTGGTCGGCTCGTTCGACGAGGGTTTTCTTGAAGTGCCGGCCGAGGCGTTGATCAGTTCGATGCGGGAACACCAGAAATCTTTCCCGCTGTTCAGCGCCGATGGAGAGCTGGCGGCGCGCTTCATTACCGTGGCAAACATCGAGAGCGAGCAGCCCGAGCTGATGATTCACGGCTTCGAGCGCGTGATTCGTCCAAGGCTGGCCGACGCCCGCTTCTTCTATGAGCAGGACCGGCAGCGCCCGCTGGCCGATCGCATGGAACGGTTGGGTGAAATGCTGTTCCAGGAGCGGCTCGGTTCGCTGGCCGACAAGGCCGGCCGACTGCAGGAGTTGGCCGCCGCGCTGGCGCCGGCGTTCTCTGCCGACCCCGCCGACTGCGCCCGGGCCGCGCTGCTGTCCAAGTGCGACCTGCTGACCGAGATGGTCGGAGAGTTTCCCGAACTGCAAGGCATCATGGGGCGCTATTACGCGCAGGCCGACGGCGAGCCCGAGGCCGTTGCCGTCGCCATCCAGTCGCACTACCTGCCGCGTCACGCCGGCGATGCGTTGCCGGAAGACCCGGCCGGACGCGCTTTGGCGGTCGCGGACCGAATGGACTCGCTGGTCGGGGTGTTCGCCGCCGGAAAGAAACCCAAGGGCGGCAAGGACCCGTTCGCCCTCAGGCGCGCCGCGCTGGCGGTCGTGAGAATCCTCGAGCAGTCGCGCTGCCCGCTGTCGCTCGACGAACTGATCCACAGGACCGCCGACGCGTTGAAGGCTCAGCTGCCGGTGTCCGACGAAGACCGCGACGAAATCCGCCGATTCCTGTACGAGCGTTTGCGCTCGCACCTGACCGAGCGCGGCATCGACACCAATACGCTGAACGCGGTCACCGCGGGGGCCGATGGCACCGTGGCCGACTTCGTCGACCGGGCATTGGCGGTTCAGGCGTTTGCCGACGATCCGGAAGTCGAAAGCCTGATCGCGGCCAACAAGCGCGCAGCCAATCTACTGGAACAGGCCGGTGACATAGAGATCCCGGAGATCGACGCTAATTCGCTTCAAATAGATGCAGAAGAGCGGCTTTTCGAAGAAGTTATCCAGGCCGAGGGTGCCATCGACCAGCTCCTCTCCGAGCGCGATTACCCGGCCGTGCTCCGACGCCTGGCGGGGCTCAGGCCGGCACTGGACAAGTTTTTCGACGATGTCATGGTCATGGTCGACGACGATTCGCTGAAAGCAAACCGGCTCTCGCTCCTGAGCCGCTTGCGGGCGCTGTTCCTGCGCATCGCCGACGTGGCGAAGCTCGGACGGGCATGAAAGCCCCGTTGCTCATCGAGGCCGAGCTGCTCGGGAGCGCCGACGATCCGGGGCGGGCCCGCTGGCTGCCGCTGGTATCCGACCTCAAGCAGGTCGAGCGGCCGCTGGTGCTGGTAGCGGCGCGTCCGGACCGCTGGACGCCGACCCGGAACCGGGTCGATCGGGCGTTCATGCGCCAGGCCGACATCGAGGCCGAAGTCAGGCGCGCCGGCGGGGCGCTGGACGCCATCATCTACCTGGACGTGGGCCTGTTCGGCCGCAAGCGCCAGTACCAGCGCAACATGGCCGACGTGGCCAACCGTTACGACTGCAAGCTCGAAAACATCCACGCGATCGTCAAGCCCGGCAAGATCGCCGACGCGCTGGAAGGCGTGATCGGATCGCTGGAGCGCATAGACGGCCAGGCGCAGTTCAGGACCGCGCTGGAAAATCTGCTGAAGGAATACCGGGCCGCGAAATAAACCTCTCGCGCGGCGGGCCGGTGAAACCTCTGAACAACCCTGCACCGGCGCGCAGAGTTGTTCGTTGGAAGGCTCCTGGCCTCAGATGTCGAGATTGGCGACGTTCAGCGCGTTGGTCTCGATGAATTCGCGGCGCGGCTCCACCTCGTTGCCCATCAGGGTGGCGAAGATGGCGTCGGCCGCCACGGCGTCCTCGATGGTGACCCGCAGAAGGCGTCGGGTCTCCGGATTGACCGTCGTTTCCCAGAGCTGATCGGGGTTCATTTCACCCAGACCCTTGAAGCGCTGGATGCTGCGGCCCTTCTTGCTTTCCTCCATCAGCCAGTGATACACATCGGAAAAACGGCGCACCGGGTGCTGCTGATTGCCTCGCTCGATGCGCGCATCCTCGCCGATCAGATCGTGGACCGAGGCGCCGATCCGGGCCATGGCGCGGTATTCGCTGCCCTGGAAGAATGCAGCGTCCAGCACGGTGTCCTGGCTGATGCCCTGGCTGACCCGGCTGACGACCAGCCCGCCGTTTTCCAACCCGGTCAGCGTCCAGCGCACGCCCGCCGGCGATGCGGCCTCCAGGCGGGCCCTGAAGCGCTCCATCCAGCCTTCCCGATCAAAGCTTGAATCCAGTGCAAATGGTTCAAAATCAACAAGTTGGTTTATTACCGTGGCATCGTGACGGCGCTCCAGCCGACGCGCCGCCAGGCTGGCGGTGTGGAAGTCGGTCAGCAGCGTATTGAGCGCGTGCCCGTGCACCGGCGGCTGCTCGTTGCCGGGAAGCAGACGGGCTCCGTCCAGGGCGCGGTCGATCAGGTAGCGCACCAGTTCGTTCTCGTCCTTCAGGTACCACTCCTGCTTGCCCTGCTTGATCTTGTAGAGCGGCGGCTGGGCGATATAGACGTAACCGCGGTCGATCAACTCGGGCATCTGGCGGTAGAAGAACGTCAGCAGTAGCGTGCGGATATGCGAACCGTCCACGTCGGCATCGGTCATGATGATGATGCGGTGGTAGCGCAGCTTGTCTATATTGAACTCGTCCTTGCCGATGCTGGTGCCCAGCGCTGTTATCAGCGTCCCGACCTCGGCCGATCCCAGCATCTTGTCGAAGCGCGCCTTCTCCACGTTCAGGATCTTGCCCTTGAGCGGCAGAATGGCCTGGAATTTTCGATTGCGCCCCTGCTTGGCCGAGCCGCCCGCGGAGTCGCCCTCCACGATGAACAATTCGGAAAGTGCGGGATCCTTCTCCTGGCAGTCGGCCAGCTTGCCCGGCAGGCCGGCGATGTCGAGGACGCCTTTCCGACGAGTCATGTCGCGAGCCTTGCGCGCCGCCTCGCGGGCCCGCGCCGCCTCGATCGCCTTGGACGCTATCGACCGCGCGTCCTGTGGATTTTCAAGGAGAAAATCTCTGAGCTGCTCGGCCAGGGTGGCCTCCACCGCGGCCTTGACTTCGCTTGAGACCAGCTTGTCCTTGGTCTGGGACGAGAACTTGGGGTCGGGCACTTTCACCGAAAGCACGGCAATCAGGCCTTCGCGGCAGTCGTCGCCGGTCACCTGGACCTTGGCCTTCTTGGCCAGGCCGCTTTCCTCAATATAGCTGTTGAGCGTGCGGGTCAGCGCGGCTCGGAATCCGGCAAGATGCGTTCCGCCGTCGCGCTGGGGAATCGTGTTGGTAAAGCAGTAGACGCTTTCCTGGTAGGCATCGGTCCACTGCAGCGCTGCCTCGACGGTAATGTTGTTGCTATCGGCCTCGAAATGCAGGGCGTTGGGATGCAGCGGCGACTTCTTCGCGCCCAGGTGTTCGACGAAGGAGCGAATGCCGCCCTCGTATTCGAACAAGTCGCGCTTGTCGGTGCGCTCGTCGATCAGTTCAATCGCGACGCCGGAGTTCAGGAAGCTCAGTTCACGCAGGCGGCGCGCCAGGATGTCGTAATGAAACTCGACGTCGGTGAAGATCTGGCGGCTGGGCAGGAAGCGGATTTCCGTGCCGGTCTGCTCGCTGTCCGACGTCGCCTCCAGCGGCGATTCGGGCACGCCCATGCTGTAGGTCTGGGTCCAGCGCTTGCCCTGGCGGTGGATCACCAGGTCCAGGCGCTCGGAAAGGGCGTTGACCACCGAAACGCCGACGCCGTGCAGGCCGCCTGAAACCTTGTAGGAATTGTCGTCGAATTTTCCGCCGGCGTGGAGGACCGTCATGATCACTTCGGCGGCGGACTTGCCCTCCTCGTGGTGCATGTCGACCGGAATGCCGCGACCATTGTCCGTGACGCTGGCCGAACCGTCGGGATGCAGGCGGACGGTAATCTTGTCGCAGTGGCCGGCAAGGGCCTCGTCGATGGAATTGTCGACCACCTCGAAGACCATGTGATGCAGGCCGGTCCCGTCGTCGGTATCACCAATGTACATGCCGGGGCGCTTGCGAACGGCGTCCAGGCCCTTGAGTACCTTGATGCTGTCGGATGAGTAGGTTTCGATTTCGGTCATGCGCGAGTCCGTTCGGAAGGCGCCGAGCGCCAGGGTTCAGCTATGGGAATCGATAATTCGGGCGCAACCTGCGGGTGAAGTGCAACGCCTCGATACTTCACTGAATTTTCGGATTGAATTACCACTGCTGATTATAACACCTGCAGGATTTTTCCCTGTTCCACGTGGAACAGTCCCGCCCCGGCATCCTCGGTGCGGGCAACCGCGGTAATCCAGGCCTGGTTCGGCTGGACCCGCAGCCACGTCAGAAGCCGATCAAGGTGGTAACCATCGAGCTCGGACACCGGATCGTCAAGCAGAAGGACCGGTTCGCAATCAGCGCTGCTGGCCAGCCCCATTTGCGCGAGCTTCAGCATCAGGGCAACCAGCTTCATCTGACCGCGCGACAGCCGCGGCGCGGCCATACGGTCGCCGGCTCGAATCGACAGGTCGCCCCGATGAGGGCCGTCTCGGGTAAACCCTTGCTCGAGGTCGCGGTCCCGGGTCTCGAGCCACCGGGCAAGGTATTCCTCAGCCGTATGCGCAGACGGGCGGTAAGAGAGTGCGATGGTATCGACATGGAATTCCAGCTCGGATTCCAGCGACGCCAATCCGGCCTGCAGTGCCGAAACATAGCGTGCCCGCAAAGCCTCGACCGCAGCGGCGGCCTCAGCCATCGGCTGCTCCAGCGCCTGGAGAAGTGCGGGTGCGGCTTGCGTACGCAGCGCCGCATTGCGCTGCCGCAGCAAACGGCTATAGCGTTTCCAGTCCGAAAGATAGGACTGTTCCACGTGGAACAATCCCCAGTCCAGGAAACTGCGCCTGATCGCCGGGGCCCCCTCGACCAGCGCGTGGTTCTCGGGATCGACCAGCACCAGCGGCAGCAACCGGGCGAACTCGCTCATCTTCGTCGTCGGCTGACGATTGATCCGGCCGGTCCATTCCGAAGCACTTCGCTCCACCCCGGCTCGTGCCTCGGGGTTGGCCGTGCGCGCCACGACTCTCAGCTCCCGGGCGCCGTCGCGGATCAGGGGTGAAATGCTGTTGGCCCGGAACGACCGGCCACGCGCCAGGACGTGAATTGCCTCCAGCACACTGGTCTTCCCGGCGCCGTTCTCGCCGAACAGCCAGTTCAGCCCGGGCAGGGGCTCCAGCGAAGCCGAGTCCAGGTTGCGGAAATTCTCGATGTGCAGCGAGGTGAGGAGCAAGCGCGGCGAATGCTGGAGGCCAGCTGTCATGGTAAGGCCAAGAGGGGCGTCGGCGGGCGCCGCGCCTTTCGATTTCGACTTTCAATGCCCTCTCGGCACGCAATGATGAGTGCACCCTGGCCGGGTGCCGGCGGCTTCTTCTTTGATTCAACGTCAAAAGCCGTTTCGCCCCGCGCTGCGCGCTTGCGGGCGAGTGACTTTTTTCGGTTGCAAAAAAAGTAACCAAAAATGCGCTTTACAGGCGGCAGCTGTTCGAGGTGCGGGTCGGAGGGGCCTGGGGGTTTGGTGTGTGGCATCGGGCTTTGTTTCGAGATCTTCTTGCCCGTGCGGAACGGTCTCTCGGCTTGCGGGTGACGACGGGATTCCGGCTTCGATCTTTATCGGAGCGGGGTCGCCTCGATTGTGCTGGTAACGGTCTGTCGGGGATGCTGAAATGGGTTCCAGTGTGGGGTGGTGAGGGCTGGTGGTGGCCTGGTTACGGTTGGTGTTCTTGCCCGGTGGCGGGCTTGGTGACGTTGCCCGATATGTCTTGTAGGAGCGGTCTCCAGGCCGCGATCGGGGTAGAGCCGTCGGCGCCTGGAGACGCCTTGTATGTTCTTCCACGCAGGTCTAAAAAGGGACCTGTCGGGGTGGAGGGACTGAGACGCCTTCTGGCCATCAGGTACAGACAGTAGGAGATATCGTCCCACCCCTCACCATAGCGCCGATAAGGAATCCATCGGCCGGCAAAGGACCGACGATCTTGGCAAGGCAGCGCAACGGTGAGCCCCGA
>PBLG01000012.1 GCA_002722315.1 Lysobacterales bacterium | reverse complement strand
CAAAATCTGGGATCTCAGCCGCCTGCCTGAGGCGACCAAAGCCAGGCTTCTGGAGTGCTTCGTATTCGGTGTGCCGGTCTACCGCTTGCGCTTCAGAGTCCAGGTCAGCGCACCGGCAGCCGAGCGCTTCTACCGTCTGGCCCGGGCGGCCTGTGCATACGCCGAGAACCTGCGTGAACCCCTGTTCGGTCATCTCGAACTCGACGAGACCACCTTCGGCGGGCACCGTCCCGGCCTGCGGGGTTGGGGTGCAGCTGGAAAGGTCATCGTCTTCGGCATACTCAAGCGTAACGGGGTCGTCTGCGTCTCGCCGATCGGCGCACGTAACCATCGAGAAATTATCGAGAAAGTCGTCACTCAGACGACGCCGGGCAGTCTCTACTACACCGACGAGTGGCAAGCCTACACGTCGCTTCGCATGCGCGGCAGCCACATTGTCATCCGCAAGGAAAAAGGTCGACCCAAAGGGCGCGAACACATCAACGGCATCGAAGGTTTCTGGAGCTATGCCAAGCATTGGCTATATCCCTATCGAGGTGTTCCGCAGCGCTATTTTCATCTGTATCTCGGCGAAGTCGCATTCCGATTCAACCATCGAAACGAGGACCTGGTGCCGCTTGTGATGAACTTGATGAAATCCATAGATGCAACCAAAATCGAACTAAAACCGGTACAGTTTGGTTAGGAATTACCAAACCTAAAACCTAAAACAGCGCCTGTCAGAAACGCAGTAGCGTTGAGATGGCTTCTATTCCCGAAACACCTGCAACCCCCGCTCCGTAATCACACCGCCCAACGGCACGTCCCACGGCTCGGACGGCAGGCTGTCGACCTGCTGGAGCGCGTAGGCCGCACCCACCATCCACGGGCCGGCGGTCGGGTTCTTGCGGGCGAACGCGAACGTCTTGTCGTAGAAGCCGGCGCCCATTCCGAGGCGCGTGCCGTTGCCGGAGAAAGCGACCAGCGGGGTGAGCACGAGCTCCAGGCGTTCGGGCTCGCACTCGCGACCCTCGGCCGGCTCGGGGATGCCGAACCTGTTGGGCGCCATCTTCAGTCCCGGCCGCCAGCGCCGAAACGTCATGGCCGGACCATCCACGACCGGCAGCCAGATGCGTCGTCCCGCTTCGCTCAGCGCTTCCATCGCCGGGGTCAGGTCGGGTTCGCCGCGAAAAGGCATGAACGCGGCCACGTCGACATAATCCCGGTCGCCCAGCAGTCTCAGGAGGTGGCTGCATATCTGGCGGTCGGCGCGCAGGCGCTGGTGCGGATGGAGGCCCGCGCGGGTGTCGAGCAGTCGGGTTCTCAACTCGGCCTTGCGGTCCTGGGTCGGATCGGTCACGGAAATCCCAAGGCGGTGCCGGAATTGCGGAAAAGAGGATGGTGCTCTCCGCAAATGCCGCTGCAAGATCGGTGACCTTGAACCAGAGGTTCAGGTGGGAGAGCTCTTCGGGCCTTCAGGCTATTCGCAGAACGAATGTGCACACCGGCGCCGAAAGTTGCTGTCCCAAGGTCAAAAAGTAGGGACAAGGCATAATGCGATCTCACTGGCGAACACCGCAGAGAGCACCATGAGTCAGACTATACACCAACAGATTCAACGTTGCTGTGACGCGCCGCGAAGTGAGGCATTCAGGCGCCGGAAGCGCCCCGTCAGGCTTCCGTGGCGGTGGACGAGACGTCGTCCAGGCGTGCCGCCAGGTCCAGGATGCGCTGGTCGACCTGCTCGCTGCGATCGACGCTTTTCTGCCTGAGCTTGAGCAGTTCGTCGGAAAAATTCAGCGCGCACATCACCGCAATCTTCTCGACCGAACTGAGCTTGCCGCCCTTGCGTATTTCGCGCATCTGGGCGTCGAGATAGAGCGCGGCTTCCATCAGCCCCTTGCGTTCGCCGGGTGTGCACACGACCTGGTATTCGCGGTCGAGAATCCGCACCGTGACCATTTCGGGCTCCGGATTGCTCATGGGCTGCTCGTGGCGAGTCGATTGGATACAGCCATCAACCTGCACTCTCGAGAGATTTGAGACGTTCGATCATCGATTCGACCCGGTTGCGGGCCTCTTCGTTGCGCTTGACCAGCCCGGCCCGCTCGGCCACCAGGGCTTCCTGGCGAGCGAGCAGCGACTTGTTCTCACGCTCGAGCTCCGCGACCCGGGACTGCAGGCTGTTCATGCTGGCCTCGATCCTGTCGAGCGCCCGGCTGACTTGTTGAGTGCTCATGCCGACGACTTCAATCTGGTGGAAATTCAAGCCAATGATAGAGCTTTGTGACCCGCTTTAACAAGTGCGTCTCGATTCCGCGCCGGTCGCGACCTGGCCCGACACGCCTCGCGGCCGATTCGGGTCGGCGCCGGGGCGGTTCGCGGCGGGCGCGCAAACCTCGGCAATACGCCCCCGGTGCTACCATTGAGGATTACTTAAGACATCCCGAGCCGAGTCGTAAATGGACAACAACGAATCGAAGCTGGCCTGGCTGCTGGCGCTGGCCGCCGACAAGGAACCGGCGCGCATCGCCGAGACCCACGGCGTGGTCATCGGCCTGCTGGCCGGCGGGCCGCGCCAATCGGACTCCGAGCTGGCCGACCAGCTTGCGCAATTGCAGGTCGGCGACTGGAACTCGTCGCGTATCCAGGACGACCTGGGGCCGGCGATCAGTACGCTGCGCAGCGAGCTGGCGTCCCCGGACATGGATTTCAAGCCGCTGCTGCCCACCGACGACCGACCGCTGGCCGAGCGGACCCGGTGCCTGGGGTCGTGGGTCAGCGGGTTCCTGGCCGGGTTCGGCGCCGGCGCAGCGAAGCTGAAAAACCCCGATTCGAGCGAAGCGCTGCGGCTGCTCGAACAGATCGCGCGCGCCGGCACCGACCCGGAAGCCGACGACGAGGAGCAGGAACAGGCCTTTACCGAGCTGAGCGAATTCGTGCGGGTGGCCACCCTGCTGCTGCGCGAGGAAGGCCTGCGCAAGCCGGCGTAGTCGAGGCGAAACCACCCCCATGACGGCAAGCAACAAGACCCTGGCCCGCCGGCGACGGCACCTGATGGACCTCGCCGAGCCCGACAGCATCATCATCGTGCCGGCCGCGCGCGAACAGCTGCGCAACGGCGACGCCATGTTCGCGTTCCGCCAGGACAGCGACTTCCTGTACCTGACCGGCTTCAGCGAACCCGAGGCCGTGCTGGTGCTGATTCCGGGGCGCGAGACCGGCGAGCAGATCCTGTTCTGCCGCGAACGCGACCCGGAACGCGAACGCTGGGACGGCCCCCGGCTGGGGCTGGACGGCGCGCGCGAACGGCTCGGCCTGGACGACGCCTTCCCGATCGCCGATCTCGACGAGATCCTGCCCGGCCTGATGGAAGACCGCGATCACATCTACCACTCGGTGGGTCGCGATCCGGCCTTCGACCGCCAGGTGATCGGCTGGCGCAACCAGCTCAGGAAGCTCAAGCGCAACGCCCGCGGCCCGGAAGAATTCATCGCGCTCGATCACGTGCTGCACGAGCTCAGGCTGTTCAAGTCCACCGAAGAGCTCAAGGCGATGCGGCGCGCGGCGAAGATATCGGCCACCGCGCACCGCCGCGCCATGCAGGTCTGCCGCCCCGGCCTGGGCGAGCCGGACCTGACTGCCGAGCTGATGCACGAGTTCACGCGCAACGGCTGCCCGCCGGCCTACCTGCCGATCGTCGCCGGCGGCCGCAACGCGCTGGTGCTGCATTACGTGGCCAACGACCAGCCGCTGCCCGACGACGGCCTGGTGCTGATCGACGCCGGCTGCGAGTACGATGGCTACGCCGCCGACATCTCGCGCACCTTCCCGGTGTCGGGTCGCTTCACGCCGGCCCAGCGCAAGGTCCACGACCTGGTGCTGGCCGCGCAGCACGCGGCCATCGACAGGGTGCGCCCGGGTAACGCGTTCGACGACTTCCACGAAACCGCCTGCCGGGTGCTGACCGAGGGCCTGATCGATCTCGGCCTGCTGTCCGGAAAGCTCGAGGACAACCTCGAGCAGGAAACCTACAAGCGCTTCTACATGCACAAGACCGGCCACTGGCTGGGCCTGGACGTGCACGACGTCGGCGATTACCGCATCGACGGCCACTCGCGGGTGCTGGAAAAGAACATGGTCACCACGGTCGAGCCGGCGCTTTACATCGGCGACGACGACGACATTCCTGCCGAGTTCCGCAACATCGGCGTGCGCATAGAAGACGACATCCGCGTGACCGACGGCGACCCCGAGAATCTCACCGGCAGCGTGCCGGCGTCGGCCGACGACATCGAGGCACTGATGCAGTCATGAGTCAGCAGTCATGAACACCGAACACCAACACGACATCGTCATCGCCGGCGGCGGGATGGCCGGCGCATCGCTGGCCGTCGGCCTGGCCCGCGCCTGATTCGACGTGGCGATCATCGAGGCGATAGACCGCGGCGCCGACCACCAGCCGAGCTACGACGATAGAACCCTGGTCATCAACCGCGCCTCGCTGAACATCCTGGCCAACCTGGGCATCCTCGACGACAGCCTGCCGCGCTGCCCGATCCGCCACATCGACGTCACCCGGGCCCACGGTTTCGGCCACGTCCGCCTGCACGCCGCCGAGCACGCCCTGGATCACTTCGGCGCGGTGGTCGTCGCACGCGAGCTGGGCAACCGGCTGCTGACCTGCCTGGGCCAGACCGAAGGCATCACCGAGTATTGCCCCGAGCGGCTGGAAACGTTCCACGTCGACGACGACAACCAGGAGGTCTCGATCCGACTCGCCTCCGGCACGCAGATACGGACGTGGCTGCTGGTGGCCGCCGACGGCACCGGTTCCAGCGTACGGCAGGCCGCCGGCATCGCCTCGACGTTGCACGACTATCGCCAGTCGGCGATGATCTTCAACGTGATGGCCGAGCCCGCCTCGAACGACACCGCGCACGAGCGCTTCACGCCGGAGGGCCCGCTGGCCTTCCTGCCGCAACCCGAAGGCCGCTACGGCGCGGTCTGGGTGGGCTCGACCGAGCGCATCGACAAGGCCATGGCATGGAGCGACGACGAACTGATCGCGAAGCTCGAACAGCGCGCCGCGACCGGTTTCAGGAAGTTCTCGCGCCCCGGCAAGCGGGCCCGGTATCCGCTCAAGCTGCTGCGCACCCCGGTGCCCATCGGCCGGCGCGTGGTCTGCATCGGCAACGCGGCCAACACCATTCACCCGGTCTCGGCCCAGGGCTTCAACCTGGGCCTGCGCGACGTGGCCGGGCTGATCGACGTGCTGGCCGACGCGCACGACCCCGGCGCGCCGGTCTGGATGGCGCGCTACGTCCAGGCACGCAAGTCCGACCAGGCCGACACCGTTCGCTACACCGACACGCTGGCGCGCGCGTTTTCCAACCCCAGCCTGCCGTTTCGCATCGGCACCGGCCTGGGCCTGGCCGCGCACGCGCTGCTACCGGGCCTGAGGCGCCGCCTCGTCACCTCGGCCATGGGCTTCCGAGAACCGGTCCCCAGCCTCGCGCGCGAGCGTTGACCAGTTGGGTGAATCGGGAATCCGCTTTTTTTGCCGCGGATTCACGCGGAAAGACGCGGATGGAAAATCAAAAAGAGAGAACGTAATGCAGCACAGGCATGACGCCACATCGGCAAAAAACATTTCCCCGGCATATTTCCCATCGTGGTCAATCATTCGCTTTTTATCCGGGTTCATCCGCGTGGATCCGCGGCTAGAAAAGCCTTTCTGAAATGGTGGCTGACGCTTTTACGTAGGCAGGAAAACAAATATGTGTGTCAATCTGTGTAGTCTGTGGCTAGCCTTCAGGCATAGCTGAAAGTCCTACGTCACCGGGAATTCCAATGTCAGACAACGAAACATTCGACGCAATCGTCATAGGCGGCGGCACGGTCGGCGCGGCGGCCGCGCTCGCGCTGGCGCGCACCGGCCGCGAAGTCGCCCTGATCGATCGCAAGAAGCCTTCCGAGCATCCCGAAGATGCGCCTTTGGACCCGCGCGTGGTCGCGGTCAGCCCCGGCTCAAAGCGGCTGCTCGAAGCCCTCGGCGCCTGGCGGCACGTGCGCCCCGCGCGCATCGCCGCCTACGCCGACATGCAGGTCGTCGCCGGAAAAGGCGAAGTGCGCTTTCGCGCCACCGAGCACGGCCTGGCCGCGCTGGGCTGGATCGCCGAACTGCCCGAACTCGACCAGGCGCTCTGGCAGGAGCTGCAGAAGCGCCGCCGCATTTCAGTCTTTGCGCCGGCCGACGTGCAGGACATGGCCATCGAAGACGACGAGGTCACGGTCGTGCTGGCCGACGGGCAGACGCTTGCCGGCCGAATGCTGCTGGGCGCCGACGGCGCGAAGAGCCGGGTACGCTCGGCCGCCGGCATCGACGTGACCACGCACCACTACAACCAGCGCGCCATCGTCGCGCACCTGGACACCGAGCAGTCGAATCCGGGAACGGCCTGGCAGCGCTTCACCGACCTGGGCCCGCTGGCGCTGCTGCCGTTGCCCGAGGGACGCTCTTCCCTGGTCTGGTCGGTGCACGACGACGAAGCCGACAAGCTCATGGCGCTGGGCGACGACGAATTTCTCGAGGTGCTGGCCGAGCATGCAGAAGAGCCGCCGTTCGGCGCCTTCACCGCCACCGGCGAACGCCACGCGCTGCCGCTGATCCGCCGCCAGTCGAAGCCCCTGGCCTCGGGTCGCGTGGCGCTGCTCGGCGACGCAGCGAGAAGCGTCCACCCGCTGGCCGGCCAGGGCCTCAACCTCGGCCTGGCCGACGTCGCGGCACTCCTCGAAGCGCTCGACGGCTGGCAGCAGGCCAACGACGACCCGACGAACCGCCTCGCCCGCTACTCCCGCCGCCGCTGGTCCGATTCGGTACTGGTCGCCGGCGGCATCCACGCCATCAACGAAACCCGCACCCTCGGCGAACTCGGCAAGCACGCCCTCGGCGCCGGCTTCACCGCCATGCGCTTCGCCAGGCCGGCTCGCGAAATCTTCGTTCGCAGGGCCTGCGGGTTGGACGAGGTGAAGAAGGCGGTGGGGATACTCGCTGGTTGAGGGTGGCGGGTTTAGGTTTTAGGTTTTAGGTTTTAGGTTTTACCTTTCAGGTTGTAGGTAACGCTGATGCTTTACGGTTTACGCAAGCGACCCATTCGGGCGTCCGGGTTTTGGTCGCTGGTCGCTGGTTGTGGGTTGTCGCGTTTTTCTGGGAGGCCCATCCTGGGCCAATCGACCGTCACCGGTCACAGCCGGAACCCGTCTGCCTTTCGTAGCCCGGGTAAGCGCATGGCGCGCACCCGGGAATCCATGCTCAAAAACTCCCGGAGCTTGCTACAGGTGTGGGAGCCGGCCTTGCCGGCGATGAATCGGCCCGCAAACGCTCTGGGTATCCCAATCGCGGGCCAGGCCCGCTCCCACACCCATAAATGGTTCGAGGCGGAAAACAGCCACGAATACCAGCCCGGTTTTGCCTAACACCTAACACCTGACACCGGCGCAGAGCGCCGCCCGCGCAAACCGTCGCTCTTCCCTATCGTCTTGTCATCGTCTCCGAGGTCCGGTAATTCGACAGGACCGAGACCTGCGTTTCAGGATCCGGCTCCAGGGCGCCGTTGGTAAATTGCTGAACCGCAAGTCCGATCGCGGCCTCGCCTCGCAGCGATACACCCTCCAGCGAGGTCAATTGCTGGTCCGTGGACTGTCTGAAACCGATTTCTGCATGCCCGGAGATGAAACCGGTTCCGTCTGTGGAAAACGAACCGATGAGGAACATCCCGAGAATCGACGACCAAAAGCCGCCGACATCGGTAGGGGGCACGTCGAACGAGACCATCCCGACCGCTTCGTCGGCTTCGAATCCGGGAATGGAAATCGGGGTGGCCTTCGGCGGGGGCGGGGGTGACAGCAGCACGGTCTGGGTCTGCGATTCGACGAACGCGCCTTCACGGTCGAACAGCACAAAACCGGGCTCCGCCTCGATCGCGAAGCCCTCCTCGTCCGATGCCTCGTAGCGCTTCAGGGGGCGGGTGACGACGAGTTCGGTGACACCGCCGATCGCGGGATTCAGCACGACGTCTCCGCGCAAGCTACCGGTCAGCAGCACCGAGGCCACCGCTTCCACCGGCTGCGCCCAGCCCAAGATCCGGCATTCGGCGCCGGTGCAGACTCGGCTTTCGGTCAAACCTGAATCGGTGTCCGCGCCGTGGGCCGTCGAGAGATTCGGCACCGGGCTCTCGGGCGGCGTGTGCTGCACGATATCGCTGAAGCCCTCCAGTGCCGTCGCCGGGACGCTGATCATGCCGCCTTCGGCAACGTCGATGATCTGAACCCTGGCGCTGATTCGTCCCGTGTTCCGGGCCGGTGGAATCAGGCCCGCCGCCGGGTCGGTCGCCCACTCGCCGGTCTCGAAGCGCTCGGCGAGCGCGTCGCAATCCGGCCAGCGGGTAATCACGCTTACTCCCAAGCTACCGTCCTGCGGCAGCCGCGCCATCTCGACAATCTCCAGGTAGCCGAAGCGCGGACCCGGCGGCTCGAGTATGACGACGTCCGGAGGCGTCTCTTCCGCAGTCAGCATGCACGAGCCGTCGTTGCTAAGCAATACGGAACCGTCCCCGGACGCGGTCAATGCGCCGGCCCAGGCGTCGTCGTCATTCAGATACAGGTTGAAAGCCGCGAACTCCCTGCCGTATCTGTCGATCACCCGAACCTTGACAGCGACCGCCCACTCGGAATTGTTGCGCACGGTAATCAACGTGTCGTTGCCCGAGGCGGCGCTCCAGACCGGGACGATCAGCGCGTCGCCCTGCTGATCGGGGCTCAACTCGAGAGGCCCGGCGAGCGCCGCCTGGCAAAGAAAAACCGCGCCGAAAACGGCGATGCGAAGAAACATGGTCTTCATTGGTCTGCCCCTGTCCCGCTCGCGGGACGATTGCGTGATTTCCGATGTCATGGCCGTTCCCGGATGCGCAGTTCCCGGGTCCACTCAACCGCGGTTCGATAGTTGGCGCAGATCCGGGCGCCGTCGGCATCGATCAGCGTACCATTGGTGTATTGCTGGATTACAAAACCCATCACGGGCTCGCCGGACATGCAGATGTCATCGTTGCAGATGCTGGGCATGATGCCTTGCGGCGGAAATCCCTGGTCGAAGAAAAGCCGTGCGACGCCGCTTACGAAGTCGTGATCGTCCAGCGAAAACTCCGCAATCGTCGGAGCAGCAAGAACCGGAGAACGCTGCTCCAGACCCACTTCGGAAGCCGAGGCGTTCAGGGTCACCACATCGACCGCTGCTCGAAGCGGAGTGACAGGAAACCATGAACCCCGGAGCTCGCAGCACGTCGTGACACAGACGCACCCCATTATCGAACCAGCGATGCGCGTCCCATCTCGTCGTCGCAACAGCAGCTTCGGTTCGGAAAAAAAGCTCAGTTGGTCCTGGCGCTTGTAACGCTCCAGCGGCTTGACGATCACCAGTTCGGCCTTCGCGCCTATGGCGGGATTGACCACCACGTCGGCTTCGATCGACTTGGCCATCAGCACGGCGGCGACGGCCTCGACCGGAACGTCCCAGGCATCGGTCCGGCATTCGGTCTCGGTGCAGGTCCGGCTTCGAGTCTTTCCGGGCGCGGCGCCTGAATCATGCGGGGTGGCCAGGCTGGGCACGTCGCTGTCGGGATCAGTGTGCTGCGGGACGTCGCTGAAACCGGCAAGCGCCGTGGCATCGATGGTCACCATGCCGCCGACATCGACGTGGATCAGCGAGACCGAGGCGCTCAGCGCGCCGCCCGGCGGCAGTATCCCGGCATTCGGATCGTCGAGCCAGATGCCGTAAAACAACCGCTCGTTGACTTCGTCACACGCGGGCCATTCGGTGGCCGCCTCAGTGCCGGAATCGTCCGCAGCGCGCCCCATCTCGATGATCTCGATGTAACCGCCCTCGAACCCCGGTGAGCGCGTCGTGGCGGTGCCATTGAAGGCAGTCGCGAGCGGCGCGACGCAGGCATTATTCAGGTCGTCCAGAATCAACAGCTGACCACTGACGTTCGACATCGTGAGCGTGTAGGTGGCCCGGGCGTCCAGGTAAACATTCCACGCACCGATCTGGCCACCGTCGGCATCCATCAACCTGAATTTCGCGGCGGTGGCTTCATCGCCGTGATTGCGCACCGTAAGCAACGTATCGTTGCCGCCGGCGGCGGTCCAGTACGGCACGATCAATGCATCCCCGCGACCGGTATCGCTCAGATGAACGGCCTGCGCCAACGCGCAAAAGCAAAAAAGAACAGACAACGCTGCCAATTGCAGTATTCGTTTTGACATCATCGAAACTCCAGAACGCATTCGCCGCAAGACCCGGGCGAATTACTCGGGCCGAATTGCCCCGTAAGCAACATTAGAACACTCATTCGGAGTTTGCAAGCTGCTCGTCAATCTAAGGTTTACTCAAGCAGGCGCTTCGCGATGATGTTTGGTGTTAGGTTTTAGGTAAAAGCGGTTTACGGTTGGACGCTTTACGGTTTACGCGAACAAGGCGAGTTTTCAGTTTTCAGTTTTCAGCAAGCAGAATCGGATTCACGGTTCCGGAACGACGATAGGGTTGTTGGTTGTTGGTTGTTGGTTTTCTTAGGAGGCGTCTTTGGTGCCGACCGGTCTAGGTATCTTCCCGGGTTTTTTTCGCGGCCTGGAGACCGCTTATATGGACCCCTCCCGGTTTGCAAGACTTCGATTTTCCATCGGGATACGACTGCGCGCTTATATTCGGCTCTTGATTCGGGGCATCTCCATGGCCCCCAGCCACGATGTAATTCGCTTCACCGGAGCAACACTCCTACGCGGCTCTGATAAGCCCTGCGATCTCGCTGCTCGTCCGGTGCCGGTCCTACCGATGGTTCATCGGAGTCTTTGCAATCGAAAGGTGGTTTTTCTCCCGGTTTTGTGCCTATGCCTGCTTGCTCTTGGTTCCTGTCCGCTCGCCGCCGGCCCTCAAGCGGCCTGGCACAGGATCGCCCAGGCCTGGCGTGCATTCTTGTTGGCCAGGGCCACTGCCGCCCGGTTCTTGCCGCGCCGCTCGACCAGCGCGCGCAGCCACAGACTCTTCGGGTCGGTCTTGTCACCAAGATGCCTGATCGCGGCACGCGCCCCGTGGATCAGCAGCGCCCGGAGCTCGTTCTGACCCCCTTTTCGGATGCCCAGCAAGCGCGGCCGATCGCCGGTTGTATGCTGTCGTGGCACCAGCCCGACAAAGGCCGCGAACTGCCGGCCCTGGGCAAATGCCTTCGGATCGGCCACCGCCGTCCACAGCGCCGCCGCCGACAGCGGGCCCACGCCTTCAAGCTCCTTCTGCAGCCGTTTCATCTTCGCATCCGTCCGGCTGCCACGCTCGATCCGGCCCCTCAGCACCTCGACACGCTCGGCCAGTCCTCTCCAGCGCTCGAACTCCTCGGCCACCAACCGCCGCATCCCGTCGGTCAGTTCGTTTTCTGCGTCTTCGAGGACCTCCGGGATCCGCCGGCGCAGCGCGCCGATCGAGCGGGCCACGACGACCCCGAACTCGGCCAGCATCGCGCGCAGTTGGTTGCCCACGGCGTTGCGCTGGCCCAGCACCAGCGTTCGCGCACGCTGCAGGCTCTGCAGCTCCTGCTGCTCGACCGACTTGGTGCCCACCGAGCGTACCGTCGGGCGAAGCCCTGCCTCGATGCAGGCCTGACCGTCGTTGAAGTCGTTCTTGTCGCCGTTGCGGTAGCGCTTGACGAACTGCGGGGCGATCTGCTCGACCCGGTGGCCAAATCCAGTGAATGCCCGCGCCCAATGATGCGATCCGGCGCACGACTCCAGGAAAACCATCGAGACAGGCTGGTTGGCCATGAACGCTGCCAGCTTGTTGCGCTTGAGCTTGACCTTCTTGACCGGCCGCCCCGCCGGATCGGCCACCACAATGTGAAAAACGTCTTTCGCCGTGTCGATGCCGATAGTAGGATATTGCATGGACTTCTCCTGATCGTCTGGTTTTCGAGAACCGTTGATTTTCCCCCAACCTCGGGGAAAGGTTGGGAGGGGTCCATTTCATTTCCTACGGGGCGGATTCTGTTGCTTGGTCGTTTGGTCTTTTTGTCGGTGGCCGCGCGCCCGCTACGGGTGTGGGAGCCGGCCTCGCCGGCGATGATCCAGCCCGCCATCCCTGAAATCATCGCTCGCAGTCAGTAGCCCGGGTAAGCGAAGCGCACCCGGGGCCAGCCTTCCACGGCCACCATTCCCCGGATGCACGCTTCGCGCTTATCCGGGCTACGAAGGGCAAGCGGTTTTTCTGGATCCTAGATCCTGAATCCTGGTTGCCTGGACCACCGGCCCAGGATGGGCCTCCCACACAACCAACAACCAACAACCAACAACGGTTTTGTCGTTCGCTAGCACTTAACATCGGCGCGAAGCGCCTGATTGCGTAAACCGTGCAACCGTAAAGCGTAAACCGGCAGTTTCATTTTTTCGCCGCCAACCGCACCCGCACCGCCTCCTCGATCTCCAACTCCTCCAACGCGTTCTCGAGCACCTTCTGCTCGGCCTCGAGCTCGGGCAGCAGGATTTTCTCCAGCGCGCGGACGCGGCGCTGGGTGCGGCGGTATTCGGCTTCGAGCTTGAGCAGCTGTGCGATGTCGGAGGCCAGGCCCACGGCTTCTTCGAGCAGGCCGGCGAACTGCGAGGCGGCGGCTTCGGCCTGTTCGGACTCGAATACCGGGGCACGCTCTCGGCTGGGCTCAGGCATCTCGCCGAGTCGCGCGCCGTCGAAGGTGATGCCGATGAACCGGGCCGTTTCGCGAACCGTCTTCAGCGCCGAAAGATCCAGCGGCGGGTAGACCTCGAGCTGTTCCAGGCCCATCTTTTCAGTGGCTTCGATCAGCGCTGCGTGCGCCTGTCTCTCGCGATCGGCGAATGCCTCGAAACGTTTATCGAAGTCCTTCAACCGCGCCAGCAGTTCGCGCGCAAGCAGCACCCGGCGCTCGTCGAGCAGCCGGTGGCCTTCGACGACCACCTCGTGCTCGCGCCGAAGCTCCAGCAGCTCGGCGCGCGAGGCGGAACCGCGGGCGGCTTCAGCCATCGCCGGTCTCCGTCGATTTCACGTGGTGGCGCGCGAGCTGCTCGTCGCTGAGCCGGGTCAGGTCGCCGGCCGGCAGTGCTCGCAGCACGTCCCAGCCGATCTCCAGGCTCTCGGCCAGGCTGCGCGGCGCGTCCTGGGCGATCAGGCGCTGCTCGAACGCGTCGCCGAATTCCAGGTAAGCGCGGTCGCCCTCGGAAAGGCCTTCCTCGCCGACCACGCTGGCCAGCAGTCGCACCTGCCGGGTGCGCGCGTATGCCGCGTAAAGCTGCGCCGACAGCGCCGGGTGGTCGACGTCGGTAAAGCCTTCGCCGATGCCCTGGTCGACCAGTCTCGACAGGCTGGGCAGCACCGCGATCGGCGGCTCTATGCCCTTGCGGTGCAGGCCGCGGTCGAGCACGATCTGGCCCTCGGTGATGTATCCGGTCAGGTCGGGAATCGGATGGGTGATGTCGTCGCCGGGCATGGTCAGGATCGGCAGCTGGGTCAGCGACCCGCTGCAGCCCCGGATGCGCCCGGCGCGCTCGAACAGCGAGGCCAGGTCGGAATACATGTAGCCGGGATAACCCTTGCGCGCCGGGATCTCGCCGTGACCGGCCGAGACCTCGCGCAGCGCTTCGCAATAGCTGGTCATGTCGGTCATCACCACCAGCACGTGCAGCCCTTCGGTGAACGCCAGGTATTCCGCGGCGGTCAGCGCGTAGCGCGGGGCCAGCAATCGTTGGGCGCTGGACTCGTCGGCCAGGTTCAGGAACATGACCGTGCGCTCCAGCGCCCCGCTTTCCTCGATGGCGTTCCGGAACAGCGCGGCGGTGGTGTGCGAGACGCCGATGCCGGCGAACACCAGCGCGAAGGCCTCGTCGCGCTCGCCCAGCAGGCGCGCGTGCTCGGCGATGCGGATGGCCAGTCGGTCGTGCGGCATGCCCCCGCCGGAGAACAGCGGCAGCTTCTGGCCGCGCACCAGCGCATTCAGAAGGTCGATGGCCGTCACGCCGGTCTCGATGAAGTCCACCGGCAGGTCGCGGGCGACCGGGTTGATCGGCGCGCCGTTGACCGAGCGTTCCTCGACCACCGCCAGCGGCGGGCCGCCGTCGATCGGCGCGCCGGTGCCGTCGAGGATCCGCCCGAGCAGGCCCGGCCCGACGCCGAAGTTCAGTGGCGCGCCGTGGAATCGCGCACGCAGTCCCGATATCGGAAGATCGCGGCCGGATGCATGAATATCGACGACGATCGCGTCCGGGCGCAGCGCCACGACTCTGCCCAGACGGCTCTGGCCGTTGTCGTCCAGCACCTCGACGGCGTCGTGCAGGCCGCACTCGATTTCCCGCTTGAGCACCAGCAGCGGCCCGTCGAGGCTGAGTGCCGCGTCCTCCAGCCGGATTTCGGCGCGGGTCCGGTCTTGCGCGAGAATGCTCATGTTGCTGTCTCCTGCCCGGCTTCGGTTTCGGATTTCGATTCGGTCCCGGATTCGACCACGCCCGAAGAGGCCAGCGCCGCATCGATATCGGCCTGCAGCTTTTCGAACCGCTCGACCTCGTCGTTGCCGATCTCCTCGCCCATCCGGCGCACGCGCCTGAGCAGCGGCAGCCCGGCAATCCCGGCGACCGTCATGCCGCCTTCCAGCGCGGAATGCGAGCGGTCGATGAAGCGCATCAGCGTGCGCATCATCGCGATCTGCCGTTCCGGTGTACAAAAGGCGTCGACGTCCGACATCGCCGACTGGCGCAGGAACGCCTCGTTGGCCAGCTCGGCGTTGAGCAGCGCCAGCTGCTGCGGCGCCGGAAGCGTGTCCTTGCCGACGATGCGCGCCATGCGCTCGAGCTGCACCTGCTCGCCAAGCAGTTCCAGCAACCGGCGGCGATGCCCGTCCCACTCCGGGTAACCCTGCTCGCGCCACCACTGGCCCAGTTCATCGGCATCCTCGGAATAGGCCTGCAGCGGATGGATGGCCGGGTAGAACCGGGCCCGGGCGCGCTCGCGGTCCAGCGGCCAGAAGCAGCGCACGTTGCGCTGGGTGTAAAGCGTGACCGGCTCGGAGAAGTCGCCACCCGGCGGGCTTACCGCGCCGATCAGCGTGACCGAGCCCACCGCGCCGGACAGCGCCTCGGTGCGCCCGGCGCGCTCGTAGAACTCGGCCTTGCGGCTGCCCAGGTAAGCCGGGTAGCCGGCCTCGGCCGGCAGCTCGCCCAGCCGCCCGGAAATTTCCCTGAGCGCCTCGGCCCAGCGGCTGGTCGAGTCGGCCAGCATGGCCACGTCGAAGCCCATGTCGCGGAAATACTCGGCCACCGTCACGCCGGTGTAGATGCTGGCCTCGCGCGCGGCCACCGGCATGTTGGAGGTGTTGGCAATGATCACCGAGCGTTCGCTCAACGGGCGACCGGTGCGCGGGTCTTCCAGCTCGGGGAATTCGCGCAGCACTTCGGCCATTTCGTTGCCGCGTTCGCCGCAGCCGACGTAGATGATGATGTCGGCGTCGCACCACTTGGCCACCGACTGCTGAAGAATGGTCTTGCCCGTGCCGAAGCCGCCGGGCAGCGCGGCGCGCCCGCCACGGGCGACCGGAAACAGCGTGTCCATGATGCGCTGGCCGGTGATCAGCGGCCCGCTGGCCGGCAACCGACGCCGCGCCGGGCGCGGATCGCGTACCGGCCAGACCTGGCTGCAGGACAGCTCGTGACTTGTCCCGTCCTCTTCGGCCAGTTTGCACACCGTCTCGGTCTCGTCGACGTCGCCGGCCGATGCGATCGATTCGACCTTGCCGGAGATCCCCGGCGGCACCATGCAAAGCAGGTCGGGCCGGCCTTCGCGCACCACCTTGCCGAACGCCTGGCCTTCGGTCAGTTCGTCGCCTGTTTCGACCACCGGCGTGAACGGAACCCGTCCGGCCGCGGCGATGGTAAAGCCCGGCTCGATGAACGATTCGTCCGAGCCGGTCAGCGGCCGCAGCAGCCCGTCGAAGATGCCGCCCAGCAAGCCCGGGCCCAGCCGCACCGAAAGCGGCCTGCCGGTGCCGGTCACCGGGTCGCCGGGTTTCAGGCCGGCGGTTTCCTCGAACACCTGGACCACGATCTGGTTGCCGTCCAGCCGCAGCACCTCGCCGATCAGGCGTTGATGCCCGACTTCCACCGCCTCGTTGCTGCGGAATACGCCGTCGGTTTCGGCGCGCAGCACCGGGCCGCCGACCTGGACGATTCTTGCCGATGCGCCGCTCATGACGTCGTCTCCTTGTCCTGTGCCGGCGAATTCAGATCCTCGGAGTCCAACCGCGGCAATTGGGCCAGCAGCACGCCGGCGATCCGTTCGTCCCTGGCGGTCAGCCCGGCCGGGGTGGCGTCCACCCGGGCCTTGCCGGCCTCGATCACGAAGCCCTCGGTCAGCTCCGCATCCGGCTGCCAGTCGATCTCGACGCCGGGCGCGACGCGCTGGCCCACGCTCGAAGCCGCCTCGTCGGGCGACCAGTCTTCGGGGTGGCGAAGCCGCCAGCGGTCGGTAGCCAATACCGTGCGGGCGTCGGTCAGCGTGCGCGCCAGCCAGCCCGCGCGCGCCAGGTCACCGCTGTTCCACAGGGCCACCAGCTCCTTGCGCACGAACTTCAGGCCCTGCTCGGCCATCGCCCGTCGTTCGGCCAGTTCGCGCTGGCGAATCCTGGATCGCTGGCGGGCCCGCTCGACGCGAACCTGCTCGTCGACGTTGCGGCGTTCGCGGGTGCGGACCTCGTCGAGCAGGTCGGCCGCCCGGTCGCGCGCGGTCTGGCGCACCTTTTCGGCCTCGGCATCCGCCCGCCCGGCGATTTTCTCGCAGCGCGCGCGGCACTGTTCGTCGACATGCGCCAGCAACGCTTCCAGGGATTCCCGGTTGTGCGTGCGTACGTCCCTGGCGCCGAGGGTGCTCGTATCACGGTTTTCCTGCGGGTTTGCTTGGGCGTTGGTAGTCTTTCTGTTCATCGGGCCACTCCCATTCGTTCCCGGATCGCGCCGGCGACGTCGTCGGGCCGGTCGGAACCGGCCGCGTCGCCGATCACCAGCACCGGCGGATCGAGCATTCTTCGGGCCTGCATCAGGCGGTCGGAATCCAGCAGGCGCGCAAACCGCGCGGCAACCAGCACCAGCGGCGGCGAAGCCTCGCAGGCCTCGTCGAACGCCGCGCGCACTGCCGCCGGCTCCACGTCGGGCACCATCACGCGTGCCCCGGCAAGCCGCCAGCCGGCCGCGGTCCACTCGTCGCCGATGAATACCGGAACCGTCATCAGGCCAATCGGTTCAGAATCAGGATCGACACGATCAGGCCGTAGATCGCGATGCCTTCGGCCAGGCCGACCAGGATCAGCACGCGACCGAGCAGTTCGGGACGCTCGGTCAGCGCGCCGACCGCGGCGCTGCCCACGGTGGCCACGGCGTAGCCCCCGGCAAGCGCCGAGATACCAGTGGCGGCGGCGGCGGCGGCAAAGCCCCACTTGAACACTTCGGCCGGCAGCTGTCCGCCCGCGGTCGGCTCGACGCCGAACGCCTGGGGCAGCCAGAACAGGCCGCTGGCCAGCAGCGCCACGACCACGGAGCCTGCGAATATCAGGGCCGGACCGATCCGGAAGGGTTTTCTAGCGGTGTTTTGGTCAGACATCGATCGTTCTCCTACGGTTACAGGTAATAGCAATTAGACGGGTGGGGCGAGCGGCTGGAACTCGCGCCCCTCGGCCTTGAGAAATCGGTTGAAGAATTCGAACAGCACCAGGCGCGTGGTCTGGATGGAAGCGACCAGCCCCTCTATCGCGATGATCATCGCGTTGCCGATCACCATCACGATCAGGCTGATCACGATATTGCTCGTGCCGTCGGCCAGGCTGACCACGGCCAGCGAAAGACCGGCATGGGCCAGCGCGAACGCGCCGACGCGTACGAAAGACAGGGTATTGACCACCAGCCGCATCAGGCCCTCGATCAGGTCGGCGGCGGCGCGCGCGAACGCCATGCCCTTGCTGCGGCGAAACTCCCAGGCCAGGCCGAAGAACTGCAGCACGAGCGCGCCGGCGGCGGCCAGCATCAGGTCGGGGTTCTGCAGGCTCATCAGGCCCAGCACCAGCGCCGCGCCCATGCCGGCCTCGCCGAATACCCAGGCCGAGAACCGCCCGGCCCACTGGTGCTCCAGCCCGCTCAAGAGAATGCTGAGCACGATCAGGATCGCACCGGCCAGTACCGGCACGGCCAGCACCGGCAGCGGCTCGACCACCGGGTGCAGCCACAGCGCTGGGATCAGGTCCTCGCGTCCGAACACGCTGCCGAACAGCACGCCGAACACCATCGCCCAGGCACCGCCCCAGATCAGCAGCGCGGTGGCCGGGAATCGTTTGCGCAACCACAGGCCTGCAACAAGCAGCACCGCCCCCTGGCCGACGTCACCGAACATGTAGCCGAACAACAGCGGCGCGATCACCGCCAGCATCATGCTGGGGTCGGCCTCGTTTCGGCCCGGCGTGCCGACCAGGCGGGCGAAGATCTCGAAAGGCCGCGCCCACGGCGGGTTGACGGTCAATGAAGGCGCCTCGCGCTCGGCCGGCTGCGGCGGGAAACCCAGCGCGCAGGGAATACCGGCCCGGTCAAGCGCGCGGCGGATCACCTCGCCGTCCGGGTCGCTGGTCCAGCCGTGAAGCCTGGCCATGTATTCGCTGGCCGCGACTCCGTCCAGGTGGGCCACCAGCCAGCTGACCCGGTGCAGGCTGCCCAGCGCCTCGGCCAGGCGGTATTTCTGCCGCAGGCCTTCCAGCGCCCGGTTGTGCATGGACAGCAGACGGGCGGCGGCCGCCAGGCGGCGCTGGATACGCGCCATCGCCTGCTCCGGGCTGCCGCGCAGCGTCGCCGGCACCGGCACGCTGCGCGCGTGATGGCCTTCCATCGCCTGGGCCAGCTTCTGAACCTGCGCCTCGCGGCCGAAAACCAGCAGCCAGGTCGCCTCGCTGGAATCCAGTCTGCGGTAAAGAATCGGGTCGGCCAGCGGCGGGGTGTCGCTTTCCGGCGGCAGCATGAATGCCCGCGCGACCATCTCGGGGGTACGCGCGTGCAGGTCGCCGAAGTCGAGCTTGCGCTTGCCGATCCCTGCTCGACACATCGCTTCGAGCAGCTCGAGTTCGCCGCGCTCGCGGCTGACCTGCTCGATGCGCTCGATATGCGGCGCGGCCCGCTCGCACCAGGCTTCGATTCGCGCCATCGCAAGCTCCAGCTGCCGTTCCAGGAGCTGGTCGCGCACGGCTTCCGGGAGCTTCGGCACAGGCCAGAATTTGTGGAATTTCCGCTCGAGCTCGGCAAACCGCGCCAGCGGCTTCTCCAGCGAGGGCACGGCGATCAGCTCTTCCTGCTCCACCGCCGCGTCGAGTTCCACCACGCCGGTCCGCGCCAGCACTTCCAGCGAGCGGGAGACCGATTCGCGCGGCACCAGGAGTTCGAACCAGCGTGCGGGTACGGTGCGAAGCATCAGGCGGCCTCCCTTTCCTGCGGCGGCTGGATCTGCAAACGCCTGCGCACCAGCTGGCCGCGCAGGAATTCGAAGTCCAGTCTTTCCAGCCCGGTATAGGCGAACACCTTCATCGGGGCGCCGGGATCGCGCCGGAACACCCGCATCAGCCACCCGGCGCGGCCCGGCTCGAGCTGTGCCTCCAGCAAGGCCTCAAGGGTTTTCGCGCTGCGTGCGTCCACCGAAGGCCGCAACGCCCGGGCCCGCGCCAGCCAGGCCTGGGCGAGTTCGTCGTTGCCGAAGCGCTCCAGCTCCGGCCAGCCTTCGATCAGGTTCGCCCGCAGGGCTTCCGGTTCGGCCGGAAGACGCGTCCAGCGCTTGTCGAGCTCGGTCCACGCCGCGCGGCGACCGTGCTGCAGAAACTCGGCCAGCATCGGCAGTTCGGGCGCCAGTCGCAGCCACCGGACCGCCGGACGCCAGCGCGCCGGCAGCCAGCCGGCCAGCTCGTCGATTCGCCCGCGCCACGCCTCGCGCAGCGCAAACTCCACGCCATGGGGGCCGCTGGTGGTGCCCAGGTTCCTGAGCCACGGGCCGAACCCGCCGCGTGCGGCCAGCTGAAGAAAATGACCGAAGTCGTCAACCGCCACCAGCCGCTTGCGCTCGTGATCGCCGGGTCGATCGGCGATGCGTGCATGCAGCCGCGTCAAGGCATAGGCGAACGCCG
This sequence comes from Lysobacterales bacterium, assembly GCA_002722315.1. GTDB lineage: Bacteria > Pseudomonadota > Gammaproteobacteria > Xanthomonadales > Wenzhouxiangellaceae. The sequence goes on along the minus strand of PBLG01000012.1, from coordinate 6,556 downwards.
TGCTCACGCAGGCTCCCTGGTGCCGCGTGGGCCGCGCTCCTCGTCGTCGGCGGTTTTACTGTCGTCCGCTATCTCCAGGCCTGCCAGTTCGCGGGCCACCGACTCGGCGGCGGCCTTGATCTGCGGCAGGATGGATTCGGACTCGATGCCGGCCAGTCGCTGCTCGGCCTCTTCGCGCAGCCCCGCCAGCCGGGATTCGGCCTCGGCAGCGCATGCGGACTGGAATTCGCGAGCTTCCTCGACCGCGTCGGTCTCGATCTGCCGCGCCTCGGCCCGCGCGGCCTCGAGTGCAGCGGCCGCTTTCTCCTCTTCCCCGGCAATACGATGCCGCGCCCGGGTCTCGGATTCGAGCACCTGGCGCAGCGCGGTGTCGGTAAGGGTTCTTCCCTCTTGGTCCATGCGACGACTCCCGTCAGAAGTCCCATGAAACTATGCGCCCGATGGCCCGGAACTGTATTGACGTGGGTCAATCGCGCCGGCCGAATTCGCCCGGTGCCGGCTACGGGTGTGGGAGCCGGCCCTGCCGGCGAAGATCGGTGGCGAGATTTCGGAAACCATCGCTTGCAGAGCAAGTCCCCACACCGGTAGCCCGGGTAAGCGAAGCGCACCCGGGACCGGCTCCACGCGGCCACCATTTCCCGGGTGCGCGCTTCGCGCTTACCCGGGCTACGAAAGGCGAACCGGCCGAATTCGCCCCGGTACCGGCTCTACTCATTCCTCGGGCAGCACCACGCGGCGCCGGGCGGGTTGCTGCGCGCCGCGGTAATTCGACAGCACCGCGTCGCCGTCGACCATGACCGCGCCGTTCGAGAACTGCTGGATGGCGATGCCCAGCGCGGCCTCGCCGATGAACGCGTCGCCGTTGCCGGAGACCAGTTTGTCACCTGGATGATTCTCGAAAGCGACAAGGCCAAAGCCGGCCGTGACCTCCGAGACCTCCAGCGAGAACCGCGTTTCGATCGAGGCCCCGAGGATCGGGGTAATCCAGGGGCCGGAATTGGCGTCGTCCGCGGGGTCGTTGAACGAAACGACATCCACCACGGAATCCCGCGGCAACACGAACCGTAGCGGCGGTGGTGGCGGACGGGTCGGGGGGGCCGGGCACCCGGTACATTCATCGGCAGCCATTCTGCCCGACCGGTCGAAGAACGTGAGCGTCGGCTCTGCGTCCACCCGGAAATCGCCGTCCAGAGCGTCCTCGTAGCGCTGCAGCGGCCGCACGATCACCAGTTCGGCCTGCGCGCCGATCGCGGACCGGATGTTGAAATCCGCTTCCAGAGAGGCGACAGTCAGTACGGCGGCCACGGCTTCGACCGGATGGGCCCACTCATCGGTCCGGCAGCCCTCCGGCAGGCAGACCTGGCTGGTCGTGGCGCCGCCGGGCGTCCCGGCGTCGTGCGCCGAGGCCAAGTTGGGCACGAGGATGTCGGGGCCCGAGTGCTGCGCGACATCGCTGAAGCCGGCGAGCGCAACCGCATCGAACGTCGTCATGCCGCCGTCGGCGACATCGATGATCTGCGCCGTCGCGCCGATACGACCGGCCGGCGGCAGCATGCCGGCGTTGGGGGGATCCAGCCATGCGCCGGATTGCAGCCGCTGCTCCAGGTCGAAGCAACTCTGCCAATCGCCGCGGTCGTCGGTGACGACACCGGGCTCGGCGACCCCCATTTCGATGATCTCGAGGTAGCCGTGTCCGGCCGAGAGCTCGAACTGCGGCGTCCCGAACGGCGCTTCCTGGGCCAGTATCGGCAGCGTGCAGCTCGAGCTCGGATCGCGACTGAAAAGCCGGGGCGCGTCGTCGAAATGCGCAAACCCCGCCGCCCAGGTCACGCGCGCATCGAGGTAAAGATTGAACGCGTGAAGCTCGACCCCGTCGGCGCCGAGCACGCGCACCTTGATCGCCACCGGCGCATCGTGGCTGTTGCGCAGCGTCAGCAGCGTGTCGTTGCCGCCCTGCGTGGTCCAGTAAGGCAGGATCAGCGCATCGCCCTGCCCGGACTCGCCGAGGTGAACCGCCTGCGCCGTGGTGTACAGGCAAAGAAACATGGGCATCGCCGCCCATTGCAGTATTGATTTCGACATGACCGATGACTCCCGAACGCGTTCGCCGAATGACCCGGAGCAATTGCCCCGGGAAGTATTGCCCCGTCGACAACACTACACCGTTCGTTCGGCGTTTGCAAGCGGCGAGTGGATGCACGGTTCTCACAAGCGGAAAGGCGTTGTTGGTTTGTTGGTTTGTTGGTTTGTTCGCTGGTTGGCTGGTTGTTTCTGGTTCTGTGGGGGGCCCATCCTGCGCCGATGCGGTCGCGGCCAATCGGCGCAGGATGCGCCGCCCACAAACCAACACCCAACACCCAACACCCAACACCCAACAACCAACAACCAAAAACGCTTTCGACTTCGCCTAACACCTAAAACCTAAAACCTAAAACAAGCGCGCAGCGATCCCAGTCCCGACCCCTGCACACCGCTATCTGAGAAAATGCCGGCATGCCCGACCTGCCCCCAATCGACCCCGAACAGCTGATGCAGCGCGACGCCGGTCGATTGATCGGCCAGCGGCGGCGGCTGGCGGGCATGGAGGCATCGGACCCGAAGCGGGCGAAGCAGCTGGAGAAATTCTCTACCGACCTGCGCGCGTCCATGGAGCGGCGACGGCAGCGTCACGATGCGCTGCCGAAACCGGACTACGACCCCGACCTGCCGATCGCCGCGCGCGCCGACGACATCATCGAAGCGATCCGCGAGCACCAGGTAGTGGTCATCGCCGGCGAGACCGGCTCGGGCAAGTCGACCCAGCTGCCGAAGATGGCGCTGGCGGCCGGGCGCGGCGTGCGCGGCCTGATCGGCTGCACCCAGCCGCGCCGGATCGCGGCGCGCAGCGTGGCCAGGAGAGTGGCCGAAGAGCTGGGCACGGACCTCGGTGACGCGGTCGGCTTCCAGGTGCGGTTTTCCGACCGGACCTCGGAGAACAGCTACGTCAAGTTCATGACCGACGGCATCCTGCTGGCCGAGACCCATTCCGACCGCAGGCTCAACCGCTACGACACGCTGATCATCGACGAGGCCCACGAGCGCAGCCTGAACATCGATTTCCTGCTCGGCTACATCAAGCAGCTGCTGGCCCGCCGACCGGACCTCAAGGTGATCATCACCTCGGCGACCATCGATACCGAGAGCTTCTCGAAGCATTTCAGCGACGCGCCGGTGATCGACGTCGAGGGCCGCGGCTATCCGGTCAGCATCGAATACCAGCCGCCCAGCGACGGCGAGGCACTGGCGCAGCAGGTCCAGCGAGCGGTGGCGCGTGCCTCGCGAATCGACGCCGGCGGCGACATCCTGGTGTTCCTGCCCGGCGAGCGCGAGATCTTCCTGGTATCGAAGGCGCTGAAGAAGGCGGCGCTGCCGCATACCGAGGTATTGCCGCTGTACGCCCGGCTGCCGTCCGGCGCCCAGGACCGGATCTTCTCCTCGCACACCGGCCGGCGCATCGTGCTGGCGACCAACGTCGCCGAGACCTCGCTGACCGTGCCCGGCATTCGCTTCGTGATCGACTCGGGGCTTGCGCGCATCTCGCGCTACGCCACCCATTCGAAAGTGCTGCGGCTACCGGTCGAACCGGTCTCGCAGGCCTCCTGCAACCAGCGCGCCGGTCGCTGCGGCCGGGTCGGCCCGGGCACCTGCATCCGGCTGTTCGGCGAAGAAGATTTCCTGGCCCGGCCGGAGTACACCGAGCCGGAAATCCAGCGCGCCGGGCTGGTCGGCGTGGTGCTGGAGATGCTCGCGCTGGGCCTGGGCGACCCCGAGGAATTCCCGTTCATCGACCCGCCGCCCAATCGGCTGGTCAACGAGGCCTGGAACACGCTGGCGGAACTGCAGGCGGTCGACGACCAGCGTGGGCTCACCCCGCTCGGCCGGACCCTGGCCGCTTTGCCGGTGGACGCGCGCCACGGCCGGATGATGATCGAGGCTGCCGAGCGAGACGCGCTGGCCGAGGTCATCGTGCTGGTCGCGGCCATGAGCATCAACGACCCGCGCGAGCGTCCCATCGATCACCAGCAGGCCGCCGACGAGGCGCACGCCGAATTCCGCGTGGCCGGATCGGATTTCCTCGGCCTGCTCAAGCTCTGGCACTGGTGGCAGGACACGCGCGGCGAGAACTCCCGCAACCAGGCCGACAAGCAGGCACGGTCGCGCTTTCTCAACGCGCTGAGGCTGCACGAATGGGGCCAGCTGGTGGCCCAGCTGCGCGAGATCGCCAGGGAGGCCGGCTGGCGCACCGGCAAGGTTCGCCAACTCGACGATAGCGTCGCCGAAACCGTCCACCGGAGCCTGCTGGCCGGGCTGCTGGCCCAGGTCGGCCAGCACCTCGAGGACGGCGAATATTCCGGCGCGCGCGGCCACAAGTTCCGGATCTTCCCCGGTTCGGCGCTGGCCCGTTCGCGACCGGGCTGGATCATGGCCGCCGAACTGGTCGAGACCAGCCGCCCGTTCGCCCGCACCGTCGCCTCGATCAAGCCCGAGTGGCTGGAACAGCAGGCCGCGCACCTGACGCGCGAAAGCGTGTTCGACCCGCACTGGGACAAGCGCACCGGCCGGGTGATGGGCTACCTCCGGGTGACGCTGTTCGGCCTGACGCTGATCGAAAAGAGAAGGGTTCACTACGGCCCGCACGCGCCTGAAGAGGCCCGCGAGATATTCATCCGCCACGCGCTGGTGCGCGGCGAAATGAATCACCGGGCGAAATTCCTGCAGCGCAACGCCGCGCTCCGTCGCGAGCTCGCCACCCACGAACACAAGAAGCGCTCGCGCGACGTGCTTGCCGACGAGGACCGGCTGGTGGCCTTTTTCGAAGAGCGCCTGCCGACGCAGGTCTTCACGGTCAAGGCCTTCGCGCGCTGGTACGAATCCCTGGACAGGACCGAACAGGACCGGCTGCTCTACGACCGGGCAACGCTGCTGCGCCCCGACGCGCAGACCAGCGGCGAGGAATTTCCCGACCGGCTGGAGATCGACCACGAATCGTTCAAGCTGGCCTACCGCTTCGAGCCGGCCCACCCGGCCGACGGCGTCACCGTGGTCTGCCCGCTGCACCTGCTCAACCGGCTGGACCCCGACCGGATGCAATGGCTGGTGCCGGGCCTGATCGACGACAAGGTCAAGGCGCTCATCGGCTGCCTGCCCAAGTCGAAGCGCCGATCGTTCGTGCCGCTGGCCGACTACGCGCGCGCCGCGCTCGAGTCCATGGTGTTCGGCAAGGGCAGCCTGCATCAAAGACTGGCCGGCGAGCTTTCACGCATCGGCGGGCTGGAGATCACGCCCGCAGATTTCCAGACCGAGCGGCTGCCGGAGCACCTGCGCTTCAACATCCGCGTGAAAGGCGAGGACGGCAAGATCCTGGCCGAGTCGCGCGACCTGGAAAGCCTGCAGGCCGACCTGGGCGAACGTGCCCGGCGCGATTTCATGGCCCGCCAGGCCGAGGACTGGCAGCGCGACGGTCTGAAATCCTTCGATGGCGTCGAACTGCCCGAGCACGTCACCACCCGCACCGGCCACAGCGCCTGGCCGGCGCTGGTCGACCAGCACAGTGCCGCCGGCCTGAGGCTGTTCGACGACGAAGCCGAGGCCCACACCGCGCACCATGCCGGCGTGCACAGGCTGCTGATGATCGCGCTTTCCGACAAGCTCAAGTACGTGGCAAAGAAGCATCGCCTGTCGCCGCCTGCCGCGCTGGCCTGGACCCGCGCCGGCGACGTCGCGTCGCTGGAATCGGCGCTGGCCTCGAGGGTGGTCGACGACCTGGTCGAGGACGCATGGAGCGTCCGCGATTCGGCGGCCTTCTCGGCGCTGGAAGCCCGGATTCGCCCCGTCTTCGTCGAGAAATACCAGCGAGCGGTCGAATTGCTGGATCGGATGGTCAGGCACTGGCACGAAATCACCCGCCGCCTGGACGACATCGGCCCGGCCCAGCCCTCGGCCCAGGACGACATCGAATCGCAGCTCCACGACCTGGTCTACGCCGACTTCGTCGCCGACATCCACACCGACCGCCTGGCCCAGTACCCGCGCTATCTCGAGGCCATCGACAAGCGCCTGGACGCGCTCGAACTCGATCCCCGCCGCGACGTCCAGCGCCAGTCCGAAATCGATCCGTGGTGGCAGCACTATCTCGACTACCTGGCCGAAGGCAAGCCCTACACGCCGGAACTGGACGACTATCGCTGGCTCGTCGAGGAATACCGCGTCCAGGTCTTCGCCCAGCAGCTGGGCACGGCCGAAAAGGTGTCGAAAAAGCGCCTTGAAGAAGCCTGGGCTAGGTGCGGCTGAAACGCGACTGTCATGCTTGCCGAAGCGGGTTCCGGTCATGCATGATCGGCGAATCCATCGCCGGCAAGGCCGGCTCCCACACCCGTTAGCGAACACCGAGCCGAATCTTGCGCCCAACCCCACTCATAGGTGTGGGAGATTCTATGTCGCGATGCAACCCTCCTCACGGATTTTCGGTTGATATTCAGTTTGGTTCTTGAGCAGGGCGAATGCCACCCGCGCCAGC
>PBLG01000011.1 GCA_002722315.1 Lysobacterales bacterium | reverse complement strand
ATATCTGCAGGCAGAGGACTTCGTGTGCCCCGGGACCTGAGAATCCGTATTTATCGAAAGGTTGACAAAGGCTATGAGAGCCCGGGTAAACGAGCGAAGCGAGTGCACCCGGGAATCGACGCTCGGATCAGGCTCCATCCCGGGGGCGCTGCGCTTGGCCGGGCTGCAATAGCGGCTTCTACGGGTTACCGAGCATCGCGCGTGCGATCCAGCCCCTTGCTCAGCTTCTCCAACAACTCGTCGATGCCCATCTCGTCGATGATCAACGGCGGGCAGATGGCGATGGTATCGCCGGGCAAGGCGCGCACGACCAGGCCTTCTTCCAGGCACGCGGCGGTGGCCTTGAAGGCGATCTTGTCGGCCGGCGCGAAGCGCGTCCTTGTCGCCGGATCCTTGACCAGTTCGAGACCTGCGATCAGGCCGACGCCGCGGTAGTTGCCGACCAGGGGATGATCGGCCAGCGCCGCAAGCTTCGATTGCAGGATCTCGCCCATTTTCGCGGCGTGCTCGACGATGCCGCGCTCCTCGTAGAGTTCCAGGGCGCGCAGGGCGACCGCCGCGGCGACCGGGTGACCCGAGTAGGTCAGGCCGTGGGCGAACATGCCGACTTCGATCGAGGCCTGCTCGATCGCCTCGTACATGAACGGCGGGATGGCCACCGCCGAGATCGGCTGGTAGGCCGAAGACAGCGCCTTGGCCATGGTCATGGTCGCCGGCTGGATGCCGTAGGTCTGGCAGCCGAACGGGTTGCCGGTGCGGCCGAAGCCGGTGACGACCTCGTCGTCGATGAACAGTATTCCGTGCTCGCAAAGGATCGGCTGGATCTTGTCGAAATAGGTCTTGGGCGGCAGGATCAGCCCGCCGGCGCCCATCAGCGGCTCGGCGATGAACGCCGCGATGGTGTCGGCGCCCTCGCGCGCGATGACCTGTTCCAGCTCTTCGGCCAGCCGGCTCGCAAAGTCCTCTTCACTCTCGCCTTCGAGAGCCTGGCGGTAATGGTGCGGCTCGGTCAGGTGGACGATATCGGGGCCCGGTACGTCGAAATGCGCGTGGAACGGCGGCAGCCCGGTCAGCCCGGCGGTGGCCAGCGTGGTGCCGTGGTAGCCGCTCTTGCGCGAGATGATCTTCTTTTTCTCGGGCTTGCCGATGGCGTTGAAGTAGTAGCGCGCCAGCTTGATCTGGGTGTCGTTGGCGTCCGAGCCGGAACAGCCGAACAAAAACCGCGCGCCGTCGATCGGCACCCATTCGGACAACTTGGCCGCCAGTCGGATCGACGGCTCGTTGGCCCTGGCGGCGAACAGCGGCCCGTAGCAGAACCTCTCCATCTGCTCGGCCGCGGCCCTCGCCAGCTCCTTCTCGCCGTAGCCCAGCGCCGTGCACCACAGCCCGGCCATGCCTTCCAGGTACTGCTTGCCGTGCTGGTCGTAGACGTAGATGCCCTCGCCGCGGGTCCAGATCAGCGGATCGCCGTCGCGCACCTGGTCGAGGTTGGAGGAAGGGTGAAACAGAAAGCGCTTGTCCAGCGCCTCGAGGCTTTGGCTCATGAATTTCGGTCCGGCTTGGATGTCATCCGAATCATGATAACCGGGCATCCGCGCCCGCTGCGGTCCACTTCCGGCCGCGGTTCGGTTCTGGGGAAAGCACTACGGCAACAGCACCCATCCCTCGCTCTGGCGCCTGACCAGCACCGTCATGGCCGAGTGCGCCAGCTTGACGCCCGGCGCGAGCTCTTCCGGGGCGACGCCGTGGGCCGAGGCGCTCTGGCCGCACAGGTAGACGGTCACGCCGGCATCTTGAAGTGCCTTCAGCAGGTCGGCGTTGGGGTGGTCGACGTCGAAGCGCTTGCGGTAAGCCTCGCGCGACAGTACGTCGAAGGTGGTGCCGCCGTGGGTGACGACCTCGATCTGCAGGTCTTCCGTGTCGATACCGGCGCGCGCGTGCAGGTTCAGGAAGCGCGCCACCGATTCGAGCCGCCTGTTCAAGGCGTGCTCATCCTTGCTGCCGCTGGCGACGTCGAAAACCACGCGATACTGCTCGCCCGGGACCAGGTTGAACGCGTCCTCTGGCTGCGGCGCGACCGGGCCGTGGTCGGGGATTGCCGGGCCGGTAGAGAAGGCCTCAGGCAAGGTCTGGGCTGCGATTGGACCGACAACCAGACCGGCGACCAGGAAGCCGGCCAGCAGAATTATCGAGGCCGGCCGGATCATTCGGCCGCTCCGGTGACTTCGTCGAGAAACTCCACCGCCCGCCGCATATGCGGGATGACGATGGTGCCGCCGACGACCAGGCCGATGCTCATGGACTCGATGATCTCGTCACGAGACGCGCCGACCTCTACGGCCTTGCCGATGTGGTAGCTCACGCAGTCGTCGCACCTGAGCACCAGCGAGGCGACCAGCCCCATCAGTTCCTTGGACTTGACGTCCAGCGCGCCACCCTCGGCGTAGGTGAGCGAATCGAGCGAGAACATGCGCTTGAGCACGCGGTTGTCGGTGGCCAGCAGGCGCTCGTTCATCTTCTGGCGGTATTCGTTGAACTGTTCGACGCGGTCGTTCATTGGGGTCTCCATACAATAGTAATGGCACCTAGCATAAATCCCTCGAGGGTCGGAAGGCGCCTGGCCGCTCGTGGAATTGCGCCGGATCAAGATCGGTTCGGACCCGCCGTGACAGACTTTGGTCATGAGCCTCCAGACACCACGGCTGAAGCGCGAGTTCAAGACCATGCGGCGCATGGTGGAGATTCATTGCCGCGATCACCACGGCACGACGCGTCCGTGCCCGGACTGCGAGGATTTCCTTTCCTACGCCGAGCAGCGCCTGGACAAATGCCCGTACGGCGAGGAAAAGCCCACCTGCGCAAAATGCCCAGTGCACTGCTACCGGAAACAGCGGCGGGAACAGGCGCGCGACATCATGCGCTACGCCGGACCGCGGATGATGCTGCATCACCCTTGGCTGGCGCTGATGCACGTGCTCGACAAGTTCCGCAAGGTCCGCCACCCGATGGAGCTGCGCGGCAGCCGCAGGGATTTTTCGAAAACACCGCGCTCCTGAGAACGCCTCAGCCCGACTCGCTCGTCACAGTCAACTCCAGCGTGCGTCCTCGACCACCGGCGGGGGATAGCCGGCCACCGGCGTCGCGGCCTTCCACGGCATGAACCGTTCGGCGGGATCCAGGTCGCGCAATTCGGGCAGCCAGCGTCCGAGATACTCGGCGTCGGGGTCGTATCGGCGCGCCTGGCCGATGACGTTGAACCAGCGGTCCTTTGTATCGGTGCCGGTGCCGGCCTGGTAGGCCCAGTTGCCCCAGTTGCTGGCCACGTCGTAGTCGACGAGCTGGTGCTCGAACCACGCCGCGCCTTCGCGCCAGTCCTGCTGCAGATCCTTGACCAGGAAGCTCGCGGCGTTCTGCCGGGCGCGGTTGCTCGTATAGCCCGTCTCGGAAAGCTCGCGCATCGCCGCGTCGACCAGCGGCACGCCGGTCTTCCCGTCGCGCCACGCCTGCAGCCGCGTCGGGTCCGGTCGGGACTCGGGTGCTGCGTCGCCCAGACCCGATGACTGGAACAGCGCGTTCCCGGTCGCGTCCATCAACCAGCGGAAATACTCGCGCCACAGCAGCTCGAACTTCACCCAATAAGTCGACTCGTTGGCCTCGACCTCGGCCTCGAATCGCTCGACCTCGCTCCAGACCCGGCGGGCCGACAGGCATCCGTTGGCCAGCCAGGGTGAAAAGCGGGTGGAATCGTCGGCCGACAGCATCCCGTTGCGGGTCTCCTTGTAACGAGTCACCAGCCGGCGGCGGAACACGTAGTCGACCAATCTATCCCGGCCGGCGCGCTCGCCGCCGACCAGCAGCCCGGACGGCCCGGGCGCCTGCAGTGGTTCGGTCGCGGGGACGATGCCGGGCGGCGGCGGAAGCGCCCCGGGCGCGTCTACCGGCGGCGCCGGCTCGAGCCGATTCTCGACCTTGCGGCGGAAGGCGGAAAAGCTCATCGGCCAGGCCGCGCGATCGAGCCTGGGGTCGTCGAACAGGCCGTCGAACAAGCGATTGTCGCGGCCGACGTTCAGACCGCAATCCTGTGGCAGCGACTGACCCAGGCGCTCGATCTGCGACGCCTCCTCGCTGCCGGGCAGGTCGTTGACGAACACCGAACGCGCGTCGAGAATGGCGGCGAGCTTGGGCAGCCAGTCCACCGGATCCTCGGCCATCAGGTAAAGCCATTGCCCGCGGCGGCGCAAGGCAGCGTCGAATTCGGCCAGGGACTGCGCGTGAAACCGCTCACGGTGGACGCCTGCGCGAACGCCCGCGGCGCTGTCGGCGACGATCAGCAGTTCGTCGCATTCACGCGCCGCCTGGGCCAGCAGCGGCTGGTCGTCGAGCCGGAACGAGTTGCGAAGCCAGACAATGCCGGTGTTCATGGGGCGGTGCTCCTGTTGCGGCGGCAGCGCTCGGAGCAGTAGCGGACCTGCGCCCAGCAGTTGCGCCATTTCTTGCGCCATGCGAATGGCCGCTTGCATACCGGACACGTCCGGGTGGGCAGTTCGCTCTTTTTCATGGCTCGTATTGCATCACGGCGGCACTGAAGAGCGGATCAAGAAGCGAAGCGTATACTGAATCGCAACCTGCAATGCAGCATTCGGAATCGCCGCGGGGAGGCGAACGACATGAAAACCGGAAACCTGAAGATCCTGCTCGGCGCCATCCTGCTGCTGGCAGGCGGGCTTGCCATCCCTGCCGGCCTCCTGGTCCCGGCATTCGGCGCCCCGAATGAAAACGTCGTGTTCGAAACCCCGGGCGAGGCGACGCTGGAGATCGAGGCGCCGGGACGCTTCTACCTTTGGCACAAGTACAGGACCATCCACCAGGGCCGTCAGGTGGTTCGCGACGAGCATCTTCCGGACGGGATGTCGTTCCGGGTCTCGCGGCTGGACGACGGTTCGTCGATCCCGTTCCAGGCGCGCAGCAATATCCATACCGAGATCGGAGACGCCGAAAGCCGCTCCATCGGCTATGTCGATATCGAGCGGCCGGGCACTTTCATGATCGAGGTTACAGGGGGCGACGAACAGACAAGAATCATGTCGTTCTCGCGCTCGCGCATGATGCTGTTCGCACGCGCGATCGGCTTCAGCCTGCTTTCACTGGTCGTGCTGGGATCGCTCGGCGTCGTCCTGATCGTATTCGGTATCGGCCAGCGTGCCGGCGAGGCCTGATCGGGCCCCGGAATCCGCCGTCGGCGCACTGGCCACGAATTCCTTCAAGGCATCGATGCTCATGGGTCGGCCGAAGTAGTAGCCCTGGAATGCATCGCAGCCGCCCCGCCGCAGAATCTCGAACTGCTGCCGGGTTTCCACGCCCTCGGCCAGCAGCGACATGCCGTGCGTCTTGCCGATCGAGATGATGCTGTGCACCAGCTCGCGCGCCCAGGCGTCGCGCTCGAGGTTGTCGACGAAACTCTTGTCGATCTTGAGTTCGTCTACCGGCAGCTTGCGCAGAAGGCTCAGCGAAGAAAATCCGGTGCCGAAATCGTCCAGCGAGATCCGGACGCCGGCCATGCGCAGGCTTTCGAGCTGGCCCATGATCTGCGAAAGGTCTTCCATGAAAAGACTCTCGGTTATTTCGAGCACCAACCGAACGTTTTCGAACCCCGCCCGCGCGTAGCGCTCGAGAATTCTTTCGGCAAATTCCTGCTGGAGGAACTGCCTGGCCGAAATATTGATGGACAGGCGAACGGGGCGACCTGAAATCCTGTCGAGAACGGCGCCGCCGACCAGGCACCGGTCGACGATGTAGTCGCCCAGCCTGGAAATCAGGCCCGAGGTCTCGGCTATGGCGATGAAGCGGCGCGGCTCGACGCGCCCCAGCGCCTCGTCCTGCCAGCGCGCGAGCGCCTCGACCCCGACGATCCGGCCGTCGCGATCGACCTGCGGCTGGTAGACCATCTCGATGAGTTCCTGCTCCAGCGCCGCCCGCAGGCGCTGCTCGATGCGGATGTTTTCGAGATAGCGATGGCCCATGGACGGGTCGTACAGGCGTGCCGAGTTGCGATGGCTCTTGGCCGCATACATTGCTACGTCGGCGGCCCGAAGCATGTCGTTGAGCGACCTGCCCGCCGAAGGCATGCTGGCAATCCCGACGCTGCAGCCGAGCTCGCAGCGCACGTCGTTGACCGTGTACGGCGCGGCCAGCCGTTCGATCAGGCCATTCGCACGGGCCACCAGGCTCGTCCGGTCGGTGTCGGGCGTCAGCAGCACGAATTCGTCGCCACCGATTCGCGCGACCTTTTCGCTATCGGAGGCGAACGCGCTCAGCCGCCGCCCCAACTGCTTCAAAAGTGCGTCGCCCTGGACGTGACCGAAGCCGTCGTTGACCGACTTGAAGTTGTCCATGTCTATGAACAGCAAAGAGAGCTGGCCGGCGCCGGCCTTTTGCATGGCCTTGAAGTCGGCGGTCATGCGCTGGCGGTTCGGCAGGCCCGTGAGTGCGTCGTGGTTGGCCCGATGCACGAGTTCGCGCTGGCGCTGGTGCTCGGTCCGGCTGATCATTCGAAGTACCACGAGAATCGCCAGCAACAGCACGACGAAAACCGCGACATACAGCGATCCGACCCGGGCGAACTCGGCCAGCAGCTGATTCCGGTGCGTCTGCGTCAACACCCAGTAATCGTAGCTCGGGTCGAATACCGCCATCCCGAAATGGGGCCCCAGCGCATTGGTCACGTAATAGCCGACCGGCCGGCCGCTTGCCATAATTTCATCGATGCCGGCGCCGCTGCGCCGCTCGGCCGATGCGATCGCGTCGAGGTAGTACTCGCGCGGAATAGAGCGGGTGTAATAGCCTTCCGGCGGCGCCATGGCCGCGGCCCAGTGCAGCGGAAACAGGTCGCTTTCGCGCACGATCTGGACGGTGTTCGTCTCGCCCAGGAAAGACTGCTCTTCGAAAAACGGCCGCGGCCCCTGCAACCTCAGGCTGGCCGTCATCACCCCCAGCACGCGACCGTCGGCATCGCGTATGGCCATGCACACCGGCACCACCCATTCGTCCAGCGACTCCATCAAATAAGGACGACCCAGGCGCATGTGCATCGATTCAAGGGTTTCCGGCAGGACGGTCTGTCGTTCCCGCGCGGGAATGCCCGGCGATCGCGAGGTGCGGACGAGGAGTTCGCCGGTCGGTGTGGCCAGGCCGTACGCAGCCACGGTGGGATTGAGCTCGAGCATCCGGTTCAGCAGCGCGACTGCCGCGACGGAATCGTCGACCAGGCCGTCGACCAGCAACTGCCGGCCCAGCAGGTCCAGGACCATTTCCTGGCTGGCCATCATGTTACGGGTCGCGCCGGCCAGCGTCGCGATCTGGCTGCGCTGGCGCATTTCGTTTCTTTCGGCTATGCCCTGCCATTGGCCGTAGAGCCCGGAGACCAGCAGCCCGGCGCCGATCAGCGCGATCAGACCGAAAAGTTGCTTGAGATTACGACGCAGCGAGGACATTCGATCAGCCCCCGGCTCGCATGCACGGGCGCCGACACCAGCGAAGACATCGGCATGCGCACCGAAATGCATTCGTGCTTCGAGCGGCTTTCGATTGTGCTCCCATCTCCCCTTGCTCTCTGGATCAGGCGCGATGGACCGGGGCTGGCCGAAGCGCCTGGGGTCTGGCTGGCATCCAGATTAGAGGGTTTTGCCGCGCCGTTCAACTTCTCTTGCCGGCGTGTCGGGCCGGCCCCGGAAACTCGGCGCGCCAGGCCGCCCGGTATAGTGTCGCGATCGAATCGACCAGGCAACGGCCTTGAACACCAACATGAAAACCCCGGAAACGCGCGCAAACGAGGGGCTGGTCCGCCAGCTTGGGGCCACCGGCATTGCGCTGCTGGCGCTCAACGGCATGATCGGCGCCGGCATCTTCGGCGTGCCGGCAGGGGCCGCGGCCCTGGCCGGCGCGTGGAGCCCGCTGGTGTTCGTCGCCTGCGCGCTGCTGCTTGGCGCCATCATGCTGTGCTTCGCCGAAATCTCGTCGCAGTTCGACCGGACCGGCGGACCGATCCTCTACATCGACACCGCATTCGGTCGCTTCGCCGGCTTCCAGACCGGCTGGGCGTTCTATATCGCGCGCATGACCGCTTACGCGGCCAACCTGAACCTGCTGATCGAATCGCTGGCCTACCTGTGGCCGGCGGCCGGCGACGGCTGGGTGCGCATCGCGCTGCTGACGGTGATCGTCGGCGGACTGGCCTGGATCAACGTCACCGGCATCAAGCGCGCGGTACAGTCGCTGGGCGTGCTGACCCTGCTCAAGCTGCTGCCGCTGCTGGTCCTGATCGTGGCCGGGCTGGCCTGGCTGGCGCCGGCGACCGACGCAATCACCACGACCTCACCGCCGTCGGCCGGCCAGTTCGTCACCGCGGCACTGCTGGTCATCTACGCCTTCGTCGGCTGGGAGTCGGCGCTGGTGCCGGCCGGCGAAGTCAGGAACCCGGCACGGGCGATGCCGGTGGCGCTGTTTTCGGCGTTGATCGCGGTCACGATACTTTACGTGGCCATCCAGGCCATCAGCGTGGCGTCGCTGCCCGGACTTGCCGGGTCCGAGCGCGCGCTGATCGACGTCGCCGAAGTGCTGATGGGCCCGACCGGCGCGATACTGCTGGCCGTCGGCGTGGTGGTTTCGGTGGGCGGCAACGTTGCCGGCACGATGATCTCGGCGCCCCGCCTGACCTTCGCCCTCGCGCGCGACGGCAGCTTTCCGCACTGGTTCGGCGAAGTCGATGCAAGGCACCACACGCCGGCCAACTCGATCATCTTCTTCGCCGCGCTGGCACTTCTGCTGTCGGTATTCGGCTCGTTCGTCTGGCTGGCGGCCATGAGCGCGCTTGTTCGCGTGCTGATCTACATGGCCTGCATCGGCGCCATGCCCCGGCTGAGAAAACAGGCCCGGCCGGGCGGTTTTCGCCTGCCCGGCGGCTGGCTGATCCCGGTTGCGGCGTTTGCCGCGAGCGCAATCCTGCTGATCCAGATCAGCCTGCAATCGATCCTCGCCACCGCGCTGGTGCTGGCCGTCGGCGCGGTGATCTACGCGTTCAGTCGGCGCGAAACGCATTTTTGATCCGCCGGGCAGCGCGGAGGCTCCTCATTATTCCCCCTGCCCCAGCGACCAGCCGCGCTCGCCGTCGAAGCTGTACAGGTGCTCGGTCTTGATGAAGTCCAGCCCGGCCCGTGCGAAGCGCGCGAGCAGTTCAAGCACTTCGGCGTGACCGACCGCTGCTTCTTCCGGCGCTAGAAAGCGGCAGCGCCAGTGATCCGTACAGCGCGTTTCAGGAATGCCGCCGGGCCAGACCTTGACGCCGCGGTTGGTGATGATGACCGGCTCGAGCACGAGCCCCTGCGCGAGCTCGGCAACAATGTCGCCAAGCCGGTTCGGGTCACGACCGTGGTCGTCCCAATCGACGAATACGTCGACCCCGTGCAGGCGCTTTTCCGGCCGCCTGGCAATCGGCCGCCAGGTGTCCTCGGCAGACGGGAGCGCGCCCGGCGCACGTTCCGAATAGCCGGCCGGTTCCCGGCCCAGTCGCTGGCACACCGCATCGGCGAACTCGGCCGTGCCCAGCCGCTTGCGGCTGACGCCCTCGCGGTAGAGGTCGGCGGTATGCAGGCCGTCGGCCAGCGTCGCGAGCCAGGGGTTCTGCAGCGTTCGGGCCGTCGCCGGGTCGCCGACGTGGCGCAGCATTTCCAGCGCCGCCAGCAGCAACCCGGACGGATTGGCGATATTGCGCCCGGCGATGTCGGGGGCCGAGCCGTGCACCGCCTCGAACATCGCGAAGTTCTCGCCGATGTTGGCCGAACCGCCCAGGCCGACCGAACCGGTGATCTGGGCGGCGACGTCGGAGACGATGTCGCCGTAGAGGTTGGGCGCGACCACCACGTCGAAGCGCTCGGGCCGGTCGGCGATCAGCGCCGTGCCGATGTCGATGATCAGGTGGTTGGCCTCGATCTCAGGATATTCGCGCGCGACCTCGTCGAAGATGCGATGAAACAGCCCATCGGTCAACTTCATGATGTTGTCCTTGGTCAGGCAATCCACCCGCTTGCGTCCCTGGGCGCGCGCCAGCTCGAAGGCGTAGCGGATGAGGCGCTCGCTGCCCGGGCTCGAGATCAACTTCAGGCACTGGGTGACCTCGGCGGTCTGGCGGTGCTCGATGCCGGCATAGGTATCCTCTTCGTTCTCGCGCACGATGACCAGGTCCATGTCGGGATGACGCGTGGTGACGAACGGATGCCAGGCGCGGCACGGTCGGACATTGGCGAACAATCCGAGCGTCTTGCGCAGCGTCACGTTCAGGCTCTTGTAGCCGCCGCCCTGCGGCGTGGTGATCGGGCCCTTGAGCAGCACCCGGTGTTCGCGCAGGCTGTCCCAGGCCTCGGGCGGGATCCCCGAGGTCACGCCTTCGAGGTAGCAGGCCTCGCCCAGCGTCACCGGATCGAACCGCACTGCCGCACCGGCGGCCTCCAGCATCCGGCGCACGGCGGCCGAAATCTCCGGACCGATGCCGTCGCCTTCGGCCATGGCCACCGTCACCGGCGCGGCGCGGCACTGCGTCATCTCCCTGCGGACCTGTTCGATCGGGGCTGCCATGAATCTGCTCCAGGTTGATTTCGGGCGAGTCTAGGCAGTCCTGGAACATAAATAAAGTTAAACTTGATAGTGATTAGAGTAGATTAATATCTAATGAAAGTGACGCTGCACCAACTCAGAATCTTCCGCGTGGTCGCCGAACTGGGTTCGATCGCCCGGGCCGCCGAACGGCTGCACCTGACCCCACCGACGCTGTCGATCCAGCTCAGGCAGCTGTCGGAAGGACTGGGCGTGACGCTCTACGAGGTCGTCGGGCGCCGGCTGCGCCTGACCGGCGCCGGCGAGGACGTGCTGGCATCGGCGCAAAAGCTCGACGCCGAGCTGCGCGCGCTGGACCAGCGCCTGGCCGCACGCGGCGGCGTCGAGCGGGGGCGACTGCGGGTGGCGGCGGTATCGACCGGCGAATACCTCTTCCCTTCCATGCTCGGACGCTTCCGCCAGAAACACCCCGGCATCGAGGCCAGCCTGCAGATCATGCCGCGCGACTCGCTGATCCGGCGTATCGACCAGGGGCTGGACGACTGGTACCTGATGAGCCGTCCACCGGAAGACCGCAACCTGACGGTCGAGCGGGTCGGGATCAATCCGCTGGTGATGATCGCCGCGCCCGACCACCCCTGGACCCGACGCAAGCGCATCGATTTCCGGGCCGTGTCGAACGAGCGCTTCGTCGTGCGCGAACCCGGCTCGGGCACGCGGCTGTGGACCGAGGAATGGCTTCGCCGCTTCGGCGCCGAGCTCAAGCCCGCGCTGGAACTGGGCAGCAACGAGGCGATCAAGCAGGCGGTGCGCGGCGGCCACGGCCTGGCGGTGATTTCGCTGCACGCGGTGCGGCTGGAACTCGAAGCCGGGCTGTTGGCGCTGCCTCGCGTGCCCCACTTCCCGGCCCCGGTATGGTGGCACCGGGTCCAGCGTGCCGGCGCCGCGATCAGCCCGGCAGCCCGCGCCTTCGGCAGCCAACTCGATGAAGAACTTCCGCAGCTGGACGAAGACCTCCGAACGCTCTTGCAGCGGCATCGCCAGCCCTGGTCCACGAAAGCGTGATCGACTTCGAAGAAATTGTATTTTTTCGAGAGTGAGAGTAATCTTGGCGTTCGCCTGCATTCAATAGGGACATAACAAATGAAACGTTTCGGATTCTTGATCGCCTCACTCGGACTGGTAGCGACCGGAGCGGTTGCCCAGGACAGCTACCAGGATTGGGCCGCGGCCGGCATACCGGATCGCGGAACGTCGGCTTCGACGGTCGGCTCGGCCGATGTTCGCGGGGGCGCGCTGACGTTTGCCGACCGCGCATCGTTCAATTCTGCGGTGGGGACATTGCCGCTCGAAGACTTCGAGGGCGGTGCAACCGCGGCCGGAGCGGTAAACACCTGTACCGAGCCGGTAAGCAGCGCTTCGAACGATCCCTGCTTCGCACCCGGCGACCTGATCGCCGGCTTCCAGATCACCTCGTCCGGCGGTGGCGGCGTGGTGGCGCTCGGCGACGGCCTCATCGGGCAACCCTCGACCGTCATCGGCGCCAATATCTTTGCCGATTTCACGACCGTGACGTTTACCGGCGGCAACGTGACCGCGGTCGGGCTGGACGCATTCTCCGGCTCGGGTGGCGGGAACGTCGATATCCGCGTGTTTGACAGCGGCGGCGCGCTGGCCGACACGATCACGCTCGCTCCGTCGGCCGACAACGTTTCGGAATTCTTCGGCATCTTCGCCCCGGGCCCGATCTCGCGCATCGAAATCGAAGGAACCAGCACGAGCGGCGAACTGTTCGACAACCTCGCCTTCGGCACCGGCGCCCAGGAGCCACCGGTATCGGTACCGGCGCTCGGTCTCGCGGGAACGTTCCTCGGTACGGCCCTGCTGCTGCTGATCGCCGGGTTTGCGCTGCGCTCGCGCGCAAGCCACTGATACGCGCTGTCCCGGCGGCCTCGGGCCGTCGGGACAAACCCGCCCGCCGACCTATGTTGCGCGCTACTGCGCCTGCAGCATGTAGTCGATGGTGAGGTTGGCCAGGGCGCGCACACCGGTCTTCATGCTCGATTCCTCGATGTAGAAATCCGGCGTGTGATGCGGGGCGGCCTCGGACGGGTCTTTGCCCGGCGGCATGCCGCCGATCATCAGGAACAGCCCCGGTATTTCCTTCTGGAAGAACGAGAAATCCTCGGCGCCGGTGATCGCGTCTATCCGGACGGTCTTGTCGCCGCCGACCCGCTCCAGCGTCGGCGCCATCTCCTCGGTCAGCGCCGGATCGTTGAAGGTCACCGGGTAGCCGCGCTGGATATCGACGTCGACGGTCGCGCCCTGGCTGGCCGCGATGTGTTCCGCGGTGCGCTTGATATCGGCGTGGATCTTGTCCTGCATCGCCGTATCCAGCGTACGGATCGTGCCGATGAGCTCGGCCGTCTCGGGGATGATGTTGTTGCGAACCCCGGCGCGCACCCGGCCGACCGAAATCACCGCGGCTTCCTTGGTCAGTTCGGTCTGGCGGCTGATGATCATGTTCAGACCGATCACGATCTGCGAGGCCACCGCAATCGGGTCCACGCCGGTCCACGGCGACGAGCCGTGCGTCTGCTTGCCGTTGACGGTGATGTTGAACTGGTCGGCCGCGGCCAGGATGCCGCCGGCCTTGAACCCGATCTGGCCGGCCGGCGCCAAAGACCAGATGTGCTGACCGAAGATCACGTCGACATCCGGGTCCTGGAGCACGCCTTGCTTGACCATCAGTTCCCCGCCGCCTTCCTCGCCCGGCGGCGCACCTTCCTCGGCAGGCTGGAAGATGAACTTGATCGTGCCGGGCAACTCGTCGCGACGCGCGGCGAACATTTCGGCCACGCCCATCAGCATCGCCATGTGCGTGTCGTGGCCGCAGGCGTGGGACACCGGGACTTCTTCGCCCAGGTACTCCGAGACCACGTCCGGCGAGAACGGCAGGCCGACCCGCGACGGTACGGGCAGCCCGTCCATGTCGGCGCGAAGCCCGACAACCGGGCCGGGCCGACCGCCTTCGAGCAGCCCGATCACGCCGGTGTGCGCCACGCCTGTCTGCACCTCCATGCCCAGGCCGCGCAGAAACTCGGCGATGTACTCGGCGGTCTCGAACTCGCGGTTGGAGAGCTCGGGATTTGCGTGAAAATGCCGGCGCCAGGTCACGACGTCGTCGAACAGCGTTTCGGTCTGGGCATCGATCCAGCCGTGCCATTCGTCGGCCGAAGGCTGGGCGAGGGCGGTCGTGGTGATGAAGAGTGCGAACATCGCGGCCAGCGAGGCCACTCGGCGAAAAAGGCTCATTTGCAGTCCTTGGATTGGTGGTCGGAACGGGACTGCATTGTCGATCAAGCCGCGTCCTGGCACAAGCGAGACGCCACGGTAACGGCCCGATTGCCGGCCGCGGCTTGAAATACACGCATTAAATGCGTATATTAGGCGTATGGACACCAACTCAAGACTTCAGCATCTGATGCTTCACCACGGCCTGAAGCGCCGGGATGTCGCGCGGCTTCTGGGCAAAACGCTGAACGCGGGCGGCGGATACAGCAATTCCACGATCGATAGCTGGCTGAGTGGAAGAAACCGCATGCCTGAGCCAATGCTGGAACTGCTTGAACTCAAGCTGGGGGGCAGCGCCGATCAGTCGGAGGCCTGGCAGCGTCTCATCCAGCAACCGCTGCCCTATACCGATCAGCGCGAGATGGAACGCGATCTGGCCCGCGTCCTGGAACAGGCTGCGCACGGAGACCTGCCGCGCCTCGGACGACTCAAGAAGCCGCTTCCGCTTCGACGCGCCGGCTACTTGCTGGAGTTGATGGGCCACTTGGGCGGCCCTCGACATGAGGGTCAGCGCAGGGAATTGCTCTCGCAGGCGCGCCGTCTGCGCGATCGTGTCGGCGTACCTGCTTCGATCGAACCACTGCGGGCCGGCGACACCCGCACACGCGAAACCGAGGACGACCTGGCCCGCGAATGGGGCCTGGCCCCTGGGGCCGACATCGCCCGGTTTCGCCAGTTGGCACGCACAGGGCACGTGTAATGAAACCCGGACTGTTCGGCGCGGTCGAGGAGCTTGTCGAGCGCGTTGCAAAGGCAATTCGGCCGGGCCAGGTCGTCGATGCCTTCCTGGCAGGCGGAACCGCAACCTGCATCCACCTGCAACGCGCCGGCGGCGTGGCGGCCTCGGAAGCTCGTTTCTCCGAAGACGCCGATGTTCACTTCAATCGACGGCTGGCGCTCGCCGACGACATCGTGGTGCGCTATGCCGACACCAACGGCGAGGACCGCGTCCTGGTGCTGGACCGGACCTATACAATCGATATCGGCCTCCGGCATCCAGACTGTTTCGACGAGGCAGTTCATCTGCTCGACAGCCGGAACGGACGGCTGCGGCTGCACATCCTGAGTCCGCTCGATCTCGCCGTCACCAAGGTCGGCCGTTTCCAGGACCATGATCGCCAGGATATCTCGCTGCTAGCGCGGGCCGGGCTCATCGAATCAGCCGCCTTCGAGCAGCGGGCGAAAGAGGCGCTGGAATACCTGGCGACTGATCCGGCGCCGGTCGAACTCAACATCGCAGAAGCAGCCGGGCTGATTCGGAACGCTCGCCACTGATGCGCATGGGGCAGCGAACGGCGTCGCGGCCTCTACACTCATCTGCTCGGCGCGGAAAGCGGATTTATCAGCGTGATAGACTCCAGCACAGCGCGGGGGCGCTGGTGCAGGGCCTGGCGATGCCCGGCGGGTTGATTATATTTGGTCGCATTTTCAAGATATTGAAGGTGTTTCAGTTTCGAGGGGACGGGATCGGTGCGAAACAATGAAAACACCGGCTTCGGCCGGGCTGCCGGCGGGTGCCGATGTCGCGGCTGAGCGATCTTCTGCGCCAGGTCGAGGGCAAGGACAGTCAGCTGGCGGCCGATCTGCGGCGCGAGTTCGATCAGCTCCGCAAGCGGCGCGCGTTCGGGCTGAATTTCGAGCGCCATGTGCCCGAGACGGTGGAACTGCCCGGCCGGCCCGTGCGCAAGGGCGACAAGGTGCGCTTTGTCGCCGAGCGCGGGAACGCGCCCGGCAGCGTCGACCACAGAATCTGGCTGGTCGCATCCATAGTCACCGAGGGCAGCGGCAAGAAGGCAAGGCGCATCGCCGAGCTTGTCCGCCGCGACAGCCCCGAAGCCGAGATCGAAAAAACCTCCCGCCCCGTCGATGACCTGATCGTGGTCGCCGGATTCCGCGATCCGATCTACCCCGGCCTCAAATCCACAGGCAAGGTCGAGCGCGGCGGCGACAAGCCCTTCCATACCGTGATCAACGCCGAGAACTACCACGCCCTGCAGGCCCTGCTCTACACACACGAAGGCAAGGTCGACGCCATCTATATCGACCCGCCCTACAACACCGGCGCAAAAGACTGGAAATACAACAACGACTACGTCGACAGCGACGACGCCTACCGGCACTCGAAGTGGCTGGCGATGATGGAGCGGCGTTTCAAGCTGGCGAAGCGGTTGTTGAATCCGCATAATTCAGTGTTGATCGTTACGATTGATGAGAAGGAAGTTCTCCGTCTTGGTTTGCTTCTCGAGCAGATATTCGAGAGTGCTGAAGTACAGATGGTGACAACCGTTATCAGCCCAAAAGGGTCGGCAAGACGAGGGGCTTTTTCACGAGCTGATGAGTACATCTATTTTGTTTTCATTGGCACAGCTGAGATATGTCCCGGCAATACGGATATGTTGCGTGCCGTCAAGATGAACAGCGGCCCGGTTAGATGGAAATCGCTACTTCGCTCAGCGACGAACGGCCTTAGACGAGCAAGGCCGAATCTTTTTTACCCGCTATTCTTTGACGCAGAAAGTGGAAAATTTCTCCGTGCTGGTAAGGCGCTTGAACCTACACTCTCGAGGGAATCGGTAGAAGTACCTGAAGGGGAATTAATAGTGTGGCCTTTGGGTAATGATGGCAGGGAATTGACGTGGGGCCTCGGGAGAAATACTTTTATCCAATATCACGAGGCAGGATATATCCGATTTGGTCCTCTTACCGCTTCGGGACGCTCTCCCTATTATCTGACTACTGGGCAAATAGCTGATATTGAGAACAACACGGGAAATTTGGTGATAACGGGCCATGATGATGATGGCGCGATTATGGTCGAGTATGGCGAGCGAGGTAAGCAATTCCAGCCATTGACAGTGTGGAATCAGATATCCCACTCTGCGAGTGAATATGGAACCGCCGTACTTAAATCATTGATGCCTGATCGCCGATTTCCCTTCCCAAAGTCGCTTTATGCTGTCGAAGATACATTGCGATTTTTCGTTGCAAAGAAGATAGATGCAGTCATCGTCGATTTCTTCTCCGGTTCCGGCACGACCGCCCACGCCGTGATGCGCCTGAACAAGCAGGATGGCGGCCACCGCCAGTGCATCAGCGTCACCAACAACGAAGTCTCGGCCGACGAGCAGAAGGCGCTGCGCGAAAAGAACCTGCGCCCGGGCGATCCGGAATGGGAAGCGCTGGGCATCTGTGAGCACATCACCAAGCCGCGCATCGAAGCCGCGATTAACGGAAAAACACCGGTAGGCAAACCGATCAAGGGTGATTACAAGTTCACCGACGATTTCCCGATGGCTGACGGCTTCGCCGAAAACGTCGAATTCTTCGACCTGACCTACGAAGCGCCCCGCCCAGTCGCACATCATCGATCGTTCGAGGCCATCGCGCCGCTGCTGTGGCTGAAGGCCGGCGCGCAGGGCCGGCGCATCGACAAGCCCGGCGACGGATTCGACATGGGCGACACCTACGGCGTGCTGTTCGACCTGGACGCGGCGCAGGATTTCATCGCGGCGCTCACCGCATCCGATACCGTGCGCATGGCGTTCATCATCACCGACGATGACCGCGGCTTTTCGTCGGTGTGCGCCGAACTTCCGGCCCACGTGGAGGCCGTGCGGCTGTACGAGTCGTACCTGACCAACTTCGTCATCAACACCGGCCGGGAATAGATCGCGATGCGCTATACGCTCAAGGATTACCAGGACGACGCGGTCGGCGACGTGCTCTCGCGCCTGGCGCGCGCCCGGGAAGACTGGGCGAAATGGAAGTCACCGGTCGCATTCTCGCTCACCGCCACCACCGGCGCCGGCAAGACCGTGATGGCCGCGGCCGTGATCGAAGCGCTGTTCGATGGCGACGCCGAGCATGATTTCGCGCCGGACCCGGGTGCGGTGGTGCTGTGGTTTACCGACGACCCGGCGCTGAATGAACAGACCCGATTTCGACTGATGGACGCGGCCGATCGGCTGGCGGCGAAATCACGGCTGGTGGTGATCGACAGTACATTCAACCAGGAGAAGCTGGAACCGGGCAAGGTGTATTTCCTCAACGCGCAGAAGCTGGGCAAGAACTCCCTGCTGGTGCGCGGCGCGCCCGAAGCCGACCCGGATGACCCGAATCGTGAGCTGCAGAACATGCCCCCACCCGATGCGCGCGCGTTCACGATGTGGGACACGCTGCGCAACACCATCGAGGACGACAACCTCACGCTGTACCTGATCCTGGACGAGGCCCACCGCGGCATGAAGCGTCGCACGAGCAACGAAAAACAGGAGCGCGCGACCATCGTCCAGCGCCTGGTCAACGGCGGCAACGACGTGCCGCCGGTGCCGGTGGTCCTGGGCATTTCGGCCACGGTCGAGCGCTTCGACAAGGCCATGGCCCAGGCAGAGGGGCGCACCACGTATCCGAACGTGGTCGTGGACGCGGCGCGGGTGCAGGAATCGGGGCTGCTCAAGGACGACATCCGGCTGGAATTCCCGACCGAGTCCGGCCAGTTCGATACCGTGCTGCTGGAGCGCGCCACGCGCAAGGTGCGCCACGCCACCGCGCTGTGGCGCGAATACTCCGAGCGCGAGGGCATCAAGGAGCCCGTTGTGCCGCTGCTGGTGGTGCAGGTGCCCAACAAGCCGCCCGACGATCTGCTGATCAGCGCGTTCACCACGATCAAGGACGCCTGGCCGGAACTGGAAACCGATGCGATGGCGCACGTGTTCGGCGAGCACCAGACCATCGAGCTGGGCGGTTTTTCGGTGCCGCACATCTCGCCGGAGCGCGTGCAGGAAGACACCGAAATCCGCGTGCTGTTCGCCAAGGATGCGATTTCCACCGGCTGGGACTGCCCGCGCGCCGAGGTGTTGGTATCGTTCCGGCCGGCCAAGGACCAGACCCACATCACCCAGCTTCTGGGCCGCATGGTGCGCACGCCGCTGGCCCGCCGGGTGCCGGGAAACGACATGCTCAACTCGGTCGAATGCCTGCTGCCGCATTTCAACCGAAAGACCGCATCCGACGTGGCCGATGTCCTGCTGGGCACCACCGCGACTGGCGACGACGGTTCGGGCGATACCGGTGGCGGCGAAGGACGCCGGGTGTTGTACAAGGCGATCGACATGCAGCCCAATCCGGCCATTCCGGAAATCGTCTGGGATGCGTTCGAAAACGTGCCGTCGCAGACCCTGCCGCGCAAGGCCGCACGACCCATGCGCCGGCTGACCGCACTGGCCCAGGCGCTGTCGCGCGACGGGTTGCGCGAGAATGCAATCAAGGACGCCTACGAAAAGCTGTTCGCACGCCTGGACGGGCTGGCCACCGAGCACAAGACGACCGTGGACAGGAACATCGACGCCATTCTCGAAGTGCGCGGCGAAACCATTGTCGCCGGCGTGACCGAAGGCAGCGTAACCCCGGCCGGCACGTTCACCGAGATGGCCGATGAACGCGCGGTAGAGGCCGAATTCCGCGACGCGCGCCGGATTCTCACCCCGGAACTGGCAAAACGATACGCCGACCGCATCGCCGGCGACGACGTCGACGCGCTGTTCGACGCGCACGTGAAGGTCGCGGCCCTTGCGCGCATCGAGGAAGTGCCGCACGAACTGGACCGCGCCGCCGACAAGCTGGCCGAGCAGTGGTTTGCCGACTATCGCAAGCCGATCAAGAACCTGAGCGACGAACGCCAGCAGTTCTATGCCGAAATCAAGGGCATGTCGCGCCAGCCGCAACCGATCAGCATCCAGCGTCCGCGCACCCGCACCGAGGAAACCGAAGACCAGGACGGAAACCCCATCCCGACCCGCGGAAAGCACCTGATGAGCGACGAGAACGGCGAATTCCCGGTCGGCTCGCTCAATGAATGGGAGCTCGGCGTGCTAGACGAGGAAATGGGCGATCCCGATTTCCTCGCCTGGTACCGTAACCCCTCGCGCGCCTCCGAAGACGCACTCGCCATCGCCTATCGCGACGGCCAGGACAACTGGCGCCGCATGTGCCCCGATTTCGTGTTCTTCCACGGCTCCGACGATGAAGTCAAAGTCTCCATCGTCGACCCCCACGGCCACCACCTGGCTGACGCCCTGCCCAAGCTAAGAGGCCTGTCAGAATTCGCCGAAGAATACGGGGATCAATTTCACCGGATCGAAGCCGTCGCACGCATGGAAGACGACACCCTTCGCGTACTGGACCTGACAAAGGAAAGCGTGCGCAACGCGGTCGAAGCCGCAACCGACGCCAAGGCCCTATACGCGGGCAAGGCGGCGACGGATTATTGAATATGTGTAACCGGACTAATAGCCGCGCGGCTTTTTTGCGTCGGCTGGGTTAGCGAGTTTATTTTACGGCCTCAATCATACAGTTCTCTCTCCAGTTTCGAGATCAGCTGATCCCTATGTTCAGGAGACCATGCATCGGTACCATACGCACGGTCCTCGCGATCTGAACGACCATCGATGATGGTCCTACACATCGTTGCCTGTGACGGTGTCAGGAAGTTCAATAGGGGTGAAATATCTTCCCGATATTGAACCGAGATAGCAAGCCTTAATAATGACTTTAGCATGCGATCTTGGGTAAAGAATATTTCTTCCCATTTTTTTTCTGGATCGATCCAGGTCTTTAGGAAGTGATCTATATGAAAAAGATCCCAAGTCATATTGAAGATCGCAGCGCGTCTCGAATGATCGTTGAGGTCCACTCGGAACTTCATCATGTTAGAAAGAGGATTGTGACCGAACAATCGCACCGCATACACAATGCATGGTAGTGAAATTCTAAACTCGCGTACTACCCAATCAAGATAGCGTTCAAGTTTCCTCTGGGGTTGGACTTTATTATTCCAGTAGGTCGAAACGGCCGCAAGAACCAGTAAATAAATCGAATCCCAATGGGTTAGTCTGCGATATTCGGTCAATTTTGCACCGAGCGTTTTACGATCAATCTCAGCTGGTTCGATGTCCCGGAGCGCTTGTTTATCACCCAAAGCATAGCGAGCAAGTTGTTCTACATCTGCGTTGTCAAGTGACCTCAGCAACGCCAATTCGTCAAGTGCCTCCTCGAGGTTCTCGGCATTGTAGTTAATCCGCTCATATATTGATAGAGCGGGCTCAATCTGAATCTCGGCTGCTCGGCAGAACACGAGCACTGCACATGCATCGCGATACAAATCGCGCATCGCGTCTTTCTTGACACAGTTGACGGCATATTGCAGTACGTTGAGATCTAATAGCGCCCGGTACTCTGCATTGTGAAATTCGACGTTGTAAAGGTAGTTAGCAGGATTATAGAGACCGTTCGGTTCTTTTGCCCTGAAATTGTGAATTAACCAGTCTGCACGCAACAGACGTTCGACGATCTTGTCATAGTTGTCCGGAAGTGTGATCAGAAGTTCGTTCATATCTCAAAAGTCAGCGTATCGA
The DNA here is from genome assembly GCA_002722315.1 of Lysobacterales bacterium. Classification (GTDB taxonomy): domain Bacteria; phylum Pseudomonadota; class Gammaproteobacteria; order Xanthomonadales; family Wenzhouxiangellaceae. The sequence continues at coordinate 45,414 of PBLG01000011.1, read as the reverse complement.
GCGATATAACAGACCGGGAAGTCAGCTTCAAGGCCCGCTTCGTACGGTGGTTAGCAGTATAGGCGCGGCTGGAGAACGCGTGCCATGTTGCACGCGAGCGTAGGGACGCGTTTCACCGACTTCGGCACGCGGCACCGCAGGCCTTGTCTGTTGGACTTCCTTGTTGGCCAGCCCGAACTACCACAAGATATCATTCGCCCGAACGGACTTTGGCGAGGAGCTCTCTGGCAAGCGACACGTTCGTGCCAAACAGCATCCAGAAGGTCACTTTGGAAGTCGTCAGTGCCAGCTTGCGGCGCGACAATGCCTCGTAATCGGAGAACTCTTGCCAGAGCCGCATCACCTCATCATCTCGGAAGAAGGCCTCCAATTTCGCCACGGTATCAGCGCCTCGATCTGTAAACCACGCAACACTGTGTACCGCATCGGAGGTTGAGACCTCCTCGCCGAACTCTTGCCGAACCACACGCTGATACAGTGGCACTGACAATGGAGCGCGACTTGCGTCGACAGTTCCTCCGCCGTATGCGTCTCGCTGAAGACTTGCCGCTAGCTCATCAACGGCCAAAAGCGCATCCGAAACTTCTCGAAACCAGCCCAGCCATGCCTTGTCATGGCTCAATGGCGACTTGTATGCCAACGAGTGCGAAACAAAATTGAACGCGTGTTCGAAGATCGTTGGAATCTGGATCTCGAGTTTCCCAGGGAAAACTGAGCGGGAGTAGTGGCCGGAGAATTCCGCCGTGAGATGAGTCGATCGGTATCCCGAGGCGCGTGCAACCGGCTCCTCTTTGAGAATCTTGAGGTCCTTCGAGATGTCGGCGCGGCGACGAAAGAACTCCATGAGCACCATCACGTCGTTCTTTGTTGCCACAACAATACGGAGCCCCCCGATGTCTTGGAGCTGATCGATCGGAATTTGTATGCGTTCTGCTTTCGCAATCGCACTATTGAACGTCTTGACGCGAGACTCCACGGAAAACACTCCCAGCAGGTTGATGTCGGCAACAAAAAACTCGAGATCGAGCACAAGCTGCCGCAGAACGCGCGTGTGAGGGCGGGTGAATCGGGCGTAGGCATCTGGATGCATGTTCAGCTGGCTAACGTTTCCTGTCACCGGTGGTAAAAACTGGAGCCAAGCGCAGTTTCTTGCATCCGGTGGAAGGACTCGTTATGTGGTTTACTTGAGTTTGTTGACATAGATTTTGTGTTCCTTCTTCCGGTCATCAACCGCAAGCATGAACATCCTCTGGCCAGCGGGCCAAACGAAATGGAGCGATTTGATCCTTTCCAGCTCGACGCGTTGTGAAGCCATATGGTCGCATAACGAAGCACCCCAGTAGCCGATGGACTTTTTGATCCGTGATGATGCCAGATTCTCCGGTTTGAACCGATGGATTAGCCAGTCGACTTCAATATCATGGCCTTTCCTATGGATATTAGTCAGCTCATCAATAACATAGCCATCCTCAACATAGTTCATCAGGCTCGTGAAACTATGACCGAAATTGTGAATAGCCGACTTAATGTTCTTATATTTCACGACTGGTAACCCACATAACGTTGGGGTTAACCGGCGCCGCCACTGAACTCAATCGGTTTTACCGGCCCGGCGCTTTCCGGCTTCCGGTTGTACCTTTTAGTGGGCGGTAACGCCAGAAAGTATTCCCTGACTCGATTCTTAGGACGTCTGGACGTGTAAACCACTTCCTAAAGTATCCCCGCGCTGGAACATCTACGTACTCTGGTGCCGAATAGAACCAGTGAGTAAGATATTCCTCAAATTCCGGATGTTTTCTATTCTGATTGAAAGTGGACTCTTCAGAGCGATAGAAGTGTCCATAGGACTCAAGAATGTATCCAATCAATACTTCCCGGATTTCGTCCGATTGCTGAGCTGCGCGGCCCGCGTCCTTAATTCGCTCCCGGACCTCAAGGCAAGGTCCTTGATAGCGTCGAGACATCACATGTTTTTGAGGCGATACCGGAAGGTCCCAATTATTTGACACAATGCGGTGTGTGGCTTCTGCGAATATATCTGACTTGTTCATCTGCTAGTTGTAGCCCAATTTGAATATGATCTGCTAAACGGCCATATATGGAGTATGCGGGCAAAGACGCCTGTGTTTCCCGCTCCGGATCGTCCTAAGCGTTGGCACGGTTCTGTATTTCTGAAAAGCAGCTCCGGTGCGCTGAAATATCCGCCTGTTTCGATCGATATCGTTCATTTGCATGGACCTCTCCCGCCAGGTTTTACCGCCCGTTCGACCGAAATGATGCACGAAATCAATGCGAGAGGCAAATGACGGCCGGGATGCGGGCTCGGCGCTATTCGGCCTGCCCAGCCAGCCGCCACGCTATTCAAGCTGCAACAACCCCTCCACCGCCATGCCGTCGTCCATTCGTTCCCCTTCCCAAAGCGGAATCGCCGTTTCCGGCCTGATTTCCAGACCGGATTTGCGGTTCCGGCTGATCAATTCGAAGACGTTTCCGCGGAAACGCGTTTCGGCTGATGTCGGCAGCCTTCGGCCGGTCGGGTCGGTGAATTTCGGGCCGCTGGCGGCCATTCGCGCGCCATAGCCGCCTTCGTGAACAAGGCGGTGATGGTGGCGGCAGAGCAAAACGAGATTGTCCATCTTCGTGTCGCCGCCGTCGGCCCAGTGCACGATGTGATGGGCATCGACGTACTTGTGGGCCGTACAGCCGGGAAAACGACAGCCGTGGTCGCGGCGCTGCAGTGCGCGCCGAATCGCCGGCGGGATGCTGCGGGTCTTGCGGCCTACGTTCAGTGCCGAGCCGTCCTGGTCTTCGTGCCAGTGGACAAGTCCGCAATCGCAGGCGAGCCTTCTGCACGTTTCCGCGGAAACGCGTGCGCCGGATTCCAGTTCGGCTTCCGCGGTTTCGCCGTCTGCAGCCAGCGTGTCGGCTGTGGTGTGCAGATTGATGGTGCAGCGGTCACCACCGGTAACTGCGGATGTTTCAGTGCTGCCCGATTTGCCGAAGAACGCGTCAGCCAGCCGCTCCAGCGCGTCGGCCCGGCGCGCGGCGACCGGATCGCTGACCTGATCGACGGCGGGTTCGTCGCACGTTTCCGCGGGAACGTTTTTTGACTCGGAATCATTCTCATCGCACGCGGCTTCGAGTGCTTTCACTACGCGCTCGCCCTGCTCCGGGGTCAGGCGCGCGCGGATCACGTAGCTGCCGTCGTCATCGATGTGCCAGTTCAGCTCGCGGAGCGCGTGGCGCCGGTTTTCGTGCTCCAGGGCTTCGATGCGCTTGACCTTGCGAAATTGCCGAACCAAATGCTCGACCTGCGAGGCCGTGCCATGCCGGGCGATCATCATCAGGTATTCCTCGTTTTCCGGCGTCGCGACGCGGGTCATCGCGCGGACCTTGGAAAAGCTGACCATGCCGCGCCGGAACGCATCGCTGATCTTCGGCAGATCCTTCAATGCGTGGGCAACCCGCACTTTCTCTCGCGCGGCGCCAAGTGCGATGCCGCATTTCCAGTTGAGCCAGTGAGCACATGATTTCAGGCCCGGCCCGCCCCAGCCTTCGCGCTCGTCGAACTCGCGAACGAGCTCCAGCAGCCGGTACGTAGCCGCGTGGATGTGCGCAGCCAGCTCGGTGATCTCGGATTCGATTTCGTGCAGTTTGCGGGGTGATTGCGACGACAGATCAACTGCGGGATGCGACATGCCTGGACTCCACTCGAATACTGTTCAAGTATACACTGTATGGGGATAAAAATAACACCAAAACAGCTAGATACAGGATATTTCGACGCTGCCCAAAGCGGCGATTCTTGAGAGGCATTTCGACGTCAACCTGGTGTCGAATTGTTGGCGGATAATGATCGTTCCCCCAGAGAGTGTTCGCATGTCGCGCCAGAGATTTTCGATGAACCTGCCCGGGATTGCGACCGGCCTGCGCGCGGCGTGGCGCGATGGCTACGGTCTCACCGATCTGCGCGCCGACGTGATGGCCGGTTTGACCATCGGCACCGTTGCCGTGCCGTTGTCCATGGCGCTGGCGATTGCCACCGGCGTGCCGCCCCAGCACGGGCTTTACACCGCGATCGTGGCCGGGGCGATCATCGCGCTCACCGGGGGCTCGCGCTTCAACGTCTCGGGCCCGACGGCTGCATTCGTGGTCATCCTGTTTCCGATCGTTCAGCAGTACGGCCTGGGCGGATTGCTCATCGCCTCGATGATGGCCGGGGTGATCCTTGTGATCCTCGGACTGACGCGAATGGGACGGCTGATCCAGTTCGTGCCCTACCCCGTGGTGCTGGGGTTCACCGCGGGCATCGCAGTCGTGATCGCTGTTCTCCAGGTGCCCGATTTTCTCGGGCTGGAAACGGGTCCGCTCGGCGAGCATTTCGTCGACAACGTGGCCGTCATCGCCACCTCTTTCCCGACCGTGGCGCCGTTCGAACTCGGCGTCGGGCTGTTTGCGCTGGTCTGCATGCTCGCCTGGCCGCGTCTTCGCATACCGGTTCCGGCGCCGTTGATCGGCCTGGTGGTCGGCGCAATCGCGGCGTTTTGCCTCAATCGATGGCTTGGCGGCACCGACGCCGGGCCCGTCGTCGAGACGATCGCGTCGCGCTTTGCCTGGGAAGTGAGCGGCGCGACGGGAACCGGCATTCCACCCGTCCCGCCGACATTCACGGCACCGTGGCTGCTGCCGGGCGCCGACGGCGAGCCGCTCAAGCTCAGCTTCGACCTGATCAGAGCGCTGCTGGGGCCGGCCATAGCGATCGCCATGCTCGGCGCCATCGAGTCGCTTTTGTGCGCGGTCGTCTCCGACGGGTTGACCAGGACGAAGCATGATCCAAACGCCGAGCTGATCGGCCAGGGGCTCGGCAACATTGTCGCGCCGCTTTTCGGCGGCATCACGGCAACCGCCGCCATTGCGCGAACCGCAACCAATATCCGCAGCGGCGCCCGATCGCCGATCGCCGCCGTCGTCCATTCGCTGGTCGTGCTGCTCGCGGTCGTGGCGCTCGCCGGACTGCTCGGACTGGTGCCCATGGCCGCACTCGCCGCCCTGCTGTTCATCATCGCCTGGAACATGAGCGAAGCAAGGCATTTTGTCGGCACCCTGCGCTCGGCGCCGCCGGGCGACGTGGCCATCCTCGTGATCTGTTTCGGCCTGACCGTGTTCTTCGACATGGTGCTGGCGGTTGCCGTCGGTATCGGTCTCGCAGCCGCGCTGTTCATCAGACGCATGGCGCTGCTGACGCAAACCGAGCGGGTCGAAATCGACGATCACCCGACGATCAAGGGCCTGCCCGCCGAAGTCGCGCTCTACGACATCAACGGCCCGCTGTTCTTCGGCGCCGCCGAGAAAGCGCTTTCATCCCTGCACCGGGTCGATCCGACGATCAGGACCGTCATCCTGGACATGCACGACGTGCCCAGCATGGACGGCACGGCGATTGTTGCGCTGAAATCTCTCGTGGCCGAAATGAAGCACGGGCACGTTTCGCTGATCCTCGTGGGGTTGCAACCGAGGATCATCGCCAAACTGCGGCGCGCGGACATCCGGAAAGTCGCTGGATCGTTGACTTATTGCGGCGAACTCGAGCAGGCCAAGACGGTGGCTCTTCGCTGGCACGAAAAGGCGGCTGAAGCGCCGTCCTGAACGACGGCGCCGACTGGTTCACGACCGGCAGGCGGCACCGAAGCGAAGGTACAGCGCCGGGACGACGATCATGTTCAGCGCGGTCGAGGTGATCAGACCGCACAGGATGACGATGGCCATGGGCGCCTGAATCTCGCTGCCGGGCTGGCCGCCGGCCAGCGCCAACGGCACAAGTGCAAGCGCGGTGGCCAGTGCGGTCATCAGGATCGGCACCAGGCGCTGATCGGCACCGGTGCGAACGGCCTCTGCCGGATCCATGCCGTGCTCGTCGACCAGCCGCCGGATATGGTCGACCAGGATCACGCCGTTTCGCGTGGCGATGCCGAACAGCGTGATGAAGCCGATCAGCGCGGCGATCGTCACGACACCGCCGGCCAGCCAGACACCGGCCACGCCCCCGATCAGCGCCAGCGGCAGGTTCAGCATGACCAGGGCCGCGTCGCGCGCCGAGCTGAATGCGGTGACCAGCAGGAAGAAAATGCCCGCGATGACGACGATGCCCAGCAACAGCAGCCTCTGACCGGCCGCCTCGGCGCTTTCGAACTGGCCGCCGAACTCGATGTGATAACCGGTCGGCAGTTCGATCTGGTCGCCGATGCGCTCGCGCATCTCCTCGACTACGCCGACCAGGTCGCGGCCAGCCACGTTGGCCATCACGACCAGCTTGCGCTGCACGTTCTCGCGGCTGATCGTGTCGGGGCCTCGGGCGCGCTGGACGTCGGCGATGGTATCCAGCGTGATTTCCGCGCCGGGCGGGGTTTCGAAAATCGTATCGCGAATGGCCTGGAAGTCGTCGCGCATCGATTCGGGGTAGCGCACGACGAGGTCGAAGCTGGCCGATCCCTCGAGCACGCTGCCGACTACGGTCCCGCCGAAGGCCGCCTCGACCATCTCGGCGGCGGCCGCCATGGACACGCCGTAACGCGCCAGCGCCGCGCGGTCGAACCGTATGGAGACGAACGGAATCTCGCTTTGCTGCTCCATCGCGACGTCGACGGCGCCGTCGACTTCTCCCGCGATCTGTTCGATGCGCCCGCCGAGCCGGCGAAGCTCGGGCAGTTCGGGACCGAATATCTTGATCGCGATATTTGCCCGCGTGCCCGACAGCATGTGGTCGATCCGGTGCGAGATCGGCTGGCCGATAACGATGTTGGTGCCCGGAATCGACGCGAACTGTCGGCGCAGTTCGGCGAGCAGTGCTGCTTTTTCGCGATCGCGCATCTTGAGATTGACATCGATTTCGGACGAATACACCGCCTGGGCGTGTGGGTCGAGTTCGGCCCGGCCGGTGCGCCGGGTCGTCGCGACCACCTCCGGTTCCGCCAGCAGGATGTCCTCGACTTTCGCGCCGATCAGGTCGGATTCCTCGAGCGCGGTGCCGGGCAGCGTCACCACACTGACCGTTAGCGCTCCTTCGTTGAACTCGGGCAGGAAACCGCGACCGGCGAATGCCAGCCAGATGCAGGCCGCGACCAGCAGGCCGACGGCCATCGTCGCGACAAGGCGCCAGTGCGAAAGTGCGGTTTCCAGCAGCGGCCGGTAGCCGCGCTTGAGCGTGGCGGTGAGACGGTTGTCATGGCCGGTTTCGGCATCGGGTCGTCCGGGCAGCATCAGCAGGCACAGCACCGGGGTGACCGTCAGCGCGACCAGCAGCGATGCGGCCAGCGAGACCACGTAGGCCAGGCCCAGCGGTTCGAGCAACCTGCCCTCGACACCGGTGAGGAAGAACAACGGCAGAAAGACCAGGATGATGATCAGCGTGGCGAACACGATCGAACCCTGGATTTCACGCGTGGCATCGAAAACGACTGCAACGTTGGAGCGACGTACTTCGGTCGCTCGTGTCCGGTTCTCGCGCAGTCGTCGCACGATATTCTCGACCACGATGATCGCATCGTCGACCAGCGCGCCCAGCGCGATCGCCATGCCGCCCAGGGTCATTGTGTTGATGCTGCCGCCCATTGCCCGGATGGTCAGTACCGCGGTCAGCAACGACAGCGGAATCGCCAACAGCGCGATGCCGGTGGCGCGCGCGGACAGCAGGAAGACGAACATGATCGCCACGACCAGGATCGCGCCGTCGCGCAGGGCCACGCCGAGGTTGTCGATCGCGATCCCGATGAAGTCTGCCTGTCGAAACGCATCGGTCTCGATTCGCATGTCGTCGGGAAGCGAGGCCTGGATCTGGTCGATCGCCGAATTCAGGCGATCGGTCAGCCCCAGTGTATTGACGCCCGGCTGCTTCTGGATCCCCAGCACCACTGCCGGTTCCCCGCTGTGCGCGGCCGCGCCGCGCCGCGGCGCCGGGCCGATCTGCACCACCGCCAGGTCGCGCACCAGTACCGGGACGTCGCCGCGCCGGGCGACTACGGCCTGTTCGATATCTTCGATTTCGCGTATTCGACCGATGCCCTGGATCAGGAATTCCTGACCGTTTTCGACCATGAAGCCCGCCGACGCATTACGTCCGGCTTCGCGCACCGCCTCGAGTACCCGGTCCATGGAGACGTCGAAGCTGGCCAGTCGCTCGGGCCGCACGATGACCTGGAACTGGCGCGTGCGACCGCCGATCGGAATGACTTCAGCCACCCCCGGCACGGCCAACAGGCGCCGCCTTACGACCCAGTCGGCCGCAGTTTTAAGCGCCATCTGCTCGTCGATGCCGGGATTCGTTGCATTCGACTTGAGCGCGATGAACATGACCTCGCCCATGATCGAGGTGATCGGTGTCAGCACCGGTGGCGGAATTTCGGCCGGCAGCGAGGCGCGCGCGATCTGCAGTTTTTCCGCCACGACCTGGCGCGCTCGATAGATGTCGGTGCCCCAGTCGAACTCGATCGTGACCACGCTGATGCCGATGCCGCTGGTCGAGCGCACCCGGCGCACGCCGGATGCTCCGTTCAGCGCCGTCTCGATCGGCAGCGTCACCTGGATCTCGACGTCTTCCGGCGGCATGCCGTGGGCTTCGGCGACGACGGTCACGGTCGGAGCGGTCAGGTCGGGAAAGACATCCACCGGCGTGCGCATCGCCGACCAGCCGCCCCAGGCCAGCAGACCGACGGCCAGCACAAGCACGAGGAGCCGGTTGCCCAGCGACCAGGAAATGACGCGATCAATCATTGCCGGCTGAATCCGTCAGCAAATCGGCTCCGCGAGTCGATTTCGGCGATCTCAGTGCGCATGGCCGTGGCCGACCTCTTCGCTGCCGGTGGCCGCGAGCTTGACGTCGTAGGCGCCGACGGTCACGACGCGCTCGCCGACTTCCAGTCCCGAGACGATCTCGATCCGGTCGCCGTCGCGGATACCGGTCTCCACCGGCCGCCGCTGGAAGGTCTCGCCGCCGCTCTGCAGGTAGACGACCGGTCGGCCACCGTCGTCGATGATCGCGCTCTTCGGGACTGCAATGCGCTCGCTCGGCGCGCCGACGTAGACGTGCGCGGCCAGGCCGAGTCCGATCAGGCCGGGCGCGCCGGGAATCGGCCTGCTGTCGGATTCATCAAGGCCGCTAGCGGAGGCGTCGGCGTTCGCACGAAGGCCGGTCGACACCGGGTATTCGATCGTCACCGCCACCGTGCGCGATGCCGGGTCGACGCGCCGGGCGGCCTGAATGACCCTGGCGCCGGTGGAGGCATCGAGCACCACGGCAGTGTCGCCGGTCACGAACCAGGCGCCGCTGGTCTCGCTCAGCCGGCCGGCGTGTGCTTCGGGCACGCGCAGCTCCAGCCAGCGCCGGTCTGCGTCCGCCAGCCACACCATGGGCTCGCCGGTGCGCACGAACGCCCCCGGTGCGATCGCCACGTCGACGATTTCGCCCGATACCGGCGCCCTCAAGGCAATCCCGGCCTCGGCCGCATCGCCTTCCCGTTGCTGGACGCGCCCGCGGGCGGAGCGGAATTCGCTTTCGGCGACATCCAGCTCGGCACGTGCTTCTACAAGCCTGCGTTCGGGCACTGCGCCCTTGTCGACCAGTGCGCTCAAGCGCTCGACATCGCTGCGCGCCAGGTCGAGCCGGCTGCGGGCGCTTTCGAGTTCGGCTCTGAGCCGGCCGAAGTCTGTCCCCTCGCCGAGGCGGGGAACGAGGTAGCCCAGGATCTCGCCGGATTCGACGCGCCGGCCGGCGCGTGGCACGTCGACGCTGGTGAAATAGCCGTCTGCAGGCGCGACGACCTGCGCGCTTCCGTCGGCCGGCGCCTGAACGTAAGCAACGCCCGGCACCGACGCGCGCATCGCAACGAGTCGAACGGCCTCGGTGGCAAACGGAACACGCCACTGCTGTTCCTTCAGGTACGTGATCTCGCCGGCGGGTGCGTCCCCAACAACCCGCGCGGCGCCGGGGCCGGCAAAGACCCGGTATCGACCCAGTTGGTGAACGGTACTCAGGCCCGGTGCCTCGACCTCGATACTCAGCTCGAACTCGCCGGGCTCTCGCGGCGTGACAGTGGGTGTGAACAGCCCGTCGCGCGCCGGCTGTTCGACCCGAAAGCGCGCCACCGTGCGGCCGTCACTGGAAAGCACGACGTCCATCCGGCCGGACCGCACCGGCTCGAAGTCGTCCAGGTGCGTGACGTGTGCCGCGAAGCGCGAACCCCGGCCCGCGACCAGCGGCGGGAATTCGACGAACAGTTCGCTCTGCGCCGTGTAATGAGTGACCACCTCGGCCGCCGCTCCGTCGTCATGGGCGTGTTCTGCTTCGTCGGCCCCGTGGGCATGATCGTCGGATTCCGGGGCGCCGCAGCCTGCCAGGAAGACAAGGACCGCGAGCAGCAAAAAGATTCTAAGCATCGTGCTGGTGGTCACCATCGCCATGGTCGTGGCCATCGGATTCGTCGTCGTGCATGTGGTCCTGGTCACCCTCGCCTTCGGCATGGTCGGCATGAACCTCACCGTCGTGCTCGTGCTGGCTCCCGTCATGATGTTCGTGGCCGGACGCGGAGCCGGAATCTTCCGATGCGGTATCCGCCGGCTCGGGATCGACATCGTCGCCGTAGAACGCCTGGGTCTCCGTTCCGGCCTCGTCGGCGTGCGCGTGATCGGCATCCGCGCCGTGCTCGTGCGCGGCGGCTTCGTCGTGGGCGTGGCCTTCGGCTTCATGGCTATGGGCATCGTCTCCGTCGTGGGCGTGATCGCTGCATGCGGCAAGCGACATGGCGGCCGCAACGGCGACGGTGATGATCAGGGTATTTTTCATTGTGATTCTCCGGTCAATTGCATCAATTCGATTGCGGCGACGCGCGCCGCGTATTCCAGTTCGATCGCCTGCAGTTGCAGATCGAGTTCGGTCTGCCAGGCGTCCAGCAGGTTCATCACATCGAGTTCGCCGGCGCTGTAGGCCGCCTCGGCAATCTCCGGCAGCGAGTTCGTTTCACCTTCCAGCGCCATGCGCATCTTCAACGCCGCACTTCGACGCATGGCCAGTTCATCGAGCAATGCGCGCGCGTCGGCCTCGAGCCGAGCGACGGCGAGGGCCGCCTCGGCCGACTTCGCACCCGCGCCAGCTTCCGCGGCGGCCCGACGCTGGCGTCCGCGATCGAACAGCGGGACCTCGACGCCGAGCGAAAACACCGCGCCGTTCTCGGACAGCGGACCGTCCTCGAGTTCCCTGAAACCGAGTCCCAGGGTGACTTCCGGCCACACTTCGCGCGCCGCCGATCTGGCGGCCAGGCGATCGGCTTCGGCGCCTGCCTGCAGTGCGCCGAGCTCCGGATGCGCCCGAAGCGCGGTCATCACGGTTTCCCGCGCCGGCGGTTCAGGTGGCAGCAAGTGGCCGGCGAGCGATCGCGGGCTCGTATCCAGAATTCCGAAGAGACGGTCGCGGGTCGAATTCAGTTCGGCCCGCGTCGCTGCAAGTCGGCCGTCCAGCAGCGCGGTCTCGCGCTCGATTCGCAGGTGATCGAATCGCGAGGCGTCGCCGACGCGAACCCTTTCGGTCACGGCCTGGGAGAGCTCCGCCAGGCGGGCGCGCCAGGTCTCCATCGCCCCGGATTCGCTTCGTAGCCTGATCACCCGGTAAAACGCCGCACGAATCGCCGTGGCGCGCTGCCGCCGGGTCATGTCGATGTCGGCTGCCCTGACGCCTTCGGACGCACGCGCCGATTCGCGCGCCAGCGAGTTGCGACCGGTCAGGTCCAGCGGCTGCCGCAGCCAGTAGAAGCGGTCGGTGTTTCCGCCCGGCAGATCCAGCGACTCGTCGGCGAACTCGAATTCTGGGTTCTCCAGCAGGACCGTGGCGCTGGTTTTACGACGCGCTTCATCCATCGAGGTATCGGCCCACTCGCGCCAGGCGGCGACCTCCAGGCCTATCCGCACGGCCTCGCCCTCTGTCAGCGGTTGCCCATCGGCCGGGGCGCAGAATGCCAGCATTCCGAGGCCAAGCCATCCGGTGAGCATCCGGACGCGCTTCATTGCCCGGCCAGCCAGCCGATGAAGGTCTCGGCCACATGGTGTTTGCCGGCAATGGCCAGCGAGGTCAGGCCAAGCGCGGCGATCAGCGACCGTTCCAGCCACGGGGATGCGGGCTGTTCGGGCGCTCTGCCGGCAAGCCTGCGAATCCGGAGCGCGATGTCTGCCGAGTCCGCGCCCATCGAAAATGCGGCCATTGGAGCCTTCGGTGCTCCAGCGCGCAGGATCTTGATCAGCGCGGATGCCAGATCCAGCCCCTGCCCTCGCGCGGCAACGCTGTCGTCGGCGCGTTCCTCGATCGCCTGTTTCCATTGGTGCATGAGACGCCTGCGCGCCTGCGGCAGATGCATGGGCATCAGCAAACCCAGCAAGAGCCGGCGTGCCGGGTCTCCGCTGCGCGCGTGGGCAATTTCGTGATGCACCACCGCTCGTCTTTCGGCCGGCGAGAGCAGTCGAATCAGTCCGTCTGTGAGCACGACCCGCGGCTGGCGGATTCCGAGAAGAAACGCGCGCGGTGAATCGGCGTCGGTCCTTATCAGGCGACGGCCTTCGGGGGCAATCCGCGCGATGGTCGTCGTAAGCCTGGCCTGTCGAAACTGATCGAACGCCGCGCGGAGGAGCCCGGCCAGCGGCCACGCGCCGAGAATCACCAGCGTCACCGCCACCGGGCCGGCATCGAAGGCCGGCATGTGGCGCAGGCAGAAATGGGGATGATGCAGACCGTGGGCCAGGCAATGATCGTCGATTAGCCCTGCAAGCTTGAACAGCGCCGGGAGCAGCAGCGCGAGAATCGCGAGAAGCGATGTAACCAACGGCAGCACCGCCAGGCGCTGGACGCGCCGGCAGCGCAGCGCCGGCGACTGGTGCCTCGAGATGAAAAAGCGCGCGCCCGCAGCTGCCATCAGCGAGCCGATGAGCATGCCGACCACGCCCGTGATTGCCAGGAGGCCGGCCAACCCGGGCAACGAATCAGTCATGCCCGTTCTCAGGCTCGGCTCGGCGTGCCGCGATCATTCGCTCGAGTTCGTCCAGGGCCGCGTGATCGAGCTGCTGCGCGGCATCAATCAACGCCGCCATCGCAGTCGAGTTGTCCTCGGAGAATCTCGCGGCCGCCTCACTGACCATCGCAGCGAGCAGCGAGCCGCAGCTTACCGAGGCGCGATAACGAAAAGCCCGGCTCACCTTCTCGCGCCGAAGTAGCTGCTTTGTATGAAGGCGATCCAGCGTCGATTGAACGGTATTCAGGGAAATGCCGCGCGGACGGCCGACGGCCTCGTGCACCGACTTGGCCGTGCCGGATTCCACGGTCCACAGATGTTTCAGCAGGCAGGCTTCGAGCTCCCCGAGACGGGGGGCGTGTTTGGGTTCGGACGGGGGCATGAATGGCCGTAATCGACGGGAAAGCGGTCACGATAGCGACACTAAAACCGATTGTCAATCGGTTTTGGCTCCGTCGCCCGCCTTGCGCAACCTCAACGCGTTGCCGAGCACGAACAGGCTGGAAGCCGACATGGCGCCTGCCGCGAGCATCGGCGAGAGCAGCATGCCGTTGATCGGATAAAGCACCCCCGCGGCGACCGGGATCAGCAGGACGTTGTAGCCGAAGGCCCAGAACAGGTTCTGGCCAATATTGCGCATGACCTTGTGCGACAGGTCGATCGCGGTGACGACCTTTTCCGGGTCGCCGGACATCAGCACCACGTCGGCGCTTTCGATGGCGATGTCGGTACCGGATCCGATTGCGATGCCGACGTCGGCGGCGGCCAGCACCGGTGCGTCGTTGATGCCGTCGCCGACGAACGCCAGCGCGCCCTTTGTCTTGCCTTTGAGCTCGTCCAGCGCGTCTACCTTGCCGTCGGGCAATACGCCGGCGATCACTTCGTCGATGCCTAGTTCGGCCGCCACGGATTCGGCGGTGGTCCTGGAATCCCCGGTAATCATGGCCGTCCGAAGTCCCGATTCGTGAAGCGCCCGTATTGCGCGCTTCGCGCTCGACTTGATGGGGTCGGCAACCGCCACGAGGCCCGTAACGGTCTTGTCGGCAACAACGTAGACCACCGTTGCCCCCTTGCCGGAAAGCCGGTCGGTGGCCTGTCTCAGCGCGTCCGGCAGCTCGATTTGCAGCGATTCGAGCATGCGCGGACCGCCTACGCGGACAGATTCACCAGCGACCTGCGCCGAAACGCCCTGTCCGGTTTCGGAATCGAATCCATCCGAATCCGGAATGCCGATGCCGGATTCGTTTGCCGATTCCACGATGGCGCGCCCGATCGGGTGTTCGGAATGCCGTTCCACGGCCGCGGCCAGGCTCAGAATGCGCTTGTTGTCGACATCTTCGGCGGCGACCGTCTCGATCACCTTCGGCCGGCCCTCGGTCAGTGTGCCGGTCTTGTCGAAGGCGACCAGTCCGACGTCGCGCAGACGCTGTAGTGCATCGCCGCGCCGGAACAGTACGCCCGAATTGGCGGCCCGACCGGTGCCGACCATGATCGATACCGGGGTGGCCAGGCCCATGGCGCACGGACAGGCGATGATCAGCACCGCGACCGCGTTGACCAGCGCCAGGCTGAGGGCCGGTTCGGGGCCCAGCACAAGCCAGGCGACCAGCGTGACCAGCGCGACCGAAATGACCGCCGGCACGAACCAGCGCACGACCTTGTCGACCAGCGCCTGCACCGGCAGCCGGTTGCCCTGGGCCTGCTCCACGAGGTCGATGATCTGGGCCAGCACCGTGTCGCCGCCGGTTGCCTCGGCCTTCATCCGGAACGCGCCGGTCTGGTTGAGCGTGCCGCCGACGACCGGGTCGCCCTCGCCTTTCTCGACCGGGTCGGGTTCGCCGGAGATCATGGATTCGTCCACCCAGGACTTGCCGCTGACCACGCTGCCGTCTACCGGCACCTTCGCCCCCGGGCGCACGTGGACAATGTCGCCGGTCTCGAGCTCGGACAGCGCGACTTCGACCGGCTCTCCGTCACGCTCGACCAGCGCGGTATCCGGCGCCAGTTCCATCAGCCCGCGAATGGCGCTGGAGGTCCGGCCGCGCGCGATCGCTTCCAGCCAGCGGCCCAGCAGAATCAGCGTGATGATCACGCTGGAGGCCTCGAAATAGACGTTGGCCGTGCCTTCCGGCAGCAAACCGGGCACGACGGTGGCCACCACGGAATATCCCCAGGCGGCCGAACTCCCCAGCATCACCAGCGAGTTCATGTCCGGGCTCAGGCGCAGCAGCGCCGGTCCGCCGAACCTGTAGAAGACCAGCCCGGGACCGAACTGGACGCCGGTGGCAAGCACCATGGAGACCAAGCGCAACAGGTTTCGACCAACGTTCTCGTCCAGCCAGGCGGCGAAAGCGGGCACGAGGTGGCCGCCCATTTCGATGGTGAAGACCGGAATGGTCAGGATCGCGGCAAGGATCAGTCTTCTCTTCAGCGATGTGCGTTCCTCGGCTTCGCGCCTGCGCGCCGAATCGCCTTTCTCCTGCTCTGCACTGGCCTCGTAACCGGCCCGCCTGATCGCCTCCAGCACCGGTGCGATCTCGCTGCCCTCGACGAGTTCGACCGTTGCCCGATTCGAGGCCAGGTTGACGCCGGCCGCGACGACCTGCGGCAGTTTCCCGAGCTCGTCTTCGATGCGATGAACGCAGGACGCGCAGTGCATCCCATCGATGGACACCGTGCGCTTTTCGGTGGCCGGGGCAAAACCGGCCTCGGCCAGCGCCTCGAAGGCCGAATGGAGTGCATCGGAATCGCTGTATTCGATGCGAGCGTTGCGCGAGGCCGGGTTGATGGCACCGGCTGCTATTCCCGCAACGGGTTTCAGCGCAGCCTCGATGCGCCGGGCGCAGCCGGCGCAATGCATGGCGGGAATCTTCAACGAAATCGAGCGGCCGGCAGATTTGTTCATGGACACGATGGTAGCAAACAATAACCAAATCACATTTATTGACCGGCGCTACCTGCCCCAATGCAAAAGCGAGGGCCCGGCGATCGCCGATGGATCGCCGGGCCCTTGCCCGTTGCCGGTCATCCGTTGCCGAAGGTCAGTTGAACGGATCCTCGAAGCCATCCCTGAATATCAGGTCCGGGTCGAGCTCGAGTTCCCGGAAGGCGACGTCGTCGGTGGTATCCGGCGTGCTGGTCCAGACGACGAACGCCTGCAACCCGTCTGGCCTGAGCTTCAACTGGGTTTCCAGGTCGGCTTCGTCGTCGGCGATCCCGAACAGTGCATCACCGGCCGTGATCGCCTGTATTCCGCTGAAGGTCTGACCGCCGTCCTGAGTGGCGCCCATGAAGATGTCGACGTCTTCGGGCAACTCCAGGTTGGTGACGTTGGTCTGCGTGCCGAACCCGAAGTACATGATGTCGTTGTTGCGGCAATCGGTGGGATCGGTCGGGTTCTGCGGGTCCGCACAACCCGGGCCGTTGCCCGGCGTGCCGACGATGCGAGGCTCGCGCGCACTCAGGCCGCTTTCGGCCGTCAGGTTCGAGACGTTGACCGACGGCCCCCAGCTATTGCCGCCGTCCTGCGACGAACGGATATAGAAGTTGTAAGGAATGGCGTCGTCGAGAAAATCGAAGCGCGCCTGGTCCGGTACGTGCGAGAAGCCGACGACAACGGTGTCGCCCCTGAGTTGGCCGCGATGCGCCAGCGCATTTTCATACGGGTTGAGGCCCGTTTCGACATCCGGCGCCGTGCCGGGCTGGTCCAGGTAGGCGGCCGATCCGCTGAAGTTCACGGCGGGCAGGTGCAGGGTGCCGAACCGGATGTCATTGAGCGGATCGTCCATCAACTCGTCGTCGCCGACCTGGTCGTCGTCCTGGTTGTTGACGTGCGCCCGGCAACGTTCGCCGAAGATGCCGGTGGGCTCGGTGTCGACGGCCGGCACGATGTTGACCGGGTCATATCCGCCGACCGCGCGGCGCAGCATGATGTCCGAAGGCCCGCCCTGCGTAAAGTCGCCCTGCTTGTAGATGAAGACGATCCCGGTGCTGCCTGCGCTCAACGGCTGGGTCAGGATGCGCACCCGCCGGCCGTTCTCGATCGGTCGACTGAGGATGCACCCGTTGATCGGCAATTCCGAGGTGTCGGTAAACTCCGGAATCGTGTGATATCGAATGTACTTGCCCTCGTCGATCCCGGTCGTGGCTTTCTTTTCCTCCCAGGCGAACACCGCGCGCCGGCCGATCAGGCGCAACTGGGGACGCGCTGCGGCAGCCTTTCCGTCTTCGTAGAGACCCGGCCCGTGCGAGGTGCGCAAAGGGCCTTCCAGATCACGCGTATTGGTCGTATTGCCCGTGAGGCGTACCGGCTCGGACCAGTCGTTGGCGATGAAATCCGGCGTGCTGTTGTTGTTGGTGTCCAGGTGCATGTACCAGACGTCGGTGCCGCCCGTGGAGTTCGCGCCCGAGGCGCCGGTGCCCGGCCCTTCCGCATTGCCGAGCTGCAGCCCGAGCGGGTCCTCCTGCCAGATCACGCCGAAACCCGGTTGCTGCGGCACCGGCACATCCTGCTTGACGGAGCGCTGGCCGCTGGTGATCTGCTCGGTGAGATACAACTCGCCGCTCGGGCCGACGGGGCGCATTGACTGGGTGCCCGGGTTCCACTGCAGCCTGGAGACCCAGAGACAGGCATAAGGAATCGTGACGCCCTGAAGCGAGAGGTAGGTCTGGAAACGTTGTTCTTCCCCCGGCCACTGCGTGGCGTCGGCGGGGCAGTAGGTTGAGTTGAAGGTGATGACAATGTTGTTTCCGGCATTGAAGACCTGCGGCTTGTCCGAGTCGCCCGGGTAATCGATCGCGCGTGGATCCGAAGCGAGGTCCACGTAGCCTTCATTGGGATCACCGGCCGGAAACAACGGCGGTGCGCCGGTTTCCTCGATGATGCCGAGCGCCGAGGATTGCGCTGCGGTGTTGTCGAAGTTGATCGGTTTCGACCAGCTTTCGCCCTCGTCGGTCGAATATTGAAGCACGAGATCCCACGGATCACGTGTGGCCCGGCCCTTCAGGTCGTAGACCTGCTGACCGACCTCCTGTCCTTGCCCATACACCGCGATGAGCGTGCCGTCCGGCATGCGTAGAATCTTGACCTTGTTGGTGTCCGAAACCTGGTCCGAAATGATCGCGGGGCCGTCGGCTGGCGTAAGATCGAAGACCTGGGCGATTCCGTAATTGGGGATGATTGCAAATGCGATTGGCAAAAGAAGGCAGGATGCGACGAACTGAATGCGTTGGAACATTGCGTTGACCTCCCAATATTGATGGGTCGGGGAACAAAGAGCACATAGACATTGTTCAGAATCGGCTTGCCTGGACAATGAATTTGCTGGGCCTAATTAACGTTACCCTAAATAAGTATGGTCGCAAGTGATATGAATCAGTTTTCATAAAAGTTTCAAAATTTCGCTATCTGAATATATTTCATTGCTTTATGGGTATTTTCTCGATCTGGTCTTCTGCCTTTGTCGTTTCACTTGCGACCCTTATCGCGATCGTTTCCTCACATCCGGAGGGGCTGGCGGGAATCCTTGATGCCCTGGGTCGCGCAACGGGCATCGTCGGTCTGCTCATGCTGCTGCTCGCAGCCGCCCTCAGCGCCCGGGTGCCGGGCTTCGACCGCTGGTTCGGCGGGCTGACGAGGCTTTGGAAGACCCACCATCGACTTGGTGCCGGCAGCTTGGTCCTCCTTCTGCTCCATCCGGTCCTGCTGTCTTTGGCCCAGGCCGAAAGCGGACTGGACGCGGCGGTGCAGCTTCTTTTTCCGCCGCTGAGCGACTGGCCCATCTGGGCCGGCTGGGCCGGATTGCTTCTGATGATGGTGTTTCTCGCGCCCAGCTTTTCCTTCTTCGGCCACCCCGATTACCGGCGCTGGAAGCTTCTGCACCGGCTGGCCGGCCCGGCGGTAATCTTCGCCCTTATGCATGCCTGGCAGTACGGCCGTACGCTGCCCGCCAATGTCGACAAGTGGCTCTGGACAGTGATGGCGGCGATGGCTGTAGGCGCTGTGGCCTGGCGATTCGTCTTTTCGCGCCGCATCGGCCGCCTGCGTTACCGTGTGGCGCGGGTGGTTGCGGTGGCCAACAACCTGGTCGAACTGGTGCTGGAGCCGGCGGGTCGCCGCCGGCTCGAATACGATGCGGGCCAGTTCGTCTACATGGCGCCTTTCGACCGGGAGTTGGCTGCCGGCCACGGCGAAGAACACCCCTACACCCTGTCATCGTCACCGGACGAGAAGAACTTGCGGATCGCCATCAAGGACCTCGGTGATGCCAGTCGGGCCATCCAGACCATTCGGCCCGGCACTCGAGTGACGATCGAAGGCCCCTACGGCAGGTTCTTTCCCGACCGCGAAGCCGACGGCGAACACGGCAAGCAGCTGTGGATTGCCGGCGGCATCGGCATCACCCCGTTCCTCGGTCGCGCCCGCTGGATCTCGGGCAGACAGCGCCGGTGCGATGTCCGGCTGGTGTACTGCGTACAGGACGAGGCGCGCGCCCGTTTCCTCGAAGAGTTGAACGCAATCTCCGAAACGCTGGAAGGTTTCCAAGTGATCCCGCATTTCTTCTATCGCCAGGGACCGCTCGATGCAGGCTTTCTGGTAACGCATGTGCCCGACCTGGTCGAGCGCGAGGCATTCGTCTGTGGTCCGCCGGGGCTGAATACCCTGGCCAAGCGTCTGCTGATCGGAGTCGGCGTTGGCCGCAAGCGCATCCATACCGAGGAATTCGAGCTTTTATGAAGAAGTTCGTCTACACGCTATTCATCGCGTTCTGGGCGTCCGTCGGAACGCTGGTGCTCGTCAATATGCTTGTACCCGATGCCGCCGAACAGGCGCCGCAGCGGGTTCAGGAGCCCACGGAAACGGCCCGGTATTCGCTGTCGGAGGTAACGAAACACGCGACGCTCGAGGATTGCTGGATGGTCATCGAGGGGACGGTCTACGACGTCAGCGACTACGTGCCGCGCCACCCCGCCCCGCCGAGCGTGCTCGAACCGTGGTGCGGCCGCGAGGCAACCGAGGGGATGCGCACCAAGGGCGAGGACAGCGACCACAGCGCCCGTGCATGGCGGATGCTGGAGCGTTACCGGGTCGGTGGACTCGAACCGTCGCGCCGGGATTGAAACTGCTTACTTGACCGAGGCCATCTTGCGACGCATGAATGCGAGCTGCGTCTGCAGCGGCAACTCCTTGGGGCATACGTCGTTGCAGCCGAGCAGGGTCATGCAGCCGAAAACACCGTCGTCGCTGCCGACGAGTTCATAAAAGTCTTCGTCGCTTCGCTCGTCGCGCGGGTCCAGTCTGAAACGCGCCATCTTGTTGATGCCCGCAGCGCCGACGAAATCCTTGCGCATGCGTGCCGTGCCGCAGGCGGCGATGCAGCAGCCGCACTCGATGCAGCGGTCGAGCTCGTAGATCTCCTCGGCGCGGTCGGGATCCATGCGCTCTTCGAGCCGGTCGATGTCGGGCTCGCTCTCCTGGTGCACCCAGGTTTCCAGGCGCTCGCCCATCTGGCGCGCCCACGCGCCGGTATCCACGGAAAGATCGCCTATCAACTTGAATACAGGCAGCGGCGCGAGCGTGATTTCCGGCCCCAGCTTGCTGGTCAGCGTGCGGCAGGCCAGCCCGGGCCGGCCGTTGATCAGCATGCCGCAGCTGCCGCATATGCCCGCCCGGCAGACGAAATCAAACTGCAGCGACGGTGCCTGTTCGTCGCGGATCTGGTTGAGCGCGATGAACAGCGTCATGCCGGGCGCTTCGTCGAGCTGGTAGCTCTCGAATCGCGGCTCGGATTCCGGATCCTGCGGGTTGTGGCGCAGGATCTGGATGGTGAGTGTGCGGGTCGTTGTCTCGTTCATGATCAGGTTCCGGGCATTCGCCTGCAAGGCAGGCTCCTACGAGCTCGGATTGGGCTCCTCCAGGCGTTCGTTTCTTTCGCGGTAGCGTTCGGGCAGCAAATGTTTGTAGGGCATCAGCCGGTTCTGGATCTCGAAGCGATCGGCACCCTCGAGCTGCTCCCGGATTGCGGTGACCTCGCTAACGCGCGCTTCGGTGTCCGGGTGGTTGCGATGATTGGCCTGACCGTAGCCGCGGAAACCCGGTGGCAGTTCCATGCCGGCGACGTCGATCGGTTCGTAATCGATCGTCGGCAGCGTGTCGTTCTCGTTCTTCCACGTGGTAAGCGTGCGCTTGAGCCAGTTCGAATCGTCGCGCTGGGGATGGTCCTCGCGCGAGTGGGCCCCGCGGCTCTCGGTACGCTCACGGGCGCCCAGCGCCACGCACAAGGCGACCTTGAGCATCTTCTGCAGCCGGTAGGCCGCGACCAGCTCCGGATTGGCGCCGTGGACGCTGCTTTGCAGGCCGAGGTTGCGCGAACGATGCAGCAGCTGCTGCAGTTCTTCGACCGCCTCGTCCAGCTCGACACCGGTACGGAAGATGCCGACCTTGTCGATCATGATCTCTTCCATTCGCCGTCGAATGTCGCTGGTGCGCTCGCTGCCTTTCGTGGCCAGCAGTTCATCCAGCCTGCCCTGCTCGCGGGCGTGGAACTCTCGCACGAGGGATGTTGGAATGCTGATCTCGCTTTCGTCGGACTGGCAGAAATCGGCGATGAACTCCGATACGATCATCCCGGCCACCACGGTCTCGGCCACCGAGTTGCCGCCCAGTCGGTTGAAGCCGTGCAGGTCCCAGCAGGCGGCCTCGCCGCAGGCGAACAGGCCCTTGAGCGTGGTGCTCTCACCGGTATGCCGGGTGCGGATCCCGCCCATCGAATAGTGCTGGGTGGGACGCACCGGAATCCAGTCCACGGCCGGGTCGATGCCGAGGAAGTAATGACAGATATCCTTGACCTCGCGCAGGTTCTTTTCGACGTGCGCGCGGCCGAGAACGGTGATGTCCAGCCACAGGTGATCGCCGTAGGGCGACTTGACGCCCTTGCCCTTGCGCATGTGTTCGGTCATGCGGCGCGAGACGACGTCGCGCGAGGCCAGTTCCTTCTTTTCCGGCTCGTAGTCGGGCATGAACCTGTGACCGTCGACGTCGCGCAGCAGTCCGCCGTCGCCGCGACAGCCCTCGGTGGTCAGGATGCCGGCCGGCACGATCGCGGTCGGGTGGAACTGCACCGCCTCCATGTTGCCCAGTTCGGCCACGCCGGTCTCCAGCGCGATGCCCATGCCCGTTCCTTCGCAGATGATGCCGTTGGTCGAGACCTTGTAGATTCGACCATAACCGCCGGTCGCGATCACCGTGGCCCTTGCGACAAACGATGTCAGCTCGCCGGTGACCAGGTCGCGCACGACGGCGCCGTAGCAGCGCCCGCCTTCATGAATCAGCGCCAGCGCCTCCTTGCGCTCCATCACCGGGATGCCGTTGGCGATGGACTGGTCGCCCAGGGCGAACAGCATGGCGTGGCCGGTGCCGTCGGAGGTATAGCAGGTACGCCATTTCTTGGTCCCGCCGAAATCCCGCGCGGTGATCAGGCCATGGGCTTCCGGCGATTCGCTGATGGTGATCTTTTCGGCATTCACCACGGCCTCGCGCTCGCCGGAGCGAACCCGATTCCACGGAACGCCCCAGCCGGCCAGCTCGCGCACGGCCTTGGGCGCGGTGTGCACGAACATGCGCGCCACCTGCTGGTCGCAGCCCCAGTCGGATCCCTTGACCGTGTCCTCGAAATGGACGTCTTCGTTGTCGCCCCGGCCCATGGCGCTGTTGGCCAGGCTGGCCTGCATGCCGCCCTGGGCCGCGGCCGAGTGCGAGCGCTTGGCCGGCACCAGGCTGAGGACGACGGTATCCAGTCCGCGCCGCTTGACGCCGATGGCGGCGCGCAGTCCGGCCAGGCCGCCGCCGATGACGAGCACGTCGGTATAGACCAGCTTCATTGGCGCGGCTCCAGCGGTTCTTCGATGCTCGGCGGCACGTAATGCTCGCCGTAGTTGGGGCGGTGATCGATGCCGATCTTGATGTAGGCGGCCAGCGACAGCAGGCCCAGGGTCAGGAAGAAGACGGTAATCAGCCACTTGGCGCGCTTCATGTTGCGCCGGGTGGCGGCCGGGTTGCGTCCTTCCAGCCAGCCCCACTTGACCGCGACCCGATACAGGCCGATGGAGCCGTGCAGCTCGACGGCAAAAAGCAGCAGCAGGTAAAGCGGCCAGAACCAGTCGGTGACGATGCGGTCGGCCGAGCCGTACGGCCCAATCGTCTCGGGACGGGTCATCATGGTGTACAGGTGCACCGAACCCAGGAAGAACATCGCGAACCCGGTATAGACCTGCACGAACCACAGCGTGGTGTCGCCGTGCTTCATTTCTCCCGCGTGCTTGCGGAAGGCGCTGTATTCGCGGTAATCGGCCGGAAATTTTCGCATGGCAAGCGCGGCATGGAAGATGAACATCGCGAACACGAAAAGCGCCACGCCGCTGACCAGGATGGGATATGGCTTGCCGAAGATGTGATAGCCCTCGAAGAACCTCGCGACGTGCCAGAACGCATCCTTGCCGAGCAGAATCGACGAGACGAAGAACATGTGCAGCCACATGAACAGCGCGAGGAACACGCCGCTGGCGCTTTGCAGGACATCCAGTCGAGCGGGGAGCCGACTGGCCGGCATCAGCCCAGGTCCTCTACCCTGAAGCGCTTGACGCGATAGAACCCGTCGAAGATCAACGAGCAGTCGGTCAAGGTCACGCGCTTGCCGGAAGCGCGCGCGCAGTCGTCGACCATTTCGGCCAGGTTGTTGCGCCACAGCGAGTCGAGATGGGGCTCGATCTGCATCACCATCCAGCGCAAGGGCGGAAAGCGGTGCAAAACGTGCTCCTTGCCCAGCGCGCCGTACTCGGTGATCACCAGCTGGCCACCGGGTTTGATGACCCTGATGGCATGTTCCAGTGCGCGCCTGCGGGCATCCGACGGCATTTCGTTGAGCAGCAGGAACATCAATCCGGAATCGAACTGGTTATCGCTGAAGTCCAGCGCTTCGGCATCCATGAGATGGAGCTCGGCCTTTTCGCGCAGTCCGGCCTGGCGCAGCTTGGTGTCGGCCAGTCCAAGCTGAATGGGCGCGACGTCGAGCACAGTCAACGGGTTATCGCCCAGACGGGATGCAAGTCGGGGCACCAGGTCGCCGTAGGCCGATGCGATCAATACCGTGGATCCGGTGGCATCCGTCGGGTCGAAATGCGCAAGCGTGGCGTCGACCATCTTTCGATACTGGCCGAACACGATGCAGTTGATCACCGGCATGTGGTCGAAGAACCAGACGCCGGGCCGCCACAGGTAGGCCCAGCGATAGTGCCCGGAAATGTAATGGGGGATGGTCACGCCGGCTGCGGCGAGTTCCGTCGCTTGTGGTACCGCCTCCGTCGCGGGGCGATTGCGTTTGAGCGCTTTCACGAGGCGGGCTCCTTCATGTCGCGGCTGGATGCCGTCCGTGCCGGGCACGGACGGCGCAGTTGTCGCGGGCTGCCGCCAAAAAGAAAGCTTATTGGCCTTCCCTGGCGTAGAAGTTCGCCAGCGCCTTCATCTGGTCTTCGTCGAGCGGCGCCATCACTTCGGCCATGCTCTCGGGCTGCCAGCGTTCGGCGGCCTTGTAATGCTTGAACTGCTCGATCAGGTAAGGAATCGGCTGACCGGCCAGAATGCCGGCATCATCGAACGGTTCCGTGCCGGACGAGGTATGGCAACGATCGCAGCTTTCGGCGTGTATCGAAGCGCCCTGCTCGGCCAGTGCCGCGTCGAACTCCTGCTCGAAAGGCGCGTACGACATTTCGCCGTAATACTCGGCCAGCGCCATACGGTCGTCTTCCGACAGGCCGCTCACAAGCGCGCAATGGTCATCGGCCGCATTGTCGCCGAACGCATCAGCTGCGCACGGACGCGCGCCTTCGGCAAAGATCGCGAACTGGTTTTCCAGGAAGAAACCCCCAACGCCGGCGATCGTCGGAATGCTCGAATCCGTCGTGACGCCATTGTCGTTGTGGCAGCTGGCACAGGTTTCTGCCGCAGCCGGCGCCTGTGCAACCGCAACGTTCATGGCGGCGACGAGAACGGCGCCAAGGGCGAATTTTGCTGAATGCATCTTGATGGTACTCATGGTCTCTCCCGCTCTGGCAGTGAAATATGTCATCGGAGCGCTTGCTCCGAACCAATGACTGAAGTCTATCCTATCCAAACGATTTTTCAAAAAACCGGGTCTGGATCAATTTTCCGGCAATTTTTTACCGACCCGCTGACTGAAAATCCGCTACTGGAACCGGTATCGCAACATGGCGCTCACGACGTGCACCGTGCGGTCGGGGGTCTGTTCGCCGAGGCTGAGAAGCGTCGGAACCGTGCCCGGCAGCACATTGTCACGGAAAAAGTCGTCTTCGGACAGTTTTCCGACAAGGTATCCCAGGCGCAGGTTCAGATTTTCCCGCAGTTCCCTTTCCAGCGAAGCTTCGAGCGTGAATCGCCTGGTCTTCAGGCGCGGGAACTCCGGAGAAGCCGTACTGCGTTTGTCGATTGCGATGTCGCCGTCTGCAGCGGCATAACTCAGGTCTATGGCTCCGTGCGCCCATTTGCCGGGCAAGTCGTCGAAATTGACGCCGACGCCGGCGGTGCGGAATTCATCGTCCTGGGTCGCGAACCAGGTTGCGCCGTCGATGTTGTCGGCACCGCGGATGTCGGCTTCGAGTCGCTCGAATACGACGAAGGCATGGGCCGAAACGTTCTGCGAGAAGCTCGCCGAGAGGTCCAGCCCATAGCTTTCGGCCCGCGCGTCGCTGAGGCCGATCAGGACATCCTTGAAGTCCTCGTCGGCGATTTCAGCGAACACGCCGGCGAACAGGTTGTCGAGAATCGCGTAGTCGGCCGAGATGCGAAACGCATCCCTGTCCTTCTCGGCATAGTGGAAGCGGCGCAGGTCCGGGTTCACCTCGGGGCCCAGCAAAGCCGGGTCCAGGTCGTTGTCGCGCTGCTCGCGCTTGTATTCCGCTCTCACATTCAGCCGTTCGAACAGGTTGGTTCGTGCCTGGAAAGCGTAAATATCGGTCGTGGTTTCCTCGACTTCCTGCAGCGTGCGATCCATTTCCTTGCGCTCGGCCGACGCGGTCAGGTTCAAGAACGAGAACACCCGGTAGTCGAGGCTGGCATCGACGCTGGTGCGGTCGAAGCTGTAGGGCTCGTTGGCGACTTCGCCGGTCACGAAGGTATCCGTGATCACCTGGGTGTAGAAAT
Organism: Lysobacterales bacterium; assembly: GCA_002722315.1. Taxonomy (GTDB): domain Bacteria; phylum Pseudomonadota; class Gammaproteobacteria; order Xanthomonadales; family Wenzhouxiangellaceae. The sequence continues at coordinate 19,158 of PBLG01000011.1, read as the reverse complement.
CGCGCGGCGAGTCGTTGTCGCGCTCGTCGTAGCGGTACTGAATCCGCGCCCTGAGATTTCGGGTCAGGTTGCTGGTGGCCCTGAGATTGACGATGCGTGTATCGACCTCGCCGTCCAGGTTGGCCCGCGGAAGACCGGGGTTGACCAGGTCGAGGTTGACCGTGGGCTGGACGAAGGCGTCGTCCTGCGTCATGCGGCCCATGGCCACCTGGCCGGCCAGCGAAAGATAACGCGACTGGTTCCAGGAGCCGGTCAGCATGAACTGGTGGAACTGGTTGTCCGGCGGCTCGGCAAGCTGGCCCAGCTGCGCGCCGAAGATGCCGGTGAACGGGTTTTCCCACTGCAGCGACTGGTTGTCGTTTTCGAACAGCGAAACGTTGTAGCCCGCCTCGAGCTGCCAGCGGTCCTTGACGTAGGCGATGCTGGTATCGAAACGTGTCGTCTGGTAGTCGATGGGCGCGGCCAGTTCCGCGGCGCGGAAGATGAAGCTGGCGCCCCGGATCGCGTTGCCGTCTCGGGTCGTCCGGCGGACGTCGGCACGGTAGCGCCAGGGGCTCTTGCCGCCGAATTCGACGCCGAGCCGGAGCGTGCGACGTTCGCGCTCGATATCGATTCCGCGAAGATTTTCTTCCAGCGCGGTCATGCCGTCGGTGGTGCCGGCCAGCACCCAGCCCTCGGGAAGCGTCTGGTTGCTGGTACCTGCGCCGAGGAACGGGGTGCGCGTGTCGTCGGCCCGATGCTGGGTGATCTGATCCCAGCCGAGGAAAATCTTGTAGCTGCCCTGCTTGCCGGTCTCGATGTCCAGCGTCCGGCTGTTCAGGCCCAGGCGCTCGCCGTAAATGTCGAGGTAGCGCGCGTCCTCGGCGCGCCAGGTCAGGTCGACGCCGAGCGCGCCGTAGAAGCCCTGCTGATCGAGTCCCCGATAGTTTCCGAATTCGGCGTAATCATCCGAAACATAGCCCGCGCCGAACAGTACGCTGCCCCGCCAGCCATAGACCAGCGGGCAATTCCAGCACTGCCAGCGACTCAGATCCGGCGGCTCGGGTGCGTTCGATGCCGGGGTCTCTGCGGCCTCGGCCTCTTCCTGAGCGGCGACCGGCAGGCCGACGGCGAGCACCAGCCCGGTTGCGGCCAGGGCTGTCAGCAACGGCCGCCATGCGTTGTGCGTCAGACGTTCGATGGTGTTCATTCTTGACTCTCCGCTTGCCGCTTACCGGTTCAGAATCGATCCGGAAGGATGGTTGGACCCGTGGACCTGCGAATGGCAGCTGGTGCAACTGCCCGACAGCAGGAACGGCGAGGGATTGCCGGACGGCAGATCATTGGGCGAACGCCCGATGCCGGCATGTCCGACGCGCGAATGACACTGTTGGCACAGCAACGGCGCCCGGCGCGTCAGCATTGCCGGGTTGTTGGAGCCGTGGGGCTTGTGGCAGTTGGTGCAGTCTTCCGCCACCGGCGCATGCTCAAAGAGGAACGGGCCCCGTTTTTCGGCATGGCATTCGTAGCAATTCTGGTTGATCGTAGGGCTCGACAGCATCGCCTCGTTGGGCGCGCCGTGAGGTTGATGGCAGTCCGAACATGCCATCTCGCCCTGGCGGATGGGATGCGAATAAGCCTGGTGCAGCTGCGCCCGCTGCTCCGTATGGCAGCCGACGCAGGTTTCGGATTGGGTGGATGCGACCGTCATCGGATCGCGGCGTACGTGTGAATCATGGCAGTCGGCGCAGCCGACGTCCTGGCGCTGGTGCGTGCCGCCTTCCCAGAAACCGTGCTTCTGTTCCTTGTGACAATCCTGGCAGACCTGGTTTTCCCGCTCTTCGGACCACGGTGAGTTGGGGCCGAAAGCCGGCATTGGCGGGCGGGCCTCGCCGAACCCGATGCGGCCGGTATGATCGCCGCCGGGTCCGTGGCAGGCCTCGCACTGGTTGCCGCCGAACGGCGTGCGTTCGTCGGCCATGACGCCGTGCGGCCCTTCGAACACCGCGTTCAGGTGCGCGCTGTCCTCGTCGCCGTGGCAGCGCATGCATTCGTCGGCGCCGCGGCGGGAATACTCGGGCATGTAGTCATCGCCCAGCGTCACCCATCGCGGGGCTTCTTCCTGGTCTTCTTCCTGCGCGGCTGCACCGGACTGCATCGTCAGCAGAACGGCCAATGCGGCCGCCGCGAAGCCCATGCCTCTCGCATATTCAGTCAATCGTTGCCGGATCTGCAAAGCCTGTCTCCCAGGTTCTTGTAACGGTTCAACCTTAACAAGTCAGGCCTGCCGACCGGGGGTCGGCAGGCCATGTCATGCTCAGCCTGTTTGACTGCTCAACGCAGTCGCCCGGGCTGTCAGTTCATGATGCCATGCACTTCGCTGACCGGAACGAACCCGCTCTCGCTGTGGCAGAACGAGCAGTTCTCGGCCGGCTGCGTATCGATGAACGCCTGTGTATCGGGGTCGCCGATCGGGTCGGGGTTCATCAGCCAGCCGTTGCCGAACGCAATACCCGAATCGCTGCGGACCGACATGTGGTCCTTGGCGATATCGGAATTGTGGCAGGACAGGCAGACCGCGGTAGTCGCGCTCACGTTGTTGTCGTCGGTCGGGTCGAAGGCCGATGCGTCATCGGGGCCATATGCCTGGGCGCCGAACCGACTGCCGGCCGTGACCGTGGCACCCGAATCGACCGTGGTTGCAAGCACATTGCCGCCGATCGGAATCGTGTAGGAATCACCATCGTGGCAAGCCTGGCAATCGGCCGGCGAACGCGGATAGCTGGCGTCGCTGTAATCGTGCGGCGTGCCGCCGAAGCCGTAGGCAACGTAGCCCTCTTCGCGAACCGATGCGCCGTGGATGCCGTGGATCATGTACTTGAAGTCGACCGGCGCATCTTCCGCTCCATCGATGGTTGCATCGTTGACGCTGTTTGCAACCCCATCGGGATCCACCGGTCGGCGGAACAGGTCGGTTGCGTTCGGCGTATGGCAGGAAGCGCAAGCCTCGATGTTGTCGGAGCGGTTTCCACCATGCAGCGCGAGGCCGTCGTTGACGTTGTGGCAGGTCTGGCACTTGGCGACATCGACAATCGCACGCCTGCTCTGCGGCGAGCTGTCGGTTATCGCGAAGGCTCGGGTCGCGCTGGTGACCGGCACTGAATCACTGTAATCGCCGTCGAAGTCGAAGTCGGCGGCCGGATGGCCTTCGATCATGACCGTACCGGAACCGAGGGCCGGCATTGTGCTGGGCACAACCAGCGGCGTCGACAGCGCCATGGTGTCAAGGGTGTAGGTCCCGTCGCCATTGTCGGTGATGTAGCTCGGAAGCGTACCGCTGCCGGCAAGCGTGATGCTGATGGGCTGGCCTGCAGGACGACCCGTAATGGTCGTTCCGGCGTCGTTGCCGACGTTGGTGAAGTCGGTATTCGGCCATGCGAACGAAAGTGCCAGACGTGTGCCGGAGCCCGTAAATGCCGGATCGCTGGCGATGTCGTACGGCGCATCACCATTGGTCGGATCGGTAATCGAGAAGGTAACGATCGGCGATTGACCTTCACCGGCATTGGTGACGTCCAGGATGTTGTACGAGAAGCGCTTGGCAGCTTCCTGGGAATCGATCACGTGGTAGGCCAGGTTGCCCTGCAGCAGGCCGTTGGGCGAGTGGCAGGCTTCGCAGGTCTCGTTGGGCTGCGCCAGGCCGATGTGGTTGCGGTTGGCGTTGGTCAGTCCGTTTTCATCGAACGCGAGATTGTCGTGGCACGAGGCGCAGACCTGCGCGGTTGCCTTGCCGTCGATGTTGGACGCCTGGGGCGTTGCGGGATTCTCCGGTTCGTGGCAGGTCACGCAGTTCTTTCTGCTCTGCGGATAGACCACGTGGTTGAAGTTGTCCGGCGGCGCGCCAAAATTCTCGCAGCCGAAGCCGCAGAACTCGTAGGTTTCGGTAAGGTTCACGCCGGAGTGGATCTTGTGGATCATCACGCGGAAGTCCAGCGTGTTGCCCGATCCGGCATCGAATGCGCCGGGCTGGTGGCACGAAACACACTGTTCGACGCTCTTGCGGGCGCCGCCGTGGAACGCGAAGTCTTCGTCGCCGTGGCAACTGGTGCAGTTTTCCTGGGCCGAGATTGCGCGGCTCGGAATGCCCTCGGTCTCGCCGGTTGAAGGCAGAACGTCGAACGCCGTATCGAACGTATTCGAATTAGGAACCGAGCCGCCGAAGATCTCGGCGCCGCGAACTTCCATGCCGACGCGGTGCGTCAGCTCGGGTTCGAACGCTATCCCGGAAATCGCCTCGAGCGGATCATTGAAGGTGAAGCTGTAGTTGCCGCCGCCGAGATCCTCCAGGGTGCCGTCGGCGTACGTTCCGGCGGCGATGTCTGCAACGCCTTCGTCGTCTGCACGCACGTAGGTGGTCCAGTTGTTGGTTTCGCCACCGCTGCCGGGCACGAGCTTGTTGACCGTGAAGCTGAAATCGACGTTCTCGCCCTGCATGAAGCCCTCGATTCCGAATCCGAACTCGTCGGTGATCTGGAATTCGACGACCGGCATGCCGTTGAGTTCGGCACCGGTGATTTCGGAAAACAGGTATTTCGGCACCGGACGCGGCCGATTGAAGGACTCGACACTTTCGGATCCGACGGCCGTCACGCCGGGTACGCCGAATTCGGCGGCGATTTCCGGCGGCATCTTGTCGAAGAAGCGCGCCGTTTCAGGATCATCGAGCAGCGAATCCCCTTCCTGCCCGCCGCGCAGCGAACTGCGGTCCCGTGCGTTGCGGCGTGAAAGATCTCCGAGTCGATCATTGGTGCGACCTTCGACGCTGGCCTGCCCTCCGGCCTCGCGCGCCTCGATACGATCCTCGAGGGCATCGTCGCCGGGTGATGCAAAGGCCTGCGGCATCAGGAGACCGATCAGCATCAGCCCCGTGAATATGACGCCGCAGAGTCTTGCGGTCCTTGAGCTATGACAGTCATGCATGGTGGTTCTCCTTCTCCCGCTTGATGGACTACCTGTTGAACTTCGATGCCCGATGTGGTGTTGCCGGCCGGGCGGTCCAGTAGAAAGCCCGGTCGTTGCCGACCGAGCCGTTTTGCAAACCGATTGAGCCTTGTCGATCATGATCTGCCTTGTGACTCGTCATACCGCTGCCCGCAATAGGCACGGCGAGGCGAAACTTTGATTTCACCTCATCTTCACATACAACGGGGCGCGTTTCAATTGACGAAAATCAATTCTGGTCGAAAAAAGCCGCCAGATATTAATGATTTGCATTTACATGAAGCGACGGTCAGACGGCCGCTCGGGCCAGCGGCATGGTCATGCAGCGACAGCCGCCGCCCCCGCGGCTGAGCTCGGCGCCGTCGATGCTGACGACAACCCGCCCCGCCTCGGGCAGAGAGTTTTTTCCGGACAACAGGTCCCCGGCGTCGACGATGTCGAATCCGGCGGTCGAGAGCGCTTCCAGCGTGTGCACGTTGTGCTTGTAGCCGAGGATGCGACCGGGCCCGAAAGCGAAGAAATTGGCGCCGCTGCCCCACTGCTCGCGCTCCTGGTGGAACGAATCGGCGCCCCCGCAGGCGATCGGCGACAGGTCCACGCCCTGCGCCGCCAGCGCCGAAAGCACGTCCGGGTACTCTTCGATGCGCGCGCCCTCGCCCGCCCCGAACCTGCAGTGGAAGGCGCGACAGCGCTGATTGCCGGTAATGAGCGGCGGATAGACCACGCACTTGTCCCGGTCGACCATGGTGAAGATCATGTCCAGGTGAATCGTGGCGCGGGTCTTGGGAATCTCGACGACAATGAAGTCGGTGACCGGGCCCTGGCTTGCGATTGCCCGCATCAGCCGATCGATGCCCGCCACGGAGGTGCGCTCGCTGTAGCCGATGACGACCAGGTCTTCGCGGATGACCAGCAGGTCGCCGCCCTCGATGGTGACTTCCGAGTCCGGATTTGCGGTGCCGTCGAAGTAGAATCCGCTGCTCTGTACGCGCGGGTGATACTTGAAGACGGCCTTGAGCAACAGGGCCTCGGCGGCCCGCGCTCGATACGCCATGGAACCGATCACGACGCGATCGTTCACGCACATCGTGGCGTCGCGCGTAAAGAACGTATTCGGCAGCGGCGGAATCGCGTAGCGCGACGGGTGCAGGTAGTTTTCGAGACTGTCGGGCTTTTTCGGCGTGCCCTGCACCAACTGCATGGCAAGCGCCGCCGGCTCCATTTCAACGAGATCGGCGAACACTTCAGGGCATCTGAACAGCTGAGTCAGTTCCTCGATGAGTCCGCGACGAACGCGTTCGCGCGCCAGCACGTCGGCAAGCAGATCGTGAAGTTCCATCACCGTTGCGACCTGCTCGAGCACGCCCTTGAGCTGGTTGTGCTCGGCCAGCGCCAGCGGCAGGTTGAGGATATCGTCGTACAGCACCTCGGCCGCCGTGGCCGGGGTCATGTTTTCCATTTCCTGGCCCGGTGTATGCACCACGACGGTCTGCAAGTCGCCGATTTCGGAATCCAGACTGATTTCGATTGACATTCACGTTGCCCTTTCAGCGGTCGCCGCGGCATGCTGCCGGCGCGATGGACCGATTTCGGCGCCGAACGCGGCAGGCAGCCGGGATGCAAGGGCCGACGGCCATTACAAACCCATAACAAGCCGGATTGAACCGTCATGATATAACGTAATCAAACGACAAGGTCATCCGCCCGGCCCGACCGGGTGTCTGGAGGTCGCCATGAACGACGACGTTCGCGTCCGCGCCCGGGCTGATGCCGCGGCCATCGGCAGCGCCAGTCCGAGATCGCAGGCCCGCCCGATTCCGATGTTGTTCGCCGCTGCGGTGTTCCTGCTTGCCGGGTGCGCCGGCCAGTCGCCCCGGCAAATCCAGCGCGACGCCCTTCTCGACCGGGCGCCTGCGCTCAACGAAACGCTGTTCGGAGACCCCGTAGCGGTACCTGGATTCGCCGAGATGGTTGCGCTCACCCCGGCGCAGCAGGCGGACTTCAGGCGCTTCTTCAAGTCCGGCGTCAACTCGCGCCACGAGCCCCACCAGCGGGTTTTCGAGTATTTGACGCGTCGCCTGGGCGACACCGATTTTCAGCACCGCACGCTCCCCGCGTCGACGACGATCGATACGCGCAGCGGAAACTGCATGTCGCTGGCGCTGGTCACCACGGCTTTCGCGCGGCTGGCCGACGTCGAAATCGGCTGGCAACTCGCCGACGCCGACCCGGTGTATTCATCCGAGGGTTCGGTGATCTACAGCGCAGACCATATCCAGACCCTGCTGTACCGGCCGTCGCTGAGCCACAATTCCATCAGCGTCGCGTTCGGTCGCCCCTACCTGCTGGTCGACTACTACACCGACAACTCGCCCGGCACGGGGACGCTTCTGAGCGAACCCGAGATGATCGCACTTGTTTACCAGAACCTCGCCGTCGAGGCGCTGGCCGACGGGCGACTGGAAGAAAGCTTCTGGCTCTTGCGTGCGGCCCTGGCGCACGACGCAGCCAATTCCAATCTCTACAACGCGCTGGCGGTGGTCCATCGGCGCGCCGGCGACACGCGAACCGCCGAGCGGCTGTATCGATTCGCGCTGGACGAATTCGGCGACCGGCTGATCATCCTGCGCAACTACCGCAGGCTGCTGCTGGCCGAGAATCGCATCGACGATGCCGATCGGGTCGAACGCCGGATCATGGTGCTGCCCGATCCCGACCCCTACCCGCTGCTCGGTCTGGGCGATGAAGCGGCCGACGAGGGCAAGTCCGACGCCGCGCTCGCCTATTACCGGCGAGCCGCCGAGGTCGCGCCGTACCTGCACGAGGTGTATCTGAAGATGGCCCGGATCCACACCGCACGCGGCGACCTCAAACGCGCCGAGCGCGCCTTGCGGAAAGCACGCGATCGCGCCTGGGCCGAGAGCGACCAGCAGCGCTACCAGGCCAAGCTCATGGCATTGGGCGAGCGTTGAGATAAAGGAAATGCTGGAAACACGCTCGGCACAGCGTCGGTAGGGTTTTCATGATGGTGCCCGGGGCCGGACTCGAACCGGCACGGCCTTTCGGCCGAGGGATTTTAATGAGTTCGCGCGAGTCTCTCGCGATTGCGCGCGTCACCAATCCAACGGGCTGAGAACCCAATCTGAGTTAATGGCTCCAGCGCCTAGGCCGCCGATAGCGCAAGTTGGTTGAGCCCTTTGAGCCTGGCAAGAGGTCGTTTTTAAAAAAAAGGGGCTGGTCGCGCCCGCCTGCTTTAGAACGGGGGTCGTGAAGCGACGAATTAGGGATATACATAGTGAAAAAATTTGCTTCCGAAGTATGCACTTCCACTACCGCCGTAAGGATTAACCGAACAAAGGTTCTGGTAAATGCATCTTGATTCTGGTGAAGAAAAGCTTCTATTTGGGCGATTTTGGCGCATCTGTGCAAACGATTGTCGCGTGCGTGCAATCTCCTTGACTGCATCTTCCATTAGATTTCTTGCGAAAGTAATCTTAAGACCTATTTTCGACAGAGTAGAACGATGCTGAGGCTGCGGTAATGAGGTTCCTGATCGACATTGCGTCGTCCCGCGGCAAATTCAGGAGTCAAACAAGGGGATTCAAATGATTAACATTTCTCGAAATTCAGTCCGTATATCTTTTTTCCTTTTCCTCGCCGCTACAGTTTTTCCTCAAGCCGCCTACGCTCAGATATTCGATTTAGATAGTGCTACACGAATAGTAAGCAGCCAATTCTGCGTCTCGATCACCGCGGCGGACGCAAATCAGGACGGGCGGCCGGATGTCGCGATCACATGCAACCTTCGCTCTGACGGGCTTCTGAATGTTGATGATACCGGGGCGTGGACATCAACAATCATCTGGAGGGGCCATCGAGAACCCAGGAACCAGGTCGCCCTCAGCGATATCGACCTTGATGGCGATAAAGACCTGCTCTACGCGAGAGGCGATCGCAATGGCTCTTCCGGCTGGTATATAAACGAAGGCGGAGGGTTTCAAACTCATGTGCCAGGTTTCGGTGCGAATGCACAGGGCATAGCCGTTGGAGACCTAAACGGGGACTCGTTTCCAGATGCCGTACTTGCCAGAAGAACGGATAGCAGAGTCTATATTAACGACTCTACGGGGAATTTTGTGTTGCACCAATCAATTCCGATTGGGACTGATGAACTGGGCGCAGCGCTTGCAGATATCGATAACGATGGCGATCTAGATCTCTCTCTCGCTAACAGAGTTCTGAAAAACAACGGTGCAGGCGAATTTATAGACTCCGCTCAAAACCTTAACGTTGGGGGCACTTTCAGAACATGGGGGCGAACGTTTATTGATGTCGATGGCGACGGAGACGCTGACCTCGTTATAGGCGAAAAGGATCTCGGGGCATTTGTGTTACTGAATGATGGGAGCGGTGGATTCAGCTGGACGGGGCAGCGCTTTACGACCTCGTATTCAGTTGATCTTGGAGATGTAGATGGAGATGGACATGTCGACCTGTTAACGAGCGACCCGATCGACGTTTACCTTGGAGACGGCACGGGCTGGTTCGGCCCCTCGGTCCAGCGTATAAGTGTCGGGTCTAGTGGGCATCATGAAGTCGAATTATCCGATATAAATTTGGATGGCAAAGTCGACCTTCTCAGCACAACCTCCCCGGCTGGCTATCCCACTGCGTACTTAAACACCAGCGATTGGTGCGATTACGGGCCAGAATCTCAACCCGTTGATTTCATCAGAACGTCTGGGAAACCGCATTTCCAGGTGCTTGAGTGGGAATCCTGTGGCGGGCCAGGGAAATTGCTATTGACGTCGATGAATGTGGCGTCGGCACGTGTTTTTTTGAATGGCGAGGAACTTTTGGGACCATCTGACTTTCGTGGGCATCCGCTGACAGAAGAAATTGAAATCGATCTCCCAGAGGGAGCTAATTCGATGGCAGTTAAGTTGATGGGGAGGCCTGGCGAGCAGCTCATTTTCGAATTCGAGGAGGAATGAGGTAGCCAATGGCTCTCAATTCTTCCTGTGTTAGCTATTTCCTTGGGGTTGTATAAGAGGCAAGCCCACTCCGAGCCCAAGGCGGACATCGCCTTGGGTTGCCCGCATAGTCTAGGACAATTTCGATTGGAAGGCCCTGACGCTGGTAGAGCCCCGCAATCGCGATGTGAGAAGGGCGCACGGCGCTCCTGCCTGAAATCTTTCGACACGCCCCTGGTGCGGCGCGGAAGCGTTTATGCCCCTTCGCGAACAAGAACCGATTCAATCCGATGCTTGGTCCGGGGAGTGCCGAGGCGTCCTAGCAGGATACCTTTGACCAACGACTGGCCAATGTTCGCATTCTCCTTGCGGGGCCGCTTGCGGAAGCAAAGGCTATAAATTAGCCACTCCGTTCGATCGGGGCTGACAGCGACCTCGCTCAATGCGGGCAGATCGAAATTTCGCTCGGCCGGCTCCACGAATTTATAGATTTCGAAGCGCGCATCGGCTACGTTTCCCCCTGATGGACTGCTGAATGACCAGCGTCGACGAGTTAGGAGATGGCTTGGCTGACCTGGAACCTGGCGTGCCGTCGGAAAAATAGCAGATGCTCTAATCACCAAGGGCCGTGTCGGGTCGGCGGAGATTATTCGCGCATATTTGGACGCGCGATCCGAAATACAGAGGCCCCTTGATCTTGATTGGAAACTTGTTCTAGGACGCCAGAAGCGAACTTGACCCAAGACTGAGAGCAATGACTGAGCCGCGTGCAAAGTATCGGAGCAGTTGCGGGACAGTGATATTCGGTGAGTTCCGAGGTCCTGTTCCGCGGGCGATGTACCTCGATGGGTCGGATTCCATGGCGTCCTATCGAGTTCAACAAAAGCCTGATGCCGGCCGTCCCCCGGTCCAGTTGGCATTGGAGTTCTGCCGCCAGGAACTCGCTACAGCTCCAAAGAGCCCGCGCCCCCCGTAAATCCGATTCTATTGAGGCTTGAGGTCTCGCCGCAGCTGGGTCTCGAGCTGCTTATAGTTATCGCACCGGTGAAAATACAGATGGAGGGCGCGACCCGCCTCCATTTCCTTCATCACCAAGGCATTGATTCGGCAGTTGGTCTCCTGCCCGCCCCTGAAACAGTTCCGAGGTGAGATCAGTCCGTAGCCATAGTTAAAGCGGCGCGAGAGATTCTCGCACTCGCCGATATACAGCAAGGCCTCGTCTCTGGTAATCGCGTAAACGCCAGCCAATGGCAGATTCGCCGGGATCTTGAAGCGGCAAAATGGCCCCGCGCCATACTGATTCAGACCCAGCCCACCTTCGTTAGCATAGCGAGATTGAGGCTTGAACAGCCGAATTGCCCCATCTGGCTCACGCTCAGGTTCAAGCTCACATATTTTTTCGTAGTCGATACCAGCAATGGTGCGGCTGGGGCCAGACTTCATATCTGGAGAGTGAGACGTTTGAAGTGTTGGTGCGGAATCCAGCTTCTTGACTGAAGCGTCGAGCGAGACCTCCCCCGAGGTTGTGAGCACAAACTGGCCGCGCCCCACGCTTCTGAGTGCTCCGCGCCCGCGCCCGGCAGGACCACCTTTTAGATTGACGGTCATGCCTTGAATAATGGGATTGATCGTACCAGGCAACCGGCCAGAGTCCTTGAGGCGCACACACTCAATCAGCTGTTTCCGGGTGAAAGGAACATTCCCCTCCGCAGTCAGGGCCTGCGCACAATTCAGGATCAGTTCCCAGGTTGGAGTGGTTGTAATCATGTCGGCCTCCTGATTTATTGGACCTCACACAGAGCCAAGCATCTTCCTCACTCGGCGTACTCTGCGGGCGACAGAATCAACCATGGATCGTCTACTCCTCGGCCGGGTCATTTGTCTGCAAGCTGATCCGAACGATTCCGCGCTTCCTGCTGATCCTAATTTCATGAAGAGCCAAGTACGGTGCCTCGATATGGAGAAGCATTGTAAGCATGTCGCTTGCGACATCTGGAGATACCCATGCAGCGCCAGTCCAGACCCCGTAGTGGCGATTCTTCTGCAAATATCCGATTTGTTTCGGAAGGTCATAAATCGGGTAGTAGTCGCCGCGGTATTTCCGATACTTCAGCCCCCCTTGCTCATCTACCGCCTGATAGTCTTTCAACCGGCGCCGCAATCGCCAGTCCGTCGGCTTGAGTCCGTAAATCGAGAGCCATAACTCTTCCTCAGCCCTCTCCTCCGGCCAGTGCGTTACAGCGATGAGATCAAGCCCGGTGCCGAAAGAGTGTGCCAGTTCATTTTCATCAATCAACGTCGGAGTACAGTCGACGTGTGTGATCGAAGCGCCCGTATTGGCCGAGTAGCTTTCTACTCGAAGCGCGAGGTGGGAGTGAACTTCCTTTTGATTTGAGCGAGCTTTAGGCATCTCAGAGTGCTATTCAGATCAATACGCAGTCTTACGATAGGCAGGATTTCAGCACAATATTAGATAATTACAGCACTCGCAGTAACCTAGTCGTCTCCGCCACGATCACCAAGTTAGATCTCTCCATTCTTAAGCATTTCCTGCAATTTTAAAGGATCGACGATTCGATTCGCCCATTGCGCCATAAGCATAACGATGTCCCGTGCCTCGCCAAAGGAAAGATTGTATCTGACGGATCTTAGACCGTCGTTTTCGAGCCAGATTGGTATGGTATGAGTGTCAGGGATATGGCCGTTTTCTATTTGTGATTCGGCATGTTTCGATAGGCTGTACAGTCCGTTTAATTTCTCATCGACCGACCCATCACCTTTTTTAAAAATGGCGTTTCTGGGGTGCCCGGCGAACGATGACAACAATAGAAATGAATGCCAGCCGTGCGAAAGAAAATATTCCCAGTGTTGTATCGCTCGCGAATAGAGAGAGATCGACTGGCGAGAGCCTTCGAGAAAAATAGCAGTCTGTTTTCTAGCTAGTTCGTACTCGCGACAAACACCTTCAGAGCGTCTTAGGAAATTGTACGCAAATTGGTAGGTCTTTCCAGTGTATCGAGAGCGAAGCACTGAATTTAGCAGGAACATGGACAGCCAGGACTCGTGGTTGTCGATTTCCTTTAGAACGTCCGGAACCTCGGCTTTGGTGAACTCCGACATGTGCGGAGCAAACATTGTATCCGTGACATATGAGCTGAATCTGGCCATGTGAGATCTAACGACAAGCATAAGGGGCGACGCGGTAGCGGCGTCCCTGTGAGCGAGAGCGAACGAGCTTGATGCTATTGTTAGGCATTGTAGGTGGCCAAAAATGAACTAACCCCTTCCAAAAATGGGGCAAGGCGCCAGTAAGCATGTTTAGACTGCTCAATTTCAACATCAAGCTGTTTATTTGCCTCGGTTTCTATATGCGCCAAGTTTCTTAGCTCGTAGATTAGCTTGATGTCTTCTGAATATGACGCATCCATGAACCCAATGCGAACCGCACAATCAACCTTCTCTTTGAATGGAATGGAATTCCTGGGCGTCTTGGAATCTCTGTAGACGCAAGTGAATAAGTCCTCGTCACCATATTGCATTTTGGTAAGACTGCCTAAAGCGTTTACTGGTTTGTATGCTTTATGGGTTTGTAATTTTAATACTTCAGGGTGTTCTTTGAATTCGCCCCACAATAGATTCGTAATTACTGCCTCATAAATAGAGGCATACTGCATTATTTGAAATTTTACAAAAGGGTGCTGCTCATCGCCCTGTACGAATGTTGCTTCCATCAATTTATATGTGTAACGAGCAGAATAAAATGCTCGACCAAGGCGGTTACGCAATTCTTGGTCTTCGACAAAAGGAAACTTATCGATGTGCCACTGAATATCGCCAGGGAGATCTCTGACGCAATAATCGTGTATTAAATCTCTTGTTGTTTTCTCTAAAGGCACAATGACTCCTTCTTTGCCTAACGTCTAGCGTAACCGGCCGGCTTTGTAGCGCCAGCGAAAAAGCCGGTCCGTGTTGACGTTTATGTTAGGCGATATTCTTGAATGAACCCTTCATAGACAACCCTAGAAGGGTGGCGGCTCGTTTTAAGCAATCGTTTGCCCTGATGACGGCTAATCATTTCGAGTATCTCATTTTGACGTTCGACGAAACGGTTATCCTTGCCCCATGCAATGAGGATGATTTCTGATTGCTCCAGAGCTTGATCGATTGCAGCGTCATTTCGGGCACCAACTTGCTCTCTCGCCCCAATAAAACCGTTCGTTTGGATGAAGGCAAACTGATTTACTATTATCAGCCGGCCAACGCCGCGAAACTCTTTGAGACCTTTTTCAAACACTACTCTTTCCAACACCTGGACGGATTTATCTGCATACCCCACACAAGCGTAACTTGGGTTTTGCATTATGGCGCACACGGTCTTAGGGGCCGCAGAAGAACCCACCTTCGTCGCGATAAGGCGATAGCGAAACACAGGGGGCTTCTCTCCCGAAAAGTCAGCCTCTATTTCTAGTTCTGGGCGATGTATGAAAGTTTGCTTCACTTGCAGCACCTAACGTCAGCCTACAGGCGCGTTATTTAGCATCGCCTGTATGCATTTGTAGGAAATCTTTTGTGTTCTTTTACGTAAATGGGATCGTTATGATGATATGGCTTATCTTTGAATATCATCCACCAAGAGGACGTAGGTTCCACCGACGCTGCGCACCGTGCCGGTGAGTAGCATCGGTTCGCCCCTGCTCATCTGAAGCAATGTCCGGCCGTATTTCTCTTTGCTGGCGAAAGCATACTGGAAAAGGTCACCTTTGCTGTCGTGGACGAAAAACCCAACGAAACGGTCGTCCTTTAGCTTCAATCGAACCCATTGGTCATCGACCTCGTGGAGCGTGGCAGTCATCTTGACCTTTTCTCCTTGAAGTTCCTCTCCGAAGGTTTGGATCTCCTTTGCTGTCACACCCTCGTCCTGCGCACGAACAGAAATAGGCGAAAAGACCATGCCGATCACTGCTATGAGCAGCATGATCAAAGGATTTCGATGGGCTTTTTGTGTTTCCATTATTTTTCTCCTAACTATGAAATATGTAGCCATATGCTTCTTTAGTGAGTAAAAAAGCCAAACGCCTTTTTATCCCGCGAAACAACGCCACATGGTTTACGAAGAGTTGAATTCCAACGGATTTATACCGAGCACATTCGGCAATACACTGTATTCCCGTCGTTCATCGCCGCTTCCTGCCGCACCTTGCCATTTTTCCTATATTGCCACAGCCCGTCACATGGTTCCAACATTGCGTGTGTTCCTCGGGTACACCTCTAGCAGCACATCCATTTCCTGGCTTGAAGGTGTATTTGGTATTGCGTTTTTCAGCCCAAACTGGCACAGTAGAAACGAATACACCCAAAACAGCACAGGAGCCGCGAGATGTTCATTCGAGCCTACCTGCGAGCCAGCACCGCCGACCAGGACGCGAGCCGCGCTCGCGCAAGCCTTGAGAGCTTCGTAGCCGACCACGATCAAAAAGTCGCATCGTGGTACGTGGAGAATGCCAGTGGCGCCGCCTCAGATCGCCATGAGCTCCGTCGGTTGCTGGAGGACGCCAGCTCTGGGGATATCCTGCTGGTCGAGGCCATAGACCGCCTCAGCCGGCTGCCACAGGCCGAATGGGAGCGTCTTAGGACCGAGATCGAGGGGAAGGGGCTGCGCGTTGTTGCGCTCGACTTGCCGACCAGCCACGCGGCCCTGGGCGGCAACTCGAGCGACGAATTTACCGCTCGGATGCTGGACGCAGTCAACCGGATGATGCTGGACATGGTCGCCGCGATCGCCCGGAAAGATTACGAGCAGCGTAGGCTGCGCCAGGCGCAGGGAATCGCCAAGGCGAAGGAGAAGGGCGTCTACAAGGGCCGGCCAGTTGATCGGGACAAGCACGCACGGATCCGGGAACTGCTGGAAAAGGATTTCAGCATCCGGAAGACTGCCGAAATCGCCGGTGCCGCACCCTCGACGGTCCAGAAGGTCAAACGGAAAATGGCTGCCTCTTCCGCCTGATCGTCCGATTCTGTTAATTTTCTCGCCCCGAAGCCTCAAGTTCCAATCATGGGAGGCGGCAGACAGGAAATGAACGAATCAGATTTAGATATCGATTTGCGGATCGCGGAGCGCCGAGCTCGGGCCTGGCTGGCCCAGCGTTTCGACCTGGTGCCGGTGCAGGACACCGAGGATCTTGCCCTTTACGGATTCGACCCGACTGCGGTATGGCTCTTCTGCGTCCACGACCCGAACGAACTCAGAGTCGGCGCCGCTCGCTACGTAGCGGTAAATCGTGCCACTGGCCAAGTGACGCAATTCGAGGCCGGTGAATAGCATCGAGTCAGTCTTCCCGCCCCTCCATGACGATGGCTGGCACTTGACCAGCGGGACGGAAGAACTTGGTGTGCCGGCGTCGATCAGGCCAATTCGAAGCGTCGTGCACTGACTACCTGGGTTTTTTGCTCGCCGCCCGTTGCCGGCGCACGGGGAGGGGGTCATCCCGTCATTTGTCTCGATCCGCAGGGGGGAGTATGCTTTCTGACGTAGGCGCAGCGCGTGCTTTAAGGGGCTTGGGTAGGGCCTCGGTTCCAGCAGCAGTGCGACGCAGAATCGGAGGGTGGAGGCGATGACCGACCCGGATTTTATCGGCGAAGTGGACCGTACGATTAAGATTTACGAGGCCTTCAGCGGCCATGCGGCTGCGCGTACGCGCCAGATGATTGATCGTCACGGCGCGGTGGGAGCGCTTTCCCGCTTGATGGTCAGTGCTGATCTGCAGCAGGGATTCAAGGTTTTGCGCGACCACGACAGGCTTGGCGAAAGTTTTGAAGCGCTCGTGGTCCGGTTTGAGGATCTCTTCAAGCCTGAAATTGTTGCGGCGGCAAATTGGCGCCTGCAAAACCCCTATGAACTTCTGTAGCGCCACCTGAAGATATAGAACGCGTCGGAGCAAAGACATGGTCGACAAGGAATTAGACGAGCGCGTAGCCCGACTGACGTCTCCTGAGGATTGCGAGAAGTTCGCGAAGAATGCCATTCGACTTGGCCGGCCTGATCTGGCGGACCAGGCGCGCCGGCACTCGATTGATCTGCGTGCGGCGGAATACGGCGATGCCTCGGAGGTGGAGAAGGAGTGTATCCAGGCCATCTTGGCCTACGAGGAAGTGCTCTCTCGGAAAAATGGCCGGCGCACCCGCGCAACGCGCACCTGGCAGATGATCAAGCGACGCGGGATTCTAGGTGCGGTGGAGCGCGCCGTTATCCGTCCCACCCAGACGGCGGGCTACGAGCTTCTGGTAGAGATGGGGCTGGCAGATTTCGCGTTCGAGGCAGTCATTCTTCGCCATCCGGAGCAGTTCTCGGAAGAGGCGGTCCAGCGCTCAGAGCTTAGGCTTTCGGAGCTTGGTCGTAATAGCTAAAGAAGTTCAAGAGTCTTGGGCGGGGCGGGGACCAGCAGCACATATTATTTGGGACAAAGGTGATTTTCTCCCAGTCAATTTTGGGGGACGAAAGAAAAATCGGGGTATCGGCGTCGATCAGGCTGACTACAGGTAGCGGTCCGCCGGCGGCTATTTCGGGCAAAGCAGGCGGAAATGGCACGCGAACGCCGGCGACAATCCCTACCGGGCTAAACTCGGTACAACGGGAAACAAGGGACCAAGCATGCCGGACCCCACTCTTCGCCAGATCACGATGCTGGGGCTGGTCCCTCGGCGTCCGCCCGGCCGGACGACCCACGAATTCCAGACTGCATTGAGCGAGCGCGATTTTGAAGTCGATCTGCGCACCATTCAGCGCGACCTGGACCGGCTTTCCGCCCGATTTCCTCTGACATATGACGAGAGCCGGCACAGGCGCTGGTACTGGGCGCCGCATTCGGCTGCGCTTTCGCTTCCCGGCCACGATCCGTTCTCAGCGCTGACTTGGCAACTGATCGAGCGGCACCTGAAGCCGATTCTCCCTCGCACGCTGCAACGGGAGGCCGAGCCCCAGTTTGAATCGGCACGGGGCTTCCTGGAGAGCGCTGATGCCGGAAAGTATCGGCGCTGGACCCAGCGGGTTCGAATTCTTTCGCGCGCGATGCACTTGCAGTCACCGGAAATCGAATCGGAAGTCATCGATGCCGTCTATCAAGGCCTCCTGGAATCACGCCAGGTGCGCGTGCACTATCGCAGTCGGGGCCAGGATGAAGCTCGCTGGCTGACGGTTCACCCACTGGCAATGGTTGCCCGCGATGCGGTCTACTACCTGCTTGTAACCGTGCAGGGCTACACGGATATTCGCCAACTCGTCCTGCATCGGATGGAGCGGGCCGAGCTGCTTTCCGAGCGAGTCCGCGAGCCGGAAGCCTTCGACCTCGACGAATACATCGACCAGGGCGGTTTCTCCTATTCCCGTGGCCGGAGGATCGGGTTGGTATTACGCTTCGACAACTACGCCGGCCAGCACGTTATCGAGACCCCGCTCTCAAGTGACCAGATCCACCGTGAACTCAATGACGGTCGTATCGAGATCCGCGCAGATGTCATGGACTCCGAACAGCTTCGCTGGTGGCTGATGGGGTTTGGCAGTGGTGTGGAGGTAGTCAAGCCGGCAGCATTGAGACGCTACATGCGTGATGATGCTCGAGCATTGGTGGAGCTCTACAAGAGTGAATGAAACGAATGAGTAATCCACAGCAGGGTAAATCTGCGGGCGCAACGCCATCTGCGAAACGGCCCGACAGCGCTGGGCGGACACCATTCTGGGGCTTTGAGAGCTGAGAGCGCGAGGCGCCCTACGCTAAGACGCATCGGCTGTAGACCGACCCGAATGCCCCGGTCAACAGAATATGAGATGGATTGCGAAGCGTCTATTTCTGTCTTCGAAAAAGGAGTAGCTTAATGAGCTTATTTAGCGAAATTGCTGGTCTGAGATCCGAAAATTTGAGTTCGGCTATTCTGGCTCATTTATTGTTGCGCTCTCCAGATGTGCGCATGGAGGCTATCCGGCGAATCTCGGATGCCGCGCGAACTGGGCCAGTATATGTGAAAAACCAGTTCGCAGTTTTTCGTGAGCACACTGCAGCGGGAGCTTCAACTGACGAGGATCCGGCATGGGCAGGTGGCCGCATTGATTTAGTGGCTCTTCACTGAATCGTGTGGGTAGCGTTCATTTCCGCACCGCCGCCGGGTAGAGATCGAGACCGCCCAAGTGGAAGTAGATTGCTGCCTTGAACCG
>PBLG01000010.1 GCA_002722315.1 Lysobacterales bacterium | reverse complement strand
TTGACCGTATTACACACGAAATCGTTGCGGGTATGGTGAAATGGTATCATAAGAGCCTTCCAAGCTTAAGGTGCGGGTTCGATTCCCGCTACCCGCTCCAGTCTGACGATGTAATGGTTTGTAAGCTCATGTAGCTCAGTTGGTAGAGCACACCCTTGGTAAGGGTGAGGTCAGCGGTTCAAATCCGCTCATGAGCTCCAATATCAAGGCAGATATGCGAATATCTGCCTTTTATTTAATGGTCGCGTGACACGCGCATTGCTCTCACGAATAGGGGATCTCTCGATGGCTAAAGAGAAGTTCGAACGTAGCAAACCGCACCTGAACGTAGGCACCATCGGTCACGTTGACCATGGTAAAACTACTCTGACTGCCGCACTGACCCGTGTATGCGCAGAGGTTTATGGCGGTTCTGCCCGCGCTTTCGACCAGATCGACAACGCGCCGGAAGAAAAGGCTCGTGGTATCACCATCAACACCTCGCACGTAGAGTACGATTCTCCGACTCGTCACTACGCGCACGTTGACTGCCCTGGTCACGCCGACTATGTGAAAAACATGATCACCGGTGCGGCCCAGATGGACGGCGCTATCCTGGTTTGCTCCGCTGCTGACGGCCCGATGCCGCAGACTCGCGAGCACATCCTGCTGTCCCGCCAGGTTGGCGTTCCTTACATCGTCGTGTTCCTGAACAAGGCCGACATGGTTGATGACGAAGAGCTGCTGGAACTGGTCGAGATGGAAGTTCGCGAACTTCTGAGCGACTACGACTTCCCGGGCGACGACACGCCGATCATCACCGGCTCGGCGCTCAAGGCGCTGGAAGGCGACGAGTCCGACATCGGCGTGCCGTCGATCGTCAAGCTGATCGAGGCGCTGGACGACTACATTCCGACGCCCGAGCGCGACACCGACAAGCCGTTCCTGATGCCGATCGAGGACGTGTTCTCGATTTCCGGCCGCGGCACGGTGGTGACGGGTCGTATCGAGCGCGGCATCGTGAAGGTGGGCGACGAGCTGGAGATCGTGGGCATCCACGACACGACCAAGACGATCTGCACCGGCGTTGAAATGTTCCGCAAGCTGCTGGACCAGGGCGAAGCGGGCGACAACGTTGGCGTGCTGCTGCGAGGCACCAAGCGTGACGACGTCGAGCGCGGCCAGGTTCTGGCCAAGCCGGGCACGATCACGCCGCACACCAAGTTCGAAGCCGAAGTGTATGTCCTGAGCAAGGACGAAGGCGGCCGTCACACGCCGTTCTTCAAGGGCTACCGTCCGCAGTTCTACTTCCGCACGACCGACGTGACGGGTGCGGTGGAGCTGCCGGAAGGGGTCGAGATGGTGATGCCTGGCGACAACGTGAAGATCCAGGTCGAGCTGATCGCGCCGATCGCGATGGAAGAAGGGCTGCGTTTCGCGATTCGCGAAGGTGGCCGTACCGTCGGCGCCGGCGTCGTGGCCAAGATTCACGAGTGACGGAATTGTAGGAGCGGTCTCCAGGCCGCGAAAGAGTAGGAGCGGTCTCCAGGCCGCGAAAAGCAAGGATCCGAAGCCCTGATCGAAATCGATCGCGGCCTGGAGACCGCTCCTACGGTTTTTTATAGGCGAGTAGCTCAACTGGCAGAGCAGCGGTCTCCAAAACCGCAGGTTGGGGGTTCGAGTCCCTCCTCGCCTGCCACATATTCAAAGAGTCTTAAATGGCAGCCGAAAAAAGTTCTTCAAGCGACATCGTTCTATGGATTCTTGCCGCGCTGGTGCTGGGCGCAGGGCTCTATGGCTTTGTCTACTTCGAAGGTCAGACGATGACGCTCATTCGTGTCGTCGGTCTGGTTGCCGCGGTCGGCTTCGCGCTGGCCATCGCTTCTCGGACGACCAAGGGCCGCGAGGGCTTTGCCTACGTTCGCGAAGTCGACGTGGAGCGTCGCAAGGTGGTCTGGCCGACGCGCCAGGAAACGTTGCAGACGACCCTGATCGTGCTTGTCGTGACCGTCGTGGTCGCGATCATCCTGTTCATCATGGATACCGCCTTCGGCGGCCTGGTGCGCTGGTTGATCGGGATGGGCGGAGACCTGTAATGGCGAAGCGGTGGTACGTCGTTCATGCCTATTCGGGCTTCGAAAAGCAGGTTCAGCGCTCCCTGAAGGAGCGTATCGAGCGGTCCGGGATGGAAGACCTGTTCGGTGAAATCCTGGTCCCGACCGAGGAAGTGGTCGAGATGAAGAAGGGCGTGAAGCGCCGGAGCGAGCGCAAGTTCTTTCCGGGCTACGTGCTTGTCGAGATGGAAATGAACGAGGATTCCTGGCACCTGGTCAAGGACGTGCCCAAGGTCATGGGCTTCATCGGCGGCAAGCAGGACAAGCCGGCGCCGATCAGCCAGAAGGAAGCCGACATGATCCTGAACCGGGTGGCCGAAGGCGTCGACAAGCCCAAGCCCAAGGTGTTGTTCGAACCCGGCGAAATGGTCCGGGTCATCGACGGTCCGTTCAACGACTTCAACGGTACCGTCGAGGAAATCAACTACGAGAAAAGCCGGTTGCGCGTGGCGGTCTCGATCTTCGGCAGATCGACCCCGGTGGAACTGGATTTCCAGCAAGTGGAAAAGCTGTAGCAGCACAAGCGCTTTTCCAACCCGGACGCGCACGACGCGCTCCGGCAAGACGACAGTCGGCCTCGGCGGGATCGCCTCGGCAGACTGAAAACCGAAACAAGCCCTGACGCGGGGAGCCGAGACAAACAATGGTCCGGCGCTTGAACCCGAAGGAGAAATCAAGTGGCGAAGAAAATCAATGCGTACATCAAGCTGCAGGTNCCGGCCGGGCAGGCCAATCCCAGCCCGCCCGTAGGCCCTGCGTTGGGCCAGCACGGCGTCAACATCATGGAGTTCTGCAAGGCGTTCAACGCTGCGACCCAGTCGATCGAACCCGGCCTCCCGACGCCGGTGGTCATCACGGTGTATTCAGACCGCAGCTTCACGTTCATCACCAAGACGCCTCCGGCCGCGGTCCTGCTGCGCAAGGCTGCCAAGATCGCAAAAGGCAGCGGCGAGCCGAACACCAAGAAGGTTGGTTCGGTCACGCGCGCCCAGCTCGAGGAAATCGTCAAGATGAAGGAACCCGACCTGACTGCTGCCGATATGGACGCCGCGGTGCGGACCATCGCCGGCAGTGCACGCAGTATGGGCTTGACCGTCGAGGGGGCTGAATAATGGTTGCGCAGACGAAAAGAAACAAGGCGATTCGCGAAAAGATCGAAGCGGGCAAGCTGTACGCCGTCGACGACGCATTGAGCCTGCTCAAGGAACTGAGCAAGGTCAAGTTCACCGAGAGCGTGGATGTGGCCGTTCGGCTGGGCGTGGATCCGCGCAAGTCCGACCAGGTGGTCCGCGGCTCGACCGTGCTTCCGCACGGCACCGGCAAGGACGTTCGCGTGGCAGTGTTCGCCCAGGGCGAGAATGCCGAGAAGGCCAAGGCTGCCGGCGCCGATATCGTCGGTTTCGACGACCTGGCCGAGAGCATCAAGGGCGGCACGATCGACTTCGACGTCTGCATTGCGACGCCTGATGCCATGCGCGTGGTCGGCAAGCTCGGCCAGGTGCTCGGTCCGAGGGGCCTGATGCCGAACCCGAAGGTCGGTACCGTGACCACCGACGTCGAGCAGGCGGTCAAGAACGCCAAGGCCGGCCAGGTGCAGTTCCGCACCGACAAGGGCGGCATCGTGCATTCCACCATCGGCAAGGCCGATTTTGAAATCGAAGCGCTCAAAGGCAATCTGCGCGCGCTGGTGCAGGAACTGGTCAAGGCCAAGCCGGCCGCGTCCAAGGGCCAGTACCTGCGCAAGATCGCGATTTCCACGACGATGGGGCCCGGCTTGACTGTCGACAACTCCACGCTGGAGCTTTAGGCAACAACGGAAATGGAATTTGCCGGGCTCTGCCCGGCGATGTACGGGCGTTTCGCGGAGATTTTCGTTCCGCGCCCGTCCAAGACCGCAGGTCCGGCGAGCGTTTGCGAACCGGGTAAATGGCGAAAGCCCGCCTGCGTAGATGGTGTCGCCCGATTACCCGATTTCGGGGAAACGGCCACCTGACTGGTGCCGGATCGAAGTCTGATCCGGTTTGGCTGGACGGTCGGAGCAGTTTCCGGCCATCCGACTTGACGGAGGTAGCAAATGGCGCTCACTCTCGAGCAAAAGAAGGCGGTCGTCGCGGAAGTTTCCGAAGTGGCGAAATCCGCGCACTCAGCCGTAGCTGCCGAATATCGCGGCATCACCGTTGAGAAGATGACCCAGATGCGCGCCAAGGCGCGCAGCGAAGGTGTCTATCTCAAGGTGGCCAAGAACACGCTGGTCAAGCGTGCCGTCGAAGGTACCGAATTTGAATGCATGACCGAAGAACTGACCGGTCCGCTGCTGTTCGCGTTCTCGATCGATGATCCGGGCGCGGCTGCAAGACTGATCAAGGACTTCTCGAAGGGCGAGGACAAGCTCGTCGTTCGACTGGTCGCCATGGGCGCAAAGCTCTACCAGGCCTCGGAACTCGAGCGTCTGGCAAGCATGCCGACCCGCGACCAGGCGATTGCCATGCTGATGGGCGTCATGAAGGCACCTATCGAAAAATTCGTTCGTACCCTCGCCGAGCCGCACACCAAGCTGGTTCGTACCATCGCCGCGGTGCGCGACAGCAAGCAGGCTGCCTGACAAATCATTTGATCAATACTTTTTGGAGTAACTGAAAATGGCCGTTTCAAAAGAAGACATTCTCGAAACAATTTCCAACATGACCGTTGTCGAAGTGGTCGACCTGATCGAGGCAATGGAAGAGAAGTTCGGTGTTTCCGCTGCCGCTCCGGTTGCAGCTGCTGCAGCCCCGGCTGCCGGCGGCGAAGCCGCTGCCGCGGAAGAGCAGACCGAGTTCGACGTCATGCTGACCGGTTTTGGCGAAAAGAAGGTCCAGGTGATCAAGGCCATTCGTGGCATCACCGGTCTGGGCCTGAAGGAAGCCAAGGACCTGGTCGAGGGCGCACCCTCGGCGGTCAAGGAAGGCGTCAACAAGGACGAAGCAGCGGATATCAAGAAGCAGTTGGAAGAAGCAGGCGCAACTGTCGAGGTCAAGTAATTACCTCACGGTTGCAGTGAAGACCGGGCTGGGCTGGGTGTCGAAAGACGCCCGGCCCGTTCCCGTTTTCAGAAGATTTGCGGTTGCCGCGGCCCGTTCCGGGTGTCACGGCTAGACCGATCGTAACAAAGTCCCGGATCAGTTGCACCAGCGTGCGGGTGAGATTTCGATGAGTTATTCGTTTACCGAAAAAAAGCGTATCCGGAAGGATTTTGGAAAGCATGTGCAGGTTATTGATGCACCTTTCCTGTTGTCAACCCAGGTCGATTCCTATCGACAGTTTCTTCAGGACGATCTGGCAGAGAGCGACCGTGACCTCAAGGGTCTTCACGGCGCGCTTTCGTCCGTGTTCCCGATTGCAAGCTACTCCGGTAATGCTGCGCTCGAGTACGTGACCTACCAGCTCGGCAAGCCCGAGTTCGACGTCACCGAGTGCAAGCTGCGCGGCATGACCTATGCCGCCCCCCTGCGCGTGACCGTCCGGCTGGTCATCTACGACAAGGACAGCCCGGCGCGCAACAAGAAGGTCAAGGAGGTCAAGGAACAGGACGTCTACATGGGCGACCTGCCTTTGATGACCGAAACCGGTACCTTCGTGATCAACGGGACAGAGCGCGTCATTGTCAACCAGATGCATCGCTCCCCGGGCGTGTTCTTCGACCACGACCGCGGCAAGACGCATTCGTCGGGCAAGTTGCTGTACAAGGCGCGCGTGATCCCGTATCGCGGCAGCTGGCTGGATTTCGAGTTCGATCCGAAGGACGCCGTCTTCACGCGCATCGATCGCCGGCGCAAGCTGCCGGTGACGATCCTGCTGCGCGCACTGGGCATGGAAGACGAGGAAATCCTGAGCACGTTCTTCGAGAAGTCGAAGATCACGCTGCGCAAGTCGGACGCCAAGCTCGACCTGGTGCCGTCGCGCCTGCGCGGTGAGACCGCGCTTGCCGACATCACCGACAAGAGCGGCAACGTGATCGTGGCCAAGGATCGCCGCATCACCGCACGTCACGTCAAGCAGATCGAGGAAGCCGGCGTGAAGTCGCTCGACGTCAGCGACGAATACCTGATCGGGCGCATTCTGGCCCACAACATCGTCGATTCCGACAGCGGCGAACTGCTGGCGTCGTGCAACGATGAAATCACGGCCGAGCTGCTCGAGACGCTGCGCGAGAACAAGGTCAAGTCCTTCGAGATTCTCTACGTCAACGATCTCGACCAGGGGCCTTACATCTCCAACACGCTGCGCATCGACCCGACCTCCAGCGAGCTGGAAGCGTTGTGGGAAATCTACAAGATGATGCGCCCGGGTGAGCCGCCGACCAAGGATGCGGCGCAGAACCTGTTCAAGAACCTGTTCTTTACCGAGGAGCGCTACGACCTTTCGGCCGTCGGCCGCATGAAGTTCAACCGCCGGGTTCGGCGCGACGAGCTGGAAGGGCCCGGCACGCTTGACCGCGACGACATCCTCGCGGTGCTCAAGGTGCTCATCGATATCCGCAACGGCAACGGCACGGTAGACGACATCGATCACCTCGGCAACCGGCGCGTTCGCTCGGTCGGCGAGATGGCCGAGAACCAGTTCCGGATCGGCCTGGTGCGCGTCGAGCGCGCCGTTCGCGAACGCCTTTCCATGGCCGAAAGCGAAGGCCTGGGTCCGCAGGACCTGATCAACGCCAAGCCGGTAGCCGCCGCGATCAAGGAATTCTTCGGGTCGTCCCAGCTCTCGCAGTTCATGGATCAGAACAACCCGCTTTCGGAAGTCACCCACAAGCGCCGCGTCTCGGCGCTTGGCCCGGGCGGCCTGACCCGCGAGCGCGCCGGGTTCGAAGTCCGCGACGTGCATCCGACCCATTACGGGCGCCTGTGCCCGATCGAAACGCCGGAAGGCCCGAACATCGGCCTGATCAACTCGCTGGCCGTCTACTCGCGCACCAACAGCTACGGATTCCTGGAGACGCCGTACTGCAAGGTGGTCAACGGCAAGGTGACCGACGACGTCTCCTACCTGTCGGCGATCGAAGAGGGCGATTACGTCATCGCCCAGGCAAATGCCGAGCTCGACAACAAGCGCAAGTTCACCGCCGAGCTGGTTCCGTGTCGGCACCTGGGTGAATTCACGCTGAAGCGTCCCGACGAGATCGATTTCATCGACGTCTCGCCGCGCCAGATCGTGTCCGTGGCCGCGGCCATGGTGCCGTTCCTCGAGCACGATGACGCCAACCGCGCGCTGATGGGTTCGAACATGCAGCGCCAGGCCGTGCCGACCCTCAGGGTCGACAAGCCACTGGTCGGCACCGGGCTGGAGCGCCTTGTGGCCACCGACTCCGGTGTGACCACCGTGGCCCAGCGCGGCGGCGTGGTCGACCAGGTCGACGCCGGGCGTATCGTCGTTCGCGCCAATGAAGATGAAGTGGGCGAGGACGATCCGGGGGTCGACATCTACAACCTCGTCAAGTACCAGCGGTCCAATCAGAACACCTGCATGAACCAGCGTCCGCTGGTCAAGGTGGGCGACGTCGTCCGGGCCAAGGATGTGCTCGCCGACGGGCCGTCGACGGATCTCGGCGAACTCGCGCTCGGGCAGAACATGCGCGTGGCCTTCATGCCGTGGAACGGCTACAACTTCGAGGATTCCATCCTGATCTCGGAGCGCGTGGTGCAGGAAGACCGGTTCACCTCGATTCACATCGAAGAGCTGACCTGCGTGGCGCGCGACACCAAGCTGGGTTCCGAAGAAATCACCAGCGATATCCCGAACGTCGGGGAGTACACGCTGAGCAAGTTGGACGAATCCGGAATCGTCTACGTGGGCGCCGAAGTGCGTTCCGGAGACATCCTGGTCGGCAAGGTCACGCCCAAGGGCGAAACCCAGCTGACCCCGGAAGAAAAGCTGCTGCGCGCGATCTTCGGCGAGAAGGCATCCGACGTCAAGGACACCTCGCAGCGCGTGCCCAGCGGCATGGACGGGACCGTGATCGATGTCCAGGTCTTCACCCGCGAGGGCGTGGACAAGGACGCGCGCGCGATCTCGATCGAGAAGGATCACATCCGCCAGGTGCGGACAGATCTCGACGATCAGCTGCGCATCATGGAAGACGCGATCTTCAACCGGCTCGAGTCCATCCTGGTCGGCAAGGTGGTCGACAAGGGGCCCGAACTCAAGAAGGGCGCCAAGCTTACGGCCGATTACCTGGCCAACCTCAAGCGTGACGACTGGTTCAAGCTGCGCATGCGCAACGACGAAGCCCAGGAAATGCTCGAGCGGGCCCAGCGCCAGATCGAGAAGCAGCGCAAGCTGGCCGACGACAAGTTCGAGGAGAAGAAGGAAAAGATCACCCGCGGCGACGATCTGGCGCCGGGCGTGCTCAAGATGGTCAAGGTATACCTGGCCGTCAAGCGTCGTATGCAGCCGGGCGACAAGATGGCCGGCCGGCACGGCAACAAGGGCGTGATCTCGACCATCGTCCCGGTCGAGGACATGCCGTTCGACGAAACCGGGCGACCGGTGGATATCGTTCTCAACCCGCTGGGCGTGCCCTCGCGCATGAACATCGGACAGGTGCTGGAAACACACCTGGGCCTGGCCGCCCGCGGCCTGGGTGAGAAGATCGAAGCCATGCTCGACGCGCAGGAAAAGCCTGCCAAGGTGCGCAAGTTCCTCGAGGAAATCTACAATTCGGACCGTCCGGGTCGGGTGGACCTCAAGGACTTCAGCGACGGCGAGGTTCTCGAGCTTGCAGGCAACCTGACCGGCGGCGTGCCGATGGCCACCCCGGTATTCGACGGCGCCGACGAAGCGGAGATCAAGAAGCTGCTGAAGATGGCGGACCTTCCCGAGTCGGGGCAGATGACGCTCTACGACGGCCGGACAGGCGATTCGTTCGACCGCCCGGTGACCGTCGGCTACATGTACATGCTCAAGCTCAACCACCTGGTCGACGACAAGATGCACGCCCGTTCCACCGGTCCTTACAGCCTGGTTACCCAGCAGCCGCTGGGCGGCAAGGCGCAGTTCGGCGGCCAGCGCTTCGGCGAGATGGAGGTCTGGGCACTGGAAGCCTACGGCGCGGCGTTCACGCTGCAGGAGATGCTCACCGTCAAGTCCGACGATGTGCAGGGCCGTAACCAGATGTACAAA
Organism: Lysobacterales bacterium; assembly: GCA_002722315.1. Taxonomy (GTDB): domain Bacteria; phylum Pseudomonadota; class Gammaproteobacteria; order Xanthomonadales; family Wenzhouxiangellaceae. The sequence goes on along the minus strand of PBLG01000010.1, from coordinate 141,349 downwards.
GCTATTGTCGACGGCAACCACCGCATGGTTGCCGGCATGCCCGAGTCCTTCAACGTACTGGTGAAGGAAATCCGGTCTCTCGGCATCAACATTGAACTCGAAGAGTCCTGATCGAGGAGGATCTACACGTGCGCGATTTGCTGAATTTCTACAAGCGCCAGCATCAAATCACTGATTTTGATGCCATTCGCATTGGTCTGGCTCAGCCGGACATGATCCGCTCATGGTCTTTTGGCGAGGTCAAGAAGCCGGAGACCATCAACTACCGAACCTTCAAGCCGGAGCGCGAAGGCCTTTTCTGTGCCGCGATCTTCGGACCGGTCAAGGACTACGAGTGCCTGTGCGGCAAGTACAAGCGCATGAAGCACCGCGGGGTCAAGTGCGAGAAGTGCGGTACCGAGGTCACGCTGACCAAGGTGCGGCGCGAACGCATGGGTCATATCGACCTGGCCAGCCCGGTGGCGCACATCTGGTTTCTGAAGTCGCTGCCGTCGCGCATCGGCCTGATGCTGGACATGACGCTCAGGGACATCGAACGCATCCTGTACTTCGAGTCCTACCTGGTGCTCGATCCGGGCATGACGCCGCTGGAGCGCGGACAGCTGCTGACCGATGAGCAGTACCTGGAAGCGATGGAAACCTACGGCGACGAGTTCGACGCCAAGATGGGCGCCGAGGCGGTCTACGACCTGCTCAAGAACGTCGATCTGTCGTCCGAGCTGGCCAAGCTGCGCGAGGACATCGGGTCCACCAATTCCGAGACCAAGATCAAGCGGCTGACCAAGCGGATCAAGCTGGTCGAGGCGTTCCTCGAGTCGGGCAACCGGCCGGAATACATGATCCTGACGGTATTGCCGGTACTGCCGCCGGATCTGCGTCCGCTGGTACCGCTGGACGGTGGTCGTTTCGCGACCTCCGATCTCAACGACCTCTACCGTCGCGTGATCAACCGCAACAATCGCCTGCGCCGCCTGCTCGAGCTCAACGCGCCCGACATCATCGTGCGCAACGAAAAGCGCATGCTGCAGGAAGCTGTCGATGCGCTGCTGGACAACGGTCGCCGCGGGCGTGCGATCACCGGTACGAACAAGCGGCCTTTGAAGTCGCTGGCCGACATGATCAAGGGCAAGCAGGGCCGGTTCCGCCAGAACCTGCTTGGCAAGCGCGTCGATTACTCCGGCCGTTCGGTCATCGTGGTCGGCCCGACTCTCAAGCTTCACGAGTGCGGCTTGCCCAAGAAGATGGCGCTGGAACTGTTCAAGCCGTTCATCTTCTCCAAGCTCCAGCGTCGCGGTATGGCACCGACCATCAAGGCGGCGAAGAAGCTGGTCGAGAAGGAAGACGCCGAAGTCTGGGATATTCTCGAAGAAGTCATTCGCGAGCATCCGGTGCTGCTCAACCGCGCACCCACGCTTCACCGTCTCGGTATCCAGGCATTCGAACCGGTGCTCATCGAAGGCAAGGCCATCCAGCTGCATCCGCTGGTATGTACTGCATTCAACGCCGATTTTGACGGCGACCAGATGGCCGTGCACGTGCCGCTGAGCCTCGAGGCCCAGCTGGAAGCGCGCGCGCTGATGATGTCGACCAACAACATCCTGTCGCCGGCCAACGGCGAGCCGATCATCGTGCCGACACAGGACGTGGTCCTCGGCCTGTACTACATGACGCGCGAGCTGGCCGGGTCGAAGGGCGAAGGCATGTACTTCTCCAGCACCGCCGAGGTGCACCGCGCCTACGCCAACAAGCAGGTCGAGCTTCATGCATCGATCAACGTTCGCATCACCGAATACGTGCGCGACGATGAAGGCGTGCTGCAGCCGCAGATCAAGCGCTACGACTCGACGGTCGGGCGGGCGCTGCTGTTCGAGATTGCGCCCAAGGGCATGCGCTTCGACATGTTCAACCAGACGCTGAAGAAAAAGCAGATCTCGCGTCTCATCGACGAGAGTTACCGCTCGCTGGGCCTCAAGCACACCGTGGTCTTCGCCGATCAGCTGATGTACACCGGTTTCGCCAACTCCACGCGAGCCGGCGTTTCGATCGGGCTGGACGATCTGCAGGTGCCGCCGGAGAAGAAGGAAATCCTCGACCGGGCCGAATCCGAAGTGCTCGAGATCCAGGAACAGTATTCGTCCGGTGTCGTGACCTCCGGTGAGCGCTACAACAAGGTGGTCGACATCTGGTCGCGCACCAATGAAGCCGTCGCCAAGGCGATGATGAACCGTATCGGCAAGGAAATCCGGATCGACACCGAAGGCAACGAGGTCGAGCAGGATTCCATGAACTCGATCTTCATCATGGCCGATTCAGGCGCGCGTGGTTCGGCCGCCCAGATCCGTCAGCTGGCGGGCATGCGAGGCCTGATGGCCAAGCCGGACGGCTCGATCATCGAGACCCCGATCACGGCCAACTTCCGCGAAGGCCTGAACGTACTCCAGTACTTCATCTCCACCCACGGCGCGCGCAAGGGCCTGGCCGATACGGCGCTCAAGACCGCCAACTCCGGCTACCTGACCCGCCGCCTGGTCGATGTCGCGCAGGACCTCGTTGTCATCGAGGACGACTGCGGCACCGAAAATGGACTCGAGATGCTCCCCATCGTCGAGGGCGGCGATGTCGTCGAGCCGCTGGGCGAGCGTATCCTCGGCCGCGTGCTGGCCGAGGACGTCTACCCGGCCGACAGCGACGACGTGCTGTGCGAACGCGGCACGCTGCTCGACGAGCAGTGGGTGGCCACGCTCGAGGAGCATGCGATAGACCGCGTGCTGGTGCGTTCGCCGATTACCTGCGAAACCCGTTATGGTATCTGCGCCCAGTGCTACGGTCGTGATCTGGCGCGTGGATCGTCGGTCAATTCCGGCGAAGCCGTCGGCGTCATCGCGGCTCAGTCCATCGGTGAGCCCGGTACCCAGCTGACCATGCGTACCTTCCATATCGGCGGGGCCGCCTCGCGCGCCGTTGCGGTCGACCAGATCCAGGTCAAATCCGCCGGGACGGTTCGCCTGTTCAACCTGAAGTCGGTCGAGAACTCAGAAGGCAAGCTGGTCGCGGTGTCGCGTTCCGGCGAGCTTTCGCTGATCGACAGCCACGGCCGCGAGCGCGAACGTTACAAGATTCCGTACGGTGCCGTGCTGAACATCCGCGAAGGCGATACTGTCACCGCCGGCCAGATCGTGGCGAACTGGGATCCGCATACGCATCCGGTCGTCGCCGAGGTGGCGGGCAAGACCTCTTTCCAGGACTTCATCGAGGGCGTGACCGTTGCCGAGCAGACCGACGAAGTCACCGGTCTGACAAGTTCCGTGGTCATCGATCCGAAGAAGCGTGGCTCCGAGGGCAAGGATCTGCGCCCGACGATTCGGCTGATCGACGAGAAAGGCAAGCCGCTGATGCTTCCGGGCACTTCGCAGCCGGCCCAGAACTTCCTGCCCGCCGGTGCAGTGATCAACTGTCGTGACGGACAGGAAGTGAAGGTCGGCGACGTCCTGGCCCGCATTCCGCAGGAATCGTCCAAGACCCGCGACATCACCGGTGGTCTGCCCCGCGTAGCCGACTTGTTCGAAGCTCGTCGTCCGAAGGAAGCGGCGGTGCTCGCCGAAGCCTCCGGTACCGTCAGCTACGGTAAGGAAACCAAGGGCAAGCAGCGCCTGGTGATTACCGACGAGCAGGGCGACACGCACGAGGATCTGATTCCGAAATGGCGTCAGATCCAGGTGTTCGAAGGCGAGCACGTCGAGAAGGGCGAAACCGTCGTCGACGGCGAGCTCGATCCGCATGACATCCTGCGTCTGCTGGGTGTGGAGCCGCTGGCCAACTACCTGGTGCAGGAAATCCAGGATGTGTACCGTCTCCAGGGTGTGAAGATCAACGACAAGCACATCGAGGTCATCATCCGGCAGATGCTGCGCAAGGTCGAGATTCTCGACTCCGGCGACAGCAAGTTCCTGCAGGGCGAACAGCTCGATGCGGTCAACGTGATCGAGGAGAATCGCAAGATCGAGAGCGATGGGCTGCGTCCGTGTGTTTTCCAGCGCGTGCTGCTGGGCATCACCAAGGCCTCGCTGGCGACCGAGTCGTTCATCTCGGCAGCCTCGTTCCAGGAAACCACCAGGGTGCTCACCGATGCCGCCGTGCGCGGCACCGTCGACAACCTGCGCGGTCTCAAGGAAAACGTGATTGTGGGCCGCCTGATCCCCGCCGGTACCGGCAGGGTCGCGCGAGCTCGCAAACATGAGGAAACCGAGGTCATGGGCGATTCGGAAGCCGAACTGGCGGCGCTGCTGCGAGCCAACGAGCCCACCGAGCCGACCGAGACGGTACCGACCGACGGTCCGGACGAGGGATCGGAAGAAGGAACCGGCGAGTGATCGCCTTGAGGTAAACCTGTCCTGGGCCGGATTACCGGCCCGGGCTTCCCAAACCACGTGTTTGGGAGTAGAATCCATCGGTTAACATATTGCGAAATTGCCGATTCGTTCGGCATGGATAGTCAGGAGTTTCAAATGGTCAAGATCAGACTGGCACGCGGTGGCGCCAAGAAGCAGCCGTTCTATCACATCGTGGTGACGGACAGCCGCAACCGACGTGACGGCAGAAACATCGAGCGGCTCGGGTTCTTCAACCCGGTCGCGCGGGGCAACGACGAGCGTCTGCGCGTCGACCGAGAGCGCATCGATCACTGGGTGGGGCAGGGCGCACAGATTTCAGAGCGCGTCAGCCACCTGATCGCCGAAGCCGCCCAGGTCAAGCCCGCGGCCCAGGCCTGAAGCCGGCTGGGCCGGCCGTGAGTGAATCCGAGAATAGTGAATTCGAGAATCGGGTAGAGCTCGGCCGGCTCAACGGTGCCTGGGGGACAGGTGGGTGGGTCAAGGTCTTCTCGCTGACCGACCCGCCGGAAAATATTTTCGATTACCAGCCCTGGCGGACCTCGGGGCCGCCGGGGCTCTTGCATGTGCGGCAATGGCGCCGGCAGGGGCCCAGGCTGGTTGCACAGCTCGATGAAGTGACGACCCGCGAGCAGGCTGAATCCCTGCACGGCATGACATTGACGATAGATCGGTCCGAACTGCCGGGCGCCGGGGTCGGCAGCTATTACTGGCACGACCTGATCGGGCTGGCCGTCTACAACCGCGACGGCGAACCGCTGGGTGAAGTGAGCGGCCTGCTGGACGCCGGCGCGCACGACGTGCTCGAGATCCGCCGCAGCGGCGGCGAGGGCGTCCTGCTGATACCGTTCGTCACCGGGCATTTCATAGACAAGGTCGACCTGGCCGCGGGCCGCATCGATGTCGACTGGCTGGCCGAATGGTCCGATGCTGACTGAAATTCACGTCGTCACGCTGTTTCCCGAGTGGTTCGACCACCTCAAGGGTATGGGCCTGACCGGGCGCGCGCTGGAGGACGGCCGGATCACGCTGCGCTGTTTCAATCCGCGCGAGCATGCCGAGGGCGTTCACCGAAGCGTGGACGATCGGCCCTACGGTGGCGGGCCGGGCATGGTCATGCGGCCCGAGCCGCTCTCCCGGGCGATCGAGCAGGCGCGCTCGGGATCGGATGCCCCGGTTTCCGGGCTGAGTCCGCAGGGCAGGCCGCTCGACCAGCGCGCCGTCGAGCGACTCGCCGCGCGCTCCAGGCTGGTCCTGGTGTGCGGCCGCTACGAGGGCATCGACGAACGCGTCTCGGAGACCCTGATCGACGAGGAGTGGTCGATCGGCGACTTCGTGCTTTCGGGCGGCGAGTATGCGGCCGCGGCGCTGATGGACGCCGTGATCCGGTTGCAGCCCGGGGTGCTGGGGCACGAAGCCTCTGCGGCAGAAGACTCGTTCAGCGATGGATTGCTGGATTGTCCGCACTACACGCGCCCGGAAGTATGGCGCGATCGCCGGGTTCCGCCGGTGCTGCTCGGCGGGGACCACGCGGCCATCGCGCGCTGGCGGCGCGAGCAGGCGCTGCTGCGCACGGCGCGGCGTCGGCCGGATCTGCTGGATTCAGCCGGTCTGGACAGCGCCGAACGCGCCTGGCTGGCCGGTCACACCGACGACGAAGGCTGAGGGCCCCCGGCCCGCGCGCCGGCCGTCACGGATGATCTCCGGCGCCGCGCTATTGCCTGATCGCGCGCATTTCCGTTATACTTGCATGCTTGACTTTTCGGGCTCGGGTTTTCCGGGCCGTACTATCTCGAACAACGAATACGGATCACGATCATGAGCACGATTATCGACCAGATCAACGCGGAACAGATGCAGCGCGAAGTCCCGGATTTCGCGCCGGGCGACACGGTTGTCGTCAATCTTTGGGTGCGCGAGGGCGACAGGCAGCGCCTCCAGGCGTTCGAGGGTGTCGTGATCGCGCGCCGCAATCGTGGCCTGCACTCGGCATTCACCGTGCGCAAGGTTTCGCACGGTACCGGCGTCGAGCGCGTCTTCCAGACCTTCAGCCCGTTGATCGACTCGATCGAGATCAAGCGTCGCGGTCGCGTCCGTCGCGCCAAGCTGTTCTACCTGCGCAACCTGGAAGGCAAGGCCGCGCGCATTCGCGAAAAGCTGGCCAACCGCGCGAATACCTGATCGGCGATTTTGCGCCGGGTATCGGCGCGCCTGTCGACCGATCTGCAGTTCGGCCCGGCCGGGGATATCCCGCGCCGGGCTTTTTATTGCATCGAGGAATGCGCCGTATCGGATTGTTCCGTCACGCCCCGAAAGCCCTGATCGCCCCCGGGCACGTGCACGTCAGGCGGTCGATGCCGAGCCGGCCTCCTCGGCCGTTGTCTCCCGTGATTTTTCGCTTTTTGCAGCCTTGAGCCCGCTTGACTTCGTGATGCCTTCGGGTTTTGCGGCGGGTTCGCGTCCGGCGGCCAGGATCTCGCTCGAGCCGTTGAAACGGCCGCCCGGCTCGATGACCAGGTCGACGATGTGCACGTCGCCCTCGACGCAGCCGCCGGCAATGATTTCCAGCCGGTCTGCCGAGATTGAACCGTCCACGCGACCGCTGACCACGACGGTAGCGGCCTTGATCTGTCCCTTCAGATAGCCGTCGCCGCCGATCACGACGTTGGACTCCGATTGGACGTCGCCGTCGATGCGGCCATCGACGTGCAGCGTATCGCTCAGGGTGAGATTGCCGACAAACTCGGTGCCTGTCGCGACGATGGTTGATCCATTACGCGCACCTTGCTGCGCACGGTCCTTGCCAAAGATTGCCATTGGACCCGTTCCTCCTGCTCGAAAACGGTTTGGTAGCGTTCGAAAGACCAGTCCATGAAGGAACTGGGATTGAGTCTGCGTTCCAGGTAGCGCACCTCGTAATGCAGATGCGGCGCCTCGGAAAGGCCGCTGTTGCCCGAGCGCCCTATGGGCTCGCCCTGGGCGACGTACTGGCCGACCTCGACATCGATCTCGCTCAGGTGCGCGAATATCGTCGAGAATCCGTAATTGTGGACGATCTTGATCATCTTGCCCATACCGCTGCCGACGTTGTTGCCGGCGTATTCGACCACGCCGTCGGCGGTCGCGGTGACTTCGGTTCCGATGCTTGCCCGCAGGTCCACCCCGCCGTGCAGCCGCGTACCTTCGACGACCGGATGCTCGCGCATGCCGAAGCTGCTGGTCACGGTGGCCTGAGCCAGCGGATAGCCGCTGGGGATGGAGCTGAGCATCAGGTTTTTCTCGAATGCGGTGTGGCTGGCCACCGAGATGCGTTCGGCGACCGGTAGCGTCGGAGGCGGGTTGAGGCCGATGATGGTCTCGAGTTGTTCCAGGTCGTCGCTGAGCGCGATGAGCTCGGATGCCCGGGCGTCGACCTGGGCGGTCAGTTGAGCCTGGCGAGCCAGCAGTTCGGCGTTCCGTTCCTGAATGGCCGCGTTGCGATCGCTCAGGTCGGCCAGGTTGGTGTCGAGTTTCTCGACCCTTCCCGACAACGCGTAGATCACGAGCAGGCCGCCCAGGAAAATTGCGCCGACGGCGCCGCCGGCGGCCAGCGCGGCTCGGCGCATGACCTCGGTGAGGGTGTAATGACGCGCGCGGTGGCAGTCTGTGATGGTGATCTGGTAGTGATTGCGCATATAAAGCCGTTATTTTTGTGATGGCCTCGACAGAATCCAGGGGGTGAGCCGACTGCCGAACCTTGGCATTATTACCAAGCGGGCGCCAGGATGCAAATCACATCGTGCGGTAAGGATCGGAAGCCGTTTACGGACCGGGGCGAGCCGGCGCTGTACTTGAAAACGGGGCCCGCAAGGCCCATTTGAATCGGCGGTCACGTAATGAGTATTGCCCGCCGATGAACGACACGAACAACACTGCCGGATCCGCCGCAGAGACCCGCGCTTTCGACACCGAGGTCCATCAGCTTCTCAAGCTGATGATCAACGCTTTGTACTCGAATCGGGAAATCTTCCTGCGCGAACTCGTTTCGAATGCATCCGATGCGCTGGACAAGCTCCGCTTTCAGGCATTGACCGACGGCGACCTGCAGTCGGTCGTCCAGGACCCGGCGATCACGGTCACCGTTGAACCGGACGACAACACCCTGGTCGTGACCGACAACGGCATCGGCATGACGCGCGAGGACGTGATCGAGAATCTCGGCACCATCGCCAGGTCGGGCACCGCGCGATTCCTCGAGTCGCTGAGCGGCGACCAGAAGGCCGATGCCAAGTTGATCGGCCAGTTCGGCGTGGGATTCTACTCCGCGTTCATCGTCGCAGACCGGGTGACCGTCGAGACCCGCCACGCCGCCGCCGCTGCCGATGCGGGTGTGCGCTGGTCGTCCGACGGCAAGGGCGAGTACACGCTGGAGGCGACCACGCTTTCCGAGCCCGGGACGCGGGTACGGCTGCATCTTGCCGAGGATCACCGCGACCTGCTCGACCCCGACCGGGTCAAGCGCATCGTGCGCCATTACTCCAACCACATTTCGTTTCCGATAACCGTCGTTGCCGCCGGCGACGAATCCGACCAGGCCCCGGAGATCGTCAACGACACCCAGGCCCTCTGGATCCGCCCGAAGGCCGAGATCGAGGACGCCGAATACGAGGAGTTCTACCAGGGACTCTCGGGCGATCTCCAGTCGCCGGTCAAGTGGGCGCATCACCATGTCGAAGGCACGCAGAGCTATTCGATGCTGCTGTTCCTGCCCGGCCAGGCGCCGTTCGACCTGGCCTGGAACCGCGACGACAGACGAGGCGTCAAGCTCTACATCCAGCGCGTGTTCATCATGGACGCCGCGGAGCAGCTTCTGCCGCGCTACCTCAGGTTCATCCGGGGGGTGGTGGACTCGGCCGACCTTCCGCTCAACGTTTCGCGCGAGATTCTCCAGGACAGTCCGCTGCTGGACAAGATTCGCGCTGCCGTGGTTCGGCGCGCGCTGGACATGATCGAGAAGCTGGCCGACGAAGGCGGCGAGGCATGGACGACTTTCCAGCGGGAGTTCGGCAACGTGCTCAAGGAAGGCGTCATCGAGGATCCCGAGAACCGCGAGCGTATTGCCGGCCTGCTCAGGTTCGCCAGTACGGTCGAGCGGGCTCCGCATTCGGTTTCGCTGGCCGACTACCTGGCGCGCGCGGGCGAGCAGCCGGAAGCCGTCTGGTACCTGACCGGCGACAGCATGGACCAGTTGCTTGCGAGTCCGCACCTCGAGGCGTTCAGCAAGGCCGGGGTCGAGGTCCTGTTGCTGACCGATCCGATCGACGTGTGGCTGGTCAATCACCTGTTCGAGTTCGACGGCAAGCCGCTGAAATCCGCGGCAAGCGGCGAATTCGAGGCCCCCGCGGACGAGGGCGAGGAGGCCACCGAGGCGGTGCAGCAGCAGCGCGACGAACTGTGCGGCACGATCAAGAAGCTTCTCGGCGAGCGCGTCGGCAACGTGCGGCCCAGCAAGCGCCTGACCGATTCGGCCAGCTGCATCGCCGAAGAGGCCGGCGGCATGACGCTGCAGATGCGCCGCATGCTCAAGCAGGCCGGTCAGGACGTGCCGGATTTCAAGCCGGACCTGGAAATCAATCCCCGGCATCCGCTGGTCGCAAGGCTGGCCGAAACCGGTGACGAGACGCGCCGCACCGAGCTCGCGCACCTGCTGCTCGACCAGGCATTGCTGATCGACGGCGGCGAACTCGCCGACCCGGCCGGTTTCGTCAAGCGCGTCAACAAGCTGCTTTCGGCATAGGTCTTGGCGGTCGATGGGCATCGCCAGCGGGACAATGTATGCGGAATCCGGACGCTTTGGCACAATTCGTCTTGAACAATTCGAATTGTTTCGATACAATAGCTAGCTCGATTGCGGGGTGGAGCAGTCTGGCAGCTCGTCGGGCTCATAACCCGAAGGTCGCAGGTTCGAATCCTGCCCCCGCTACCAGGTCATCGGTGCAAGAAAGCCCCTGGTCTTCAGGGGCTTTTTTGTTTTCAGGGCCCGGTTTCGATGAATTGCGGTCAATTCGGCGGGTTCGCCGTCGGCGGCGCCCGAAAGGTCAGGAGAACGGACATGTCGGTGCAGGATGATTTGAGCCGGCTGATCAGGCCGGCGATCGAAGCGATGGGTTTCGAGTTCGTCGGTCTGGAGTACCTGTCGAATCCGAAGAACAGGCTGGTGCGTATCTACATCGATCGCGAGCCCGAGGGCATCAGCATCGACGATTGCGCAGACGTCAGCAACGAGGTGTCCGGGGTGCTGGATGTCGAAGACCCGGTATCGGGCCACTACAGTCTGGAAGTTTCGTCGCCGGGCATCGAGCGTCCGCTGTTCGAGCCCGAGCACTACCGGCGTTTTGTCGGCGAGCGAGTGAAGATTCACCTGTTTGCACCGGTCGAGAGCGGTCATGACGGTGATCATGGCAAGCGCCGAAAGCTGACCGGCCGGATCGTCGAAGCCGACGAAGACCGGGTCGTGGTGGACGTCGACGGCGAAGACTTCGCGGTCGCGTTCGACGATATCCGCCGTGCGAATCTCAAGCCCGACATGGAAGAAATCATGGCGGGACGATCAAAATCAGGATCGGAACAAGGTCGAAAATGAGCACTATGAAGAAGGGCAAGGAAATCCTGCAGGTCGCCGAAGCCGTCTCCAACGAGAAGGGCCTCTCGCACGACATCATATTCGAGGCGATCGAGGCCGCATTGGCCTCGGCGGCGCGCCGCAGGCATGTCGAAGACATCGACACTCGCGTGGCGATCGACCGCAAGACGGGCGATTACGAAGCCTTTCGCCGCTGGGAAGTGATTTCCGATGATCCGGAAGAGGCCGAACTGGAATCCGAAGACCGCCAGATTCGTCTGAGCGAGGCAAGAAAGACCAACCCGGACCTGGAAGTCGGGGACTTCATCGAAGAGCACATGGATCCGCCGGAGTTCGGCCGGATCGCGGCCCAGGCGGCCAAGCAGGTCATCGTCCAGCGGGTGCGCCAGGCCGAACGGGCGCAGGTCGTCGAGGCCTACAAGGATCGTGTCGGCGAGCTGGTCAGCGGCACCGTCAAGCGCCTCGAGCGCGGCGGTATATATCTCGACCTTGGCGAGAACGCCGAAGCCTTCATTCCGTCGCGGCATACCGTGCCGGGCGAGAACGTGCGCGTCAACGACCGCATCCGCGGCTATCTCTACGAAGTGCGCGAGGAGCAGCGCGGTCCGCAGCTGTTCGTCAGCCGCACCATGCCGGAACTGCTGATCGAGCTGTTCAAGATCGAAGTGCCGGAAATCGGCCAGGAGCTGATCGAGCTCAAGGGCGCGGCGCGCGATCCCGGTCGGCGGGCCAAGATCGCGGTACATGCGCTGGATTCACGAACCGATCCGATCGGCGCCTGCGTGGGCATGCGAGGTTCACGGGTACAGGCGGTGTCCAACGAGCTGGCCGGAGAGCGCATCGACATCATCCTCTGGGACGAAAATCCGGCGCAGTTCGTGATCAACGCGATGGCGCCGGCAGAGGTCAACTCGATCATCGTCGACGAGGACTCCAGGTCCATGGACGTCGCGGTCGAAGAGGCCAACCTGTCGCAGGCCATCGGCCGCGGCGGGCAGAACGTGCGCCTGGCCTCGGAGTTGACCGGCTGGGAGCTGAACGTGATGACCGTGGAAGACGCCGAAGCCAAGGGCGAGGAAGAATCGCGCGGCATTCTGCAGATGTTCGTCGAGAAGCTGGACGTCGACGAAGAGCTGGCCGGCATCCTGGTGCAGGAAGGCTTCACCAACGTCGAGGAAGTCGCCTACGTGCCGGAATCGGAGCTGCTGGCAATCGAGGAGTTCGACGAGAGCATCGTTGCCGAACTCCGGCGCCGTGCCCGTGACGCGCTGCTCACGCAGATGATCGCCTCCGAGGAACAGCTCGAGGAGAATCGGCCGGCCGAGGACCTGCTCGCGCTCGAGGGCATGAGCGAAACGATTGCCTTCCGCCTGGCAGAACAGGGAATTCGTACCCGCGACGATCTGGCCGAATGCGCGGTCGACGAGCTCGAGGACGTCAAGGATCTCGACCCGGAAACCGCCGCAAAGCTGATCATGGAAGCGCGCGCACACTGGTTTGCCGAAGAGGGTTGATCCTCGCCGTCGCACAACCGGAAGCAAACTGAAGTCATCGAGGAGTTTTAATGTCGCAGGTCACAGTTACACAATTGGCGGAAGTGCTCGGGGTCACCCCTGATCGTTTGCTGGCGCAGTTCAAGGAAGCCGGCATCTCGATCGGTGGCGCCGATGCACCGGTGACCAATGACGACAAGAAGAAGTTGTTGGCCTACCTGCGGACGTCCCACGGCAAGGCCGAGGAGCGCGAAGAGTCGGATACGCCGCGCAAGGTGACGCTCAAGCGCAAGACCATCAGCGAGCTCAAGGTGCCTTCGGGCGGCGCCGGTCGCACCCGCACCCGCGGCCCGGCGCCGTCGCGCACCGTGAACGTCGAGGTGCGCAAGCGCCGGACCTACGTCAAGCGGGGCGAGATCCAGGAATCCACCGAAAGCGACAGCGAGCGCGAGGCTGCGCTGAAGGCGCTGGAAGAGTCGCGCCGCCAGCGCGAGGAAGCCGAAGCGGCCGAGCGGGAGCGCGAGGAAAAGCGCCGGGCGGAGCTGGAAGCCCAGGAAAAGGAGCAGGAGAAGGAACAGGAAGAGGCCGCAAGGGAAGCGCGCGAGATCGAAAAGGCCGAGGCCGAGCGGCGCAAGGCCGAAGAAGAAAAGATGCGCGCCGAGGAGCAGAAGGCCCGCGAAGAAGCCGAGACGCGCGCACGTGCCGAAGCCGTTGCGGCCAAGGCCGAGGTGGAACGCGAAGCGCGCCGCAAGCGCGACGAGGACGCGCGGGGCGGCAAGGGCGCCAAGGACAAGCCGGGCAAGACCCGTTACGGGCGCGAGGAACTTCACGTTGCCGCGAAGAGCAAGCGGCGCAAGCCCAAGCGGCGGGGCAAGACGACCACGGCCGGCGGCGAGCACGGTTTCCAGATGCCGACGCAGCCGGTCAAGCGCGAGCTCGAGATTCCCGAGTCGATTACGGTCGGCGAGCTGGCCAAGCTCATGGCCGTCAAGGCCGGTGAACTGATCAAGGCGCTGATGAACATGGGCTCCATGGTCACCATCAACCAGCCGCTGGACCAGGAAACGGCGATCCTGGTGGCCGAGGAAATGGGTCACGAGGCCCGCCCGGCCGAGCAGCAGGATATCGAAAGCGAGCTGGTGACCGAGGAAGAAGGCGCCGGCGACGCCGTGACGCGTCCGCCGGTGGTGACCGTGATGGGTCACGTCGACCACGGCAAGACCTCGCTGCTGGACTTCATCCGGCGCACCAAGGTGACCGAGGGCGAAAGCGGCGGGATCACCCAGCATATCGGCGCCTATCACGTCAAGACCGAAAACGGCGTGGTCACCTTCCTGGATACGCCGGGCCATGCCGCCTTCACCTCGATGCGCGCGCGCGGTGCCCAGGCCACCGATATCGTGATCCTGGTCGTGGCCGCCGACGACGGCGTCATGCCGCAGACCAAGGAAGCCATCCAGCACGCCCGGGCCGCCGGTGTGCCGCTGATCGTCGCGGTCAACAAGATCGACAAGCCCGAAGCCGACCTGGACCGGGTCAAGAACGAGCTTTCGGCCGAAGAGGTGGTGCCCGAGGAGTGGGGCGGCCAGGAAATCTTCGTCCCGGTGTCGGCCATTTCCGGTGAAGGCGTCGACAGTCTTCTCGAAGCCGTGCTGCTTCAGTCCGAAGTGCTGGAGCTCAAGGCCGTGCCCGAACGCCGCGCGCGCGGGGTCGTGGTCGAGTCGTCGCTTGACAAGGGCCGCGGGCCAGTCGCGACCATCCTGGTACAGGACGGCACGCTCAAGAAGGGCGACATGGTGCTGGCCGGTGAGGAATACGGCCGCGTCCGCGCGATGTTCGACGAAACCGGACAGCCGATCGAGTCGGCGGGCCCGTCGATTCCGGCCGAGGTGCTCGGTCTTTCGGGCGTGCCGAACGCCGGGGACGACGTGCTGGTGGTGGCCGACGAGCGCAAGGCGCGCGAAGCCGCCGAACAGCGCAAGTCCTCTGCACGCGAAGGGCGTCTTGCCGAACGCCAGGCCGCAAAGCTCCAGAACCTGTTCGACCAGATGGAAGAAGGCGGAAGCACCGGCGAGCAGCAGAGCGTGAACCTGGTGATCAAGGCCGACGTCCAGGGTTCGGCAGAGGCGCTCAAGGACTCCCTGACCAAGCTATCCAACGAAGAGGTCAAGGTCAACGTGATCTCCTCGGGCGTCGGTGGCATCACCGAATCCGACGCGGCGCTGGCGCAGGCGTCCAACGCGATCATCATCGGCTTCAACGTCCGCGCCGATGCATCGGCGCGCAAGGTCATCAGCGAAAATGGTCTGGACCTCAACTACTACAGCATCATTTACGAGGCGATCGACGACGTCAAGAAGGCCATCGCCGGCATGCTGGGTACCGAGGTCAAGGAAGAGATCATCGGCCTGGCCGAAGTCAAGGACGTGTTCCGTTCGTCCAAGCTCGGTGCGATTGCCGGCTGCCTGGTCGTCGAAGGGTCGGTCAAGCGCTCCAACCCGATCCGCGTGTTGCGCGACAACGTCGTGGTCTTCCAGGGCGAGCTGGAATCGCTGCGCCGGTTCAAGGACGACGTCAAGGAAGTGCAGGCCGGTACCGAATGCGGAATCGGCGTGAAGCAGTACAATGATGTCAAGCCGGGCGACCAGATCGAGTGCTTCGAGCGCTACGAAGTGGCGCGTACGCTGGACTCGTGAGCGGCCGTCCCGAGCGGGTAGGCGGACTGCTCCGACGCGAGCTCGCCGACATTCTCAGGGTCGAGGTCGAGCCGGAGCTGCCGTCGCTGATCAGCCTGACCGACGTCGAAGTCTCGCGCGATCTTTCGCATGCGCAGGTTTACATCTCGGTGCTCGAGATCGACAAGGCGCCCGAGGTGATGCGCATGCTGGTCGACGCGACGCCTCAGATTCGCCACGAACTGGCAGGACGCGTCCGGTTGAGGATCGTGCCGACGCTCAAATTCATCCACGACACCGCCAGCGAATCCGGCCAGCGCATCGAGCAGTTGCTGGCCGCGGCCAAAAAGCGCCGGGACTGATGAGTTCGTTCCATACTTCAAAAGCTCGACACGAAGGACACGAAGAAGGCACGAAGGACACGAAGAAACCTTCCTGAAAAGGAAATTCTGGTCAAATGATCTTTCAAATTGCCTTTCTTCGTGTCCTTCGTGCCTTCTTCGTGCTCTTCGTGTCCGGCTTTGCATTTCCGATTCCAGCAGGTTGCCGGATCCGTCGATGACTTCTGAATTGCCCGAACACGGAATCCTCCTGCTCGACAAGCCGCTGGGACTGACCTCCAACGCGGCGCTGTCGCGCGCCAAGCGCATTCTGGGCATTCGCAAGGCCGGGCACACCGGGGCGCTCGATCCGCTTGCGACCGGGCTGCTGCCGCTGTGCTTCGGTCAGGCGACAAAGGTCTCGGCTTTCCTGCTCGACGCCGACAAGGGGTACCTGGCCGATGTCGTGCTGGGCGAGACCACCGCCTCCGGCGACGCCGAGGGAGAAGTTGTCGAGCGGCGCGAGGTCCCGGAGATCAGTCGTGCGGCGCTGGAAGAGGTCCTGGACGAATTTCGCGGGCCGATCGACCAGGTCCCGCCGATGTATTCGGCACTCAAGCACAAGGGTCGCCGGCTGCACGATCTGGCCCGCGCCGGTATCGAGGTCGAGCGCAAGCCCCGGCGCGTGACGATCCATCGCCTCGAGGTGCTGGCCTTCGAATCGCCGCGGCTGTCGCTGCGGGTGAATTCCAGCAAGGGCACCTATATCCGTTCGCTGGCAATGGATATCGGCGAGCGTCTCGGCTGCGGCGCCCACCTGACCGGGCTCCGGCGCGAATCCAGCGGTCCATTCTCTCTGGCCGACGCGGTATCGTTGTCGCGACTGGAGGAGATGGACAGCACGCAAGCGCGGGTGCTGCTGTTGCCGCCCGATGCGGCATTGACAGACCTGCCGCAGGTCAGCCTGGATCCCGAAGCTGCCACCGATATCGGCCACGGCAAGGTGGTGGCGACCGACGCCGCGCCTGCCGAGCAGGTGCGAATCTATTCGGCCGAAGGCTTCATGGGTATCGGGCGGATCGACGAACGCGGCCACTTGCGGGTGCGGCGCCTGTTCGTTGGCTGAGGCGCCCGTCGCCGGGGCCTGGGCCAGGGTTACTCACAGGGAGTAAGACGGCCCGGGCGGGCGTTCAGCCGGGGCCGTTGACGTGCGGTGCGCAGAACTGCTGGTAGAGCTCGGCGATGATTGCATGGACGCCGTCGTTGGCCAGCGAGTAGTAGATCGTCTGCTGTTCCCGGCGGGTACTGACCATGCCGCTGTTGCGCAGCACGGCGAGGTGCTGCGACAGCGCCGATTGCGACAGCGGAAGGTGTGCGTTGATCTCGGACACCGACATTTCGGCATCGAGCAGGTGGCACAACACCATCAAGCGGTGAGGGTTCGCCATCAGCTTCAGGAACTGGGCGGCGTCTTCGGCGTGTCTGGCCATCTCGGCGACCGGCATTGCATCCAGCGCGGTGCGCTCGGGTGTTCTTGTCTGGGTGTCTTGCATGCGCAACATTATCGCTCCAAATCGGAGTGATTTCCAGTTCCAAATGATCCTGATCAATGAATTGTGCCGGATTTGGGCCATCCGGCGACCGATTTTCCGGCCGAATCGCGCTCCAGACGACCAATTCCGGTGCAGCGGCTCGCGTGACCGGTACCGGTTAAAATGGAGGACTGACCAGCAATTCGAACCGGATTTTACGCCATGAGCCAGACTGCAGAGCAATTGTCCAGCCAGACCCGCAGCGCCGACCAGCCGCTGCGATTCGTGACCGCCGCAAGCCTGTTCGACGGCCACGACGCGGCGATCAACATCATGCGCCGGCTGATCCAGGGCGAGGGCTGCGAGGTGGTTCACCTGGGCCACAACCGTTCTGTTCGCGACATCGTCGACGCCGCCATCCAGGAGGATGCCGACGGGATCGCGGTCAGTTCCTACCAGGGCGGCCACAACGAATTCTTTCGCTACATGGTCGAAATGCTGGCCGAGCGCGGGGCTTCGCACATCCGCGTTTTCGGCGGTGGCGGCGGCACCATCACGCCCGAAGAGATCCGGGCGCTGCACGAGGCCGGGGTGGAGCGCATTTACCACCCGGACGACGGCATGCAGATGGGGCTCAAGGAGATGATCGAGGACCTGGTCGAGCGAACGCGCAAGGCCCGTTCGGCTCGCAAAGCCACCGGTTCGGGTTTTACGGCTTCGGGCAACGCGCCGGAGCATGTCGACATCGCCAGGGCCCTCAGCGCCATCGAGAACGGCACGCTTTCCGAGCACGAGATGGCTCGACTGCAGAAGGACATGGGCTCGAAATCACGGGTTCCGGTGGTGGGCCTGACTGGCACCGGTGGCGCCGGCAAGTCGTCGGTGACCGATGAACTGGTCAACCGTTTCCTGCAGTATTTCCCGAACATCCGGATCGCGATCCTGGCCGTGGATCCGACCCGCAGACGCACCGGTGGCGCGCTGCTGGGCGACCGGATCCGGATGAACACGCTCAGGTCGGATCGCGTTTACATGAGATCGATGGCGCCCCGCCGCGAGCACCTGGCGACCAGCGAGGTGCTGCAGCAGTGCATCGGCTTCCTGCGGTCTTCGGGTTTCGGCCTGGTGCTGGTCGAGACCGCCGGCATCGGCCAGGCCGACACTGAAATCGTCGACCTGGTGGATTTCCCGGTCTACGTGATGACCTCCGACTACGGCGCGGCAAGCCAGCTCGAAAAGATCGACATGCTCGACTACGCCGAAATGGTGATCCTGAACAAGTACGAAAAGCGCGGCGCCGAGGATGCGCTGCGGGACGTCAGGAAACAATGGAAGCGCAACCGGCTGAAGTTCGACATGGAAGACGAGCAGGTGCCGGTCTACCCGACCATCGCCAGCCAGTTCAACGATCCGGGTGTGACCTGGATGTTCGTCAACCTGTGCCGGCTGATGCGCGAAAAGCTCGAGCTCGACGACGACTGGTCGCCGGCCATCGAGGTCACGGCAAAAGAGCCTCGCGCCACGGCACTGATCCCGGGCAATCGACAGCGCTACCTGGCCGAGATCGCAGAGCAGGGCCGGGCGGTCAACAAGCGCGTCGAGACCCAGGCCGAAATCGCGTCCGGCGCGCAGAGCCTTTACAACGCGCTGTCCGAGCTCGAGGACCCGGCGCTGCCGGCCGAACTGGCGCGATTCGACGCGCCCGACGACACCGCCGAACTGCCGGAAGCCATGTCGTCTGCAATGGTGCAGCTGCGCAGGGCCTACAACGACAAGCTCGACGCCCTGGACGCCGAAAGCCTGGCGCTGCTGCGTGGCTGGCCGGAAAAGCTGGAAGGGATTACCGCCGAAACCTACAGCTATACCGTTCGCGGGCGCGAAATCAGCGGCGACAACTACCGCCGCTCGCTGTCGGGAAGCGCAATCCCGAAGATCGCGGCGGCGAAATACCGTGACTGGGGCGACCGCCTGAACTACCTGGGCAAGGAAAATCTCCCGGGCGAATACCCCTACACCGGCGGCGTCTATCCGTATCGCCGCGCCGGCGAGGACCCGACCCGGATGTTCGCCGGCGAGGGCACGCCCGAGCGCACCAACCGGCGATTCCATTACCTGTCGCACGGCCAGGACGTGGCGAGGTTGTCGACCGCCTTCGATTCGGTGACGCTCTACGGCGAGGACCCCGACGAGCGGCCCGACATCTACGGCAAGGTCGGCAACTCGGGCGTTTCCATCGCGACGCTGGACGACATGAAGAAGCTGTACTCGGGTTTCGACCTGTGCGCGCCCACCACCTCGGTGTCGATGACCATCAACGGCCCGGCGCCGATGATCCTGGCGATGTTCATGAATACCGCCATCGACCAGCAGGTAGAGAAGTACCTGGCCGAGCAGGGCAGGCTGGACGAAATCGATCGCCTCAAGGCCGAACGCTTCGCCGACCAGGAGCTCCCGAAATACGAAGGCGACCTGCCCAAGGGCAACGACGGACTGGGGCTGAAGATGCTCGGCATCACCGGCGACGAGGTGCTGGACGCCGAGACCTACGGAAAGATCAAGGCCGAAACGCTCAGGACGGTTCGCGGCACCGTGCAGGCCGACATTCTCAAGGAGGACCAGGCGCAGAACACCTGTATCTTCTCGACCGAGTTCGCGCTGCACATGATGGGCGACATCCAGCAGTACTTCAACGATCACGAGGTGCGCAATTTCTACTCGGTCTCGATTTCCGGCTATCACATTGCCGAAGCCGGCGCCAACCCGATCAGCCAGCTGGCGTTCACGCTGGCCAATGGCTTCACGATCGTCGAGTACTACCTGGCGCGCGGCATGGATATCGACAAGTTCGCGCCCAACCTGTCTTTCTTCTTCTCCAACGGCATGGATCCGGAGTACGCGGTCATCGGCCGGGTCGCCCGGCGGATATGGGCGCGCGCCATGCGCGAGCGTTACGGCGCCAACAAGCGCTCGCAGATGCTCAAGTACCACATCCAGACCTCGGGTCGATCGCTGCACGCCCAGGAAATCCAGTTCAACGACATCCGCACCACGCTGCAGGCCCTGTACGCACTGTTCGACAACTGCAACAGCCTGCACACCAACGCCTACGACGAGGCGATCACCACGCCCACCGAGGAATCGGTGCGCAGGGCGGTGGCGATCCAGCTGATCATCGCGCGCGAGCTGGGCCTGAACATGTGCGAGAACCCCTGGTCGGGCAGCTTCATCATCGAGCACCTCACCGACATGTTCGAAGAGGCGGTATACCAGGAGTTCGAGGCGCTGTCGGAGCGCGGCGGGGTGCTTGGCGCGATGGATTCGATGTACCAGCGCGGCAAGATCCAGGAAGAGTCGATGTACTACGAAAGCAAGAAGCACGACGGCAGCCTGCCGATCATCGGCGTCAATACCTACAAGCCGAACAAGGGCGAGGAAGAAGACCTGCCCGAGATCGAGCTGATTCGCTCCAGCGAGGCCGAGAAAAACGACCAGATCAAGCACCTTCGCCGCTTCCAGGCCGCGCGTAATCCGCTGGGCCCCGAAGTACTGGACAAGCTCAAGTCACGTGCACGCGAGCGTGCCAACACCTTCGAAGCGCTGATCGAGGCGGTCAAGTTCCACTCGCTGGGGCAGATCAGTCACGCGTTGTACGAAGTAGGCGGCGAGTACCGCCGCAACATGTAAAAACCAGACCAGGAACTACTGCGCGTGCGCCTGGCGGCCACCGCCAGGCACCCGCTCGCTACGTTCCTGGCCCGGTTTTACGCACCTGGGATTACCATGCGGTGGCCTGACGGTGTCGTAGCCCGGGTAAACGAGCGAAGCGAGTGCACCCGGGGATCGATGTTTGAATCCGCCTTAAGTCCCGGGTGCGCTGCGCTTACCCGGGCTACGAAGTTCCTCGGAGGTTCCTCAGGGTTTATTGCTTTTCGGTCACCGAGTCGGCGGCGTCGCGCCAGGCGTCGCGGTCGATGTCGAGGTCCGGGAAGTCGTCCGGGTTGAATACCGGTGTCTTTCCGGCGCGGCGCTGCTCCTCGTAGTCGCGCATCACGCGCATCCCGACGGGCACCAGGATGACGAGCGCGGTGATGTTGGCCAGCGCCACCAGCGCCATGGTGAGATCGGCGAACGCGAATACCGTGGTCAGGTCCTGAACCGAGCCCCAGAGAATCAGTACCAGCACCACGGCGCGGAAGCCGTTGAACAGGTGCTTGTTCTCCTCGCTGAAGTAGTTCAGGCTGTTCTCGCCGAGGTAGTAGTTGTAGAGAATCGAGCTGAACGCGAACAGCATGAGGGCCACCGATACGAACCCGCGACCCCAGGCGCCGACGTGGTCCTGCAGCGCGGCCTGGGTCATGACGACGCCGTCGACTGCGTTTGCGCCGTCGACGATATAGACGTCGGACATGATGATGATGAACGCGGTCGACGAGCAGATGATGGCGGTGTCTATGAATACGCTGAGCATCTGAACGATGCCCTGGTTGACCGGGTGGGGCACCCACGCGACGGCGGCTACGTTTGGACCGCTGCCCAGGCCGGCCTCGTTCGAGAACAGGCCGCGGCGCGCGCCCATCATGATGGCCGCGCCTATACCGCCGCCGATCGCTTCGTCGAGCCCGAACGCGCCCTTGACTATGATCGAAAGCGCGCCGGGCACGCGGTCGAGGTTGAGCATGACGACGATCACCGCGATGATGATGTAGGACACCGCCATCAGCGGCACGATGATTTCCGTCACGCTGGCGATGCGCTTGACGCCGCCGAATATCGCCGCGCCGGTGATCGCGGTCAGCCCGATGCCCGTCCACAGTGCCGGAATGCCGAACGCGTCCTCCAGTGACGACGCCGCGGTGAACGACTGCAGGCCGACGAAGGCCATGCCGAACGTCAGCAGCAGCAGTACCGAGTAGACGGCCGCCAGCCAGCGTTTCTTCGCGCCCCGGACCATGTAATAAGCAGGGCCGCCGCGGTAGGTGCCGTCGGGTTCATTGTTCTTGAACACCTGGGCCAGCGTGCATTCGAAGAAGCTGGTGGACATGCCGATCAGGCCGATGACCCACATCCAGAAGATTGCGCCGGGCCCCCCGAGCGTGATGGCGACCGCGACGCCTGCGATATTTCCGGCCCCGACCCGGCCGGCGACGCTGAGCGCGAGTGCCTGGAAGGAACTGACGTGTCCGGGCTGGTGGTGGAATGCCTGCCGGAGCACGCGGAACATCTCGCCGAAATGCCGGATCTGGACGAATCGGGATCCGAAGGTGAAGACGAGGCCTATGCCGATCAGAACGACGACCAGCACGTAAGACCAGAGAAAGTCGGTCACTCCCTGAAGCATTCTGTTTCTCCCACGCTCTTGAGACGCTCATCATACGCGAGCAGGGAGGACGATTAGTCTGAGTCTGGAGGGAGAGCCTGGCGGGTCCCGGGAAACTTCTTGACAGCTGTCCACGGGGCGTTTTTCGACCGGTCAAGCCGTAGCGGAGCATTCCGCACAGCCCTGGCGTGCCGGCATGGCGTGGCAGGCGGTTCCCCTAGCAGCGCCCGCTGGGTGGTCCCAGCACGGCCAGCATGGCGGCCGCTTCGCTCAGTGCCTGCTGGATAGTCGCGGTCGCGAGCGTCGATGCCGGCGCCTGGCGCGGTTCGTCAAGGTCGAGCCCGTGGACTTGCTGTACGAAGCCCGGTTCTTCGAGCCGGCCGCCTTGGTTCTCCGGCAACGCCTGACCGCCCGGCAGGCTGTTCTGAAACATCACGGTCAAGGCCAGGCCCGCCGCAATCAGGAGTATTTCCAGTACGCGTTCGCCGTCTCTGGTCAACATGGTCGCACCTTTTTGTTCGGCGGATCACCGGCGCGCCGGTCTCGAAATCCGCATCGTCCCTGTCCAATAGACGTTGCGGGCGCCGAAAAGGTTGCATCGGATTTGTTTGCGACCGCCCGGCGACGCCGGGCAAACGTTTGTGCTCGGACGTATTCTGCTACATCACGCCCTGTGCCAGCATTGCGTCGGCGAGCCTGAGAAATCCTGCGATGTTGGCGCCCTTGCGGTAGTCCACCGCGTCGCTGCCCTGACGTGTGCCGTATTCGACGCAGCGGTCGTGTATCTCCCGCATGATGCGTCTCAGGTTCTCGTCGACTTCGTCCTTGGGCCAGGGCATGTGCTGGGCGTTCTGGGTGCGTTCCAGTCCGGAGACGGCCACGCCGCCGGCGTTGACGGCCTTGCCGGGCGCGAACACGATCGAGTCGGCGGCCTGGAGTCGCTCGACGGCCTTCAAAGTGCAGGGCATGTTTGCGCCTTCGGCAACGATTCTGCAGCCGTTGTCGATCAGGTGACCGGCATCGTCCTCGTCGAGTTCGTTCTGCACTGCACACGGCAGCGCTATGTCGCACTCCACATCCCAGGGTTTTCGGCCTTCGTGGTAAGCGCCGCCGATTTCATCGGCGATATCCTCCAGTGCGCCGCGCTGCTCTTCCTTGAGTTTGTGAAGCGAACCCAGGTGCTCCCCGGCGAGCCCCTTCTCGAAGTGAACAAGGCCGCCTGAATCCGAAAGGGTGACCACGCGGGCGCCAAGCTCGATCGCCTTTTCGGCGGCATAGCGGGCCACGTTGCCGGCGCCTGAAATCGCGATCTTCCGGCCTTCGAGGTCCCCACCCATCCGATCGGCCATGTGGCCGAGGAAGTAGATCGCGCCGTAGCCGGTGGCCTCGGTTCTGAGCTCGGAACCGCCGAAGGCCACGCCCTTCCCGGTCAGCGCGCCGACGAACTCATGGGTCAGGCGTCGGTATTGTCCGAACAGGTAGCCCACTTCGCGGGCGCCGGTGCCGATGTCGCCGGCCGGAATGTCGCGGTGCTCGCCGAGGTAGTGGTACATCGAACTCATCAGCGCCTGGCAGAACCGCATGACCTCGGCGTCGCTCTTGCCCTTCGGATTGAAGTTGGCCCCGCCCTTGGCCCCGCCGATCGGCAGACCGGTCAGCGCGTTCTTGAAGCACTGCTCGAAGCCCAGAAACTTGAGCACCGACTCGGTCAGGTCCGGGTCGAACCGAAGTCCGCCCTTGTAGGGGCCGGTGGCGTTGTTGAACTGGACCCGCCAGGCCCGGTTGGCGCGCGTATTGCCCTCGTCGTCCAGCCAGCACACGCGAAACGAGACGATCTGGTCCGGCTCGGTCATGCGTTCAAGGAGCATGGTGTTCTGATAGCGCTTTTCGGCGGCGATGAAAGGCACCACGTCGGCGGCGACTTCGCGCACCGCCTGGTGGAATTCCTTCTCGCCGGGGTTACGCCGCTCCAGACCTTTCATGAAGCATTCGAGATCGTTGGCGTCGGCGCCGGAAAAGCAATCAGTGTTGCGTGCTTTCATGGTTCATTCGCTGCTTCTGACGAGTTTCCGGATTATGGTAACTCCATTGCGTCAAGCGGCTGCCGCATTCCGTCCCGCAGCGCCTCCGGCACCGCGAAGCCGTGCAAGGGCCGATTTCGGGAACTTTGGGACGAAAGACCACGTTTCGTGCAGCACGATCATCGGCCACAGCCAGGGTGAACATCGTTCTGCTTGCGCCAGGCGACATGCGGATAGTCCGATTGAAGCGCCTGAAGCCGGGTTTTCAAAAGGTTGCCGGATCGAGATCGATGGTGAACGGGGTTCCGATGCGCGTTGCACTGGCATATGTCTTGCATGATTCTGGTTGCCAGCGCCATCCACGGTCACTCGATGAGATTCAAACAAATAATCGCCCCGTTCCAGATCGACAGCCCGCTGAGAAACAGGCTGTCCGACGATTTCATGCTTGCGATCATCAGCCTTATCCTGGTGTCGGCCGCAGGATCGGTCGCGCCGTTTGCGGTCTATCGGTTTGCAACCGGCAATTTCATGGTCGGCTTGCTGGATGCCGCACTCGTCAGCGGCATGCTCATTGCGCTCGCGTATGTCTGGCGGACAGGTAAGGTTCGTGCTGCCGGTATCGTGGCTTCAGGCTTTGCGAATTTGATGGCGGTGTTCGCCATCCTTGCTTTCGGAATGCCGAGAGACTGGCTCTACACAACGCTGATTGCGACTTTTCTGGTCGCCCCGCGGTGGTTTGCGGTGTCTTCCTGCGTACTTGTGATTCTGGCCATCGCAGGCTGGCCTACCGACGGCATTTCGGCCGAAGAGCGGCTTACATTTGCCTCGGTCGCGGTGATCGTCTCTCTGTTCAGCCTGATTTTCGCCAGCGGCGTATTTCGCAGGCACGCCGAACTGAGTCGCGAGGCGTCGCTGGACCCGCTGACCGGCGTCGGAAATCGCCGAGCTCTGGCGCTCGACATCATGGACTTGCCCGACAGTGCGTTCGAGCCGGCCGGCCTCGGTCTGGTTTTGCTCGACATCGACCATTTCAAGATGGTCAACGACCGCCACGGCCATGATGCCGGCGACCAGGTGCTCGTCTCACTGGCCGGGATTCTTCGCCGCAGCCTGCGCACCACCGATCGGATATTCCGCCACGGCGGCGAGGAATTCATCGTTCTGCTCCCCGGCGTGGCGCGAGACGATCTGCCAAAGGTCGTCGAGAAGCTGATGTCGGCCATACGCACACAATTGCGCGGCCCGGAGGGCGCGATCACGGTGTCCATGGGTGCTGTTGCGATCCCCGAGCGCGAGGAATTCTCACGCGCGCTGGCCCGCGCCGACCGGGCCATGTACCAGGCCAAGGACGAGCGCGACAGCTGGGTCCTGGCCTGAGGCCGGCGCCGCCTCAAAAGTTGGGGGTGGCCAATCCGTCTTCGATGATCCGCCGGGTGCATTGCACTGGCC
The DNA here is from genome assembly GCA_002722315.1 of Lysobacterales bacterium. Taxonomy (GTDB): domain Bacteria; phylum Pseudomonadota; class Gammaproteobacteria; order Xanthomonadales; family Wenzhouxiangellaceae. The sequence continues at coordinate 115,529 of PBLG01000010.1, read as the reverse complement.
GCGACGGTGGTCGTCATGTATTCTCCCGGCAGGCTGGCCGGAAAAGCTGCCGATTCGAGGTCCGGCGCCGGCCGATCGACGGCTTCTCAAAAACGATGCGATGCAACAACTCGAAATCCTTGCGGTTCTGACGGCCGCCATCGCCGCGGCTCACTGGCTGGGCGGCAAACCGGGCGGACGGGTTGTCGGCGGGGCGCTGCTGGTGATCGTATTGGTGGCCGCATTGGCCAACCTCGGCGTCGTCCCGCTGGCGAGCGAAAACGTTCCTGTTTACAACCAGCTTCTCGGCACCGCCGCTCCAGTCTCGATCTTCCTGCTGCTGCTCAACGCGCGACTCGCGTCGCTGCTTCGGGCCGGCGGGCCGATGCTTGCAATGTTCGCATTCGCTGCGCTGGGCACGATCGCAGGCGTGCTGGTGGCCGGCTGGCTGCTCGACGCCTCGGAATGGATGGGCGAATGGTACGGCCCGCTTTCCGGGATGTTTGCCGCGACCTATATCGGCGGCGGGGCGAATTTCAATGCGCTGGCGCTGCACTACGACTTCATGCAAAGCGGCAACCTGTATGCCGCGGCCGCGGTTGCCGATCACGTGTTGACGGTCGTCTGGATCGCCGTTCTGCTGGTATTCCCGCGGCTCGTCGGCGCCGTGCTGCCGAAGCGCGACGTGGTTGCCGAAGGCGAGAGCGGCCGGGATTACGCGATCCGCCGCGAGGACGGGCCCGCGCTGGGCGATATGGCAATGCTGGTCGCGCTGGGGCTGGTCGGGTTCGTGGCCTCCGAGCAGCTGGCCGCATGGCTCGGCGGCATTGCGGGATTCGATGTGCCGTCCATCCTGATCCTGACCACGCTGGCCCTGGTGCTGGCCCAGGTCGGGCCGATAGCGCGACTGCGCGGCGCCGAGGTGCTGGGCATGTACGGCGCGTATCTGTTTCTGGCCGCGCTGGCAGCCTACTGCGAGGTGGCGGCGCTGCGCGAAACCGGCAGGATCGGCTTGCTGCTGATGGCCTTCGTGATCATCCTGATCGCCGTGCACGGTGCGATCGTGGTGCTGGTGGGCCGGCTCATGCGCCAGTCCCCTGAAGTCGCCGCGGTCGCTTCGGCCACGACTGTGGGCGGTTCCACAGTGATTCTGCCGCTGGTCGAGCGCTTCGGCCGCAAGGATCTGCTGTTGCCCGGAATCGTGCTGGGGTCGCTGGGCAATCTGCTCGGGACTTACATCGGTTTTTCCATGGTGTATGCCCTTTCGTGAATGCCGGCCGGTGTGTCCGGGCGGCGATCTTTCTTTTCAAACGGTAATTCTTGCAATATGTGGAGCCGAATCGTGACACGACATTTTCGATTTGCCTTGATTTTTGCCGCAGCACTGCTTGTCCAGCTCGACTCGGCAAGAGGCGAGGGTGGCGGTGCGCCCGAAACCGCCGGACCGCTGTTCGTGATCGAAGGGCTTTCAGGACCCGAGGCCGTACATTACGATGCCGAGCAGGACGTCTACTTCGTATCCAATTTCAACGGTGATGCCGCCGGCGACGCCAACGGTTTCATCTCGCGCGTCGGGCCTGACGGCGAGATCGAGACGCGCGAGTTCATGGTCGGCACACCCGACTTTCCGCTGCACGGCCCGCGCGGCATGCGAATCGTGGACGAGCTGTTGTGGGTCGCCGACGCCGACGGCCTGCACGCATTCGACCGTCGCTCGGGCAAGCACCTGGACTTCATCGATTTCTCGGGCCACGCGCCGGGATTCCTTAACGACGTCGAGGCCGACCCCGCCGGCGCTCTGTACCTGACCGATACCGGCAATGCCCGGCTGTTCAGGATCGTCGACGGCCAGATCACAGTACTCGCCGCCGCCGAGCTCGAGTCGCCCCCCAACGGCATCGTCTGGTACTCGGCCGCCGAGGCCTTCGTGCTGGCCCCCTGGGGCGGTGGCCTCGAGCTGAAGGCCTGGCGGCCCGCGACGGGCGAGCTGGTCGAGCTGGGTCGGCTGCCCGAAGGCGGCAATATCGATGGACTCGAGGAGTACGACGGGCGGCTGATCGTCGCCAGCCAGGTCGACCAGTCGATATGGTCGTGGCGCGCCGGTGAAGCGGTGAAGTTGTTCGATACCCCGGGCCGACCGGCCGATATCGGGATCGATTCGCGGCGCGGTCGCGTCGCGATTCCGTATATCGTACTCGACCGGGTGGAGATCTGGGCGCTGCCGGAAAAACAGTGAAGGCTCCGCGGATGGCACTTGCCGGTAAGATGCTCAGTCTTCGTGAATCCATGACCTGATTGTCGATGTCCCAGAGTGACAAGGTCCCGCGCAGGATCGAGAGCGTTCGGCGGGCCGCGGAATCCGGCGCCCTGGACGACGCCGAACGTCTCTGCCGCGAACTGATCGATGGCTGCCCGGCAGGCGCCGCGGCGCATGCCGAAGCATCGGTGGCTCTTGCCGACATCCTGCTGCGCAAGGGTGATGCCGCGGCCGCCTTCAAGGCCGCGCACCAGGCGGCGAGCAGCGGCGCCCCGGCACTTGATGTGCTCAGCGTCCTGGCGCCGGCGGCCATCGCGACCGATGCCCGGCACGAGGCCGGCCAGTGCATGGCGCAGTTCCAGCGACTTGCGCCTCAGCAGCAGGCCCGGATCCTGATGTACTGGGCAGAGCGTCTCGAAGACCTGTACATGTTCGCGCACGCGGCATCCGTGCTGCAGCCGCTGGCCGATTCTCCGCAGGCCGACTATGACGTTCTGGTTTTCCAGGCACAGCTGCTGCTGAAGGCGCACCGCGCAGACGCAGCCGACGCGCCGCTTGCGCGCGCCGTTCGGATGGATCCGGAGCGCGTCGGTGCGCACCTTGCGCGGGTGCGCCAGCGCATTCAGCTGGGCCGCATCGAAGACGCCGTCGCCAGCGCGCTGGCGGTCCTGGCGCGCGACGCGGCATCCACGCCTGCCGCGGCCATGCTTAGCGAAATCGCGCCCGAACGGCTGCCGGAGGCTGCAGTCGCTGCGCTGGAGGCCACGCTGGACGACGCCGATGCCGATCTGGAAAGCCGCGCCGCCGCCGGACTGGCGATGGGCCGGTTGCTGGAAACGCGCGGGGATCACGAGCGGGCCTTCGACGCTTTCGCCGCCGGCAACCGTGCACTCAAGCGCCGTGCCGCCAGGCGCGGGCATGACTACGATCACGAATCGGTAGAAGCGAGCGTAGATGCGCTGCAAAAGACTTTCCTCGACCGGATCGATGCGACGGGAGACGACGGCATCGGACTGGCGTTCATCGTCGGCATGCCGCGTTCCGGGACCACGCTTCTGGACCGTATCCTGGCGGCCCATCGGCAGGTCGTCAGCGTTGGCGAGCATGCGATGATGCCCGCGATCGCCGAGCGCGCCGGCACGGAATGCGGCGATTCCCGGCAGTTCGAGGCAGGGCTTGCCGCGTCGGCCGATCGGTGGCGCTCGCAGTACCTTTCCAGTCTGCCGCACAAGCCCGGCGCGGACCGCATGATCGTCGACAAGCTGCCGCTGAACTTCTGGAACGTCGGGTTGATCGCGCGCCTCTTTCCGCGCGCCGTGATCATCCATGCGTGCCGCGATCCGCGTGATGTCGGGCTTTCGAGCTTTCGGCTCCGGTTTCCGGATGCGTTCAGATACGTCAACGATTTCAATGATTTCGCGCACTATTACGCCCAGCATTCGAGGTTGATGGCGCATTGGCTCACGGTGGTGCCGGGGTCAATCCTCCGGATCGACTACGAGCAGGTCGTCGATTCGATCGAGCCTTCGGTGCGCCGCCTCCTGGACGCCTGCGGATTGCCCTGGGACCCGGCCTGCCTGAAGTTTTCCGAGAATCGGGAAGCGGTTTACACGCTGAGCATGGGGCAGGTCAGGCGCGAGCTTTATCGTGACGCGACCCGGCGCTGGCGGCGTTACGGAGACCGGCTTGCCGATCTGGAGCGCGCGCTCGAAGACAGTGGCGTCGAGCTGCCGCCGGCCTGATTCCAGCTTCCTCTCGCCCGACCGGGCGATTCGCCGCGCGGTGCCAGGGCTCATGCCGTATCCACGTGTACTTCTCGATCTGTTACGGTGGGTGCAATTAGGCGGCAAGCGATCTTGTCGCCTTTTTTATTCACCCGTTCAAACCACTCAATCGTGAGGATTCAGTTCCATGTCGAAATTCGGAGTCATCGGTTCAAATGCATTGATTGGCATCGCGCTGGCACTGTCGGCCGGCCCAGCCTTGTCCCAGCAGGCGTCGCAGCAATCGCCGCAACAAGCGACACCGGGCGCCCCGGGCGCTGGATTGATGCAGCAGGTACAGCAAAAGCAGGCCGAAATCCAGCAGCTCAACCAGCAGCTGGCCCAGATTCAGCAGGCCACCATCGAGGCCAACCCCGGGCTGGCCGATCAGCGTGACGAATTGCTGGCCAACGTGGACGAGAAAATGGTCGAGGCCGGCCACGATCCCGACGCCTCGCGGGAAAGGATCGGCGAGCTTCAGGAGCAGCTGCAGGGCGGCGAACTTTCAACCGATGAAAGCCAGTCGGTTACCCAGGAAATTCGCCAGGAGCAGACCCAGCTCCAGCAGGCCCAGCGCCAGGCGATGCAGGATGAAGCCATCCAGACCGAGATTCAGAGCCTGAACGAGGGCCTGGTCGAAGCGATGCGCGAACAGAATCCGCAGACCGAGCAGCTCATCGCCCAGCTCCAGACGGCGCAGCAGGAATACCAGGCGCTGATGCAGCGCGCCATGCAGCAGCAGGGCGCCATGCAGCAGCAGGGTCCGGGCGGCGACTGACTCTCCGCCGGCGGCGCCGACTGCACCCCGCGATCGCACCCCGGGTGCATTCGGCGCTGCCATTCCCGCCATCCGAACTATCCGCATGGCCCGCTGGCCCGGTCAACCGCTGTAAAATCAGGGCTTGTTCCCTCCAGCCAATCGGCAATCAATGGCGAGATATTTTCTTGCACTGGCAGCGATTCTGGCCCCGCTGTTGTCGCTTCAGGCGGCTGAACTGGCGGCCGGCCCGATGCCCGGCCATTCGGCAATGCGGGCGGTCAAGGTCTGGGTGCAGACCGATGAACCCGCTTCGGTAGCCCTGCGCTACTGGCCCGAGGGCAGCGAACTGTCGGCCCGTTCCACGCCGGCGGTTGTCGCCGAGGCGACAACCGCCCACGCGGTCGAGATCGACGTGACCGGCCTCGAACCTGGCACCGAGTACGCCTACCGCGTGCTGATCGACGGCGAGACCGTCCCGCCGGCGTTCGAGCAGCGATTTCGCACCCAGCCGCTTTGGCAGTGGCGCAGCGATCCGCCGGCTTTTGCCTTCGCGCTGGGCTCTTGCGCCTATGTCAACCAGCCCGAGTACGATCGGCCCGGGCGGCCCTACGGCGGCGACTACCAGGTGTTCGACGCAATCGCCGGCAAGCGGCCCGATTTCATGCTCTGGCTGGGCGACAACGTCTACTACCGTGAAGCCGACTGGCATTCGGTTTCGGGCATGTACGCACGCTACAGCCATACCCGACAGCTGCCCGAACTGCAGCGACTTCTTGCAGGCACTCACCATTACGCCACATGGGACGATCACGACTACGGCCCCAACGATTCGGACCGGTCTTATCGCCTCCGCGAGCAGGCGCTGAAGATTTTCGGAGAATTCTGGCCGAATCCCGAATTCAGCTCGACCGTCGGCGGCGTGACCCACCATTTCGAGTGGCACGACGCGGCGTTCTTCATGCTGGACAATCGCTACTTCCGCCAGGCCAACGACCGCGTCACCGGCGAGCGCACGGTGCTTGGCCGCGCGCAGATCGAATGGCTGCTGGACGCGCTCAAGTCCAGTTCGGCCGCGTTCAAGTTCGTCGTGATGGGCGGCCAGTTCCTCAACAGCGCCGAGACTGGCGAGAACTACATCAACCTGGCGCCGGGCGAGCGCCGCGAGATTCTGGATCGAATCGACGCCGAAGACATTCCCGGTGTCCTGTTTCTTTCCGGCGATCGGCACCATTCGGTGCTGATGAAGAAGGAAAACGGCGTCGATTATCCGCTCTACGAATGGACCGTCTCGCCGCTGACCGCCGGCCCGAGTTCGCCGAGGGCCGGCGAGGACCAGTACCGGGTCCCGGGCAGTCTCTTCGAGCGCCGCGGGTTCGGCCTTGCCGAAATAAGCGGCCCCCGAGATGACCGGGTATTGCGCCTCGGCCTGCACGACAGCGACGGCGAGCGTATCTGGACGACCGAGATCTTCCAGCGCGACCTGCGGTGATTTCCGGGATCGTCTCCGCATTCCGGCGAACGGAAGGCCGGAATCGATCTGGTATAGTCGAAACGGGATGGGGAACGGTATTCAAAGAAACGGTCCGATGACTGTGCGTCGTCCACTGGAGCATCGGCCGTGACCACGGCATTTTCAAACTTCTTCCGATCGCGGAGTGTTAGATGAGAGATACGTTCAAGCTGGTTGGGCTGTTGTTGTCGGTCTTGCCGACGCTGGTCCTGGCTCAGGGCATGACCCTCGAGCAGATTGCCGATCTCGAGCAGGTCGGCAGCGCGCAGATCAGCCCCGACGGCGAGAGGATCGCCTACCTTCGATCGGTGCCGCGAGATATCCCCGAGGAGGAAGACGGTCCGGCCTGGAGCGAACTGCACGTCATCGAGGGCGACGAGTCGCAACCCTTCATTACCGGCCAGGTGAGCGTCGGCGGGATGGGCTGGCACCCCGATTCCCGGCGCATCGTATTTCTGGACAAGCGCGGCGACGATGCCACCACCCGGCTGTACGCAATTTCGGTCGACGGCGGCGAAGCGCGCACGATTGCATCCCTGGAGACCGACATCGCCGGCTATTCGTTCAGCCCGGACGGCAACCGCGTTGCACTGCTGGCGTTCGAACCCGAGGACGAAGCGGAAACGAAACTCGAGGAGCAAGGCTTCAACCAGGTCATTTATGAAGAAGGCCTGCGCGACCGACGCATCTGGATCGTCGACCTCGAAGACGCCGACGGCGAGGCGCGCAAGATTGCGCTGGAAGGCTCGATCCAGGACGTGGCATGGTCGCCGGCGGGTGACCGCCTGGCGGTCAAGATCATGCCGCAGCAGCTGGTCGACGACACGCTGGTATTCACGCGAATCCGGATCGTCGACCTGCAGGGCGAGGAACTCGGTCGCATCGAGAACCCGGGCAAGCTTGGCGAAATGGCCTGGAGTCCCGACGGACGTTACCTGGCGTTCATCGGCACCAATCTCATCAACGATTCGCGCGAAGGGCGCCTGATGGTGGCCGGCCGGGACGGCGGCGAATTCACCGACCTGATTCCCGGGCTGGAAGGGCACGTCTGGCACCTCGGCTGGCTGGAGGACGACCGGATCGGTTTCCTGAGCTATGAGGGGACGGGCGTTCGCGTGGGCGCCATCGACGCCGACGGCGGAAGCCAGAGAACGCTGCTCGAAGGCGGCCCCATCTTCACCGGCCTTTCGATATCCGGCGACGGCGCTGTGGTTGCGACCGGCAACACCCCGTCCCACCCCGACGAGGTCTACCGGATCGGCCGCGGGCGGGCCGAGCGCCTGACGAATTCCAACCCGTGGCTGGCCGACGTGGCGCTGGCAAGACAGGAAGTGGTCCGCTATCCGGCGCGCGACGGGCTGATGATCGAGGGCATCCTGGTCTATCCGCTGGACTACCGGGAAGGCGCCCGGTATCCGCTGATCCTGAACGTGCACGGCGGCCCGGAATCGCATTATTCCAACGGCTGGCTCACCGGCTATGCATCCCCGGCGCAGCACGCATCGGGCGAAGGCTACTTTACGTTCTTCCAGAACTACCGCGGCTCCACCGGGCGCGGCGTCGAATTTACTCAGCTGAGCTTCGGACGCCCGGCCATGGAGGAATTCGACGACCTGGTCGACGGCGTCGATTACCTGATCGAGCAGGGCATGGTCGACGGCGACCGGGTCGGGATTACCGGCGGTTCCTATGGTGGCTATGCCACCGCCTGGGGTGCGACCCAGTATTCCGAGCGCTTCGCCGCGGCCGTCATGAACGTCGGGCTGAGCAACCAGATCGCGGCATTCGGGACTTCCGACATTCCGTGGGAATTCAACCTGGTACACCTGGGTAAATGGCCTTGGCAGGACTGGGAGCTGTTTCGCCAGGCCTCGCCGCTCTATCACGTGGAAAAGGCCGCCACGCCGATCCTGATCCTGCACGGCGACGCCGATCCGCGGGTCGATCCGACCCAGTCGAGGATGTTCTACCGGTTCCTGAAGTTGCAGGAGAATCCGCCGCCGGTTCGGCTGGTGCTGTATCCCGGCGAGGGGCACGGCAACCGGCGCGCGGCCAGTCGCTATGATTATTCCATCAGGATGATGCGCTGGATGAACCATTACCTGAAAGGCGAGGGCGGAGAGCCGCCGCCGTACCGGGTCGATTATGGCTTCGAAGATCAATCCGACAATGATTGACAAATCAGCATCTTGAGCGTAAGTTCGACACTTGGCTTTAACATGCAGCTAGGCTTGGCCACCGCGCGGCTAGCGCGGTCGCGGGTCGGGGAAAGAATCTGATGGCATCTACTGTTGAATCTTTGGCCAGCGCGCGTCTTCCGGGTACCGGCCGTCGGCTCGTAGAGGAAGGGCTGCTCAGCGAGGAGCAGGCGACCGAGGCGCTGGAGAAGGCGGCCGAGCTGGGGCGTACCTTCACCAGTCACCTCGTACGGGAGAACCTGATCGACCCGGCCGGCTTTGCCCACGTGGCCGCCGACGAGTTCGGCCTGCCGCTGCTCGATCTCAATGCGGTCGACCTGCGCAACGCACCAGGTGAACTGGTGCGGGAAGACCTGATGCGCAAGCACCTGGTGCTTCCCATGCTCAAGCGGGGCAAGCGCCTTTTCGTGGCCGTCGCCGATCCGACCAACCAGTCCGGCATCGACGAGGTGGCGTTCACCACCGGCCTGAACGTCGAAGCCGTGCTGGCGGCGGCCGATTCCATCGGCCAGGCCATCGATCGGATGATGGCCGGCTCCAGCCAGGCCTTCGAGGAACTGACGGCCGGCGACGAGGACCTCGAGTCGCTCAGTTTCGAGGCCGACCAGCAGGAAAAGGAAAGCATCGAGGACACCTCCGACGACGCACCCATCGTGCGCTTCGTCAACAAGGTGCTGGTCGACGCGATCCGCAAGGAAGCGTCCGACATCCACTTCGAGCCCTACGAAGACAGCTACCGGATCAGGTTCCGCATGGACGGGGTGCTGAAGACCCAGATGCGCCCGCCGAACAAGATGTCCAGCCGGCTGTCGGCCCGCCTGAAGGTGATGGCCAACCTGGATATCGCCGAGCGCCGCGTGCCGCAGGACGGCCGCATCAAGCTCAACATCTCCAAGAATCGCGCGTTCGACTTTCGTGTCTCGACCTGTCCCACGCTCTGGGGCGAGAAGGTCGTGCTGCGTATCCTCGACGGCTCCGGTGCATACCTGAGTCCCGAGAAGCTCGGCTTCGAGCCTGATCAGAAAGAGATTTACCTGGATTCGATCAGCAAGCCCTACGGCATGGTGCTGGTCACCGGTCCGACCGGTTCCGGTAAGACGGTGTCGCTGTATACCGCGCTGGGGCTGCTGAACGACGAAGGCCGCAACATTTCCACGGTCGAGGACCCGGTGGAAATCCGCATGCCGGGCATCAACCAGGTCCAGCAGAACGCCAAGCAGGGCCTCACCTTCGCCAAGGCCCTGCGCTCGTTCCTGCGCCAGGATCCCGACATCATCATGGTCGGGGAAATTCGCGACATCGAGACCGCCGAAATCGCGATCAAGGCGGCCCAGACCGGTCACCTTGTCTTGTCGACTCTGCATACCAACGACGCCCCCCAGTCGATCACCCGCCTGGCCAACATGGGCGTCCCGCCCTACAACATCGTCTCGGCCGTGCACATGGTCATGGCCCAGCGACTGGCCCGTACCCTGCACAAGTGCAAGGTGCCCGAAGACGAGCTTCCGGCCGAGGCCCTGAAGAAGACCGGCTTTACCGACGAAGAGATCGAAGAGGGCCTGCAGCTGTACCAGGCCAAGGGCTGCAACATGTGCAACGAAGGCTACAAGGGCCGCTCTGGCGTATTCCAGGTGATGCCCATCACCGAGGAAATCGAGCAGATCATCCTGCAGGGCGGTACCGCGCTGGAAATCGAGCGCCAGAGCAAGATCGAGGGCATCATCGACCTCAGGCGCGCGGCGTTGAACAAGGTCAAGAGTGGGGCGATCAGTCTGGTTGAGATGAACAGAGTCACCAAAGACTGAAAAATCGCCCAGGGCACCGCTGAGCACTTGCCTGGCGGCGTCCGGCGGTGCTCGAAATCCTCACGTATTCGCATATACGCTGCGGTTTCTGCGCTCCGGCGGCCACCGCCAGGCAAGCGCTCAGCAGCACCCTGAACGATTTTTCCCTGTAGGAACGTGGGCGGCGTCTCGACAACCTCGAGAACGATTTTTCCCGTCTTCACGGCGAAGGGCGGCCAACGGAACTGGTTCCCTCGGGGCGGATTTCCATTTATAATACGCGGCTTCGCACCCGATGCCGGTGTAGCTCAGGTGGTAGAGCAACGCATTCGTAATGCGTGGGTCGGCGGTTCGAATCCGTCCACCGGCACCATCGTTTCCTGAAACCTCGAAACGATCCGATCCCCCGAACGAACCAGACCTCCCCGATTCGAACCGCCGACCATCAAAATCGGTTCGAACCGAGCGGCGCAGCCGCGAGCTCGCTGGCGCGAAGCGACAGCCCGAAGGGCAAGCCGCGAAGCGGCGCAGCAACCGAGCCGCCCAGGCGGCGAGCTCACTGAAATGCCCGGCATTTCAGCCCGCAGGGCAAGCGCTCGCTAGAGCGCGCAGTAATCCGTCCGCCCTCCGTCGCCACCGGTACCCTGCCAAAACCCCCTCGTAATTCTTATCGTTTATCCATCCAGACCTCCCCGATTCGAACCGCCGACCATCAAAACCGGTTCGAACCGAGCGGCGCAGCCGCGAGCTCACTGGCGCGTCAGCGACAGTAATCCGTCCACCGGCACCATCGTTTCCTGAAACCTCGAAACGATCCAATCCTCCGAACGTAACAGACCTCCCCGATTCGAACCCCCGACCATAACAATCGGTTCGAACCGAGCGGCGCAGCCGCGAGCTCACTGGCGCGCCAGCGCCAGTAATCCGTCCACCGGCACCATAATTGTCAGAAACCCCGAAACGACCCGATTCCCCGAACGTACCAGACCTCCCCGATTCGAACCGCCGACCATCACAATCGGTTCGACCCGAGCGGCGCAGCCGCGAGCTCACTGAAATGCCGGGCATTTAGCCCGCAGGGCAAGCGCTCGCTAGAGCGCGCAGTAATCCGTCCATCTGCTCGCCGCTACCACCACTGTCTTGAAAGGATCCCATCCAAATGGGGAGCGTCGGTCCCTCCAGAGCCCATTCGAACCGCCGACCATCACAATCGGTTCGAACCGAGCGGCGCAGCAACCGGCTCCTTGAATTGGTAAAGTGAAGGCAAGGATGTCGACTCAATCCAGCAAAAATATAGTTTTAACGGGAAGATCGAGATGAAGTCATACGGAGTGTTACGACTGTGCGGAAAGGTGTTGTCGGTTATCGCTGGAGTTCTGCTGGCGGTCGTAATAGCTGCGACTTTCCTCAACCTGTTTTATGGTCAAGATATCGACGGAGCGGGTGGTGAATGGCTGAAGCTGATCATTGCGCTCGGAGTCGGTCAGAGTTTTATCGCCATCGCTGACGCGGCCGAACATATTCAGGGGTTGAGCGCCCAACGACCCCATCGCCCGGACGAAATTCGACGCCAGATCGAAAAGCCCGAGCTGTCGAGCCGGCAGCGAGAAGCATCTGAATAGCGTGATGGCTCCAGCGCTCGACCGGGCGCTTCATTCAACAAGCTGACTACACGGCAGGTATTCAACGGCTTCGAATCAGACCGACCCGCCCACCAACAGCGGCTCCGGCTCCAGTTCGACGCCGAATCGCTCGTGTACGCTGGCCTTGATCTCCCGGGCCAGGCGCAGGACGTCCTGGCCGGTCGCATCGCCGCGGTTGATCAGCACCAGCGCGTGGCGGTCGAACACCTGGGCGCCGCCGAACGATTTGCCGCGCCAGCCCAGCTGGTCGATGAGCCAGCCGGCCGAGAGCTTGGTGCAGCCCGGCTTGTCGGGCCAGCTGGGCAGGTCCGGGTTGCGTTCGACAAGGTCCTGTGCGACGGGGTTTTTCACCACCGGATTCTTGAAGAAGCTGCCGGCGTTGGCGATCAGGCCCGGGTCGGGCAGTTTTTTCTTTCTTACCCGCATCACGGCGGCCGCCACCGTGCGCGGGTCTTCCGGGCTGGCGTGCCCGTGGCGCTCGAGTTCCTCAAGCAGGGACGGGTATTCGAGCACCGGCGTGCCGTGCATCATCAGTTCAAGCCGAATGCCCAGGATCACGAACCTGTCCCGGTCGGCGCTCTTGAATCGGCTGTCGCGGTAGTCCAGCCCGCACTCGGAGGCCGCAAGGCGCTCGCTTCTCCCGGTCCGGCGGTCGAATACCTCCACCGACTCCAGGCAGTGCGCCAGTTCCACGCCGTAGGCGCCGATGTTCTGCATCGGCGCGGCCCCGACCAGGCCGGGAATCATGGCCAGGTTCTCCAGCCCCCAGAGACCGCGATCCAGCGTCCAGCGAACCAGCTCGTGCCAGTTCTCGCCGGCCGCGGCGGTGACGAGCACCCGGTCGCGGTCGAGGACTTCGCTGTCGATGCCGCGCAGCCGGTTGACGACGATTCGGCCGGGAAAGTCGTCGACGAACAGCGTGTTGCTGCCGCCGCCGAGCAGCAGCACCGGCAATTCGGTGTCGAGCAGATCGGGCAGGCCGGCGACGTCCTCCAGACGCGCCAGTTCCGCGGCCCGTGCCGGGAGCCGGAAGGTGCTCAAAGCCTCAAGCGGGGCGTTCGTGACGATGTCATTCGGCATTGGCAAATTCCTCGGCAATGGCGCGTGCGCATTCTCCGACCAGGTCAGGGCCGTTGTAGATGAACCCGGTATAGAGCTGCACCACGTCGGCGCCGGCGGTGACCTTGGCGACCGCGTCGCTGCCGCTCATGATGCCGCCGCTGCCCATGATCGGGAACGAATCTCCCAGCACCTCGCGGCATCGCTTCATCACGCGGTTGGCCGGTTCGAGCAGCGGCGCGCCGCTCAGTCCCCCGGCCTCCTCGGCGTGGGGCAGGCCGGCAATGGCGTCGCGCGAGATTGTGGTATTGGTCGCATTCAGGCCGTCGACCCCGGAAGCGGCTATGGTCTCGAGTGCATCGGTAAGCGCGGCGTCTTCCCAGTCGGGCGCGATCTTGACGACGATCGGGCACTTGCCGCCGAAGGTCTCGGCGTGGTCGTTTCCGGCCCGGACGATCGCCTCGAGCAGTTCACGCAGGTGCCCGCTGTCCTGGAGCTGGCGCAGGTTCTCGGTGTTGGGCGAGGAAATGTTGACCGCGACGTAGTCGCAGTGCGGGTAGACCTTCTCAAGGCAAGTCAGATAATCGTCCGCCGCACGATCGACCGGCGTGTCCTTCTGCTTGCCGATGTTCGCGCCGACCACGCCCGGGTAGCGGCGCGCCGCCAGGCGCTTGACCAGGTGGTCGACGCCCTTGTTGTTGAAGCCCATACGGTTGATGATGGCTTGCGCCGGCTTGACCCGGAACATTCGCGGCTGCGGATTGCCGGGCTGCGGTTCCGGCGTGACGGTGCCGAGTTCGAGGTGGCCGAAGCCCAGTTGGCCGAGCGCGTCGATATAGTCGCCGTTCTTGTCCAGCCCGGCGGCCAGTCCGACGCGGTTGGGGAATTCGATGCCCATGAGCACCAGCGGGTCGTCGACCGCCGCGCCCGCCATCAGCCTTGGCAGGCCGAAGTGGCCGCCGAACTTCATCGATTCCATGGCCAGTTCGTGCGCGGTTTCCGGCGGCAGCGAAAAAAGGCCTTTTCTCAGCCAGTTGTACATGGTTCAGGCGACTCCGAGGAAAAGCATCCACAGCAGGCCGGCAAGGCCGGCCGCAAATAACAGTCCGAGGCCGACCAGAAGCAGCAGCGTAAAGCCGCCGACAAGCCCGGCCACGGCGGCGAAAACGATCCACCCGACCAGCGCCAGGAGCAGCAGACCCAGTTGCAACCAGCCCAGGACCAGGCCGGCCGCGGCCAGGCCTTCGCCCGATTCCAGCCCGCCGGATGCGCGAATCTGGTTGAGTGCCGCGTGGCCCGTGAAGACCGCGACGAGGCTGCCGAGAAGCGGAACGGCCACCCAGGCCAGGATGCCCGAGACCAGGCTGATAACCGCCGCGGTGTTGGTTTCTGCGGTGGCGTGCATCGGACCGGTGTCCTCCGTGCGTCGAATCCTGAATGGGCCGGCGCGGAAAGGTCCGCGCCGTGCCTCCATTCTACGCCGCTACAGGTCGAACTTGATGCCCTGGGCCAGCGGAAGTTCGGTGGAGTGATTGATGGTGTTGGTCTGCCGGCGCATGTAGTTCTGCCAGGCGTCCGAGCCGGACTCGCGCCCACCGCCGGTTTCCTTCTCGCCGCCGAACGCACCGCCGATTTTGGCGCCCGAGGTGCCGATGTTGATGTTGGCGATGCCGCAGTCCGAACCCAGGTGGCCGAGGAAGTACTCCTCGTTTCGGAGATCGGTGGTGAACAGCGACGAGGACAGGCCCTGGCGCACGTCGTTGTGCATTTCGACCGCTTCTTCCAGCGTCTTGAACGTCATCACGTAGAGAATCGGCGCGAAGGTCTCTTCCTGGACGATGTCCCAGTGATTTTCGGCGCGCACGATGGCCGGCTCGACGAAGTAGCCGTCGCGCTCGATGCGCTTGCCGCCGGTCAGCAGTTCGCCGCCTGCCGCTTTTACCTGTTCGATGGCGTCCATGTAGCGTTCGATGGCGGCCTCGTCGGTCAGCGGACCCATCAGCGTGCCCTCGTCGAGCGGGTCGCCGATGCGCACCTGCTTGTAGGCGTCGACCAGCGTGCCGATGACGTCGTCGGCGATCGATTCGTGCAGGAACAGCCGACGCGTCGACGTGCATCGCTGGCCGGCAGTGCCGACCGCGCCGAACACGATGGCCGGAATCGCCAGCTTGAGGTCGGCCGTCTCGTCGACGATCATCGCGTTGTTGCCGCCCAGTTCGAGCAGGCTCTTGCCCATGCGCGCCGCGACCCGTTCGCCGACCTTGCGGCCGATCGCGCTGGAGCCGGTGAACGACATCAGGTTGACGCGCTCGTCGTCGATGAAGCGCTGGGCCAGCGCGTGGCCGGATTCCATGAAGCTGGTGAAGATCGGCGGAAAATCTGTGCCTTCCAGCGCCTCGTTGGCAATGTTCTGGACTGCCGCGCAGCACAGCACGCCCTTGGGTGAAGGCTTCCAGATCGTGGCGTTGCCGCAGATTGCCGACAGCAGGGCGTTCCAGGCCCAGACCGCCACCGGGAAGTTGAACGCGGTGACCACGCCGACCACGCCCAGCGGATGCCACTGCTCGTACATGCGGTGTCCGGGACGCTCGGAATGCATGGTCTTGCCGTAGAGCATGCGCGACTGGCCGACCGCGAAGTCGCCGATGTCGATCATCTCCTGGACCTCGCCGTCGCCCTCGGGCTTGATCTTGCCCATTTCCATCGACACCAGGCTGCCAAGAGGATCCTTGTACTTGCGCAGTGCCTCGGTCACCAGCCGGACCGCTTCGCCGCGCTGCGGCGCGGGGACCTGACGCCAGGCGCGCGCGGTCTCCACGGCCTGCGAGAGAACCCGCTCGTAATCGGCTTCGGATGCGGCATTGACGCTCGCGATTACCTCGCCGGTGGCCGGATTGATCGAGTCGATGCGGCCGGCGTCGGTGGTGGTCGACCATTGGCCGGGACCGAAACAGGCGCCGGGGTTTTCGGCCTTCAGGCCCAGCGAATCGAGAATCTTTCCTGCGCGCTTGCTCATTGCGTGCTTCCTTCCTTATGGTTTCGATTTGTCAATCGCCCATTATCGCATCGCACGACGAACTCTTTCGGTTGTCTGGCCCCCCGATTACGCCTATTGCCGCGTCAGTCCGACAACCAGTCGGCGAGCGCCGGAATCACTTCCCCGAATACCGACTCGAAGCCGTCGACGATCTCGGCCGCTCCGGCGCCGCCTATGGCCCTGCGTGCCTGGAAGAGCTGGCGCGCCATCAATTCTGCCGAGCGGCTGTCGTAGAGCCGGGCCTCGAGTCGGATTTCGGCTTCCAGGCGGCCGTCGTCGGTTTCCACCAGTTCGAACGCGCGCAGATCCAGGGCCAGCGTCCTGTCCATTCCGGCGGCGCCTGCGCTGACCTGCGCAATTCGCTGTGAATCGCGCAGGTATCTCACGAGACGGGTGCGCAACAGTTCCGGGGCGGCGGCCACCCAGCGCGCGGTGGCGTGCACCTGGAGGCGGCCCTCGCCGGTGCGCACCAGGACACGGCTCGAATCGCGGGCCGGGTCGGATTCCGGTCTGGTGACATTCAGCGTCCAGGCGACGCTCTGGCCGGCCGCTGAAGGCGACGGAAGCTGGGGGTCGAGCAACTGCACCGGTTCGCTCTCGGGAATTATCGAGCAGGCGGCGGCCAGCAGCAACGCCGCGGCGGCGGCCTGGAATTTCCAGAATGTGTTCATCGTGACGGGTACTCCTCAGGTTGTTCGCCGCCGAGCAGAAAGCGCGCCGGGTTGTCCTCGACCTGGCGCACCAGGTCGGAAAGGTCCCGGATCAGGCGACGGATTTCCTCGACGCCGCCGGATACCTGGCGCACCCCGACGCCGCCAATCTGGCTGAGTGCGTCCTGGTTGCTGGCGATGATCGTATCGAGACGGCCGGAGAGCGATTCGAGGTTCGCCAGGGTGCCCGAAAGCCGCTCCTTCAGTTCCGGAAGATCGCGGACGAGACCCTCGTCGACGCCAGCGACCAGCCGGTCGAACCGCTCGGTCGCGCTGCCGATTCGTTCCAGCAGGTCCGACAGCGACTCGCTGGCCTCGGAGGTGTTGGCCAGCAGCCGGTTCAGCGGGCTGTCGGGCTCGGCCAGTGAACCCCCGAACCGCTCCAGCGACGCGACCGTGGCGTTGACTCGTTCCACGTTGTCGTCGCTGAACAGCGCATCGAGCTGGTTGAGGACCTTGTTGGCGGTCACGACGATGCCTTCCGACGATTCCAGCAGGCGATTGAGCGGCGACGAAACCGACGGTATCTGCGGCGGGTCGCCGTTGGTCGGCTTCAGAAGCGCGCTCCCGGGCGTGCCGCCGGTGAGCTGGATCGCCGCCGTACCGGTCAGGCCGGTCAGGCGAATGGTCGCGACCGTGTCGCGGTGCACCGGCACCTGGGCTTCGATCTCGACGGTGACCAGGACCTGCCTCACGTCGTCGGGATTCAGGTCGAGTTCCGTCACGCGGCCGACGTTGACCCCGTTGTAGAGCACCGGGCTGCCGTCGGACAGGCCAATGACCGATTCGTTGAACAGGATCTGGTAGTGGTTCCAGGCGCTGTCGGTCGCGTAGCGGGCCGCAAACAGCCCGAACAGCACCGCCGCGATGGCAATCGTGAACGTGAACGCACCGATGACGACGTAGTTGGCTTTCGTTTCCATGCCTGGTACTCCTTCAACTTGCTCAGCCCGTGGCTGCTTGTTCGTGCCGGGCGGCGCGCGCGCGGGGCCCGTGAAAGTAGTTGCGTATCCACTCGTGGTCGAGTTTCTCGATCTCGCCCAGCGGACCCGCCGCCAGGATCTTGCGGTCGGCGATCACGGCGATCCTGTCGCAGATCGCGTACAAGGTATCGAGGTCGTGCGTGATCAGGAAAACCGTGAGTCCCAGTGCGCGCTGCAGGGTGCGCAGCAGGCGGTCGAATTCCGCCGCGCCTATCGGGTCCAGGCCGGCGGTGGGCTCGTCCAGAAACAGCAGCTCCGGTTCCAGCGCCAGGGCCCGGGCCAGCGCGACGCGCTTGCGCATGCCGCCGGACAGTTCGGAAGGCATTTTCGGACTGGTCGAAGCCGACAGCCCGGAAAGCTGGATCTTCGAGCGCGCGAGGTCCCGACGCAACTGGGTCGAAAGGTCGGGGCGGTGCGTCTTCAACGGGAGCTCGACGTTTTCGAGCACGCTCAGCGATGAAAACAGCGCCCCGTCCTGGAACAGCACGCCGGCCCGGCGCGACATGACCTGCTGGGCATCCTCCGAGTCCTTCAACCGCTGGCCGAAGACCTCTATGGTGCCGCCGCTGGGTCGCAGCAGCCCGAGAATCGAGCGCATCAGGACCGACTTTCCGGTGCCCGATCCGCCGACCACGCCCAGGATCTCGCCGCGACATACGTCCAGGTCCAGGTCCTGGTGCACGATGTCGGTGCCGAACCGGTTGTCCAGGCCTCGCACCCGGATGACCGGTACCTGGTCGTTGTCTTCGGCGTCGCTCACCATCCGATCTCCATGAAGTAGACCGCGGCCAGGGCGTCGATGACGATGACCATGGTGAGGCTTCGAACCACGGCGGTGGTGGTGTGTTCGCCCACCGACTGCGCCGTGCCGGAAACCCTGAGGCCTTCCAGGCAGCCGATCAGCGCGATGACGACGGCGAAGATCGGCGCCTTGATCATGCCCACGAGGTAGTGCTTGAGCGTGATGGTCTGCTCGACCCGGTCGATGAACAGCGTCAGGTTGATGTCCAGCGACAGCACCGAAACGACCAACCCGCCGACCAGACCGGAAATCGTGGCGATGAACGCCAGCAGGGGCAGGGTGACGAGCAGGGCCAGCAGGCGCGGCAGCACCAGCACCTCGATTTCGTCGAGCCCGAGGGTTCGAATCGCATCCAGCTCCTCGCGCGATTTCATCATGCCGATCTGGGCGCAGAACGCGCTGGCGGTGCGGCCGGCCAGCAGAACGGCGGTCAGCAGCACGCCGAATTCGCGCACGAAGGCGAATGTCACGAGGTCGATCACGAACAGCTCGGCGCCGAAATCGCGCAGCACGGTGGCGCCCAGGAACGCCACCACCGCCCCGATCAGCCCCGAAAGCAGTATCAGCAGCGGGACGGCGTCCAGCCCCGTCTGTTCCATGTGATGGACGGTCGAGGTCAGGCGCAGGCGCCATGGCTGGGCGACGGTTCGCGCAAGCCGGTGGACCGTGATCCCCATGAAGTTCATCAGCTCGCGCGTGCTCTGGCTGACTTCCACCGTGGCCCGGCCGATACGGCCCAGGATCTGTCGCCACTGCGGCTCGCGGTCCGGCTCCGGCTCGCGTTCGTCGTCGCAGGCCGAATCCACGGCTTCAAACAGGGTGCGCCACTGGCCGGTCAGCCCGGACTCGGTCGGGTTCTGTCCTGTTCGGCAGAAAAGCCGCTCCAGCAGCAGGGCGCCGGAGGCGTCAAGCCTGGAGATGCCGCTGGCGTCGAGTTGGTCGGCCCGCGCGGTGAGGGCGTCGACCTGGTTACTGAGCCGTTCCACGTTTGCCAGGGTCCAATCGCCGCGGGCCGACAACACACCCTCCCGGCCGGGCTCCCGGACAAGTTCGGCGTCGGCCCCTGACTGCTTTCTGGCGCTCATCGCTTCATCGCTCATCTCGATCATGCTCCGGGATCATTGCGTGGTCTGTCGCACCCGGGGCCGGTTGTCTCGCACGGGCCGGACCACAACTCGAATGTTACGCCAGGCGTGTCGTCGCGCCAACCGCAAGCGCTTTGATCCAGAGGCTCGCCACGCACATGCATATGGACACGCCGCATCCAAAACGGATATACTATCGGGCTTGACAAAACAAGCCTGACCGCAGCCCCAGGGCGGTCTGCCGGGACAACCGTTCCGGAGACAACAGGGAAAAGCGCTTTTCGACGAACACTTTCGAAAATCCGCTGCGGAACCGGCATTACCAAGAGGAGTACGACATGCCCAAGATGAAATCGAACCGCGGTGCCGCCAAACGGTTCCGCGCAACCGGAAGCGGGCGCATCAAGCGCAAGCACGCATTCCACAGCCACATCCTGACCAAGAAGGACACCAAGCGCAAGCGTCGCCTGCGCTCGACTTCGATGGTATCGAGCGCCGACGAGAAGGCGATTCGCAAGATGCTGCCGAAGCTGTAATCGTCGCAACGACGGTTTATTCGTTCTTTAAGAGACAGGAGACAAGACAATGGCAAGAGTGAAACGTGGAGTAGTCGCCCGCCGTCGCCACCGCAAGGTGCTGAGCCGGGCCAAGGGTTATTACGGCGCCCGCCGCAAGGTATTCCGGGTTGCCAAGCAGGCGGTCATCAAGGCCGGGCAATATGCCTACCGCGACCGTCGCCAGAAGAAGCGCGAATTCCGCCGCCTGTGGATCCAGCGCATCAATGCGGCCGCACGCGAGCATGGGATGTCCTACAGCCGCTTCATCAATGGCTTGAAGAAGGCCGAGATCGGCATCGATCGCAAGATGCTGGCCGAGCTGGCCGTCAACGACAAGGTCGCGTTCAAGGCGCTGGCCGAGAAAGCCCAGTCCCAGCTGTCCTGACCGGCCGCCAGCAGTGGCCGGTCCCGATCTGGATGCAATGCGTGAACGCGCGCTGGCGGACGTCGCCGGCGCCGACGACTTGCGCGAACTCGACGAGGTGCGCGTCGGCTGGCTGGGCAAGAAGGGTCGGCTGACCGCCGAGCTGAAGAACCTCGGTCAGTTGCCGCCCGAAGTCCGCCGCGAGGCAGGCCAGGCCGTCAACGAACTCAAGCGAGATCTGTCGACACGCCTCGAGGCCCGCAAGACTGAGCTCGAGCGCGCCGAACTCGATCGGCGCCTGGCGACCGAAACGCTTGACGTGACGTTGCCCGGGCGAGCCGTCGATCCCGGCGGTCCGCATCCTGTCACGCGCGCCATGAGCCGCATCCTGTCGATCTTTCGCGGTCTGGGGTTCGCCGTGGCCGACGGCCCGGAGGTCGAGGACGACTACCACAACTTCGAGGCCCTGAATTTTCCGCCGCACCATCCGGCGCGTGCCATGCACGACACGTTCTATCTCCCCGACGGACGGCTGCTCAGAACGCATACCTCGCCGGTCCAGATCCGCGTGATGAAGGAGCAGGCGCCGCCGGTCCGAATCGTCGCGCCGGGCCGCGTGTTCAGGTCCGACTCCGACCAGACGCACACGCCGCAGTTCCACCAGGTCGAAGGCCTCCTGGTCGACGAGGACGTAACCTTCGCCGACCTCAAGGGCCTGCTTTCGACCTTCGTCAATACCTATTTCGAGGATGAACTCGAGATGCGGTTGCGGCCCTCCTACTTTCCGTTTACCGAGCCCTCGGCCGAGGTCGACATCCGCTGGCGAAACGCCGACGGCAGTCCCGGTCGCTGGCTGGAAGTGCTCGGCTGCGGCATGGTGCACCCGAACGTGCTGGAAAACTGCGGCGTGGACGCCGAGCGCTTCACCGGCTACGCGTTCGGCCTTGGCGTGGAGCGCTTCGCCATGCTGCGCTACCGGGTCGACGACCTGAGACTGTTTTTCGACAACGATTTGCGCTTCCTGGCCCAGTTCCGCTAGCCGGGCCGGGGACAAGTGAACAAACGGGGAATCCGATGCGATTCAGCTTGAATTGGCTGCGCCAGTGGGTGCCGACCGACCTGGACGCCCAGAGCGTCGCTGACCGCTTGACCGCGGCGGGGCTCGAAGTGGACGAACTCGAGACCATCGGGACCGACCTGGAAGGTGTGGTCGTCGGCGAGATCGTCGAGTGCAGGCCGCATCCCGATGCCGACCGGCTCAAGGTCTGCGAAGTGGATTACGGGGCCGACGCCAACCTCACCATCGTCTGCGGGGCGCCGAATGCGCGCGCCGGGCTCAAGGCGCCGCTGGCCACCGTGGGCACGACCCTGCCCAACGGCCTGAAGATCAAGCCGGCCAGGCTGCGCGGCGTCGAGTCGCGAGGCATGCTGTGTTCCGCGCCCGAGCTGGGGCTTGGCGAAGACGCAAGCGGGCTGCTCGAACTGCCGGAAGCCCTGCAGGTCGGTGCGCCCCTGGCCGACGCGCTGGGATTGCCCGACCACGCCATAGAGGTCGACCTCACGCCCAATCGCGCCGACTGCCTTTCGATTCGCGGGATTGCACGGGAGCTGGCGGCGGCCGAATCGCTGGAATGCCGGGAACCCGAGATCGTCAAGGTCGCCCCGGTGGTCGACGACGGCGTCGAGATCGAACTGCTGGATCCGGCCGACTGCCCGCGCTACGTCGGACGACTGGTTCGCGGCATCGACCCGCAAGCCATCACCCCGGCCTGGATGGTCGAGCGCCTCGAGCGCTCCGGGCTGAGGCCGCGCAGCCCGGTCGTCGATGTGACCAACTACGTGCTGCTCGAACGGGGCCAGCCGATGCACGCATTCGACGCCGGCATCATCGAAGGCGGCATCCGGGTGCGCCGCGCCCGCCCGGGCGACCGGATAACGCTGCTGGACGGCCAGGAGATCGAGCCCGACGAAGACATGCTCCTGATCTGCGACCATGAAAAGCCGGTTGCGCTGGCCGGAATCATGGGCGGACAGGATTCGGCCGTGGGGGATGCGACCCAGGATATTCTGCTCGAATCGGCCTGGTTCAATCCGGCCACCATCATCGGCAAGGGTCGTCGACTGGGTCTTGCCACGGATTCGTCGCACCGCTTCGAGCGCGGCGTGGATCCGGAGTTGCAGACCCGCGCCATCGAGCGGGCCACAGCCCTGATCGTGGAAATTGCCGGCGGCCGACCCGGCCCGGTCGTCGAGAAATCATCGCCGGAACACTTGCCGAGCATTCCTTCGATCAAGCTGCGCATGCACCGGGTCAATCGTGTCCTCGGCACCGATCTCGAAGCAGGGCGGGTACACGACATTCTGACCCGCCTGGGCATGAAGCTGGAACCGGACGGGGATGATTTCCGGGTCACGCCGCCTTCGGCGCGCCGTGATCTGGCGATCGAGGTCGACCTGATCGAAGAGGTCGCGCGCATGGTCGGCTACGATCAGCTCCCCTCGCGCGCACCGGGCGGGCGCCTCAGGGCCGTGGTCGCCAGCGAGCGCAGCGTGGCCATGGAGACGATTCGTTCCACGTTGCACGCGCGCGGCTTCCAGGAAATCATGACCTGGAGCTTCGTTTCCGAACACGAATTGTCGATGCTTGCCCTGCAGGCATCGGCGCAGCCGCTGGCCAATCCGCTCAGCCAGGAAATGGGCGTGCTCAGGACCAGTCTGCTGCCGGGACTGCTACGCACGGCCGCGGCGAACCTGCGCCATCAGCAACCGCGGCTCAAGCTTTTCGAAACCGGGCACGTCTTTTCCTCGGCCGGGGAATGGACGGAATCCGAGCGCGTCGGGCTGGCGATCGCCGGCGATGCGCAACCGGAGTCCTGGCTGGAAAATCGCCGCGATTTCGATTTCTACGATCTCAAGGGCGAGGTGGAACACCTTGTCGGTTGCGCCGGGCACGGGCCGGGCGCCATTCAAGCGGTGGCCAGGACCGTGGACTGGCTCCATCCCGGCCAGTCGTGCGCGCTTGTACTCAACGGGCGCGAACTTGGTTTCGCCGGCCAATTGCATCCCGGCGTGGCAGCCGAGCTCGATCTCGACGACGCGATCTTCGTTGCCGAACTCGACCTGGAAGTCCTGCGCGATCGCAATCTGCCGGTTTTTGCCGGCACGGCGCGCTATCCTTCGGTCAGGCGCGACCTGGCGCTGATCGTGCCGGAGTCCGTTCCCGCAGCTGATTTGCAGCGGGTGTGCGCCGAATCCGCGGGCCAAAGGCTGGCGAAATGCGTCATTTTCGACAAATATCAGGGCAAGGGGATAGAATCGGGCTACAAAAGTGTCGGTATAGGCTTGATTTTGCGCGATGTTTCGCGCACTCTTACCGATGAGGAGGTCGATTCGGTTATGCTGTCCGTGGTCGAATCTTTAAAAAAAGAGTGTCAGGTAAGACTAAGAGGGTAGACGGATGGCTTTGACCAAGGCTGATCTGGCCAATACATTGTTCGAGGAAGTGGGGCTCAACAAACGCGAGGCCAAGGAGTTTGTTGATGCCTGGTTCGAGACGATCCGAGACGCGCTGGAAGCCGGCGATCACGTGAAATTGTCGGGTTTCGGCAACTTTCAGTTGCGCGACAAGCGCCAGCGTCCCGGTCGCAATCCCAAGACCGGCGAGGAAATTCCGATCAGCGCGCGCCGCGTGGTGACGTTCAAGCCTGGTCAGAAACTGCGTGGACGAGTGGAAGCATATGCTGGATCCAGGAAGTAACCGCGAACTGCCGCCGATTCCGGCCAAGCGCTACTTCACGATCGGTGAAGTCAGCGATTTGTGTGCGGTCAAGCCGCACGTGCTGCGTTACTGGGAGCAGGAATTCCCCCAGCTCAAGCCGGTCAAGCGCCGTGGCAATCGCCGCTACTACCAGCGCCACGACGTGATCATGGTCCGCCAGATCCGCTCGCTGCTGCATGAGCAGGGCTTCACGATCCTGGGCGCACGCCAGCGCCTCGAAGGCGAGGAGGCGCGCGACGACGTTTCACGCAGTCAGCAGGTCGTGCGTCAACTGCGCGGAGAGCTGGAGGAAGTCCTGCAGGTCCTGAGGCGCTAGTTCCTGCGCTCCGGCGGCCACCCTCAGGCACCCGATCGCTACATTTTGAGACGCTTCCCCAGACCTTCGGCAGAATCCACCTGCCCGGCGCTGTACACGTTTATAATGTCGGGTCTGGACTCGGAGCGTAGCGCAGCCTGGTAGCGCACCACAATGGGGTTGTGGGGGTCGGGAGTTCGAATCTCCCCGCTCCGACCAGTTTTTCCTGACGAGTCGTTCGCCCGGGCCCCTTTCGGCGGCCGCTTGACCCGACTCGCGTCACTCGACGTTCATGTTCCCGTCGGCATACTCGCGTCGCTAGGGGCTGGAAAAGCCGTCGATGAATCCCAAGGAAAGCCGAATGGACATGAAACAGCAATCCAACACGCTGCCGGATATCGCTTCGCAGCCGCACGATCAATTGGCCGGCAAGCTGGACTGGGTGGGGATGAACCGCATCGAAGTCCCGGTGCGCATTACCGGCAAGGATGGTGTGACCATGCAGACGCCGGCCCACATCAGCGCGTTCGTCAATCTGGGCGAGCCCGATGCCCGCGGCATCCACATGTCCCGGCTTTACCTGCACCTGGATCGCGCGCTGGCGGAGCATACGCTTACGCCGCTTGCATTGCGCCATCTCCTGCGCGATTTCCTCGACTCGCACGCAGACCTCAGCACCCGCGCGCTGGTCCGCATCGATTTCGAATACCAGACCCGCCGCAAGGCGCTGTCCAGCGACAATTCCGGCTGGCGCAACTATCCATTCAGCATCATCGCGACGCTGGAAGGAAAGAAATTTTCGCTGGAACTGTCCTACGAAATCACTTATTCGAGCACCTGCCCGTGCTCGGCGGCGCTGGCGCGGCAGCTGATCCAGCAGCAGTTCGAGCAGGATTTCGTCGAAGGCGAGCATCTCGACCGCCAGGCCGTGCTGAACTGGCTCGGAACCGAGCAGGGCATCATGGCGACGCCGCACAGCCAGCGATCCATCGCCGACGTCCGGTTGCAGCTTGCGCCGACGTTCGAGGCCTTTCCGTTCGAAGAGCTTATCGACCTGATCGAAAACGCGCTCAAGACGCCCGTCCAGACGGCAGTCAAGCGCGAAGACGAACAGGAATTCGCCCGACTCAACGGCCAGAACCTGATGTTCTGCGAAGATGCCGGCCGGCGCGTCCGAAAGGCGCTCGAAAGCGACGAGCGGATTCTCGATTACTGGGCTCGCTGCAGCCACTTCGAGAGTCTGCACCCGCACGATGCGGTTTCCATCGTGACCAAGGGCGTGCGGGACGGATACCAGCCGATCGACAGCCACCGCTAGGTTTCCTGGAATACCAGGTTGCCCCTGGCCCCCGAAAATCCATCTTCCCGAATAGCGTTCGTTCAGCGGACGCTTTCCGCTTTTTCTCCCCCGGCCCCGGCCCGGGGAGGTCCCGATGTTCCCCGAGGATCCCGCATCGCGCTGCGCCATTTGCGGTAAAGTCTTGGTAGGAGAACCAGCGGCCCGCCTTGTGCGAACTGGTTCGCTTCTTGGCGTTTGGGACTAAAACAGAGGGAATGCGGCAATGATCAAACTCTTGATCGTGGACGATCATCACCTGGTGCGCACGGGGTTGCGGAACATCATCGATGACGCGGGCGGAATCGAAGTCGTCGGCGAGGCGGGGAGCGGGGAACGCGCCATCCAGTTGAATCGGGAGAAGAGCCCCGACGTGATCCTGATGGATATCGGACTCCCCGGGCTTTCAGGTTTTGAAACCAGCGAGCGAATCATGAATGCGCGTCCGTCGGTGCGCATCATCGCGCTGACGGCGCATACCAAACCGCCGTTTCCGGCGCGACTCCTGGAGATGGGCGCAGCCGGATATCTGACCAAGGCGTGCGATGCAGAAGAACTTGTCACGGCGATTCGCAAGGTTTACGACGGTGAGCGCTACGTCGGTTCCGAAATCGCGCAGCAACTTGCCATGTCGCTTTTGCCGGGCACGCCGCAGTCGCCGTTCCAGGAACTCACTCCGCGCGAAATCGAAGTCGCGATGATGCTGGCCAACGGCATGAAGTCCAGCGCGATCGCCGAGCGCATGAACGTGAGCCCCAAGACGATATCGACGCACAAGTATCGAATCTTCGAGAAGATCGGAGTCGACAGCGAAGTCGCGTTGCTGCGCGAAGCGATCCGCTACGACGTCATAGAAACGGACGGGTAAGGAACCCCGCATCATTGCCCACCCGTTCTACTGCGCCTCGCTACGAACGGGTTGTGAACAATGCGCGAGAAAAGGTCCGGGCGTCCCGGACCTTTTTCGTTGAACTGTCGGCGGTGTCAGGAATTTTCGCCGGACTTTTCGCCATCGCCGGGCGACGACGGTTTCTGGCGTTTTTCGTTGCCGCCGGGTTTGTCCTCGATCTTGAACAGACCCGCCTGCTGGCCGACCGGGCGGGCTGATGCCGAATCACCGCCGTTGTTGTCCTTCTGTTTACCGGACTTCGCGCCCGACGAATCGGGCTTTTCGCCCTGGGGCTTGTCCGCAGGCTTCTCGGCCTTTTCCGACTTCGAGCCTGACCGCTCGGGCTTGCCGTCACCGGACTGCTCGGGCTTGCCGCCACCGGACTGCTCTGAGTTGTCGTTAGCGTCGCGCTGGTCGCCGGTAGAGTACTTGTTGCGGCGTTTCTTGCCGCCGCGACGGCGGCGCTTTTTCTTGCTGCCTCCGGGTGCGTTGGGCTTGCCGCCATCCTTGTTGTCCTGCTTTCGGTCGTCGCCGCCCTTCTTGCGACCGTCCTGGTCGTCATCGTTCTGCTCGCCGGGTTTTCCGCTGTCTCTGGGCTTGTGCGGCCTCTGGGCAGCATGCTTCGTGCCGCTTCGTGCCGATCCCGACTTGCGGGTACGTTTCTTTCCACCGCCGCCCGCCGGCTTGGGTTTGCCGCGGCCCGCGGCGTTGCGCGGCTTGCCGCGATCTTCCTTTTTCTCGTCACTTCCGAACAGGCTCGAAAGCCATTCCTTGAAGCGGGTCCAGCCACTTTTCTCGGCATGTACCGGTGCGGGCTGCGACGGCCGCATCGTACTGACGGCCGGTTCCTCGCGCGTGGTGACGCCGGCCTGGATTTCCTGTTCGCTGACGATCGGCTCGACTTCTTCGCTTTTCGCCATCGCGTAGGACGGTTCCTCGATCTCCTCGGAGGTCCGCAGTCGCTGAATCTGATAGCGGGGCGTCTCCATCAGGTGATTGGCGACGATGGTGATCGGCGTTCCTGTCCGTCGCTCGATGTTATTGACGACTTCGCGCTTTTCGTTGAGCAGGAAATTGGCCACTGCCAGAGGGGCCTGCACGATGACGCGACCCGTGTTGTCCTTCATCGCCTCTTCTTCGGCAAGCCTGATGATGGCCAGCGCAAGCGATTCGATGGACCGGATCGATCCATATCCGTCGCAGCGAGGGCAGGTGATATGGCTGGACTCGCCCAGCGACGGCCGCAGGCGCTGCCGGGACAGCTCCAGCAGGCCGAAGCGCGAAATCCTGCCGATCTGCACCCGCGCCTTGTCGGCCCGCATGGCTTCGCGCAACTTGTTTTCCACGTCGCGCTGCGCTTCGCGGCTGCTCATGTCGATGAAATCGATCACGACCAGTCCGCCGAGATCGCGCAGACGCAGTTGGCGGGCGATTTCCTCGGCCGCCTCCAGGTTGGTCTGCAGCGCGGTCTCCTCGATGTCGGCACCCTTGGTGGCGCGAGAGGAGTTGATGTCGATCGAGAGCAGCGCTTCCGTATGGTCGATCACCACGGCGCCGCCGGACGGCAGGCGCACCTCGCGGGCAAATGCTGACTCGATCTTGCTTTCGATCTGGAAGCGCGAAAACAGTGGCGTCGGATCGTCGTAGCGCTTGAGCTTGCGCAGGTTGTGCGGCATCACCTGCTGCAGGAAGTCGCGCGCGTCCTCGAACACCTGTTCGGAGTCGATCAGGATTTCGCCGATGTCCTCGCGCATGTGATCGCGCAGCGCGCGGATGATGACGTTGCTTTCCTGATAGATCAGGAAGGGGGCCTTGCGTGAACCGGCCGCGGCCTGGATCGCTTCCCAGAGCTGCAGCAGGTAGTTCAGGTCCCATTGCAGATCCTCGACTTCGCGGCCCACGCCCGCCGTGCGAACGATCAGGCCCATGTCCTTGGGTGCATCGAGGTCGCGCAGCGCGTCGAGGATGGTCTTGCGGTCCTCGCCTGTCACCTGGCGTGAAACGCCGCCAGCCCGCGGGTTGTTGGGCATGAGTACCAGGTATCGACCCGCCAGGCTGATGAAGGTGGTGAGCGCGGCGCCCTTGGTGCCGCGTTCTTCCTTCTCGACCTGGATGATGACTTCCTGGCCGCTTTCCACCGCGTCCTTGATGTCCACGCGCTCGCCGGCGTCCAGGGCCTTGGCCGCAGACTCGGAGAAGTATTCGCGTGCAATTTCCTTGAGGGGTAGAAATCCGTGGCGCTCGGAGCCGAATTCCACGAAGCAGGCCTCGAGGCTGGGTTCGACCCGCGTGATGCGGCCCTTGTAGATGTTGGATTTCTTCTGTTCCTGGGCGGGAACCTCGATGTCGAGGTCGACCAGGTTCTGGCCATCTGCGATGGCGACACGCAACTCTTCTGGTTGAGTCGCGTTGATCAGCATTCGTTTCATTGTTGTCTGGATTCCTAACAAATCGCTCCCGTCCGGCAAAAACCGGTCAGGCATCGGTGCCGATCGACGGCAGGCCGAAATCCCCGGACTGTTTCTGTTTCGTGATTGTCGCCGGGAGCGTCTTGATTGTCTGGTTGCCGCTCGAATCTTCAAATACTCGAGACTCGGCGGCGCGATTATTCGGTTCGGCAGGACCCGGTCCGCATGGGTGGACTGTTGCCTGCCTGGTCCGGTATTCCGGCGCGCCGGAAGGGGCGCCTGCAGGATCGGTTCAACCGCCCCGCAAAACAGGCGCACGCTCGATCATGGTTGCCGGGGCCGAGAAATTGCTGATCGGACCGGCACCCGATGATGGCAGGATGCGCCGGCCGACGGTGCATGGGCGTCATGAAAGATCGTTCATGCGCAGTTTTCGAACACGCGACCGTCGAGCAGCGCAAGTATACTTCAATTGGTATTTTTCGGCAATTTTCCAGTGGTTTCAACCTTGTGTATTTTCAGACCCGGCTCCATCGGTCCTGCGGCGCCCGCCAGGGGCCCGGCCATATGAGCGGAGAGCCCGGCACCGTGCGTGAAGTTGCGGTCGACGCCGATCACGGCGGACAGCGGCTGGACAATTTTCTCTCGCGCGAGCTTGGACAGGTGCCGCGCAGCCTCGTCTATCGCCTGATCCGCACCGGACAGGTTCGAGTCAACGGTGGACGGGCCAAGCCCATGCGCAAGCTGGAGACCGGAGACCGGGTACGAATTCCGCCCGTTCGCGATCCGCGCGGGTCCGGTGCACAGCCGGTCAAGGTGCCGGCATCCAGAATTGCCGAAATTCAGGAGTGTATCGTCCACAGGCAGGACGAGTTCATCGTCGTCGACAAGCCTGCCGGGCTGGCGTCTCAGGCGGGCACCGGGCTGGCCTGGGGATTGAACGACGTCATGACCCGAATCGATGCCCGTGCGGTACCGGTTCATCGACTGGACCGCGAAACCAGCGGCCTGATGCTGTTCGCGCTGGGCGCGGCCAATGCGCGCGAGTTGCAGCAGCGGTTTCGCAGCGGCGAGGTCGAGAAGCGCTACCTCGCCTTGCTCGACGGCCATCTCGACCAGCCCCGTGTGGATGTCGACATGCCGTTGAAGAAGATTCGAGACGCCAGCGGCCAGCACCGGGTGGTCGCGGCCGAGGACGGCCAGGCGGCGCGTTCGAGCTTCAAGCGTCTGGAGCGCCTTGAAAGGCACGACTTCGTCGAAGTGCGGATAGAAACCGGCCGCACCCACCAGATCCGGGCCCACGCGAATTATCTCGGCACGCCGGTCGCCGGTGATGAGCGATACAATCCGGGGTTGCCGCCGGCCGGACTAACACGACTGTTCCTGCACGCCGGATACCTGCGCCTGCCGTGGCCGGAGGACCAGGTATTCTCGTCGCCGCTGCCGGCCGAACTCAACCATATCCTGGAGCGCTTGCGTTGAAACTGGGAATTACGAGTCACTCGTCGCGGGGCGTTCGGTCTTGATATTTCAGCCGCTGTCGGTCGCGATCGGCCTGCGCTATCTCAGGGCCAAGCGTCGCAACCATTTCATATCGTTCATCTCGCTGATCTCGATGGCGGGCATCGCCGTGGGCGTGGCCATCCTGATTACCGTGATCTCGGTGATGAACGGGTTCGAAAAGGAATTGCGCGAACGCATCCTGGGCATGGTCTCGCACGCGACGGTGTCGACCTGGGACCGGCCGTTCGAGGACTGGCCGGATCTGATCGAGAATGCGCGCCGGAACCCCGAGGTGATCGGGGCGGCCCCGTTCGTTGAGCAGCAAACGCTTCTAAAGGGGCGCGATGTCGCGGGCGGCCTGGTGCGCGGTATCGATCCGGCGCTGGAGCCGTCGGTGTCGGACCTCGACGAGCAGATGATCAGCGGGAGCCTGGATGCGCTCGGCGAGGAGCGCTGGCGGGTGGTGCTGGGGCTGGAGCTTGCGGCCCGACTGGGCGTGGGCCCGGGCGATCCGGTCACGATCTTTGCCCCGGAAATCCGCGCGACCGCGGCCGGGGTGATGCCGCAGGTGCGACGTTTCACCGTCACCGGCATCTTCGAGGCCGGCGTTCACGAATTCGACAGCTCGTTGGCAATCGTTCACTGGAAGGATGCCCAGGCGCTGTTTCGCACCGGCCAGGGCGTAACCGGCGTGCGGCTGGAATTTACCGACCTGTTCAGGGCTCGTTCGATCGCGCTCGAGCTGGCCGATTCGCTGCCGGGTTTCTACCGGGTACGCGACTGGACCCAGCAGAACGCCAACTGGTTCCGCGCCGTGCAGCTGGAAAAGACCATGATGTTCATCATCCTGTCGCTGATCATCGTGGTCGCGGCGTTCAACATCATTTCGACCCTGGTGATGCTGGTCACCGACAAGCAGGCCGACATCGCCATCCTCAAGACAATGGGCCTGAGTCCGGGCCGGGTGATGCAGGTGTTCGTCGTCCAGGGCATGTCGATAGGCGTCATCGGGACGCTGCTCGGCACGGTGGGCGGCATCGTGCTGGCGCTGAACGTCGAAAGCATCGTCGCCGGTATCGAACAACTGCTCAACACCGAGTTCCTGTCGGCCGACATCTATTACATCTCGGATCTGCCGTCGGATCTCAAGTGGGGGGACGTGGCGCGCTTTTCCGGCCTGGCGCTGGTGCTCTCTCTGCTTTCGACGCTCTACCCGGCCTGGCGGGCCGGTCGCACGCGGCCGGCGGAGGCGCTTCGCTATGAATGACGCGGTCGTCAAATGCGTCGGCGTCACGCGCCGATTCCACCAGGGGCGAACGGCGCTGGACGTGCTGCGCGGTGTCGACCTCGAAATCGGCCGCGGCGAGCAAGTGGCCATACTCGGGGCCTCGGGCGTGGGCAAGAGCACGCTGCTGCAGATTCTGGGCGGGCTGGACGACCCGACCGAGGGCTCGGTCAGCGTGGCCGGGCGAGACATGGTCGCCGCCTCGGAGCTCGAACGCGGGCGCATCCGCAACCGCCACCTGGGTTTCATCTACCAGTTCCACCACTTGCTGCCCGAGTTCAGCGCGGTCGAAAACGTTGCGCTGCCGCTGATGATCGGCGGCCAGTCCGCGGCCCGGGCCCGCCGCGCCGCGGCCGAGTTGCTCGGGCGCGTCGGGCTGGCCGAGCGCCTGGACCACAAGCCCGGCGAACTTTCCGGCGGCGAGCGCCAGCGCGCCGCCGTGGCCCGCGCCCTGATCCATCAGCCGGACTGCGTGCTGGCCGACGAACCCACCGGAAACCTCGACGAGGCCACGGCGACGTCGGTTTATGAACTCATGCTCGGGCTGAACCAGGAATTCGGCATCAGCTTCGTGGTGGTTACCCACGACACCGGCCTGGCCGGGCGCATGGACCGGCGCTTCGAAATGACCCACGGCGTGCTGCGCGCGATCGATTGATGCGCTCGCACGCGGCGCGCGCCGGCCGGGTCGCATTGCTGTTCTGCGGCGGTGCGATCTCGGCCGCCGCGTTCGCGTTGCTGGTCGACGCCCGGTCCGTGCTGGCTCTGCTCGGAGTGGCGGTGGCGCTGCTGGCTTTCCCCGCCACCCGAATCTGGGCCGCGCTGCCGGCCGGCATGCTGTGGTTCTCGCTTAACGCGCTCTGGTACCAGCACGGTGCCTGGCCCGACGAACGGGCCGGGGAAACCATCGAATTGACCGGCACCATCGTCGGGCTGCCCGAGCAGCGCGACGGTCGCGCCAGACTTGAATTCAAACCCGACGCCGACGGACGGCGAGCCGGTGCCCCGGCGCGCATCCTGCTGAGCTGGTATCGCCCGCTGGAATGGTTCCGGCCGGGTGAAACCTGGCGCCTTTCGGTCACGCTGGAGCCGCCGCACGGCAGGGCCAACCCGGGGCTGTTCGACTACCACCGGTACCTGGCTGCGCGCGGCATCGGCGCGCTCGGCCGCATTCAATCGGCCGAGCGGCTGTCCCCGTCCGGGCCGGCTGCTGCCCCCGACCGTTTCAGGCAGCGTCTGGCGAACTGGCTGCAGGCCGAGACCGTGAGCCTCGATGCGGCCGCGCTGCACCGCGCGCTGACGGTCGGCGACCGCACCGCGATGTCGCCCGAGCTGTCGGAGCGGCTGCGCCTGACCGGCACCGCCCACCTGCTGTCCATTTCAGGTCTCCACGTCGGGATGGTCGCCGGCCTGGCCGGACTGCTGGCCGGATTGCTGGTCACGCCGTTGACGGGCTTGCGCGGCATTCCGGACCGCAAGCGCGTGATGCTGGTGGCCGGGCTGGTCGCGGCCTTCGGCTATGCGCTGCTGGCCGGGTTCAGCCTGCCTACGGTGCGCGCGCTGGTGATGCTGCTGGCCGGTTTCGGCGCCATGCTCTGGCGTCGCGGAATCCAGCCGGGCAGGGCGCTCCTGGCGGCGCTTGCGACGGTGCTGCTGATCGATCCAATGGCGCCGCTGGCGATCGGGTTCTGGCTGTCGTTCGCCGCGGTGGCGGTGCTGATCTGGGCATTTTCCGGGCGCTCGCGCGGCACCGGCTGGCTGCGGGGCCTGGTGCAGGCCCAGGTGGTCATCGCGATCGGGCTGCTGCCGCTCAACATCGGCATCTTCCAGCAGTGGGCGCCGACCGCACTGGCGGCAAACCTGGTCGCCATCCCGCTGGTCGGGCTCTGGATACTGCCGTGCCTGCTCGTTGCGCTGGTCCTGTTTGCCATCGGCCTGCCGGCCGGGTTCATGGTCGGCCTGTCCGAGCGCGGACTGGCCCTGTTCCTGGTCATGCTGAACGGGCTGAGCGGCGCCGATCCATGGTTCAGCGCATTGAGCGCGCCGGCGCTGCCTGCGCCCGGTCTTGCCGCGATCGTGATCGCGGCGATCGGCGCCCTCTGGCTGCTGGCGCCGCGCGGCTGGCCGATGCGCCCGCTCGGGGCGGTGCTGCTCCTGCCGCTGCTGTGGCCGGCCGGGCGCGGACCCGGGCCGGGTGAGTTCGAGCTGACGGTGCCGGATCTCGGCGACGGGCAGGCGGTCATCGTCAGAACGGCCGGCGGCGTGATGCTTTACGGCGCAGGGCCGGGCGACGGCGCCGAGCGCAGCCTGGTGTCCGGCACCATCGCGCCGCTGGTGCGCCAGGGCGGGCGATCCGAAGTCGAGCGCATCGTCGTGCCTTTCCGGCACCGCGACTACGCCGGCGGTCTCGCCGAGGCCAGGCGCCAATGGCCGAATGCCGAGGTGATTGCCCCAGGCGCCGATGGCGACGATCTCTGCGTCGACGGAACGGGCTGGATGGTCGACGGCGTCGAATTCACCTTTCTGCACCCCTCCGCGGCGCTGCCTGACCTGGGCGGCGATTCCAGCTGCGTGCTGGAAATTCGGTCGAAGTTCGGCAGCGCGTTGCTGACCGGCGGCATCGGGGCCAACGTCGTTCGGCGGCTTGCGGCGCGGGATTCGGTGCAACCGGTGGACGCGCTGGTGCTGCCGCGCTTCGGGCACGCCGATAGCCTGGACCCGGACTGGCTGACGGCGCTGTCTCCGACAGTCGGGATTGCGACCGTGGGCGCCTTCAACCGCCGCGGACTGCCGCACGCGCGCAGTCGTGCCTTGCTGACCGAGGCCGGGGGACGCTTGCTGACGACCGGCGATTGCGGTGCCCTGTCGCTGCGTTTCGGGGCCGAACACGGGCTGCGGGTGAGCGCCGAATTGTCGGCCCGGCCACGGTTCTGGCGGTCGGATGTCGACTGTGCAGCATCCGGCCCGGCAGGTCATTGGCGGTGACGGGATACATCGCCGCCGACTCCGTTATCATGCATGGATTCGATTCGCGGAAGATGCAGGGCTATGCTTGAAATCGTATTGGCCGGCGGCTGGTTGATGGCACCCATAGTGCTGTGCTCGGTGCTGTCGGCAACCATCATCTTCAATCGTGCCTGGATGCTGCGCCGGCGCCGGGTCATGCCGGCCGGGATTACCGAAAAGGTCTCCGCCTGGGCGCGCCAGCGGGAACTCGACCGCAAGCACCTCGAGGCGCTGCGCCGAAGCTCGCCGCTGGGCCGCGTTCTGGCCGCGGCGCTGGACAATCGCGACCGGGCGCGCGACGTCGTCAAGGAGGCGGTGGAAGATACCGGCCGACAGGTGGTTCACGAGCTCGAGAGTTTCCTCAACACCCTCGGAACCATCGCCGGCATTACGCCGCTGCTGGGTCTGCTGGGCACGGTCATCGGCATGATCAAGGTCTTCAGCGCGATCATGGAAGCCGGCGTCGGCGATCCCGCGCCGCTGGCCGGCGGCATTTCCGAGGCGCTGATCACCACCGCGGCCGGGCTCACGGTCGCCATTCCGACCTATTTCTTCTATCGCTACTTTCGCGGCAAGATTCGCGCGTACGTCGTCGGCATGGAGCAGCAGGCACTCGACCTGATCAATACCATCGAACACGGCAACCGCCAGCTCCGGCGCTCGGAACTCGGCTGGGGCTAGCATCATGCGCTTGCAGACCGAACAGGACGAAGAGCCGGAAATCAACCTGACATCGTTGATCGACGTGGTGTTCCTGCTGCTGATCTTCTTCATGGTCTCGGCCACCTTCGAGCGCCAGGCACTGCTGCGCGTCCAGTTGCCCGAAGCCGCGACCGCCGAGCGCGAGACCCTGCCCGAGCGCGTCGAACTGGTGATCACGGAGACAGGGGACTATTTCGTCGGCGACAACATGCTGGCCGACCAGCGACGGGATACGCTCAGGCTGGCGCTGTCCCAGGCGTTTGCCGACAGGCCGGAAGCGCTGCTGGTGATTCGCGCCGATTCCATGGCCCAGCACGGCCTGGTGGTGCGCGCGATGGACGCAGCCTCGGCCGAGGGCATCACCAGGCTCACCATCGCCACGGTCGAAGAGGACGGAGCGGATCCGTGAAACGCGGGGTGAAGCCCGCGGAGAACGCCCCGCGCCCGGCCGCAAGGGTCTACCGGCGGCTGCTCGGGTTCCTGGAAGGTCGCCGTGGCGTTTTCGCGCTTGCACTGCTGGCCGTGGCCATGGACGCCGCCGGCCAGGCGATGTTCATCTATCTGCTGCGGCCGCTTATTGACGACACCCTGGTCACCAGCACGCCGACCTTCGACCTGATGCTGCCGGCGCTGGTACTCGGCGCCGTGATTCTTCGCGTGATCGGCAACTACGGCGGGATGTACGGCATGGAATGGATCGGCCGGGCGGTCATCGCCGATCTCAGGCGCGACCTGTTCGGCCGCTATCTCACGCTCCCTTTCGCCGATTTCGATCGTGAAGGCAGCGGTTCGATGATCTCGCGCCTGACATACAACACCGAGCAGGTCGCCCAGGCCGCCACCACCGCGCTGATCGGCGTCGCGCGCGATTCGCTGATCGTGCTCGGGCTGCTGATCGTGATGCTGCTGCAGTCCTGGCGGCTGACCATGACCATGCTGCTGCTGCTTCCGGTGGTGGCGTTCGTCGTGTTCGTCGTCAGTCGCCGATTCCGCAAGATATCCACCTCCATCCAGGATTCCATGGGTGCTGTCACCCACATGACCGAACAGGCCGTGCACGCGCAGGAAGTCATCCGCATATTCGACGGACAGGACCAGGAAGCCCGTGTCTTTGCCGAGTCCAATCACGTCAACCGCAAGCTCCACTTGAAGCTTCGTGCAACGCAGCTGATGTCTTCGTCGCTGATCCAGGTCGCGGCCGGACTCGCGGTCGTCGCCCTGCTGGTCATCGCCGGCAGCCAGTTCATGCGCGCCGAAGTCACGGCCGGCATCTTCATGTCGGTGCTCGGCGCCATGGTGGCCACCATTCCGCCCCTGAAACGGCTGACCAACGTCCACGTCCTGATCCAGCGAGGTCTCGCGGCCGCAGAGAGCATATTCGACATGCTGGACCGACCGGCCGAGCGCGACACGGGCAACTACCGGCCGGAGACCGTCCGCGGGCGAATCGATTTCAGGTCCGTGTCATTCCAATATCCGGACACGCCGCGGCCGACCCTGGAGGACATCGACCTGACGCTGGCGCCCGGCACGGTCACCGCGCTGGTCGGGCGCTCCGGCTCGGGCAAGACCACGCTGGCCCGGCTGCTGCCGCGCTTTTACCATCCGACCTCCGGCGTCATCGAGCTCGACGACGTCGATCTGGAAGACTACGCGCTTCGACCGCTCAGGCGATCCATTGCAATGGTCGGTCAGCAGGTGGTGCTGTTCGACGGCACCATTGCCGACAATATCCGCTACGGCATGCTGTCGGAATGCTCGCGCGAGCAGGTGGCGCAGGTGGCGCAGGATGCCTGGGCGATGGAGTTCATCGACCGCCTGCCCGACGGGCTGGATACCGTGATCGGAAGCAACGGCGTCCAGCTTTCGGGCGGCCAGCGTCAGCGCGTCGCGATCGCCCGGGCGCTGCTGAAGAATGCGCCGGTGCTGATCCTGGATGAAGCGACTTCGGCGCTGGACGCCGAATCGGAAAAGCTCGTCCAGCGCGGGCTTGCGCGCCTGATGACCGATCGCACCACGCTGGTGATCGCCCACCGGCTGACGACCGTCGAGCGCGCCGACCAGGTGGTGGTACTGGATGCCGGGCGCATCGTCGAGCGCGGCACGCACGCATCGCTGCTGGCCGAGCAGGGCAGCCTTTACCAGCACCTCTACCAGGCACAGTTCCGTGACCCGGACGCGGGCGCCGGCTGATCGCGTGCGCAGATCAATCGCACCCGGCGTTTCACTGGCGATCGCACGCAGGTTGACCGGCATCTGGTACTCGAAGTCGCCGCCGCCGAGGCTGCTCAGGGCCGCCTCGGCCTTGTATCAACGCGCCGTTCGCGACCGCCTGGCCCGGCCGCCCGGCAAGCCGCCGTGCCCGGTGATCGTGGTCGGCAACCTGGTGGCCGGCGGCAGCGGCAAGACCCCCGTGGTCGCGGCACTGGCCGCGTCGCTGTCGGCCGCCGGGTACGCCGTTTCCATCATCACGAGAGGCTACGGCGGTGGCGCCGGGGTTCGGCCCGTACGGGTCGGCTCGGGCTCCTGTGCGGCCGACGTCGGGGACGAAGCGCTGGAGCTTCACGCCGGAACCGGGCGCCCGGTCTGGGTCTGCCGCAAGCGAGACGCGGCGCTGGCGGCCGCGCTGTCGGACGGCGCACAGGTGGTGCTGTCGGACGACGGGCTGCAGCACACGGCGTTGCCGCGCAGCTTCGAGATCTGCGTCGTCGACGCCCGGCGCGGCCTCGGAAACGGTTACTGCCTGCCCGCCGGGCCGTTGCGCCAGCCGGCCGACCGGCTGCGAACGGTCGACATGGTGCTGGTCAAGCGCACGCCCGATGGCGCCGACGGAGATTTTCCGGGTGCGGCTTTCGACCTCGAAGGCGGCGAGCTCGAGCCGATCATCGGCCAGGCGCCGCCGCCGGTGCCGCCGGCACAAATCGATGCCCTGGCCGGAATCGCCGATCCCGAGTCCTTCTTCGAGGCGCTGGCGCTTCGCGGGTTCCGGCTTCGGCGCCACCCGCTTGTCGATCACCAGCCGATCACCGCCGAAATGCTCGCCGCGCTTCCCGGACCGGTCGTGCTGACCGGGAAGGACCGCATGCGCTTGCCTCCCCACGAAAGGGAAGACCTGTTCGTGCTCCCGGTGCGCGCCCGGTTGCCGGAAGAGGTGTTGCAACGGATTGCCGCCCATGTGCGAGAATTTTCGACGTGACCCGTTTCCACATCATCATTCCTGCGCGGCTGGCATCGACCCGCCTGCCGGAAAAGGCGCTGGCGGACCTGGCTGGAAAGCCGCTGGTGGCCAGGGTGTGGGCGCGGGCGATGGTCGCCGGGGCCGAAAGCGTCCACGTGGCGACCGACAGCGAGCGCATTGCAGACGCGATCCGGGCGGTCGGCGGCAACGTCGTGATGACCGCAGCCGATCACGATTCGGGGACATCCCGGCTGTCGGAAGCCGCGAACCGCCTCGCCCTGGGTCCGGAAGAAGTCGTGGTCAACGTCCAGGGCGACGAACCGGCGGTGCCCATCGGCTGTCTGAAGCAACTGGCGGATCTGCTGGCGGCCAGGCCGGACGCGCGCATGGCGACGCTATGGGTGGACCTGGCCGACAGGGCGCAGTGGATGGACCCGAACGTTGTCAAGCTGGTCGCCCGGGCCGACGGCAGCGCGCTGTATTTCAGCCGCGCGCCCATCCCGGCGCGGCGCGGCGGCGACTGGCCGGAAGGGCTGGCGCGGCGCCACGTCGGGCTTTACGCCTACCGCGCCTCGGCACTTTACGAATGGCCCGGCCTGCCGGAAAGCGAGCTCGAGCAGTCCGAATCGCTGGAGCAGCTGCGCGCGCTGCAGGCCGGCTGGGAGATCGCCTGTGCTCGCGCGGCAGAGCCGATCCCGCCGGGTGTCGACACGGCCGAGGACCTGGAGGCCATGCGCCAGTACTTCGCCGCACTTGAAACCGAACGGGAAAGACAACCATGAGTCACCGATTGCCATGAGCCACCGATTACTATTCGTCTGTATGGGCAATATCTGCCGGAGCCCGACCGCCAAGGGCGTCTTCGACCGCGCGCTGACGGAGGCGCGCATCGCGTTCGAGAGCGAGTCGGCGGGTACCCACGATTACCACGTCGGCCATCCGCCCGATCGCCGTGCCGTGGAAGCCGCGCGACGCGCCGGCGTCGACATCGGCAGCGATATCTCGCGCCTGTTCGTGCGCGAGGACTTCCATCGCTTCGACCGGATCTTTGCCATGGACAGGGCCAATCTCGAGCACATCGACGCGCTCCGGCCCGACGATGCCACGGCGCGCGTGCAGCTGGTCATGGAACTGGTGCCGGACTATGGCATGGAAGAGGTGCCCGACCCCTATTACGGCGGCCGTACCGGGTTCGTGCAGGTCATCGACATGCTCGATGCCGCGGCCGAGGCACTGGTGCGCGAACTCCGGTCCTGATCCGGGCTGATGGCGAACAAGCGCTCGAAAAAGACGTTCGACGGTCGGGAATTCGCGCGCACCCTGGCCGAATCGCCGGGTGTCTACCTGATGCGCGATGCGGAAGGCAAGGCGCTGTACGTCGGCAAGGCGCGCAACCTCAGAAAACGCGTATCCAGCTATTTCGATCGCCGCGACAAGGGCCCTCGAATCGGCCTGATGATCTCGAAGATTGCGTCCATGGAGGTCAGCCTCACCCGCACCGAGGCCGAGGCGCTTCTGCTTGAGAACGAGTGGATCAAGTCGCTCGCACCGCGCTACAACATCAATCTCCGCGATGATAAGAGCTATCCGTGGATCCGGCTGACTACGCACCAGGAATTCCCGCGCATCGGGTTCTACCGCGGCGGCCGCTCCCGGCCGGGGGAATACTTCGGGCCGTTTTCCAGCGCCGGGGCGGTGCGCGAGACGCTCAACCAGGTCTACCGGCTGTTCGGCATCCGCCAGTGCACCGACAGCGTGTTCGCCAACCGTAGCAGGCCCTGCCTGCAATACCAGATCAAGCGTTGCAGCGCGCCCTGCGTCGGCTACATCGACGCCGACGACTACGCGCGTGACGTGGCCGCGGCCCGGGCTTTCCTCAAAGGCGAGAACGACACCGTGATCGAGCACCTGGGCGAGCGCATGCGCGTGGCCAGCGAAGCGCTGGACTTCGAGACCGCGGCGCTGCTGCGCGACCGCATCCAGGCCATTCGCAATATCCAGGGATCGCAGTTCGTCACCGACGGCGCCGAGGAGCTGGACGTCATCGCGCTGGCCGTCGAGGGCGGGGCCGCGGCCGCGCAGGTCGTCGAGTTCCGGGCTGGCAGAAACGTCGGCGGGCGCACGTTCTTCCCCTCCAACGTCGATCCGGATGCACCGGCCAGCCGGGTGATGGCGCAGTTCCTCGGGCAGTACTATGCCGAGCGCCTGCCGCCGGCCGAGATCATCGCAAGCCCCGTGCCGGAAGACGCCGAGGTTCTCGAGCAGGCGCTGGCCGAGCGGCGCGGGCGCAGGATCCGGGTTTCCGGCAAGGTGCGCGGCCAACGGCGGCAGTGGCGGGAAATGGCAGAGACCAACGCGCGAGACGCGCTCAGGCGCAGGCGCGACGAGCGTGACCAGATCGGCAAGGAGCTGGCTTCGCTGGCCGAATTGCTGAAGCTCGAGGCGCCGCCGCAGCGCATCGAATGCTTCGACATCAGTCACATCTCCGGCACCGAGACGGTGGCCTCCTGCGTGGTCCATACGGCGGCCGGCATGCAGCGCAAGCTTTACCGTCATTTCAACATCGAGAACATCGAACCCGGCGATGATTACGCGGCGATGCAGCAGGCACTGGAGCGGCGTTATCGGCGGGTGCTCAGCGAAGACCCCGATTCGCTGCCCGACCTGGTGCTGATCGACGGCGGTCGCGGCCAGTCCGACCGGGCCCGGACGGTTCTCGCCGAACTCGGACTGGATCAGTTGCCGGTCGTCGGAATCGCCAAGGGGCCGGCACGGCGGGCCGGGCACGAAACCTGGGTGATGGACCGGCGCGAAGCGATGCCGGGCCCCAATCATCCGGCGTCGCTGCTGGCCCAGCGCATCCGCGACGAGGCACATCGTTTCGCGGTGCACGGACACCGGCGCCGTCGGCAGAACAAGGCCACCGAGTCGCCGCTGGAGAAGATTCCAGGTGTGGGTCCGCGCCGACGCCAGCGCCTGCTGAATCATTTCGGCGGGCTCAAGGGCGTGCGCGCCGCCGGCGTCGAGGAACTCAGCCGGGTGGACGGCATCAACACGCAGCTGGCCGAGGCGATCTATCAACACTTGAGGAAATGACGGCGCCCAGTGGGCCATGCGGATGGTTCGCATGGCCCACTGGGCGCCGGTTGCATGCAGGCCGGGGCAAAAAACGCGTACCATAACCCCTCATTCCACCCCCGGTCGCCCGCTTGTCAATCACGTTCCCGACAATCCTGACCCTGTTGCGCATCGTTATGATTCCGGTGCTGGTCGTGGCATTCTTCCTTCCGTATCCCTGGTCCAACGAGCTCGCCGTCGGCATTTTCATCGCCGCCGGCATCACCGACTGGGCCGATGGCTGGGTGGCCCGACGCTACGGTCTGACGAGTCCGTTCGGGGCGTTTCTGGACCCGGTGGCGGACAAGCTGATCGTGGCCGTCGCGCTGATCCTGATCGTGCAGCGTCATCCCGAGATCATGATCGCCGTCGCCGCGGCGGTGATCATGGGGCGCGAGATCACGATTTCGGCGCTTCGCGAGTGGATGGCGGAGCTTGGCGAACGTGCCCTGGTCAAGGTCTCCCACGTCGGAAAGTCCAAGACGATCTTCCAGATGGTCGCGATCGGTTTTCTGCTCTACGGTGAACCTTTGCTCGGCCTGCCGGTGCTGCTGATCGGCAAGGTGCTGCTGGTGATTGCGGCGGTGTTGACGATCTGGTCGATGGTGATATACCTCCAGTCCGCATGGCCCGCAATTCGACGCTGAGGACCACTGAGCGCGCGGCTGTCGGCGTCCGGCGGTGCTCGCGATCCTCATGCACTAGCATGTGCACTGCGGTCGCTGCGCGCCGGCGGCCACCGACAGCCGCGCGCTCAGCGGCCCTCAACGCCGAATTGTGCCGGTGGACTGCCATAAGGGTTTCGGCGGTGCTCGCGATCCTCGTTAACCTGATTGCGCCGCGCTGGCTGCGCGCGGTTCTTCGTATTCGAACTGAAGGAATGAAATGGCGAGCGTGAAAGGCAAGAAGCAATCGATGGCCGATCGGGCCGATCGGCATGAGTATTACGAGGCCAGCGTTCAGGATACGGAGTCGGAGCTGGAGTTCGTTTCCGATACGTTCCGTGAGC
This sequence comes from Lysobacterales bacterium, assembly GCA_002722315.1. Classification (GTDB taxonomy): domain Bacteria; phylum Pseudomonadota; class Gammaproteobacteria; order Xanthomonadales; family Wenzhouxiangellaceae. The sequence continues at coordinate 72,532 of PBLG01000010.1, read as the reverse complement.
TGACCGGGCGCAGGCTGAAGTCGATTCGCGAGGATTTTTGCGGCACCGGCAACACCGCCTGCGCCTGGGTGGCTTCGGGCCGGGATCACACCGCGGTGGGCGTGGATCTTGACGAGGACACGCTGCAATGGGGCCGCGAGCATCACGTCGCGGGACTGGACAGGAATGCGCGTGAGCGGGTCAGCCTGGTCCGCGGCGACGTGCTGGATACGGCCACCGACCCGGTCGATGCGGTGCTGGCCATGAACTTCAGCTATTACCTGTTCACCTCCCGGGATCGGCTGCGTGAATACTTCCGCGCTGCGCTCGGGGCGCTGAAACCCGACGGCGTGCTGTTTCTCGATGCCTTCGGCGGGTACGAGGCGCACCAGGAACTCGAAGAGCGCACCGAGCACGACGATTTCACCTACGTCTGGGACCAGGCAGAATTCAATCCGATCAACCAGCACATGACGTGCAGGATCCACTTCGAGTTCCCGGACGGTTCCGAGATGCGCGACGCCTTCGTTTATCACTGGCGGCTGTGGACGCTGCCCGAGGTTCGCGAACTGTTGCTTGAGGCCGGCGCCGAATCGGCGACGATTTACTGGGAAGGTACCGACGAGGAAACGGGCGAGGGCGACGGCATTTACACCCCGAGCGAGCAGGGTGACGCCGACGCCGGCTGGATTGCCTATATCGTCGCCCGTCCGGGGCGGGGCAACTGAACGGGATTACTTGTTCACCATCCTTCGGTCGCGAGGGGGCCGTCCGGCGGCATCGCCGCGGGACGGGTGGTCACCAGGTCGGATCAAAGCGAGAAGATCGCCGAAAGCCAGTCTTCCAGGCCTTCGTAGGTTTCCGGATCGACGTTGATGAAGCGATCGATATCGAGTTCGAACAGAGCCGCGTGATGCGTCTCGTCTTCGTGCAGTACCGTCATGGCGTCGATGAGCGTCTGGCGGACGTCCGCCGGCAGGTCGGGCGAGGCCGACAACGTGAGGCCGGGAAACTCTCTCGAAGTCTCGACGGGGTAGAGGTTGGGGTAGCGCGCCGCGAGGTTGTTGGGCGCGATGGCGGCGTCGGCCTCGGCCGAGAACACCATTTCCACCGCATCCAGCCACGACGTGGCGGTCGACAGGATCAGCGGCTGCTGCAGCGGATTGTCGAACCAGTCGGCCAGCACCAGGTAGCCGAGGCTCGGGGAGGGCAGGCTTGAGATTCTGCGTCCGACGAAATCTTCCAGGCTGTCGTCGGCCAGCGCGCCGGTGGTCAGCAGCGAAAACGTCTTCGGCGTGGCCGATGCGACCAGCGGCTGATAGTCGAAGTTGACCATTCTCCAGGCCGCCATGTGCGCGTCTTCGAGCACCAGCGGCGGCGCCTCGTTGCGTCTTGCATTGAGCCAGTAGCGGTGAAAGTTGCGATCGACGGCCAGCGAGATTTCAAGCCCGGTTACGTCGTTGAGATAGTCGACCAGCGGCTGAAAGACCAGGCGCGCCTGCGCCGGGGGGTACTCGGGATTGACCAGCAGTTCCAGCGGGCCGGTCAACGACTGCACGGGCACTTCCGACGCTGCTTCCGCTTCGGTTTCGCCGGCCTGCACTTCGCCGGTCGCTTCTTCGACTGCCGGGGTCACATCCTGCGCCGCTGGTTCCTGGTCGGCCGTATCCTGGGCCAGGGTCATCGACGAAGCCAGCAGCAAAAACGCTGCGAACTGCGCCATCCGGAAAGGCCCCGGCACATGGTTCTGACGATAGTCGTGACAATCGTTCATCGGTCTGTCTACCCCATTTGTTGATCTTGTTGAATTTTTTCCCGTAAGTGCTTGATGGGAAATTCAATTATCGGTTGGAATATTAGCACAAAGATATTTGCTCACAACAGCGTTCCAGCCGACGATCCGACATCGATTTCCGCGCCCGGTTCGGCGTCAATCGAGACCACCGCCAGGCCGACCACGCTTCCCGTCTCGCCGGACTCGACGACCGCATACAGCACCTGGGCCGGTTTTCCGGCAAGCTCGAAGGTGCTGCCGGGTACGGGCGGCACATCGGCGGCCAGTCGGAATCGGGCCGTTCGACGCGTGACCCGGCCCCGGTAATGAACGCGCGCGATGACTTCCTGCCCGGGAAAGCAGCCCTTCCTGTAGCTCAGTCCGCCGATCGCTTCCAGCCCCAGCATCTGCGGCAGGTATGCCCCGGCAGTCTCGGGTAAGATCCACGGCATCGCGCATCCGATATCGGCCTGCAGCCACTGGTCCGGAAGCACGTCCGAATCGATCGCCGCGGCGTCTTCGGGTTCGCCGAGGAGCAGCGAGCGGTCCCGATCCTGCGCCAGTTCCAGCACGCGCCCCTCCTGGGCGACCGGCCCGAGCACGGGGAGCGCGGCAACGTCCGGCTCGAGCGCGACCTTTCGGCCGATGCTGAACATTCGGGCACGCTTGAAGATGGGCGCTACCAGGGATTCGGGCAGCACCAGCCAGACGCCGTCGGAATGGACGCCGATCAGCAGGACCGCGTCCGCACGACCGTCCGGGCTGCACCATGCAGCCGGGTGCAGCCTCGAATCGGCAATGGCCTCGACATCGAGAGTCAATTGCGATTGCATGAAAGCGATCGCGTCCGGGCCGGTCACCTCGATGGCGCGAAGACGAATCGAAGGAATGTGGTCAAGCTGTGACATCCGATCACACCATGTCGGTAAAATAAGCAATCATGAATGATACAGAAGCCTGTTCGAACCCGCCGAAATCCGCAACAACCGGGGGCACCCGGAACCACGACAGCGGCGCCGGCGATCCGGGACACAAGGATTCCGGCTCGCCTCGCGGCGGTCGCGATGCCGAGGACGGGGAGGCGTCGAAAGACGGCGCCGAGCAGCCTCGTGAAATCGGCGGATGCAAGGGGCCGGATCCCGTGCGCTACGGCGACTGGGAAAAGAACGGCCGCTGCATCGACTTCTGAATACGGGTCTTGACGCCTGCGTGTAACTTCGCTTTTCTTGAAGCACTGAACCGAACCACGGATTTTGAGAATGGAAACCAACCAACGGCCGTTATCGCCTCATCTTCAGATCTACCGTCCGCAGTGGACCTCGGTGCTGTCGATCATGCATCGAATTTCCGGCGTTCTGCTGAGCGTGGGCACGGTTCTCATGGTGGCCTGGCTGGTGGCGCTTGCGCAGGGCGAGCAGGCTTATCAATCGATGATCGGTTTCATGTCGTCGCCGCTGGTGCTGGTGGCGTTGATCGGCTGGACGCTTGCGCTCTTCTACCACCTGCTCAACGGCATCCGGCACCTGCTTTGGGATACCGGCACCATGCTCGACCTCAAGCCCGCGCGCGCCAGCGGCTGGATGGTCGTTATCCTGGCAGTCGTACTGACGGCAGTTGTCTGGGGAGGCCTGATATGAAAGCGCTACGCAACCCCCTCGAGAGAGCTATCAATCACGGTTCGGCAGGGAGCGGCGTCCACCACTGGTGGGCCCAGCGGTTCAGCGCGATCCTGCTGGTGCCGCTGACGCTTTGGCTGGTCTGGACGCTGGCCGTTCTGGCCGGCGCCGACTATGTTGCGGCGCGGGACTGGATCGCGTCGCCGTGGAATGCGGCAATGGCCGTGCTGCTGGCGGGCTCGACGTTTTATCACGCGCGCCTCGGCATGCAGGTGGTCATCGAGGACTATGTGCACCGCCGCGCGCTGGAAGTCACGCTCCAGATCCTGGTCGCCGCCGCCGCGCTGGCCGGCGCAGTCGTATCGATTGTCGCGATCCTGAAAGTGGCCCTCACCGGCTGACAACGATCGCGAACGAAGGACGCTGGGCAGAGCCTTGCGGCCTCGCGCGAGAGCCCGTCGAAGCCCGGTCCACCTGCAATCGAATCGAAAAGAACCTGAACAATAATCGCTGGAACCTGAATGTCTCACAGCTACAACATCGAAAAGCATGAATACGACGTGGTTGTCGTCGGCGCCGGCGGCGCCGGCCTGCGCGCAACCATGGGTCTCGCCGCAACCGGTCTGAACACCGCCTGCGTCACCAAGGTATTCCCGACGCGATCGCACACGGTTGCCGCCCAGGGCGGCATGAGCGCCGCGCTCGGCAACATGGGCGAGGACGACTGGCGCTGGCACATGTACGACACCATCAAGGGCTCGGACTGGCTGGGCGACCAGGACGCCATCGAGTACATGTGCCGCGAGGCCATTCCGTCGGTGATCGAGCTGGAGCATTTCGGCGTTCCGTTCTCGCGAACCGAAAAGGGCAAGATCTACCAGCGCCCGTTCGGCGGCATGACCACGCACTTCGGCGAGGGCACGGCGCAGCGCACCTGCGCGGCGGCCGACCGAACCGGCCACGCCATCCTGCATACGCTTTACCAGCAGTCGCTCAAACACGAAGCGCAGTTCTTCATCGAGTACTTCGCCATCGACCTGGTGATGGACGACGACGGCGTCTGCCGCGGCGTGCTGGCATGGGATCTTGCCACCGGCACGCTGCACCTGTTCCGGGCACATGCGGTCATCCTGGCCACCGGCGGCTACGGCCGCGCCTACATGTCCGCCACCTCGGCCCACACCTGCACCGGAGACGGCAACGGCATGGTGCTGCGTGCCGGGCTGCCGCTGCAGGATATGGAGTTCGTCCAGTTTCATCCCACCGGCGTTTTCGGCGCAGGCTGCCTGATTACCGAGGGTGTGAGGGGCGAGGGCGGCTACCTGACCAATTCCGACGGCGAGCGCTTCATGGAGCGCTACGCGCCGAACGCCAAGGACCTGGCCTCGCGCGACGTAGTCTCGCGGTCCATGACGATCGAAATCCGTGAGGGGCGCGGCGTCGGTGCCAACAAGGATCACATCCACCTCAATCTGCAGCACCTGGGCCCCGAGGTGATCAACGAGCGGCTGCCCGGGATTGCCGAGACGGCGCGAATCTTTGCCGGCGTGGACGTGACCAAGGAACCAATACCGGTGTTGCCGACCGTTCACTACAACATGGGCGGCATCCCGACCAACTACCACGGCGAGGTGGTAACGCTCAAGGACGGCGACCCGGATTCGATCGTGCCGGGGCTCTACGCGATCGGCGAGGCCGCCTGCGTTTCGGTCCACGGCGCCAACCGGCTGGGCTCCAATTCGCTGCTCGACCTGATCGTGTTCGGCCGCGCCGTGGCCAAGAAATGCGGCGCCAACCTCCAGCCCAACCAGTCGCACCCGACGCTTCCTGAGAGCATCGTCGACGGGCTGGCCGGCGAATTCGACCGTATCCGGCATGCCGACGGCGACAACTCCACTGCCGATATCCGCGACCGCATGCAGCGCGTCATGCAGGAAGATGCGGCGGTGTTTCGGACCAACGACAGCCTCAAGCATGGCGTCGAGCGCATCAACGAAGTACGCGGCATGTTCGACGACGTCAAGGTTTCCGACCGCTCGCTGATCTGGAACTCCGACCTGGTCGAGACCCTGGAGCTTCGCAACCTGCTGGGCAACGCCGTCACGACCATGGTCTCGGCGGAAAACCGCAAGGAAAGCCGCGGCGCTCATGCCCACGAGGACCACCCGGACCGCGACGATGAGAACTGGATGAAGCATTCCCTGATCTGGTTCGACGACTCCGGCAACACCAGCATCGACTATCGACCGGTGCACATGTACACGCTGTCCGACGACGTGGAAGTGGTACCCGCCAAGAAGCGGACGTACTGACACGAATGGCATCGACAACGCACCACACTCCGAACCAACGGTAGCGAAATGGCTGAATTCAGACTCCCGAAGAACTCGCGCATCACCAAGGGCAAACACTACCCGGCGCCCGACGGTGCAAGCAACGTCAAGACGTTCCGCATTTATCGCTGGGACCCGGACAGCGGCCAGAACCCGCGCATCGACAGCTACGACGTCGACCTTGACGACTGCGGCCCGATGGTGCTCGACGCGATCATCAAGATCAAGAACGAGATGGATCCCACGCTGACCTTCCGGCGTTCGTGCCGCGAAGGCATCTGCGGCTCCTGCGCGTTCAACATCGACGGCACCAACACGCTGGCGTGCACCAAGGGCATCGACGAAATCAAGGGCGACGTCAAGCTCTATCCGCTGCCGCACATGCCGGTGATCAAGGACCTGGTGCCCGATCTGACGCATTTCTACGCCCAGTACGCGTCGATTCGGCCCTGGATCCGCACGCAGAGCCCTGCGCCGCCCGACAAGGAACGGCTGCAGACGCCCGAAGACCGCGAGTATCTCGACGGGCTGTACGAGTGCATCCTGTGCGCCTGCTGCACCACCTCGTGCCCGAGCTACTGGTGGAACGGCGATCGTTACCTTGGCCCGGCGGTCCTGCTGCAGGCTTATCGCTGGCTGGTCGATTCGCGCGACGAGGCCACCGGAGAGCGCCTGGACGAACTCGAGGATCCGTTCAAGCTGTATCGCTGCCACACGATCATGAACTGCGCCCAGACCTGTCCCAAGGGCCTCAACCCGGCCAAGGCGATTGCCGAGATCAAGAAGATGATGCTGGCGCGCCAGGGCATGTAGGCCGCGGCCGTCGATGGGGAATTTTTCGCCGGATCCGGATCACGCCACTGCTTCGCGCCTGCGCTGGCGCTGTCGGCGCGGCATGCGCGAGCTCGACGCGCTGCTGGAGCGCTGGCTGGCCGAGCGCTGGCCCGGAGCCGATGCTTCGGACCGGGCGAACTTCGAGCGCCTGCTGGAAAGCGAGGACGACCAGCTCTGGGACTGGTGCATGGGGCGCTCCAGGCCCGACGACCCGAACCTTGCGGCCATGGTCGACCAGGTCGTCGAACCGGCCGCAACCCGTGACAGGGACGGGCTTGGCGGCTGAAATGCACACGCGTCGCGGTCGGATCAGGCCGACGACCGTCTCGTTGATCTCCCTTCTTGCCGTTGTTTCGATCGCGATGTCCGGCATGCCGGCGGCCGCAGGGGTCGCGCTTGCGCTGGCCGTGGTGCTGGCGGCCGGCCGCAGCCTCGTCCGCCCGGAGACGCACACCATCAGGCTGGACCGAAGCGCGAGTCCTGCGCTGGACGGGATGCGCGGCCGCCTGGACGGGGAGGCCGTCACCGGCCTTTTCGTCGCGCTCAGGCTGGTCGCGCCCGACGGACAGACTCGCCGCGTTCTCGTGTACCGCGACGAACTCGGTCTCGACGAATTCCGAGCGCTGCTGGCGTACCTGCGGCATGGATGAGGTACGCCTCGCGTGGTCGCCGATGCAACAGGGATGCGGCGTTCGCGCAGGTTAGAATCGCGACATGGAAGAAAGCGGTCGAATAGATTCGGGCTCACGCGCGGCCGGTGCATTCGAGCACTGGCTGCTGGCGTTTTACCCACTGTGGCAGTGGCTGGTGCTCATACCGGCCGCTGCCGTCTTTACCGTCGTCGGCGCGTTGGCCGCCATGGGGATGTGCGCATTCGGGCTGCAGCGCCAGGCCAACCTCGGCGTGGCCGCGCGCTGGGCCCGGTTCATCGCCTATATGACGCCGATGCGGGTCGAGATCGAGGGTGCCGAGCACATCGACCCCGGGCAGAGCTACGTAGTGGTGGCCAATCACCAGAGCCAGTACGACATCCCGCTGATCTACGGCTTCTGCGGCCTCGACCTGCGCTGGGTGATGAAGGCCGAGATCGGCAAGCTGCCGTTCATTGCCCAGGGCTGCCGGGCCATCGGGCACATCTTCATCGACCGCGGCAATCCCGACCAGGCCCGGGAAGCCATCAACAGCGCCGTGGGTCGATTGCCGCCGGGCACCGGCGTGCTGTTCTTTCCCGAGGGCACGCGCAGCCGCACCGGTGAATTGATCAAGTTCCGCAAGGGCGCCTTCCGCGTGGCCGTGGACCGCAACCTTCCGGTCCTCCCCATGACCGTGATCGGTACGCGCGAGATGCTGCCGCCGGGGTCGTTTCGCATTCGGCCCGGCTGCGCCAGGCTCGTCGTGCATCCGCCGATCCAGCCGGGCGCCGGGACGGTCGATGAAGCCGTGACCGAGCTGTGTTCGCGTACCCGTGCCGCGATCGCCGCGCCGCTCGCGCAGCACCGGGCCGGGCCCGGCGGCGAGGCCTGATGCGGGTTCACGTTCCGGATCCCGAGTACACGGCCTCGCCGCGCGCGGGAAGAAACTTCGTGCTGGCGCTCAAGATCGTCGTCGGTTTCGTGGTCGTGATGTGGTCGGTGTTCATGTTCGACCAGTTTTCACGCATCGGCCTGATTCGCTACGGCCTGATACCGCGTGAAGGGATAGGCCTGCTCGGCCTGGTCACCACACCGCTGCTGCACTACAACCTCGGCCATATCGCATCCAATACGCTGCCGCTGCTGATCGGCGGCACGATGATGCTGTTCCTGTACCCGAATTCCGCGCTGCGCGCGTTGCCGGCCATCTGGATCGGCTCCGGCCTGCTGGCCTGGGTCTTTGCCCGCAGCAGCGTGCATATCGGCGCCAGCGGCGTCATCTACGGGCTGCTGGCCTTCGTCTTCATTTCAGGCGTGATCCGGCGCGACCTGCGTTCGATCGGCGCCGCGCTGGTGATCTGGTTCATGTACGGCTCGATGATCTGGGGCGTGCTGCCGGCCGGACCCACCATGAGCTGGGAGCTGCACGCGAGCGGCTTGGCGCTGGGCGTTGCGATGGCGCTGCGCTACCGCGACTGGGATCGGCCGCCGATGAAGCGCTACGAGTGGGAAGACGAGGAGATTCCGGAAGACGATTCGCACGAGCCGTGGCGGGAGCCGGACGATCGATGGCGATGACTACACTGCATATCGTCGGTTGCGGACGCGTCGGGCGAAGCCTGGCCCGGTTGTGGGCGGAGGCCGGGACGTTCTCGATCGGCCAGGTGCTGAACCGCAGCGTCGAAAGCGCGCGCGAGGCGGCTTCATTCATCGGCCAGGGCAGCGCAGTCGAGCGCCTGGAGCGCATTGACGCAGGAGACTGGCTGATGCTGGCCGCGCCGGACGGCCGGCTGGCGTCGATCGCAACGGATATCGCCGAAACGTTGGGCGGAAAAGACCGCGAGCCCGGGGCCGGCCCCGCGCTGGCGTTTCACGTCTCCGGGGCCGAGCCTGCCGAAGTGCTGCGGCCGATCGGCCGCCCCGTGGCTTCGGTTCACCCGGTATGTCCGTTCAGCGACCCTTCCCGTGCAGTCGAGACCTTCGCCGGCAGCCATGCGCTGGGCGAGGGGGACGACGAGGTGCTGGATAGCGTGCTTGCGGCGTTTGCCCAAATCGGTGCGGCAACCATGCGGTTCGACCCGGTCGACAAGCGGCGCTACCACGCGGCGACCATCGCGGCCAGCAATTTCCTGAACGTACTCGACGACCTGGCGCTGGGGCTTGCCGAATCGGCCGGACTGGCGCACGAGCAGGCGCTGAAGGTCATCGTCGCGCTGCAGCGCGCCGGTCTTGCCAACATCGAACGCGTCGGCCCGGTGCAGGCGTTGACCGGCCCCATCGAGCGCGGCGACCGGGCGGTCTGCGAGAAACTTGCACGCACGCCGGGGGTGGCGGGAAACGATCTGTTCATGGCACTGGCGCGCGCCGCGGTCGACCTGGCCGAGCGCAAGCACGGTGGGCGGTCGGGATACCTGCCGGATCCGCTTCGCGAGCTGTTCGCGGAGTCAGGCATTGTTCGCTCGGGAGGCGCCGATGGCGGCCTTTGAATACCAGGCCATGGAAGGCGCCCGCCAGGTAAGCGGGGTGGTGCAGGCCGACACCGCGCGCATGGCGCGCCAGCAACTGCGCGAGCGCGGCCTGGTGCCGCTGGAGGTGCACCCGGTCGCACGCGCCACTGCCGCCGGTCGCGGCGGCGCGCGGATGGGCCGCGAGCGGGCGCTGATCCTGCGCCAGATGGCGGCGCTGTTGAAAGCCGGACTGCCGCTTGAGGAAGTGCTGTCGCTGGCGGCCGATCAGTCGGATTCGAAGCGCGTCAATCGTCCGCTGGCCTCGATTCGGGCGCGGGTGCTGGAAGGCCAGTCGCTGTCCGAGGCGATGGCCGAGCAGCCGGCGCTGTTTCCGGCGATGTACACGCGCTCTATCGCCGCTGCGGAGCAGGCCGGCAAGCTCGATTCGGTCATCGCCCGGCTGGCGCATCACGCGGAACGCCGCCTGGCCCTGGCGCGCAGCGTGTCGGTGGCGCTGGTCTACCCGCTGCTGCTGGCGCTGATCTCGCTGGGCGTGGTCTGGGGGCTGCTGGGCTTTGTCGTACCGCGCGTGGTCAGCGTGTTCGAGTATTCCGACCAGCAACTGCCATTGATGACGCGCAGCCTGCTTGAACTCTCGTCGTTCGTGTCCAGCTACGGCCTGCTGGTCGTCGTGGCGCTGGTCGTGCTGACATTCGCGGTCGCCTCGCTGCTGCGACTGCCGGGCCCGCGAATGCGGCTTGATACGGCGTTGCTGAAGCTGCCGCTGGCCGGCGGGCTGGTGCGGGCCCAGGCCGCGGCGATGTTCGCGCGCACGCTGGCCATCCTGGTCAGCAGCTCGGTGCCGGCGGTGGAAGCGCTGAAGGCGGCCTCGCAGGTCGTGTCCAACCGCAAGGTCCGCGCCGACCTGGAGGCGGCCGCGGCGAGGGTGCGCGAAGGCGCCTCGATCTCGGCCGCCATGCAGCCCATCGAGTGGCTGCCGCCGCTCACCCGCCGGCTGATCCATGGCGGCGAGCAGGCCGGCGAGTTGGGCGACATGCTCGAGCACGCCGCCGAACTCCAGGAATCGGACCTGCAGGACGCCGGACAGGTGCTGATGGCCGTGCTGCAGCCGGCGCTCATCCTGCTGGTGGGGCTGGTCGTGCTCTACATCGTTCTGGCGATCCTGCTGCCGATCATGAACATGAGCCAGCTGCTGTCATGAGTGCCCGGGGCTCTGCGAGATGATCAGGTTCGAACACGTGGCCAAGCGGTACCCGGGCGGCGTGCAGGCGCTGTCGGACGTGAACTTCGAGCTCCGGCGCGGCGAGATGGCCTTTCTCACCGGTCATTCGGGCGCCGGAAAGAGCACCCTGCTGCGCCTGATCGCGGTGCTGGAGCGTCCCAGCCGCGGCCAGGTGCTGTTCGACGGCAAGAACGTCGGTCGCGTTTCGTCGCGGCAGATACCCAGGCTGCGGCGCAAGGTCGGCGTGATCTTCCAGGACCACAAGCTGCTGACCGATCGAAAGGTGCTCGACAACGTCGCATTGCCGCTGCTGATCGCCGGCTACTCCTGGAGCGAGATTCGGCGTCGGGTGCGCGCAGCGCTCGACCTGGTAGGCCTGCTCGACAAGGAAAACACCCTGATCCCGGCGCTTTCCGGCGGCCAGCAGCAGCGCGTCGGCATCGCACGCGCGATGATCGCCAAGCCGCCCGTCCTGCTGGCCGACGAGCCCACCGGCAACCTCGACCCCGAGCTCTCCGAAGAGCTGATGCGGTTGTTCTGCACCCTCAACGAACTCGGTACCACCGTGCTCATCGCCACCCATGATCTGGACCTGGTCGAGCGGCTGGGGCGGCGTACCCTGGTGCTCAAGGCCGGCTGCATGATCGACGACCGCAGCGGCGCAGGCGCTGGGAGGCGCGACGGCGAGGCGGGGCCATGAGCAGGATGTCCGAACGCGGTGGCGGCGACCTGCGCGCCTGGGCCCGCCGGCACGGATACAGTCTTCTTTCCTCGGTGGGCACGCTGGTGCGAAATCCGCTTACCAGCGCCCTGACCATCATCGTGCTGGCCATCGCGCTGACGCTGCCGTTGGGCCTGAATACCGCGTTGGTGAACCTGGAGGCGGTCCACGACAACCTTGACCGGCTCGACAGCATCAGCGTGTTCCTCGAACTGGATGCCGGCGAAGACGGGGCGCGGCGGGTGGCCTCGCAGCTTTCGAGCTGGCGCAACATATTGGCGGTGGATCCGGTGAGTCCGGAGACCGGGATGCGCGAGCTGGCCGGCGCGACCGGCCTGGACCGGTTCGAGGTCGGCGACGTGCCGCTACCGTGGGTGCTGGAGGTGACGCCGAACTCGACCGTCGACATCGCCGAGCTGGCCGAACGGCTGCGGCGGGCCGAGCGGGTCGACATGGTGGTCGTGGACCTGGACTGGGTGCGAAGGCTGGACGCGATCCTGGGGGTGTTTTCGCGGCTGGTGATCCTGCTGGCGGCGCTGTTTGCGGCCAGCGTGCTGTTCGTGATCTCCAACAACATCCGTACCGAGATCCAGCGCAGGCGCGAGGAAATCGAGATACTCGCGCTGGTCGGCGCCACACCGGGCTATATCCGCCGACCGTTCCTGTATTCCGGGCTGTGGATGGGTCTGGGCGGCGCGCTGCTGGCCTGGCTGGCGGTACATGCCGGGCTGTGGATGCTGAAGGGGCCGGTCGAGGCGCTGGCGGCCACCTACGGCGCATCGGCCGAGCTGACGGCGCCTTCGGTGCAGATGCTGGGGCTGATGCTGACCGGGAGCGGGGTGCTGGGCATACTCGGCGCCTGGGTCGCCGTGTCGCGGCAGCTGGCCCGGATAAACCCCTGAGTTGCTTGTTTAACGCGCCGCGCAACAGCGGCGAGCGGGTCTGTCGGATAACGACTGGACGCCGCGCCAGACCAGCGAAAAGCGGCCGGGAACTTTCCGGCGGCGCCTCTTTCAAACAGGCAGGAGTGATACAGGACGAGATTGATCCTGTATTTGAGAAAATCAAGTAATGTTGATATACTTGTACGGCTGATTCACAGGAGTATCGAATGTCGAAGGATCTTGTACCAAGTCATCTGTTGGCCCCGGCCGGAACCGGCTCCCTGGATGCGTACATGCAGGAAGTCAACCGGATCCCGGTGCTTACCCTCGAAGAGGAGCAGAGTCTTGCCCGTCGCTTCCACGACGAGGAAGATCTTGACGCGGCGCGCATGCTGGTCATGTCGCATCTCCGATTCGTGGCGCACGTCGCCCGCGGCTATTCCGGTTACGGACTGGCGCTTGGCGACCTGATCCAGGAAGGCAATATCGGCCTGATGAAGGCAGTCAAGCGTTTCGACCCCGACCAGGGCGTGCGGCTGGTGTCGTTCGCCGTGCACTGGATCCGGGCCGAGATTCATGAGTTTGTCCTGCGCAACTGGCGCATCGTCAAGGTCGCGACTACCAAGGCCCAGCGCAAGCTGTTCTTCAACCTGCGCAAGTCGAAGAAGCGCCTCGGCTGGCTGAACCAGGACGAAGTCAACCGGGTTGCCGCGGACCTCAACGTCAAGCCCGAAGTGGTCATGGAGATGGAATCCCGGCTGTCCGGCCAGGATGTCGGTTTCGACCTGACGTCCGACGACGATGACGACAAGCCGTACCTTGCCCCGGCGGCGTTCCTCGAGAGCCATTCGGATTCGCCCGACCTGGCGGCCGAGAGCGAGGACCTCGAAGACCACTACCACGAAGTGCTGTTCGAGGGCATGGACCAGCTCGACGATCGCTCCAAGGACATCATCCAGTCGCGCTGGTTGATCGACCCGAAGATCACGCTGCAGGAGCTGGCCGACAAGTACGGCGTGTCCGCCGAGCGGATTCGCCAGCTCGAGGCGGTGGCGATGAAGAAGCTGAAGGCGCATTTTTCAGCGTAACTCCATACGCCCGCAGAAACATGCAAGGCCCCCGGAATCCCGGGGGCTTTTTTTTATCCATGGAATCTTCCCGGGCGGGTCCGCTATGCTTTGCGGATTCCTGATCGACTGACCCCGGGGATCGACATGAGCGACGAGAAACGAATCCAGGCCCTGATCACCGAGCTTTACGCGCTGGTCTCGGGTCCCGGCGAGCAGCCGCGCGACTGGGCGCGCGAGGCCGAGCTGTTCATGCCCCAGGCGCACATGATCCGGACCAACGTCGATGCGGCCGGCAATGTCACGCCCGAGATCATCCGTGCCGCGGACTACGCCGAGAACTTCGAGCGCAAGATGGCCGGGCGGGATTTTTACGAGCTGGAAGTCCACAACATCATCCAGGTGTTCGGCAACATCGCCCACGCCTTCAGCACCTACGAGGCTTACGAGGACGCCGGGCGCACGCGCTTTCTGAAGCGCGGGATCAACAGCATCCAGTTGTACCGAGTGGATGGCGAGTGGAAGATTGCCGCCATGGTCTGGGACGACGAGCGACCCGGGCTGGCCGTCGGACCGCGCTACCTGCCGCAGTAACCCGCCGGTCCGGACGGAAATCGGCGCGACCCGGCGACGATTCGACTTGAACGCGCCCGGGCCGGCCACCATTACCGAAGATCATCCTGCCGATCTCCGGAGTACTGCATGACCACGACACTGGACCGCGACGCCGCCGTTCTCGCCATCGCCCTGCACGCCGCGTTTGCCGACGGCGGGAAGCACGAGGCCGAGCGCGAGGAATTCCGGAGAATCGCCGACATGCTGTCGTCCGACGGCGACGGCCCCGACGCGCGCCGCGTCTACCAGGACGTGCTGCTCAAGCACGTTTCACTCGAGGATGCCGCCGCCGCGCTGGCCGAGCCCGGCGAGAAGCACCTGGCCTATGAACTGGCCGTGGGCGTTTGCGACGCCGACGGGCGCATGGTGGATTCCGAGCGGGAATACCTGGATCGGCTGCGGGGGCTGCTGGGGCTGGATCGTGCCGAGGCCGACGAGGTCGAGCGCGAGGCCGAGCAGGTCGTGGAAATGACCGAGGCGGCGGCCCCGGCAACGGTTGCCGCCACCGCTGCGGCTATTCAGGCGCCTGCGGCCGTCGACGAGGCGGCGATCGACAAGTCCATCCTGAACTATTCGATCCTCAACGGCGCGCTGGAGATCCTGCCGCAGTCCTGGGCGTCGATGGCGGTCATCCCGCTGCAGATCAAGATGGTCTACGAGATCGGGCAGCGCCACGGCGTGGCGCTTGACCGGGGCCACATCAAGGAATTCCTGGCCACGCTCGGCGTGGGCATGACTTCGCAGTACATCGAGCAGTTCGGCCGCAAGCTGATCGGCGGGCTGTTCCGGGCCGCCGCCGGCCGCGGCGTGGGGAGACTCGGCCGCACCGCGACCGGCATGGCGTTCTCGTTCGCCACCACCTACGCGCTGGGGCAGGTCGCGCGCCGCTATTACGCAGGCGGCCGGCAGATGAGCACCGAGCTGCTGCGCAGCACCTTCCAGGAAACGCTGGGCCCGGCCAAGCAGATGCAGCAGGAATACCTGCCGCAGATCGAGCAGAAGGCGCAGACCCTGGACATGGGGCAGGTGATGGGCATGGTGCGCGGGGGTTCGGCGACCAGCCTCTGATCCGTACTCGAGCGTCTGTCGGCCGGAGGTAAACGCGGGCGGGACGGCTGCGCGGCTGTTTCGGCCGGCTGCTATGCTTCGGACTGTTGAATCGCATTCCGCAAACGAATCGGCCACCGATGAATCGCTACGTTTCCCATCTCGAATGCAGCCTCGAGGGCACCCGCTACGAGGCCGGCCCTGTCTACCGTCTGTCGGATGCCGGCCGGCCGCTGCTGGTCAGGTACCGGCTGGACGATATCGCCGCCGCGGTGGATCGCGACGAGGTGGCCGCTCGGGACGGCGGGTTCTACAAGTGGCGGGAACTGCTGCCGTTCGCCGATGCAGGCGGCGTGCCGCGGCTGGGCGAGATCGATACGCCGTTGATTACGTTGAATTCGGCGCCCAACGTCATCGTCAAGGACGAGGGGCGGCTGCCGACCGGCTCGTTCAAGGCGCGTGGGCTGGCGCTGGCCGTCGCGATGGCGCGTGAGCTGGGGCTGGACAGGCTGTGCATGCCGTCCAACGGCAATGCCGGCGCCGCGCTGGCGGCGTACGCCTCGCGCGCCGGCATGCAGTCGCTGGTCTACTGCCCGGCCGACACGCCGCGCATGAACATCGACGAGACGCGGCTGTGCGGCGCGGAAGTGGTGGAAGTCGACGGTTTCATAGACGACTGCGGCAAGCTGCTGGCCGAGCGGGCGAAGCAGGAGGGCTGGTTTGACGTCTCCACGCTCAAGGAGCCGTACCGGCTGGAAGGCAAGAAGAGCATGGGGCTGGAACTGGCCGCGCAATGGGGCTGGACGCTGCCCGACGCGATCTTCTACCCGACCGGCGGCGGCACCGGCTTGATCGGCATGTGGAAGGCGTTTGCCGAGATGAAGGTGCTGGGCTGGATCGAGGGCCCGCTGCCGAAAATGATCGCGGTCCAGGCCGAGGGCTGCGCGCCGATGGTGCGGGCGTTCGAGGCCGGCGAGGAATTCGCGCAGCGCTGGGAACATGCGTCCACGAAAGCTGCCGGCATCCGCGTACCGCAGGCGGTTGGCGACTTCCTGATCCTGCGCGCAGTGCGCGAGTCCGGCGGCAAGGCGATTGCGGTCGGCGAGGACGAGATCGAGCGGTCCTGGATTTCGCTGGCGCGCGAGGAGGGCGTCCTGATGTGCCCCGAGGGCGCGGCTACCCACGCGGCCTGGCGGCGCATGATCGAGGCCGGCGAGATCGACCGTGACGAAAAGGTCGTGCTGTTCAACTGCGCCACCGGCCTGAAGTACAAGCTGCCGGGGCCCTGACGACCATGGCCGACTGCAGGTTTATTACCGACTACCCGCCGCTGGTTCGGCATCGTGCCGAGCTGAAGGCCGCCGCGCGTGCGCGCCGGACGCGCCTGGCCGTTGCGCTGCCGTTGCTGGCCGTGCTGGCTTACGGGGCGTTCTCGATGAGCGCGCAGTTCGGGCTTTTCGTCGGCGCGGTCGGCGCCGGCGTGCTGTTTTTTCTCGGCCTGCCGGGCGGAAGCTCGGTGGACGCCGGCGCGCTGGCCGGGGTGGAGGGTGAAGTGACGGCACTGGAGCGTTTGAAGACGCTGCCGGATGATTACCTGCTGTTGAATCGCGTGAAGCTGCCCGATGGCCAGTTGCCCAACGGCTGGCGCGAACTCGATTTCGTCGTGGCCGGTCCCACCGGGCTCTGGATTGTCGAGGTCAAGAACACGCCCGGCCACGTCTACGTGCAGCCGGAAGAGCGCCACTGGCCGCTGGCGCGGCGCGGGGGCTGTGGCAGTCAGCCGAACTGGAACGCGGTGGAGAACCCGATACCCCAGGCGCGTGCCCAGGTCGATTCCCTTCGGCGCTGGTTGTTGCAGCACGGCATCGCGGTCGACCCGAAACCGGTCGTCTGCCTGGCGCATTCGGAAGTTGCCGTGGACAACGCGGACGCCTCACCGGTGCCGATCGTCGTGCGCGACCAACTGGCCGACCTGATCCGGTCGGGAGGTCGTAGTGCCTTGCCCGGCGGCCTGCTGGAGATGCTTGCCCGGTTCCGGCCGGATGGTGGTGCGTCGCTTGAACGTGCGGCCTGAACGCTCTTTTCAGCGAGCATCCGGTGTGCGGCGCAGATACCAGGCCAGCACGATCCAGTCGTACAGGAAGTGGACCATGATCGGCACCAGCAGGTTGCCGGTGGCCTGGTACAGCCAGCCCAGGTAGAGCCCCATCACGCAGGTGATAACGAAGTAGGCCGGGCTCACTGCGTGCGCCAGGCCGAACAGCAGCGAGGCGACGACCAGCGCAGCGACAGGTCCGATCAGTCCTTCCACGCCGGCCTGGACGACGCCGCGGAACAGCAGTTCCTCGCCGATCCCGGCAAACAGCGCCACGGCGAATACCGCCAGCGGACCGGCGTCGCGGAACAGCGGCAGCAGGTGGTCTTCGACGATCCGCCGAAGCGCCTGGACCCAGCTCCAGCGACGCTGCATCAGCGCCAGCATGGCGACGATCAGCGGGGCGGTCGCGAGCACCGACAGCACCATCGCGTCGGCGCCAAAATCGATCGCGAGCCAGGGCTGCAGGCCGAACAGAAGCGAAAGCGCCAGTGCTGCCACAGCCAGCGCGCCCTCGAAGCCCAGCGCGAACAGGATCGGCCGGCGCTTCAGCAGCTCGCCGAGGCGCGTCGGAGTGGGATCCTCGTCGCCCGAACCGCCCGGTGATTCATCCGCCTGGTCGTTCACCGTGGATTGCCCATTGACATTCAACCGCCGCCGGCATCGATGCGTCGGAAATCCATCATCTGTCGGCGCAGTGAAGACCACTTGCGGGCCATGCGCAGCATCGATTCCTCGGTCGTGAATTCATTCAACCGAGCCACGCGCACCCAGGCCAGGTCGTGCGATTCGTCGCTGACGACATAGTCGCCGCCCGAGCGGCTGGCCACGGCGAACCGAACGTCGAAATGGAAGTGAACGGGGTCGGACTTGCGGGCCGGGATTTCGTGGATATCGATATCCAGGATCTCGGGTGAAAGCAGTTCCACGGCAAGTCCGGACTCTTCCTCGGCCTCGCGCAAGGCCACCGCCGCGGTGTCCGTGTCGCCGTCGCTGTGGCCGCCGAGCTGCAGCCATGCGTCGAGCTTGCGGTGGTGGGTGAGCAGCACGCGGTCGCCCGAGCCGTCCACCAGCCAGGCTGATCCGGTGACGTGGCCGGGCGAAAAATGATGACGCTCGAAGCAGTCCGCGTGATCCGCCAAAAGCGCCGTGAAGCGCTCTACCACTGCAGCTTCTTCGGGGTAGCGCGCGCGGTAGGCGCGCAGGCTGCGCTCGAGATCGAAGGGTTTCTGAACGGGCGCTCGATTCATGTTGTCCAGTTTGCCGGCAAAACCCGATTGTATGCGGTATGCGTCATTCTTTATCGCCGGCCACACCGGTTTTCGGCGAGGCCCAATGCTGTCGAGTCAGGCAAGTATTGTAGGAGCCTGCTTGCAGGCGAACGGCTACCGAGTCCCGCTTTTCTTCGCCTGCAAGCAGGCTCCTACGAATTGCCAATACTTGAGTCGACAGCAATGGGCTTAGAGCTCCGATGCGTCCATGTGGCGCCATTGGCCCGGCGCCAGGCCTTCCAGCGTGAATCCGTCGATGGACCAGCGCACCAGCCGCAGCGTCGGGTGGCCGACCGCTGCCGTCATCCGGCGGACCTGGCGGTTGCGGCCTTCGCTGATGGTCAATTCCAGCCAGGCATCGGCGACGTTCTTGCGGTAACGCACCGGCGGGTCGCGCGGCCAGAGATTTTCGGGCGCGTCGATGCGCCGGGCCTTCGCCGGCCGGGTCAGCTTGCCGTCCACTTCCACGCCGCGGCGCAGGCGGTCCAGCGCGATCCCGTCCGGCTCGCGTTCGACCAGCGCCCAGTAAGTCTTGGGCAGCTTGAATTTCGGTGAAGAAATTCGCGCCTGCAGCGCGCCGTCATCGGTGAGCAGCAGCAGACCCTCGGAGTCCTTGTCCAGTCGGCCGGCCGGATAGACTCCCGGGACGTCGATGTAGTCGGCCAGGGTCGCGCCTTCGCCCGAAAACTGGCACAAGACGCCGTACGGCTTGTTGAACGCGATCAGCACTTTCGAACGGGCCACGGTCTTCCATGGTGCGGCACGGCTTCAGTCGCCTGCATTGATGGTGACGGGTGCTGCCACGGCACCATCCCCGGTCCACGCGGTGAGACGCCATTGGCCCTGTGGAAGCAGCAGCGGCAGCGACTCGCCGGGGTATAGCAGCAGCCGATCGACCGGCACCTCGTCGTCGGGATCTTCCGGTGCGTGCGCCTCGATGATGACGCGGTCGTGTTCGCTCCGGAAGATATCGGGCACCGGTATCTCGACATCGCCGATCGTCCGCCGCCATGCCGGCCGGCCGTTTTCGAAGCGAAGCGGCGGGGGGGCGAGAAAGTGGTCGATGGCACCGACCGACTCGACGGCGGCGGTGCCGTCGGCGAGCCGCAGCCCGTCCAGCGCATTCGCGGCCGTTGCGTCGGGGAGCGAGCAATGCGTCTGCGAAACCGTCAACGGATCAATGCCCGTCTTGCGTTTCAATCTTGCGGCAAACCATTCGATTTCGCGCTCGAAGTTGTTTACCGGCGCTTCGAGCGCGTGCGAGTATCCGACGTGCACGAGGATACGGGCGTCCGGATGCTCATCCAGTACGCCGGCGATGAGGTTTTCCGCCTGGGCCTCCTCGCGCGCGATGACCTGTTCGGCGGTATTGGCATCTTCCGGCGCGCTCTGGTGCGGAAGAATCTCGTATGCGACAAAGTGGTACCCGGCCGCATCCAGCGCCCGCAGTTCACGGCCGAACATCGGCTCGTCGGAATACGACCCCAACGCCATCGGGATACGACCGGCCTTTCGATCGGCCACCGCTTCATGCACGAAAGTCTCGGCGGCGAACCAGTCGAATTCGTCGGCCAGCGCCAGCCCGAGTTCGCCGATCACCTGTCGGTGCAGCGGCTGGTCGTGCGCCTCGCTGACGATGACGACCTGTGCCTCGCGTGCTGCATCGGCAAGCGACGGGATCGGATCGCCCGGCAGCGTCGGGCAGGGCCGTCCGCGTGGACGTCCGAACCTGGATGCCAGGTCTTCGCGCCCGACCGCCGGCAGCATCTGAATCGCGATCGCGCCGTCCATCCCTTCGGGTTGCCAGCCGTCGAGGTTTTCGGGGAGGCGCGTGAACAGGGCGCTGATCGGATCGGGGACCGCCGACTCATCGCCGACCGATTTTCCGACTGCCTGCGAAAGCAATGCCGGCAAGACGGTCAAGGCCGTTGCCAGCGCCATGCAACGCGCCGCCCTCGGAATGCGATCTTCACCTGGATTCGAATCAATCATCCGATTCGCCGATCTTGTCCTGAGTGCGCAACTCGAAGTCGCTGGCGTCGTGACGCTCCCGCAACTGCATCGCCGGGTCGCCGAACGGACGGTTGACCATGCGGCCGCGCAGAACCGCCGGACGGGCGTCTATCGTCCTGCTCCATCGCTGGACGTTTTCGTAGGTGTCGACCTGCAGGAACTCCGCGGCGTCGTACAAACGCCCCAGCGCAAGCTGGCCGTACCAGGCCCAGATCGCCATGTCGGCGATGGTGTAGTCGTCGCCGGCCATGTACTCGTGGTCGGCCAGGTGCCGGTCCAGCACGTCGAGCTGGCGCTTGACTTCCATCGTGAAGCGATCGACGCAGTACTTGATCGGCTCCGGCGCATAGGCGTAAAAATGGCCGAAGCCTCCGCCCAGGTACGGCGCGCTGCCCATCTGCCAGAACAGCCAGTTCAGGCACTCGGTGCGGGCCTGGTGGCCTTTGGGCAGAAAGACACCGAACTTTTCGGCCAGGTAGAGCAGTATCGAACCGGATTCGAACAGCCGGGTGACGGGTTCGGTGGCGTGGTCCACCATGGCCGGAATCTTGGAATTCGGGTTCACCTCGACGAAGCCCGATCCGAACTGGTCGCCCTCGCCGATGTCGATCAGCCAGGCGTCGTACTCGGCGTCCGACAGTCCACGCGCCAGCAGCTCCTCGAACATCACCGTTACCTTCACCCCGTTGGGCGTGGCCAGAGAGTAGAGCTGGTGCGGGTGCTTGCCGACCGGCAGCTTCTTCTCGTGCGTCGGTCCGGCGGTCGGGCGGTTGATGTTGGCGAATTTGCCGCCGTTGCCCGGTTCCCATTCCCAGACTTTCGGCGGCGTGTAGGTGGATTCGGTCATGTCGATCAGTCCTGTTCGAGTCCTGGCGGTCGAGTACGGATATCGGACCGCTCGTTTCCCGGCAAGCTTTCATGAGCGAGCCGGCGTTTCATTTATTGCGAAGCCGGTCGAGCGCCTCCATGGCATCTTCCAGGCCCGCCGTGTAAAGACGTTCTCCGTGTGCCACGCTTGCAAGGTCCGGTTCGGAGCCGATTCGGCCGTCGGGGAAGGTGTTGCGATAGTCGATGGCGTCTCGAAAATCGCCGTCCGGCGCCCGTTTCGGGTCGAGTACGGTATCGGTCGCGCGGTCGGGATAGGCGTGCCAGGTCAGCGAAATCTCCGAAGGGGTGGCGTGCGAGCCTTCGGCGTCGCCGAACAACTCGGCCGAGAGCTTCTTGATGCGGGGGCCCGTGAACCAGTTGAACAGCTCCAGGTGCAGTTCCGATGCGCGCCCGGCCATGCTGGACTCGCAATGGATCTCGGCGAATGCCGAGTGCACGGTAGCGATGTTGCCGCCGTGACCGTTGAGAAACATGAAGCGGCGAAAGCCGTGGTTGGCGAGCGAGCCGACGACGTCGCGAATGACCGCCATCAAGGTGCTCGGCCTGAGCGTGATCGAGCCCGGGAAGGCCAGGTGATGCTGCGCCATGCCGATGCTCAGCGTCGGCGCGACCAGCACATTCCGCTCCGCCATGCCGGCGGCGATCACCTCCGGGCAGATCGCGTCGGTGCCGATCAGCCCGGTGGGTCCGTGCTGCTCGGTCGACCCGATCGGAACCACGACCGCGTCGCTTGTCTTCAGATAGGCCTCGACCTCCGGCCACGTCGCCAACTGCAGTTTCATCGACTCTCTCCCTCGCTCCAACAACCAACAACCAACAGGGGTCTACTCCCCCTTGAACACGGCCTCGCGCCGCTCCAGGAACGAACGAATCCCTTCCTTCACATCCTCGCTGGCCATGACCGGTTCCAGCGACGTGAACAATGCCCGCCTGGCCGCGGCGTGGCCCTCGAGTCGAGCCAGGCGGGATGATGCAAGACTCCCCTGGACCCCCAGCGGCGCGGCACGCGCGACCTTCTGCGCAATCTGCCAGGCGCTGTCGAATTGCTCACCGGGTTCGACCAGTTCCTGCACCAGGCCCCAGTCAAACGCTTGCTGCGCGCTCCATTCATCGCCGGTGAGCAGGTATCTCTGGGCGTTGGCCCAGCCGATCTCTTCCGGGAGTCGGAAGGTCGCGCCGCCGCAAGGAAAGATGCCGCGCTTGACCTCCAGCTGGGCATAGCGGGTATTGGATGCGGCCACCCGGATATCGGCATTGAGCATCATCTCGACGCCGCAGGTAAAGCAGATCCCCTGGGTCGCGAAGACGACGGGCTTGTTCAAGGGCTCACCGACGACGAAGAACGGATCGATCTCGCCCTCGCCCAGTTCCATCCCCTTGCCGTTGGCGAAGGTTTCGGCCCAGTCGTCGAGCTGAAGCCCCGAGGTGAAATGCTCGCCCTCGGCGTAGACCAGTCCCGCTCGAAGCTCGTGTTCACGCGCCAGGCGCCCGTACGCGGCCGCAATGGCGTGATACATCTCGCGGTTCATCGCGTTCATCTTTTCCGGGCGGTTCAGCCCGATGAGCAGTACGTGCTCGCGCGCTTCGACGTTGACCAGGGCCATGGTTCATCTGCCGTGGGGGAATCGGGCAATGTTAACCCGATTGCCAAACCGTGACCCGCGACTGTCACCCCCGCCGATTGCTACGACGATTGGGACGACTACTGTCCGCGGTCTCCATCCCGACTTCGATCCCGGGAACGCAGGAGTTCCGCCCGGCCGGTCTGGCCGCCGGAGCGGGTGCGCTTCGGTGCCTCGGCGCGGACCGCGCGCGACGGCGTACTGGCCTGAGGGGTTCGGCCGGCAGTGCCCCGCGACGATGCGCGTGAAATCGCCTGGCGGTTCCCGCGGGCGCGGGAGCTGGCCGAATCCGAAGACGGACGCGAACGGGCCTGGGGCGCTCGACTGGCTGCCGCGGGTCGCGAGCGGGATGACGATTGCGGCGTCGCGCCTGACGACGAGCGCATTGCCGAGCCGGACGGCGATTGCCTGGTCGAAGACTGCAACTGTCCGGCGCGAGCGCGGTTCGAGCTGCTTTCACGCGAACTCGTGCGGGTCTGGCGGTCGGGTGAGGTGCGGCCCTGCGTCAGTGCCTTTCTCGCGGAGGTCCGGTCGGGTGCCGTAGCGCGAGCCCTGTTCGGGCTGTTGTCGCGCGATTCCGTTCGCGGGGCGGGTCGACCGACCGACGAGCGGCCCTGCGCCAGTTCCCGGCGGATGGATGTCCGATCCGGGGCTGCGCGGCGCGTGTCCGGTCGGCTCGAGCGCTGGCTGGACGACTCCGGGGTCGAGGCGACGGCGCTGCGTCGGCTGGTTGCAGCCGTTTGGCGGCGATCCTTGTCGCGACTGGAACTGCTGCCGCGCTGGATCTCGTTGCGGCTTCGAGCAGCAGAATTGGAAACCTGCCGGCTTCTCGAGTCCGAAGCGGTCGATCGTGCGATCGAGCGTTCGGTCGTGAGATCAGCCGTGCGCGAGCGTTGCCTCAGCAGATCGCGACGGTCGTCGCTGTAGCGGTTCGAGCGGTCGGACGTCTTGATTGCGTGACGCTCGTCGATGCCCCGGCTGTAGGCGACGCCGCGGCGATGCTCGGGCTCGTGCTTCCAGTGGCGCGAATTGCTGTATTGCGCCACGTCGCGACCGGACGAGAACCTGTGGACGGCATAGGCATGCTTGCCGCGGTCTCGATGTCCGTAGCGGTGATAGTCGTGCACCACGACCCTGTGGCTGGACCAGTGAAAGGCGCTGAAGAAGAACGCGGACTGCACGTGGTGGCCGCTGCTCCAGTAAAAACTGTAACCCGAGCGATGACGATATCCGTGCGGTTGATTCCAGTAGATCGGCGGATAGGCCGACCAGCGCCAGGCGCCGTAGACCACGCGCGGGTCGTAGTAGGGCACGTAGACCACGCGGGTCACGGCCGGCTCGATGTAGATATAGGTTGGCTCGCGCACCACGCGCACGTACTCGTTGCTGCGCAGGTGGCCAGCGGCGTAGGCCTCGTCGCGCAGGTACTGGATGGTGTCGAGCACCTGGTATTCCTGCACCAGGAAGGCATCGCCCAGTCGCTGGGTCCATACAAGGTCGGCGTCCATCCTCGCAAGCAGTTCGGGAAACGCCACCAAGGCCATCACGCTGGGGTCCCAGGGCATGTGCTCGACCGCCTCCACCGCGTACTCGCCGGCATACCCGGGGTTGGCCCGCGACCAGCGCGCGGCCTGGACCACTTCCAGCGGGTAGGTGGCGGCGATCAGCACGTGTGACAGCACGGTGTCCGGGTACAGCGCGATCGGCGCCAGCATCTGGTCGAGCTCCGGCTGGCTGAAACCGTCCGGCGCTTCGGCCGAAGCGGGCTCGCCTGACAGCCCCAGGCCCAGGACCAGGAAACCGGCCAGGATGAAGGCGATACGTGAGTTGGCGGTTGTCATGTCGGTATCCTTGTCGCGGCCGCAGCGGCCTTTGTGGAACCGTTATACGAAAACGAGCCTGAAGCCCCGCTGAACGGGAATTCGCCTGAGGGAGTGATGAGATAATGCGCGAATGTCGAAACTTCACGCCCGCCTGACACCGGCCCGGCGCCGGCTTCTGGACACGCTGCTGGACGACCTGCTGGATCGCGAGTCCGGCGAGCGCCGACGATTGCTGGCCGGGATCGAGCAGCGTTGTCCGCGCCTGCATTCGCGTCTTTCGGCGCTGGTCGAGGCAAGCGCCGAACCGGCGCAGTATCTCGAGACGCTGTTTCAGCGTGCCGGACGGGCGGCGTTCTCCGAAATCGACAGGAACGACGTCGCACTCCCGGCCGGAACCCGTATCGGGCCCTGGCGGCTGGTCGAACCCGTCGGTTCCGGCGGCATGGGAATGGTTTACCGCGCCGAACGCGCCGACGGCGCCTTCGAAATGGAAGCCGCCGTAAAGCTCATCCGGCTGCGCAGGGATTCCCGTCTCAAGCAGCGGCTGGAAGTGGAGCGGCAGTTGCTGGCGCGGCTGGACCACCCCAACATCGCGCGTATCCTGGACGGCGGGGAAACCGAGGACGGACAGACCTACCTGGTCATGGACTGGGTGCCCGGCGAAGACCTGACCGATTGCGCCGGGGTGGCCCGGCACGATACCGGTCGCTGCCTCGACGCGTTCGCGCAGGTGGCCGACGCCGTCGGTCATGCCCACCAGCGGCGCGTGGTGCACGGCGACATCAAGCCGGCCAATATCCGGGTCACGCCGGAGGGTCGTGTACGACTGCTGGATTTCGGCGTGGCCCGGCTGCTGGCCGAGGAAGACGTGGACGAAACCGGCTTTCATGCCTTGACGCCGGCATTTTCCGCGCCGGAGCAGATCGCCGGCGAGCCGGCTTCCACCCAGTCGGATGTCTACGCGCTCGGGGTATTGCTTTACTGGATGCTCACCGGCGAAGTCGGGAACCCGGACACGGATTGGTCCGGGACGCTCTCGGGTCGATATTCAAGATCGCTTGACCTCGCGGCGATCATCGCCAGGGCCTGCGCGCCGGATCCGGCCGACCGATATGCCGGCGTCTCGGCGCTGGTCAAGGATGTCGAAAGGTATCGGGAACTGCAACCGGTGGCGGCGCGGCCACCCAGCCGGAGCTACCTGCTACAGCGGTTCGTGCAGCGCAACCCTGTCGGCGTGGGCCTGGGCGGCGTAGCCATGCTGTTGCTGATGATCGGGCTGGTCGGCACCGGATGGCAGGCGCGTATCGCCGGGATGGAGCGTGACCGCGCAGAGGCCCAGCGCGACCTGGCGCGACTGGAGGCGGACAAGACCGAGCGGGTCAGCGAATTCCTGGTCAGCCTGTTCGACCAGGCCGATCCTTACCGCCACCCGGGGCGAGACCTGAGCGCGCGCGACCTCGTGCGGCAGGGCGTGGAGCAGGTCGAGACGCTGCGTGAAGCGCCGCTGGTCCAGGCCGAGATGTTCCACGCGCTGGCCCGGGTGAATCGGTCGCTTGCCGAGTACGAAAGCGCACGCGAAATGGCGTCCCGCGCGCTCGATATTCTGCAGCGCACGCCGGGCGTGCCCGACGCCGAGCGCGCAGCTGCCTGGACCTTGCTCGGTGGCACGCTGGGCTCGCTGGGTCGCTACCGCGAGGCGCTGGATGCGCACGAGAATGCGCTGTCGCTCAGTGATCCAGAAGATCCGGCTACCGTGGCCGAGGCGCTGGACAACATCGGGCTCTCTCTGTATTCCCTGGGGCGTTTCGAGGCCGCCGAACGGCGCTTCCGGCGCGTACTCGAGCTTCGCCGCGAGTCATTGCCCGAAACTGCAGATCTCGCTTCTGCGCACAACAACCTCGCGCTGGCGCTGGCCGGGCTTGATCGAAGGGAAGAGGCGGTAGAGCACTATACGACGGCGCTTGAGATCCGTCGGCGCGTGCTGGGCGACAGCCATCCGGATACGACTTTTTCGCTGACCAACCTGGCGACCCTGCTGACCCAGATGGGTGACTACGAACGGGCCGAGGCCATGTATCTCGAAGCGCTGGCGCAGCGCAGGCAGGCATTCGAGACAGGCCACCCGGCGGTGGCCAGCGTGATCTACCAGCTCGGCTGGCTCAACAGCAACCGGAACCGCTGGACGCATGCCGAGCAGTATCACCGCGAGGCGCTGGCGTTGCGCCAGTCGCGAATGGGGCCGGATCATCCGTCGGTCGGCGTCAGCCTGAATGCATTGGCCGCCACGTTGCGCAAGCAGGGGAGGTTCGAGGAAGCGCGTGCGCTGTTGGAGCAGGCCCTGTCGAACTATCGCGCCGCCTATGGAGAATCCCACCATGACATCGCGCTGGTGCTGTCCAATCTGGCCGGCGTCCATTCCGATCTCGGCGAATACGCGACAGCTGAGGCGCTTTACGCGCAAGCGCTGGAAATGTGCCGGCGAGAGCTTGGCGAAAACCATCGGCACGTGGCCGACATCCTAACCGGCCAGGCCGAGCTCGCGCTCAAGCGGGGTCGAAGCGGCGAGGCGCATTCACGCGCCCTGTCGGCCCGCAGGATCATCGTCGGGGTTCATGCCGATCCCGCGCATCAGGAGGTGGTTGCAGTCGACGATCTGATCGGTCGGATCGAGTCGGCGCGATGACGGCGACGTGACTACTCGCCGTCCGCCGGCGGTCCTCCAACGGACGACGGCGGCGGCTGGACGCGTGGGTCGGAAAAGTCGGGCGAGTCGGGTCGCTGGCGGCCGCAGATAGAGCCCATCGTGACCGCGGTCGATTTCCATGGGTTCATCAGTTCATCGATGGTCGGCGCGCGGCGGCGGGTGCAGACCACGGTGCCGTTGGCCAGCACGTAGCGCCCGCGGCTGCTGCCGTCGTTGTCCTTCCAGGTATCCGAGCTGCTCTCGACCGTCCCGACGTATGCCGAAATCCAGCCGCGGACACCCGGAACGCCGGGTATCGGCTCGCCGCTCGATATCCACGGCAGGGCAGGGCCGCGCTCGCCCTCGGATTCGGCGGGCAGCGCACGCACCTGTTCGAGTATGGTGGCGCGCAGCGTGCCGGTCCGTGCCTGCGCGGGTTCCTCGGCTGATTCGGAAATCGTCGATGCATCGCTTGTCGAGGGCTCGTCGCTCGACGATGCCGCGACCGGCTCCGGGACGGGTTCGCGTTCGGGTGGCGTCTCGGTGTCGGGCTCGACCGTTGCCTCCGGCGGCTGGACATCGGCGGCGGGTGTGCGCTCATCGATCACCGGTCGCGGGATCAGGCGCATGGTGATGACGTTGTTTTCGGGCGACCGGACGGGTGGCCGAAGCGGCGTGCTCGCCAGCATTGCGATCACGACGGCGTGCACCAGGACCGATGCGACCGCGGCAACGAGCGGGAATCCGTCCGGCCGTTCCCGGGCGTTGCCGATCAAGTCGGCCCGCCCGCGGGCCGGTGCATGTCCGGATCGTGGGGAATGCGCTTGACCGGATTCCGGGCCCTGCGCTGGGATTAAGGGCTTTGGCGCCATGGGCAGGATCGACAGGGCAAGCTGATAGAATACAGCCTGCGGAATTATTCAATCGTTAAAGAGGATGGTCATGGGATACCAACACGTAAAAATGCCGGATGCCGGCACCCGCATTTCGGTCGAAAACGACAAGCTCAACGTACC
The DNA here is from genome assembly GCA_002722315.1 of Lysobacterales bacterium. Classification (GTDB taxonomy): domain Bacteria; phylum Pseudomonadota; class Gammaproteobacteria; order Xanthomonadales; family Wenzhouxiangellaceae. Next base: position 43,929 of record PBLG01000010.1, on the reverse strand, counting down.
CGATGACCCGATCCTCGGTTTCATCGAGGGCGACGGCATCGGCGTCGACATCACGCCGGCCTGTCTCAAGGTCTGGGATGCCGCGGTCGAGAAGGCCTACGGCGGCAAGCGCAAGGTGCACTGGGCCGAGTTGTTCCTGGGCGAGAAGGCCGCCGGTATCTACGACGGCGATTATTTCCCGCAGGAAACGCTCGACGCGATCAAGGAACTGAACGTGGCCATCAAGGGTCCGCTGACGACCCCGGTGGGCGAAGGCTTTCGCTCGCTCAACGTTTCGCTGCGACAGACGCTGGATCTCTATGCCTGTGTCCGTCCGGTCAAGTACTACAAGGGCGTGCCGTCGCCGCTGCGCAAGCCCGAAGACTTCGACGTCGTGATCTTTCGCGAGAACACCGAGGACGTTTACTCGGGCATCGAGTTCGAATCCGGAACGCCGGAGAACAAGAAGCTGGCCGACTTCCTGCGCAACGAAATGGGCGCGAAGTTCTTCGACGACGCCGGCCTGGGCGTGAAGCCGATCTCTGAATTCGGCACGAAGCGGCTGGTGCGCAAGGCCATCGAGTACGCGATCGAGAACAAGCGCGAGTCGGTGACGCTGGTGCACAAGGGCAACATCATGAAGTTCACCGAGGGCGCCTTCCGCAAGTGGGGCTATGAGGTCGCGGCCCAGGAGTTCGGCGACGTGACCATCACCGAAGACGAACTCTGGGACAAGCACGACGGCAAGCGGCCCGAGGGCAAGATCGTGATCAAGGATCGGATCGCCGACATCATGTTCCAGCTGCTTCAGCTTCGCCCGGGCGAGTTCGACGTGCTGGCCACGATGAACCTGAACGGCGATTACCTTTCGGATTCGGCGGCTGCATCGGTAGGCGGCATCGGCATCGCGCCGGGCTCCAACATGGCCGACAACGTGGCCGTTTTCGAAGCCACCCACGGCACCGCGCCCAAGTACGCGGGCAAGGACAAGGTCAACCCGTCCTCGCTGCTGTTCTCCGGCGTGATGATGTTCGACTACATCGGCTGGTCGGAAGTCGGCCGGATGATCGAGCGGGCATTCGAACAGGTCGTGGCCAAGGGCATCGTGACCTACGATTTCGCCCGCCAGATCGACAACGCCACGGAAGTTTCCACCTCCGGGTTCGCCGATGCGCTGGTCGAGGCCATCAACGCTTCCTGATGCGCTGGGCGGACGTCGCCGACGCGCTTGAAGAATGCGACCCGGCGGTCAAGTGCCGCCGGGTCGATTCACTATGGAGCGGCTTTTCGGCCGATGCGGTCCAGCATGAGGATCCGCGATCGTGCCGGGCCGGTCGTCCGGAACGCCCTGGGCTTGTCTCTCCGGCCAGCCTGCCGCGGCGCGGGCTGGGCTCGGTGCAGGGTCGTATCGCGCTCCTGCACGCGGTCGCACACATCGAGTTCAATGCCATCAACCTGGCGCTGGACGCCGCGCTGCGCTTTGCCGGCATGCCGGGGGACTATTACCGGGACTGGCTGAGCGTGGCGTTCGACGAGGCCCGGCATTTCAGGCTGCTCGAGACGCGCCTGCACGAAATGGGCGCGGCCTACGGCGACCTGCCGGCGCACAACGGTCTTTGGGAAATGGCCGAACAGACCGCGCACGATCCATTGGTGCGTATGGCGCTGGTGCCCAGGGTGCTCGAGGCGCGCGGGCTCGACGTGACGCCGGGCATGATCGAAAAGCTGCGCAATGCCGGGGACCATGCCTCGGTGGCCTGCCTGGAGATCATCCTCGAAGAGGAAGTGCGCCACGTGGCGATAGGCAGCCGCTGGTTCCGGTATTTGTGCGAACAGCGCGGCCTGGCGCCGGAAGCCACTTTCCGTTCGCTGCTGCGCGAGTACTATGCCGGCGGGCTGCGTGGGCCGTTCAATCACCAGGCTCGGCTGGACGCGGGCTTTACCGAGTCCGAGCTGGAGGATCTCGAACTTGCGGGTTGATCTGATGACAAGCGCGTCGGTGGTTTTGATGATGGCCAGCGTGTTCTGGCCGGCAAGGCTGGCCGCCCAGGACCATCCCCTGGAGCTGGTCGAATCGGTGGACCTGGATCGATACCAGGGGCTGTGGTACGAGATCGCTCGGCTGCCCAACCGGTTCCAGGACCAGTGTGCGGCGAACGTCACGGCCGAGTACACGCTGCTGGAGAGCGGACGAATCAAGGTGGTCAACCGCTGCGAGTTGCCCGGCGGCGAACCGGATGAAGCCGAAGGCGTGGCACGGCGCCCGGATCCCGATCGCGAAGCGGCGCTGAAGGTGCGGTTCGCCCCGCGTTGGCTGAGCTGGCTGCCGTTCGTCTGGGGCGATTACCAGGTCATGGCACTGGCCGACGACTATGGTTCGGCGCTGATCGGCGCGCCGTCGCGCGAATATCTCTGGATCCTGGCGCGAAAACCGTCGCTGCCGGAAACTCGAATCGATGAACTCCTCGCCGAGGCCGAGCGGCAGGGATTCGATACCGGCAACGTGACCCGCACCAGGCAGGACGGATAGATGAGCATAGATACGCTGGTTATCGGGGCAGGCTGGGCCGGACTCACGGCGGCGCGCGCTATGGCCGCGGCCGGGCGCAAGGTCGTGGTGCTCGAGAAGTCCCGCGGGCCGGGTGGACGCAGCGCAACGCGCCGTCGGGACGGCGCACGCTTCGATCACGGCGCCCAGTACTTCACCGCGCGCAGTGCGGCGTTCGGCCGCCAGCTTCAGCAATGGCAGGATGCCGGCCTGGTTCAGCCCTGGCGTCCCAAACTGGCCGTCATCGGCGACAGATCGGCTCACGGTGATCCGGAAGAAGTGTCGCGGTTCGTCGCCGTGCCGGGCATGAATGCAGTCTGTCGTCACTACGCCGCCGACCTGGACTGCCGCTTCGAGCAGCGCGTGGCTGAACTTGAATTCGACAGGGAGTGGCGGCTCGAACTGGGCTCGGGTGAGCGACTGCAGGCTCGCAGGCTTCTGATCACCGCGCCGCCGGCACAGACCGCGGCGCTGCTCGGCGAACCCGATCCGCTCCATGACCCGATTGCTGGTATCGCCTTCAATCCATGCGTCGCCGGCATGCTGTCGTTCAGAAAACCCTTCGACCCCGGCTTCGATGCAGCCTTCATCAACCATTCGGGCGCGCTGTCCTGGGTGGCGCGCAACTCATCGAAGCCGGGGCGCGAGGGCAACGACTGGGTGCTGCATGCATCGGCGGACTGGTCGCGGGCGCACCTGGAGGCGCCGGCGGAGGAACAGGCCGAGCTCCTTGCCGCGGCTTTCGGCGAACTGGTCGGAGAAGCGTTGCCCGAGACGGCCGGATGCACCGCGCACCGCTGGCGATACGCGCAGGCCTGCTACCCGCTCGAGCGGGGAACGATCACCGATGCGGAACGGCGCCTGGCCATCGCCGGGGACTGGCTTTCGGGCAGTCGTGTCGAAGGCGCATGGACCAGCGGGCGAAAGGCCGGCGAGTGGCTGGCGGACATCGACTGAGCCGACCGAGCGGCGATTGAACCTTATCGAACCGTTCGCGAGCACGCCGGTACAATAGCGACCATGTCTGAAGACACCCAAGCATCCATCCTCGACGGACGGGCGATCGCCGACAGGCTGATCGCCAACGTCGCCCAGGCCGTGGCCAACGGTGCGAAGCGCGGCGAGCGTCCGCCCGGGCTGGCCGTGGTGCTGATCGGCGACGACCCCGCCTCCGACATCTACGTGGGTAACAAGGTCAAGGCCTGTGCTCGCGCCGGGATCGTCTCGCGCGACTACCGCCTGACCCACGGCTCGGACCAGAAAAGCCTGCTGGCGCTGATCGATCAGCTCAACGCAGACGACGAGATCGACGGGATCCTGGTGCAGCTGCCGCTGCCGCCGCACATGGACGAGCACGCGGTGACCCGGCGAATTTCGGCCGAAAAGGACGTCGACGGCTTCCATCCGCTGAATGTCGGCCGGCTCGCGCTGCGCAATCCCGGGCTCAGGCCGTGCACGCCGCGCGGCGTGATGACGCTGCTCAACGCCTACGGTCTGGATACCAAGAGCAAGCACGCGGTGGTCGTCGGCGCGTCCAATATCGTCGGTCGACCGCTGGCGCTCGAACTGCTGCTGGCCGGCGCCACGGTGACGGTGGCGCACCGGTTCACCAGGAACCTGGAATCGCTGGTGCGCCAGGCCGAGTACCTGTTCGTCGCGGTCGGCAAGCCGGGCGTGGTAGACGCCGACTGGATACAGCCGGGCACCGTGGCCGTGGACATCGGCATACACCGCGATCCGGAAGGCCGGGTTCGCGGAGACCTCGATTTCGAGGCCGCCAGTCGGCGCGCCTCCTGGATAACGCCGGTGCCGGGCGGGGTGGGGCCGATGACGGTGGCCACGCTGATGCAGAACACGGCCGAGGCCGGCGGGCTGGTGGTCCTTTCGCCATGATTGCGAGGCTTTCGTTGATGGCGGCCGCATTGCTGATCGGCGGCTGCGGCGCGCTGATCGACCGCGCCACCTCCAACTTCGCGACCGATCTGGAGCAGGCGGTGGTCAACTACGACGAGCCGCTGGTCGTCGAGCGTGGGCTGCCGGCGTTCCTGCTGATTCTCGAGGCCCGTCGCCAGGCCAATCCCGACGACGCCGACCTGCTGGTCAACCTGGCCTCGATGACCGGCACCTACGCCAGTCTTTTCGTCGAAGACGCCGACGGCGCACGGCGGATGAGCGCACGCGCGCTCGGTTACGCCCGGCGCGCGACCTGCCTAGAAAAAACGCCGTTGTGCAATGCGGGCGAGAAATCGTTCGAGGCGTTCGAGCAGCGCGTCGCGGAACTGCAACCCGGGGATGTCGATATGGCCTACGCGCTGGGCACGGCATGGGTGACCTGGATCGCCTCGGCCAGCAGCGATTACAGCGCGCTGGCCGACCTGCCCAAGGCAGAGCTGCTGCTGGAGACGGTGGCGGGGATGGCGCCCGAACACGACGACGGCGCGGTATGGCTCTACCTGGGCGTGCTCAACAGTCAGCGCCCGCCTGCCGCGGGCGGGCGTCCCGACCTGGCCGAGCAGTATTTTCAGCGCGCGCGCGAGGTCTCTTCGGGCCGGAACCTGATGGTGAACGTGTTCATGGCCGACGAATACGCGCGGCTGGTGTTTGATCGCGAACTCTATGTCGAACTGCTGGAGGAAGTGCTGGCGGCCGACGCCGATCAGCCCGGCTACGTGCTGGCCAACCGCATCGCCAAGGCGCGGGCTCGCGAACTGCTGGCTCGGACCGACGACATCTTTTTTTGACCGGACCTTGGACGACCCGGAACTGCAAGGAAAACCGAATGACGAAAAACATCATCTTCGCGGGTACGTTGCTTCTGGCCCTGGCGTTCAGCGCGGCGCCGCTTGCCGCCCAGCAGCTCAAGATTGCCACGCTTGCGCCGGATGGCTCGAGCTGGATGGAAGTGCTCAACGCCGCGGCCGATGAAGTCAAGGCGCAGACCGACGGCAAGGTCGTGACGCGTTTCTACCCCGGCGGCGTCATGGGCGGATCCGACATGGTGCTGCGCCGGATGAAGCTGGGCCAGCTGCAGGGCGGCGTATTCACGGTCGGAGAACTGGCCGGTGTCGCGCCCGAAACCAACCTGTATTCACTGCCGTTCCAGTTCAAGAACGCGTCGGAACTGGCCCAGCTGCGCGACGAGTTCGATCCCTTCATCCTGGACGCGCTGCACGAGGCCGGCATGGTCGCGCCAGCAATCACCAACGGTGGATTCGCATATCTTTTCTCGCGCGAGCGCATCGCCAGTACCGATGACGTGTCCTCCAGTCTTCGGGTGTGGATTCCGGAAAACGATCCGCTGTCGCGCCGCACGCTGGAGCGCATCGGTGCAAGCGCCGTTCCGCTGAGCCTGGCCGACGTCTACACCGCGCTGCAGACCGGGACCATCAACACGTTCGCCAACACCATGTCCGGCGCCATCATTCTGCAGTGGCATACCCGCGCCAAGTACATGCTGGACCTGCCGGTGCTGATGACGGCCGGCGTGATGGCGGTGGACCGCAAGGCCTTCGAACGAATCTCGCCCGAACATCGCGCCGTCTGGCTGACCGTGTTCGGAGAGGCGCTGCGCGAACAGGAAGCCCAGACGGTCAACGAGAATAGCGACGCCCGCGAAGCGCTGGTGGAGCAGGGCATCGAGATCGTGGAGCCCGATCGGGACGACGTGCGCGAATGGCAGCGGATTTCGAACCAGGTGCTGGATGAAATGCTGGCCTCGGGCGAATTCGAAGTGCCGGGCATCGAGCGCCTGCGCGAGCGCCTTGAAGAGATTCGGTCGCAGGACCAATGAGCGGGATTCAGCCGGAGACCACGGGATCGGAAGATCCGACGATCGGAAACCACGGCGGCGGCCTCGTCCGGAACCTGGAAGTCGGACTGCTCAGCGCGATATTCATCGCGATCGTGATGATCGGCCTGGCCCAGATCGGGCTTCGCAACTTCGCCGACAGCTCGCTGGCCTGGGCCGACGACGCGATGCGCGCCGGCGTGCTCTGGATCACCATGCTGGCCGGCGTGCTGGCGGCCGGCCAGGCCCGCCACATCAAGATCGACGTACTGCTGCACCGGCTGCCCGACAAAGTACAGCCCTGGGTGCAGCGCGCCATGTACCTGTTGACGGCGCTGATCTGCGTCACGCTGGCGGCTGCGAGCGTCAGCCTGCTCCAGCTCGAGATTCAGATGAACGACATCGCCTTCCTCAACGTCCCGCGCTGGGGCGTGCTGATCATCATTCCGATTGGATTTGCGCTGATGGGCTGGCGGTTCATGCGCCACGCGTTCGCGCTGTATTCGGCCCGCAGGCCGGAGCGCTGAGATGCTGCTGATCCTGCTCGCGCTGCTGGCGCTGCTCGGCATGCCGTTGTTCGCGGTCATCGCGCTGGGCGCGCTCGCCGCATTCAACGACCAGGGCCTGAACATGACCCTGGTGGTGATGGAGTTCCAGCGCATCGGCGAACTGCCGGTGCTGGTCGCGCTGCCGTTGTTCACCTTTGCCGGCGTACTCTTGTCCCATTCGAGAACGCCCGAGCGTCTGGTCGACCTCACGCGCGCCATGTTCGGCTGGATGCCGGGCGGGCTTGCCATACTCGGGCTGGGCCTGTTCGCGCTGATGACCGCGTTCACCGGCGCTTCGGGCATCACGGTGGTCGCCCTGGGCTCGCTTATGCTGCCGGCCTTGCTCAAGGCCGGCTACCCGGAAAGATTTTCGCTGGGCCTGGTCACGGCCGGCTCCAGCATGGGGGTGCTGTTTGCCCCATCGCTGCCGTTGATCCTCTACGCCGTGGTCGCCCAGCAGGTCGCACCGGGGCAGGGCATTCGTATCGAAGAGCTGTTTCTGGCCGGGATCCTGCCGGGTCTGCTGATGCTGCTGCTGATGGCCGGCTGGGCCATGCGCGCCGGCATTCATCTGCCGAAAGATGAAACCCCAAAACCTCCGATCGGCCCCAGCCTCAAGGCCGCGCTCTGGGAACTGCCGCTGCCGTTCGTGGTGCTTGGCGGTATCTACGGCGGCTATCTGCTGGTCATCGAGGCCGCCGTGGTGACCGCGGCCTGGGTCATCGTCACGCTGGTCGCGATCCGGCGCGATATCGCCTGGAAGAAGCTGCCCGGCATCATCGCCGAATCCATGGTACTGGTCGGTGCAATCCTGGTGGTGCTGGGCGTGTCCATGGCCTCGACCAACATCATGATCGACACCCAGGTGCCGCAGCGCCTGTTCGAGTCGGTCGAGCCGTGGATCTCGAACAAGTACATGTTCCTGGTCATGATCAACATCCTGCTGCTGATCGTCGGCATGATTCTCGACATCTTCGCCGCGCTGGTCATCATGGCGCCGCTGATCATCCCGATCGCGCTGGCCTTCGGTGTCGACCCGGTGCATCTCGGCATCATCTTCCTCGCCAACCTGCAGATCGGCTACTGCACCCCGCCGGTCGGTATCAATCTCTTTCTTGCAAGCCACAGGTTCAACAAGGACATCCTGGTCATCTACCGCTCGACCCTGCCGTTTCTCGGCTGGTTGCTGGTCGCGCTGCTGATCATCACCTGGTGGCCGGGGCTGAGCCTTTGGCTGGCGGGCAGGATGTAGCCCGGCGCCGCGCCAGATACCGCTTGGAATCAGGAAACGGGGCGTTTATACTCCCTCTACGCCTGCCGGACCATGCGGTCGGCGGTAAGCAATTGCCTATAGCGGCGCCGCCGGCGCCGATTTCCAAAACTGTCGCCACCGCGCTGTTGGAGCCGCACATGCGGTCGTTGCATCGCGTAAAGCAAGGAGCCGAGTTTCAATGGTCTGGGATGAATATTTCGCCGATGAGCAGGAAGCGCGAAGCGCGGAGAGTGTTCGCGGGAAGAAGAGAACCGTCACCGTCGGCTGGATGCTGCAGGCCCCGAAGTCGTCGGTCATCTTCTCGCCGCCGAAGCCGTTTTCGCGCGACGACCCGAAACCCGCCTCTTCGAAATCCATCCAGCATTGCCCGGCGGCGATCGATTTCGACGCGCGCCATTTCGTCATTCCCGTGCCGATCAACCTTACGCTTCATTTCGTCCGTGAGCCGAACGGTTCGCTGACTCTGAAAGATGCGAACGGCGAGAAGTCGGGCATTCGCGAAAGCGGTCTGAAAAGCATGTTGATGGTGGGCCCGCAAAGCGAATGGCGCCATCCCGACAGGCCGCTCATCCAGATCATCTCGCCCTATGTCTTCATCGCCGACGAGCCCTGCTTCGTCAATCAGACCGCGCCGTATCTTCATTACTCCCCGGAGCCGCGGCCGGGCGTTCAGATGGGGGGACGCTTCCCCATACATATCTGGCCGCGCCCTGTAAGCTGGGCCTTTGAATGGTACGACGTGTCCAAACCGCTGATCCTCAAACGCGGCGAACCATGGTTCTATGTCCGGTTCGAGACCGAGAATCCATCGGCTCGCGTGAGGCTGGTGGAGCAGGAGAAAACCACCGAACTCGAGGAGTACATCAACAGTATCGCCGACGTTTCGAAATATGTGAATCAGACCTATTCGCTGTTTTCCGAAGCTCAGCGGAATCGGCCGGAATTCCTCGTCAAGCCCAAGCAGCGACAAAAGTAATCAGAGCGCACGGCGCGCACACCCACCAGACAGCGATACCCCGGAATCAGCTCGGCCCCGCCAGTTGTTCTGCCTGAACCGAAAGGCCTGTCGATCGCGCTCACACCCGGCGAAAGGATGCGAGATACTGTGTTCGTGACCACACGGGTTTCGGGTGCATGAGCGCCACCGGCCGAATCGAGAGATGGAACGACGACCGCGGTTTCGGCTTCATTGCGCCGAGCGGGGGCGGTGAGGACGTGTTCGTGCATATCAGTGCTGTCCGGGACGACGCGCGTCGACCAACGGTTGGCGACGCCGTGCGCTTCGAGCTCGGGCGCGACAAGCGCGGCCGGGCGCAGGCCCACGGCGTGACGTTCATCGGCGCCCCGGGATCCGGCGCCGCGCGGAAATTCACGCCGGATGCTCGAACAGGCATCGTCTTGGTCTTCCTTGTCGCGCTGGTCGCCGCGTGGCTTGCCGGCGGATTTGCCGCAAGCGTGCTGCTGGTCTACGTCGTTGCCAGTGCCGTTGCGTTCGTCATGTACGCGCTGGACAAGAAGGCCGCGCGCGAGAATCGTTGGCGAATCCCCGAGATCAACATGCACCTGGTCGCGCTTGCCGGCGGCTGGCCCGGTGCCTTGCTCGCCCAGCGAGCGTTTCGCCACAAGACCCGAAAGCAGCCGTTTCAGATCTTGTTCAAGGCCACGGTCGTCGTCAATATCGCCGGCCTCGCCTGGCTGGCGACCTCTCCCGAATCGGACGCCTTGCTGGCCGAGCTTGGACGCATGATCCAGTGACGGCCGGCCGGGCCGGAAACCGATTGAACGGATATGGACCGAACGCCGTGATCACGCTTCATCCGCGCCCGCTTGTGGTTGTCGCGCTGCTGGCCGCGTTCCTGCTGCTGCCGTCCATGGCCACGATCGGCATGTTCATGGACGGGACCATCTACGCGGCGATCAGTCGCAACCTGGCCGAGGGCGTCGGGACGATGTGGGCGCTGCATTTCAGCGCCGGGCTGTTTCCGGTTTTCCGCGAGCACACGCCGCTGGTCTTCTGGCTGCAATCGTTCTTCTTTCGGCTGCTGGGCGACGGCTACCTGACCGAGCGCGTATATGACCTGGTCGTGATGCTGGCGACGGCCTGGCTGATGCGCGCGCTCTGGCTGAGGCTTGTCATGGTGCGTGGACTGGAGTCGCTGGCCGCATTCTGGTGGCTGCCGCTGCTGCTCTGGGTCCTGGTGCCCAAGTGGTCGTGGGCGTATCGCAACAACGTGCTCGAAAGCACGCTTGCGCTGTTCTGCCTGCTTTCGGTGCTGCTCGTCGTGCACGGGCTGCGCGCCACCGACTGGCGCAAGGCAGCGATGTTCGCGGGCGTCGCAGCGGCCGCGGCGCTGCTCGCGTTTCTGGCCAAGGGGCCTGTGGGCCTTTTCGTGCTGGCCGCCCCGGTGCTGCTGGTGCCCGCGTTCGCGCGAATTGGCTGGCGGCGGGTCATGACGGCCCAGGTCGCGCTGGCCGCAGCGTTCGCGTTGCTGCTGGCTGCACTGCTGGCGTGGCCGGACGCACGCGAGATGCTGGCGTTCTACTGGCAAAAGCAGGTCGTTGGGCGATCAGGCGTCTCGGGCGCCGATTCCGGGATGCTGTTCGAACTGGTCAAGAAGCTCGCGCCCATGCTGCTCTTGCTGGCGGGTTTGCGGCTCTGGGTCCGGCGCGACGGCAGGCCCGGCGGCTGGCGCAAGGCCGGCGGACCGGCCGTGGCGATGCTGGCGATCGGTCTGGCGGCCAGCTTGCCGCTGGTGATGGGCGACCTGGATTCGGCCCACTACCTGGTGCCGGCGCTCCCGTTCTACGCGCTGGGTTTCGGGTTGGTCGGCGCCGGGCTGCTCGAAGGTGCCGGCGACCGCACCCGCCCGGCACTGGAGGCGCGCCTGCGAATGACGTTCAAGATGCTGGCTGCCGCTGCGGCGGTGGTCATCCTGGTCGTGACGCTGGGCCGGCTCGGCGAGGTGCGACGGAACGAGGATTACCACGCCTTCCTGGCGCAGGTCGCCGAGGCTACCGGCGAGCGCGTTTCGATCGGCATGGACTCCGCTCTGTACGACGACTGGTACCTGCACGCGATTGCCCAGCGGCACCACCGGATTTCCCTGGTCCGCGATCTTTCGAACGCCGACTGGCGGCTGGCGCCGGCGGCGTCGACGCCCGCGGCCGGCTACCGGGAGAGCGGTATCCGGAACGAACACTGGGCGCTGCGCCGCCGCGAAGATTGACTCGAGAAAACCCTACTCGGCTTCCATCCCGTCGCTGAAGAAGCGCTCGGCCAGGCGCTTGGCGCCGCCCTGGAACACGATCACGCCGTCGTCGGGCGTGGCGTCGCCGATGCCACCGTCGGTCAGCGTAAAGGTCCAGGCCTCGCCATTGCCGGTCGCCGGCAGGGCATGCCAGGTGGCGATGTCCTCGTTCGGGAAATCCAGGCCGTAGCCGCGGATCCCGAACGAGACGTCGTCGAACAGGGAGCCGTGATAGATGATCGTCAGTTCGGCCTGCTCGCAATCCGGAATTCGAACGTGCAGGCCGTTGAACGGCATGTCGTAGGTGTCTTCGGCCGGTACCGATTGCAGCAGGTCGAGACCGAAGCTGCTCTCGATCTGGCTGCACACGCCCGAAACCGCCGTCAACTCGGCGGTCACGATGCTCTGGACGCCTCGAATCGGACCGGCAACGCCGGTCGATGCCACATTGGCCTGGCTGGCGTCGTCGTTGCCGTCGTCGTTGCCGTCGCCGCCGTTGGGCGCTGCACCCTCGGTGGCGTCGGTGGCGCCGTCGGTGTCCTCGTCGGGCTCGACCGTGAAGCTCTGGACACCGCGCGTCGTGCCGGCCTGGATGATCAGCTGCGGGCCGGTGTTGTCCAGGGCAAGCTTGGTGGCGACCGCCGAGTCGGGGAAACCGGTGCTGATCGAGTTCCAGCTGGCGCCGCCGTCCTGGCTCAGGAAGACGCCGCCGTCGCCGTTGCCGAGGGGATCCGCGACGGCCGCATAGACGTCGCCGGTCAGCGGGTCGACCACGAGGTCGCGCACGTCGCGCCCGCTCAAGCCGGTGCCGGAGAAGGCCCAGCTGGCGCCGCCGTCGATGGTCTTGTAGACCGTGCCGACCAGGTTGTTGCCGACATCGTTGGTCGATGCATAAAGCGTTCCGCCGGTCGGATCGGTGGGATCGATCGCCAGCGACAGTACGCTTTCGTTCGAAGCGGCCGGATTGCCGCCGATGCGCGGGAGGCCGGTGCTGGCGAGGCTCCAGCTGGCGCCGCCGTCGGTGGACTTGAATACGCCGTTGTCGAGGGTCGGCACGTCCGACGGGCCCTGGCCGCCCAGGAACGTCGCAGCGTAGAAGGTATTGCCCGAGATGTCGTTCGGGTCCTGCAGGATCTGGGCCACCGACGCGAAGATGGTGTTGCCGCTGACACCGGCCTGCGCGCCGCCGATGCCGGTGTCGCTGGCGGCCCAGTTGGTCCCGGCGTCGATGCTCTTGTAGATGCGCGCGGCAAGCTTGGTGAAGCCGCCGCCTCCGTCCGGCGTGAACCGGCCGGAGCCGCCGACCATCAGCGTCTGCGATGCACCGCCGACGCTGCTGTACTGGTCGATCGCGATTGCGCGCACCGTTCCGAACGGCGAGAAGCCGAACGACGAGGCCGGCGCCGGAATGCCGGCGTCGATGGTCGTCCAGGTCACGCCGCCGTCGGTGCTCTTGTAGACCCCGCCATTGGCCGGGACCAGCGTACCGCCGCTGTCGAACTTGGGCACGAACAGGCCGCCGGCATAGACCACGCTGATGTCGTTCGGGTCGACTGCGATGTTGCGCAGGCTGTCGGCTTCGAGCCCGCCGTTGACCTGACTCCAGCTCAGCGCATTGTTGGTGCTGCGGAAGTTGGCCAGGGTCGGCGAGAACGCATCGCCGATCGCGGCGTGAACGCGGTCGCCCAGGGTGGTGTCCACGGCCCGGATATTGGCGGCGTTGAAGCCGTCGACGCCGGGCTGGAATGAATCGCTGACGGTCGACGTGCGGCGATAGACGCCGTTGCTCCGCGAGCCGGCAAGCTGAAGCGCGGTGTTGAACGGGTTGTAGACGACCACGGTCGATTCGGCCGGGTGCAGCAGCGCGTTGCCGGTGAAGCCGCCCAGCACTTCGGTCCAGGTCGCGCCGTTGTCGGTGGTGTAGGCCAGGCCGACCCGCCCGGCAACGTAGACCTCGTCCGATGCCGCAGGGTTGATCGCCAGGCGCTGGCCGCCCGAGGGGCCGCCGACGCCGGTCCAGGTGGCGCCGGAATCGTCGCTGCGCGCCGCGCCGGAGCTGTTCACCGCCCACACCACGCCACCGGCGCCGGCGAATTCCAGGTCCTCCAGCGGCTGGTTCTCCCACAGGCACCCGGCCGGGCAGGGCACTTCCGTCCAGCCGGCCCCGCCCCCAGTGCCGCGCCACAGTCGATGGTCGCTGCCGCCGGCGCCATCGGCCGTGGCCACCAGAAATTCGCCGGCCGTGGAAGGATGGCTGGCGATTGCGCTAACGACGAACGCGCCCGGTTGGGGGATGGGCGTGGTTGCGGCCCAGGTCAGGCCGGCATCGTCGGACCGGATGACGCTGCCGTCGGTCAGTCCGACGTATACGCGCCCCGCGGTCGTGGGCGACAGCTCGGCGGCGAAGATATTCCCGGTCAGCACGCCGGCCGGCGGGGTGCGGTCGTTCCACGACGCGGCGCCGTTGTCGCTGAAGAACGCCTTGTTGCTGCCGAAGGCGTGCAGGCGGCCCGCGGCGGTCGGGCTGTGCAGGATGATGCCGTTGAGCTGCCGGTTGATCCCTGCGTTGGCCTCGGTCCATGTCACGCCGCCGTCGACGGTCTTGAATATGCCGCCGCGGCTGACGGCCCAGTAGGTGCCGGCCGTGTCGGGGGATGCGACCAGTCCTGAAACCTCGCCGCCTTCCGGGCCGGCGGACGTCCAGCGGCCCGAGCCGGCCATCGCTGCGCTCGACAGCGCCAGGGCCAGGAGCACACAGCAATGCGTGAAAAGGGAAGGACTGCAGATCGACCGCATCTTGAATTGCATATCGGGAAAAATCCGGTAAAGGGGGCTACCGGTATAAACGCAATCCGGCGGGAAAACAGGCCAGAGAAAGAAGCGGACTCGCCCGTGCGGCGGGCGAGTCCGGGTGACCGATCAGCGCTCCAGTATGGCGCTCACGCCCATGCCGCCGGCGGTGCAGATGGAAATCAGCCCGCGGCCCGATCCCTTCTGCTCGAGCAGCTTGGCCAGCGTGGACACGATGCGAGCGCCGGTGGCGGCAAACGGGTGGCCGACGGCCAGCGAGCTGCCGTGGACGTTCATCCTGTCGCGGTCGATGCTGCCCAGCGCGCCGTCGAGCCCGAGCCTGTCGCGGCAGTATTCGTCGGACTCCCAGGCCTTGAGCGTGCACAGCACCTGGGCGGCGAAGGCTTCGTGGATTTCGTAGAAGTCGAAGTCCTGCAGCGACAGATTGGCCCGCTGGAGCATTTCGGCCACGGCCACGGTGGGGGCCATCAGCAGGCCCTCGTCGGCGTCGACGAAATCAACCGCCGCGGTCCGACTGTGTGTCAGCCAGGCCTGGACCGGCAGGTCATGCTTCTTCGCGTATTCCTCGGACGTCAGCAGCACCGCCGCCGCGCCGTCGGTGAGCGCGGTGGAGTTGCCGGCGGTCAGGGTGCCATGGGTCGAACGGTCGAACACCGGCTTGAGCTTGCCCAGCTGCTGCAGATCGCTGTCGGGCCGGATGTTGTTGTCGCGCAGTACGCCGGCGTGGCCGACCACCAGGTCGTCGAAGAAGCCTTCGTCCCAGGCCCGGGCGGCGTTGTGATGGCTGGCCAGCGTGAGTTCGTCCTGTTCTCGGCGCGCGATCTGCCACTCCTTGGCCATGCGTTCGCAGTGCTGGCCCATCGACAGCCCGGTGCGCGGCTCGCCGTTGGCCGGCGGCTGCGGTGCCAGTTCGCCGGGCGAGAAGCCCTTGAACACGGCGAGCTTTTCCTTGAAGCTGCGCGCCTTGCCGAGCTTGATCAGGCGCTGGGCGAAGCGACGCTGGAACACGATGGGGGCATCGCTGGTGGTGTCGGTACCGCCGACGATGGCGCAGTCTATGGCGCCGGTGGCGATTTCCGCGCCGGCCATCATCGCGGCCTGAAGGCTGGTGCCGCAGGCCTGCTGAAGCGTGACCCCCGGGGTGAGCGGCGACAGCGAGGTGGACAACACGGCCTCGCGCGCCAGGTTCCAGTCCTTGGAGTGCACCGTCACGGCGCCGGCGACGACCTTGTCGAGCTGTTTGCCGGCCAGGCCGAACTTGTCCACCACGCCCTGGATGGCGTGGGTGAGCATGTCCTTGTTGGTTTCGTCGGCATACAGCGAGTTGGAGCGGCAGAACGGGATGCGGCTGCCGCCGATGACTGCGATGCGCTTGAGTGAACCGTCGGTCATGTGTCGAATCCTTTGGATAATGTTGGGTTCGTGGCGTTCCGTTCCGGGCTATTCGCGCTTGCCCGCGTCGTCGTCTCCGGGCCGTTCGGCCTTGTCGTCGGCACCCGATGTTTTGCCCTCGTCAGTTCCGGCCTTCGGAGCGGCCTTCTTGCCGCCGGTCGTCTTTTTCTTCTTCTTGCTCGCGGATTTCTTCTTCGCGCCGGCCTTCCTTGCCGTCTTCTTGCCGGCGTTGCCGGAGGCTGCGCCGGCGGCCTTCTTGCCGCCACCCTGCTTGCGCGCCTTGTCCAGCAGGGAGTCGTCGGCCGAGGCCGTGGCATCGGAATTGTTGATGTAGTGCACCGGGCCGCCGCGGAACGGCGCGAAGCCGGTGCCGAAGATCATGCCGGCATCCAGCAGGTCCTCGTTCGCGACCACGTCGTCGCGCAGGCAGGCCAGGCACTCGTCCAGGTACGGCTGGATCAGGTCTTGGGCAAGCTTCTCGAGATCGTGGCCCTTGTGCGCCTCGTCGTCGCGTACCGGCTTGCCCTTCTCCCATTTATAAAAGCCTTCGCCGGTCTTCTTGCCCTTCTTGCCGGCCTCGACCATGGATTCGAGCACCTTGCGGTCCTCGCCGGCGGCGTCGCCCAGCAGCGTGTCGATCACGCCCAGGCCGACGTCCAGGCCGACCGTGTCGACCAGTTCCACCGGACCCATGGGCATGCCGAACTGCACCGCGGCCTTGTCCAGCGCTTCCTTGGGAATGCCGTCGCGGTGCATGGTCATGGCCTTGTACATGTACGGGACCAGCACCCGGTTGACCAGGAAGCCCGGCGTGGAGGTGACGGGCAGGGCGTACTTGCCGATCTGGGTGGCGAAGCTCGAGCCGTCCTTGACCCGGTCGCCGTCGGTATTGGTGTCGTAGACCACTTCGACCAGCGGCATCTTGGGCACCGGGTTGAAGAAGTGCAGGCCGATCAGGCGGTTCGGATCGTCGAACACGTCGGAAAGTTCGCCCAGCGGAATGGCCGAAGTATTGGTCGCCACCACGGCGTGATCGGGCAGGTCCTTCTTGAGGTTCTCGAACAGTTCGCGCTTGGCTTCGCGATTCTCGAAAATGGCCTCGATCACCACGTCGGCGCGCTTGACGCCTTCGCCCTCGACGTCGGCGCGCAGCCTCAGCTTGGCCGCGGCGACCGCGGTGGGCTTCTTGAGCTTTTTCCGGAACAGGCCCGCGGCGCGCTTCAGGGCCGGCTCGATGTATTTCATCTCGCGGTCCTGCAGCGTGACCTCTAGGCCCCTGAGCGCGCACCAGGCGGCGATGTCGCCGCCCATGACGCCGGCGCCGATGACGTGCACGCGCCGGGCCTTGAAGTCGCTCTTCTTGCCCTGGGCCTTGAGCTGTTCCATCAGCCTGAACACGCGCCGGAGGTTGGTCGAGGTGTCGCCGACCAGCAGTTCCGGGATGTTTTCGGCCTCGGCCCGGATCATCGCCTTCTGCGAATCGCCGTGGGCCTCGAATTCGTCGATCAGCCGATACGGTGCAGGGTAATGCTCGGGCCGTGCCTTGGACCGGGTCTGCTTGCGCATCTGGCCGGCCAGGAACTTGCGTGCCGGGCCGAACGTGGAGAGCCTGGCGACCACGCCCGAAAGCTTGTGCTTGCGTTTCTTCTGCACCGCGCGGCGCGCGGCCCAGCGAAGCGAACCGTGGATGTCGACGGTCTGGTCGACCAGCCCGATGCCGCGCGCGGCCTTCGCCTTGAGCATGCGGCCGGTGAGCATGATTTCCATCGCCTTCATGCCGCCGATGGCCTGGATCGACCGACCGGAGCCACCGTAGCCGGGATAGATGCCGAGGTTGACTTCCGGGAAGCCGATCTTGGTCTTGTCGCTGTCCAGCGCGATGCGCCAGTCGAAGCACAACGCCAGTTCCAGCCCGCCGCCGAGGCAGAAACCTTCGAACGCGACCACCTTGGGGAATGAGAGCCGCTCGACGCGATCGAAGAGATCGTGCACCTTGCGCACGTTTTCGGTCAGCAGCGACGCGTCTTTCGTCTGATCGAACTCGCGAACGTCCGCGCCGACAATGAAGCTGCCCGGCTTGCCCGACATCAGGACCAGCCCGGTTGGCGCGTCCTGCTCGAACAGGTCGATGATTTCGCCGAGTTCACCCAGCACCTCGCTACTCAGGCTATTGACCTTTTCGCCGTCCCTGTCGATGTACAGCCAGGCGATGCCGTCAATATCTCTTTCGAGATGCCAGTGTTTGAAGTTCCCCTGTTCGCGCGTTGCTGCGGCTTGTGTGGCCATCCGGTTCAAGCTCCATGCGTTGGCGTATGGGCCTGAGTTTAACAGGCGAACGGTGCGATTAGCGTTCGGGCAGGCGTCAGGGAATCCGGTAGCCGGCCGCTCGCAGCCACTGGGCGATGCGGATCAGCGGCATGCCGATCAGCGCGGTCGGGTCGTCGCTGGAAAGCGTTTCCAGCAGTGCGATGCCCAGGCTTTCCGAACGCATGGCGCCGGCGCAGTCGAAAGGCTGGTCGCGGTCGACGTAGCGCTCGATTTCCGCCTGGTCAAGGTCGCGGTAGGTGAGCCGCGTCGGGACGATGTCGACCTGCTCGATGCCCGGCCCGATCAGCGCAATTCCGGAAAGGTAGTCCACCCGCCGGCCCGACATGCGCTGAATCTGTTCGATCGCGCGCTCGCGAGTGCCCGGTTTGCCCAGGATTTCGTCGCCCAGCACCGAAACCTGGTCGGCGCCGATGATCAGCGCGTCCGGGTGTCGGGGCGCGACGTGCCGGGCCTTTTCCAGCGCCAGGCGCCGCACCAGCGCTTCCGGCGACTCGCCGGGCGCCGGGGTCTCGTCGATGCCGCTGGCGGCGGTCGAGAACGGCAGGCCCAGGCGGTCCAGCATCTGGGCCCTGTAGGGCGAACTGGAGGCCAGGATCAGCGGCGGCGTTTGCACGGGTCTGGTCTTTGCAGGGACGGGCATGCGAGAGTCACTCCACTATTGTTGTCGAAAGGCTTCAAATGGTATACTGACCGGCTATGTCGCGTGATTTTCCCGATTGGATCGACGTCGAGCGCGCAGCCCAGGCCGGGCGGCGGTTTGCCGGCGAGGCGAGAATCGAATGGATGCCGCGCGTGATCGACCTGCTCGACGAGCCGGCGCCGGACGACGAGATCGGTTTCGAGATCTCGGCGGGGCTGGACAAGTCGTCGGGCGCCGGGGACATCGTGCGCATGGACGTTCGCGTGCACGGCTCGGTGCCGATGACCTGCCAGCGGACGCTGAAGCGTTACCGGCAGCCGATCGACAGTCGTTCCTCGGTGGCTGTTGTGGCCTCGGAAGACCAGGTCTCGGCGTTGCCGGAAGACCTGGAGCCGAAGCTGGTGCCGGAAGGGCGGCTGAAGCTGGTCGAGCTGGTCGAGGACGAGTTGTTGCTGGCGCTGCCGCTGGTGCCGCGGGACCCGGACAGCGCACCGGTGGAGAAGGCCGGAGACAGCTTCGAGCCGGCCGAGCCGGACGAAAGCGAGAGCCCGTTCGCCGAACTGGCCCGTTTGCGCAAGCCGCGGGACTGACCGCGAACACGGTTGCAGAAGAATTGCAGGAGATTGTCTGGAACGCGAGCCGGGAAACGTGCCGGTGCGAAAACAGACGAATTCGAAAACGAATCACTGCCGGGCCAGCCCGGTGGAACAGCTAAACAGACTGGAGATAGCCGAAATGGCCGTACAAAAAAGCCGCAAGACCCCTTCGCGCCGCGGAATGCGCCGTTCGCACGACAACCTCACCAGCGCCACGCTTTCCGAAGAGCGGGCAACCGGTGAAATCCATCGTCGCCACCACGTGAGCGCCGAAGGTTTCTACCGCGGCCGCCAGGTCGTGGAAGTGGCCGAAGAAATCGAAGAAGTCGAAGACCAGGAATAACGCGCCTGATCCGGCGCGATCGGCACGTCGACGGAGCTTCCCCGACGTGCGCCTGACTCGATGAATCGAAACCAGCGCGAAAGCTCCGGGGTGCTCGTTCCCCGAAGTTCCGGCAACAGCGCCGGGCACGCCAATAACGGCGGCAATAACGGCAATCGCGAAATCTGCATCTGCGTCGACGCCATGGGCGCCGACTTCGAACCCGCTTGTGCGGTAGAAGCCGCTGCCATGGCGCTGGCCGCGGACGATCGCCTGCGGCTCCAGGTCGTCGGCGATTCCGCCGCACTGGATCCCGCCCTGGCCGGTCTTTCCGCCGGCATTTCGGCCCGCATCGAGCGCATATCCAGCACCGATCACATCGCCATGGCATCCAGCCCGGCCGAGGCCCTGCGCCACGGTCGCGCCTCGTCCATGGCGCAAGCGCTGGACCGGATCGCCGAAGGTTCGGCCGACGCGGTCGTCAGTTCGGGCAATACCGGCGCGCTGATGGCCCTGGCCCGCTATCGCCTGGGCACGCTGCCGGGCATCGAGCGCCCGGCGCTGATGACCGAATTTCCGGTCGTCGGCGGCTCGGCCTGGGTGCTCGACCTGGGCGCAAATATCGGCGTCGACGCCGTGCGGCTGGCCGAGTTCGCTGTCCTGGGCAGCGCCGCGGTCGGGGCATTGCTCAAGCGCAAGCCGCGCGTCGGCCTGCTCAACATCGGCAGCGAGCCGAACAAGGGACCCGACGTGGTGCGCGAGGCCGCCAGGCGCTGTGCCGCGACCGATATCGACCTGGTCGGCTTCGTCGAGGGCCACGATGTTTTCGCCGGCGCCGCCGACGTGGTGGTGTGCGACGGTTTCGCTGGCAACGTGCTGCTGAAGTCGGCCGAAGGCGCGATCGCGATGCTGTTGGCCGAGATCGAACAGGCCGGAAGCCGCATGTTCGCCGGGCCGGGCCTGAGACGCTTGCGAACTCGGATGAAGCGCGCCTATGATCCGGCCCGCCACAACGGCGCTTCGCTCCTGGGCATCAGTGGTATCGTGATCAAGAGCCACGCGCATGCCTCGGTAGAGGGAATCGCGCACGCGATTGGAGTCGCCGCGCTGGAAGTGCGCCGCGGCATGTTGCCCGAACTCGAGCGCCAGCTCTGGGCAAACGTGTAGGAGAGCTGTCCAGGATGTATGCACGAATCATCGGTACCGGCCGTTACCTGCCGGAAAAGGTCGTGACCAACGCCGATCTCGAGGCGCTGGTGGAAACTTCGGACGAGTGGATCCGCGACCGCACCGGTATCCGGGAGCGGCGCGTCGCGGCCGAGGGCCAGACCACCGGCGACCTGGCCGAGCAGGCCGCTCGAATTGCGCTGGAAGACGCCGGCGTCAAGCCTTCCGAGATCGACCTGCTGATCGTCGGCACCACCACGCCGGACCTTGTCTTCCCGTCCACCGCATGCCTGATCCAGCAGCGCCTTGGGCTGGGCGAGTGCGGTGCCTTCGACGTCAACGCGGCCTGTTGCGGCTTCGTCTATGCGCTTTCGATCGCCACGCAGTTCATCGAGGCCGGCAACGCCAGGCGCGTGCTGGTCGTGGGCGCCGAAACGCTGACGCGCATGGTCGACTGGAACGACCGCTCGACCTGCGTGCTGTTCGGCGACGGCGCCGGGGCCGCGGTGCTCCAGGCCGACAGCGAGCCCGGCGTACTGTCGACGCACATCCACGCCAACGGCGCGCACGCCGACCTGCTCAGCGTGCACGTTGGCGTGAGCCGCGGCTTCAAGGCCGAGCCGCGCGGTGGGCTGAACATCAAGATGAAAGGCAACGAAGTATTCAAGGTTGCCGTCAACACGCTGGGTCGCATCGTCGACGAGACCCTGGCGCACAACAACATGGAAAAGCACGACCTGGACTGGCTGATTCCGCACCAGGCCAACCTGAGAATCATCAAGGCCACCGCGCGCAAGCTGGACATGCCGATGGATCGCGTGGTGGTGACCGTCGACAAGCACGGCAATACTTCGGCCGCCTCGGTGCCCATGGCGCTTGACGAGGCGGTGCGCTCGGGCCGTATCAAGCGCGGCGACACCATGCTGCTGGAGGCCTTCGGCGGCGGGTTCACCTGGGGCGCGGCCCTGATAAAATATTAGGCGACTGGACCGGAATCGACCCGGCCAGCCTGCCGCGAAAACCAACAACCAACAACCAACAACCAACAACAATAATCAACCGCAGCACTTCGGGATAGAGCATTCATGACCGACACAGCAGCCATTTTTCCGGGCCAGGGGTCGCAGAGCGTCGGCATGCTCGCCGACCTCGCCGCCAGCAGCGACCTGGTGCGAGCCACGTTCGACGAGGCCTCCCGCGCGATCGGGCGAGACCTCTGGGCGCTGGCCTGTGAAGGCCCGGCCGAGGAGCTCAACCAGACTCGCTGGACCCAGCCGGCGATGCTGGCCGGCGATATCGCGGTCTGGCGCGTCTATCAGTCGCGCGGCGGCGAGATGCCGAAAGCAATGGCCGGCCACAGCCTTGGCGAGTATGCGGCCCTGGTGGCGGCCGAATCGATGGCGCTGTGCGATGCCGCGGCCGTGGTTCACGAGCGCGGCCGGCTGATGCAGGAAGCCGTGGGCGAAGGCGAGGGGGCCATGGCCGCGATCCTGGGCCTGGACGACGAACAGGTCGAGCGGATCTGCGCCGACCTGGCCTGCGCGGAAAAGACCGTGGTCGCGGCCAACTACAACTCGCCGGGCCAACTGGTGATCGCCGGTAGCCGCGCCGGCGTGGAGCTCGCGGTCGAACAATGCAAGCAATCCGGCGCCAAGCGCGCGATGCTGCTGCCGGTCAGCGTGCCGGCCCACAGCCCGCTGATGGCGCCCGCCGCCGAAGGCCTGGAGCGTGCGCTCGGGATGATAGAGATCAAGCCGCCGGCCTGCCGCGTGCTGCACAATTTCGACCTTCAGCCGCGCGAGGAGCCGGAGGCGATCCGCCGCGCGCTGATCGAACAGCTGACCCATCCGGTGCCCTGGACGGGTACCATTCGCGAATTGATCGCCGACGGCGCGACGCGATTCCTCGAATGCGGTCCGGGCCGCGTGCTTTGCGGCCTCGGCAAGCGGATCGATCGCGATGCCGAGTGGCTGGCGCTGGAAACGCCCGCCGGCATCGACCAGGCGCTGCAGGGCTGAGGCCCGACGTCGGCGCGACACCTGAACCAACAGGGAAGCCAATGACCCAGCAGACTCTTCCGGAAACCTTGCGCCTGGACGGCCAGGTCGCGCTCGTCACCGGGGCAAGCCGCGGCATCGGCGCGGCCATTGCCGACATGCTCAAGGCACATGGCGCCGATGTGTTCGGCACCGCGACCAGCGCAGGCGGCGCGGCGGCCATCGGCGAGCGCCTGGGCGCCGATCGCGGGCAGGTGCTCGACGTGCGCGATGCCGATTCGGGTGCGCAACTGGTCAAGAACATCACCGGGCTTGCCTCGGCGCCGACGATCCTGGTCAACAACGCCGCGGTGACGCGCGACCAGCTGTTGATGCGCCTGAAGGACGAGGACTGGCTCGAAGTGCTGGACACGAATCTGACCGGCGCCATGCGGCTCTCGCGCGCATGCCTGAAGGGCATGTTGAAAGCGCGCGGCGGCAGGATCGTCTCCATTTCGTCGGTGGTCGGCTACAGCGGCAATCCGGGGCAGACCAACTACGCCGCGGCCAAGGCCGGGCTTGCCGGTTTTTCGCGTGCGCTGGCCCAGGAGATCGCCGCTCGCGGCATCACGGTCAACGTGGTCGCGCCCGGCTTCATCGATACCGACATGACGCGCGCGCTCGACGAGCAGCAGCGCGACCGGCTCGCCGAGACCATTCCGCTGGGCCGGCTGGGGCAGCCCGACGACATCGCATCGACTGTCGCCTGGCTGGCGAGTCCCGCGGCCGGTTACATTACCGGCCAGACGATCCACGTCAACGGTGGAATGTATATGACATGAATTCTCTATTAATGTTATAATTTATTGATTTATATAGTTTTAATCTAATTCAACTTGTTACAACCCAAAACCGGTTGTCCGGTAAACTGGAAGCCGCGGCATTTGTTACCTACAATGTGCGCGCTTCCTTCAACCCATAGAGGAAATGACTGATGAGCAGCATTGAAGAACGGGTCAAGAAAATCGTTGTTGAACAGCTTGGCGTCAAGGAAGAAGAAGTCACGCCCAGCGCGTCCTTCGTGGATGACCTGGGAGCCGACTCCCTGGATACGGTAGAGCTCGTGATGGCGCTGGAAGAAGAATTCGAGTGCGAGATTCCCGACGAGGAAGCCGAAAAGATCACAACCGTTCAGCAAGCGGTCGATTACGTCAAGTCCACCGTCGACAAGTAAGCCGCTGGCCAATGATGATTTTCGGATCGGGATCGATTCATGCAGGGTGAACGCCGCATCGTGGTGACCGGGCTGGGCTGTATCAGCCCGGTCGGCAACGACATTCCCTCGGCCTGGGATAGCATTGTCAACGGCCGCAGCGGGATCGGTCCGCTGACCGAGGTCGACGCCGAGAAGTTCAGCTGCAGGATTGCCGGGGAAATACGGGATTTCGACGTCTCGAAATACATTGCGCCCAAGGATGCGCGCAAGTCCGATCCGTTCATTCATTACGGAATCGCGGCGGCCGTGCAGGCCATCGAGGACGCCGGTCTTCCCGATCTTTCCGGCGACGGTTCCGACGATCCGACGCGCTACGGGGTCGCGATAGGCTCGGGCATCGGCGGTATCAAGACGATCGAGGATACCTACCAGACCTACGTCGATTCGGGACCGCGCCGCATTTCGCCGTTCTTCGTGCCGGGCTGCATCATCAACATGGTCGCCGGGCATGTCTCGATACGCTACGGTTACCAGGGCCCGAACGTCTCGATCGTCACCGCCTGCACCACCGGCACCCACAACATCGGCGACGCCGCCCGCCTGATCGCCTACGGGGACGCCGACGTGATGGTCGCCGGCGGCGCCGAATTCGGCACCACGCCGACCGCCATGGGCGGCTTCTGCGCGGCCCGGGCGCTGTCGACCCGCAACGACGATCCCGAGGCGGCCAGCCGGCCCTGGGATCAGGACCGCGACGGTTTCGTGCTCGGCAACGGCGCCGGTATCGTGGTGCTCGAAGAACTGGAACACGCGCGCAAGCGCGGCGCCCGAATTTACGCCGAGCTCAAGGGCTACGGCATGTCGGGCGATGCGCACCACATCACCTCGCCGCCCGAGGGCGGGCAGGGCGCGGCGCGCTGCATGGCTTCTGCCATTCGCGATGCCGGCCTCGATCCGACCGACATCGACTACGTGAACGCCCACGGCACCTCGACCATGCTCGGCGACCGTGCCGAGATCGAAGCGGTGCGCGGCACGTTCGGCGCGCATGCCGAATCGCTGATGGTGAGCTCGACCAAGTCCATGACCGGCCATCTTCTCGGTGCCGCCGGCGGGGTGGAGGCCATCTTCACCATCCTGTCGCTGCACCACGGCATCGTGCCGCCGACGATCAACCTGGCCAAGCCCGACGAAGCGTGCCGGGACATCGACCTCGTGCCCGGCAGCGCGCGCGAGAAACCGATCCGCGCGGCCATTTCGAATTCGTTCGGCTTCGGAGGCACCAACGGCACGGTCCTGTTCACTCGCTTCGAGTGAACCTGTCGAAGATACTGCCCGAGCGGCCCGACCTGCTGGCCGTTCATTGCAGCGATCCGGACACCTGGCCATTCCTGCTCGACAGCGCCAGCCGGGGCGGAAGCCTTGGCCGATGGTCGATCCTCATGCGGGCCGACCCGGAGCGCGCGCCCATCGTCGCCGACAGGGGTTCCGTCGACGAGTTTCTGCCCCGCCTCGATCGCGCCTTCGAATCCGAAAAGTGCGCCCAGCCGGGCCGGCTGCCGTTCGAAGGCGGCTGGTTCGTTTACCTGGGCTACGAACTGGTCGGTGAGATCGAGCCCCGCCTGAATCCCCGCGAGGTGCCCGACGGCACGCCCAGGGCGTTGGCGCGACGCTGCAACGCGGCGCTGATGCTCGATCATGAAACCGGCGAGGCATTTGCCGTCGCCGAGACCCCGGGGCTGCTTGCGGAAATCGTGGACCAGGCCGCCGCTGCAGCACCGATGCCGGATGCGGCGCACGACGTCGAACTGCCGGTAATGCGGCCCGACGACGGCGAGCGCTTCATGCGCGGCGTCGAGCGGATTCGCGAGTACATCCTGGCCGGCGACGTGTTCCAGGTGAACCTGTCCCGGGCCTGGTTGGGGCTGACCGAAACCGCGCCCGATCCGGTCGAGGTCTACCGGCGCCTGTCGGCCAGCAACCCGGCGCCTTTCGCCGGGCTGGCACGTCTTCCCGGGGGCACGCTGCTGTCGTCGTCGCCCGAGCGGCTGGTATCGGTTCACGGGCGCGTCATCGAGGCTCGGCCCATTGCCGGCACCCGGCCGCGCGGCGACTCGCCCGAGCACGATCGCGCGCTGTCGTCGGAACTGCTGGGCCATCCCAAGGAGCGCGCCGAGCACATCATGCTGATCGATCTCGAGCGCAACGACCTGGGCCGCATCTGCGTGCCGGGTACGGTCGAAGTCGACGAGTTGATGATCGTCGAGAGCTATGCCCACGTTCACCATATCGTTTCGAACATTCGGGGCCGCCTGCGCGACGACGTTTCGCCGGCCGACGTGATACGGGCGTGCTTTCCCGGCGGCACCATCACCGGCTGTCCCAAGGTGCGCTGCATGGAGATCATCGCCGAGCTCGAGACCGCCGGGCGCGGCTTCTATACCGGATCCATGGGTTACCTGGGGCTGGACGGCCACATGGATCTCAACATCCTGATCCGCAGCATGCTGGTCTCCGAGCGCGGCATCCGCTTTCGCACCGGCGCCGGCATCGTGGCCGATTCGGAACCCGCCGCGGAGCTGGCCGAGACCGAGGCCAAGGCGCGCGGCCTCATGCGCGCCCTGAATCCATGATCACACGCGGCCTCATGCGCGCCCTGAATCCATGATCACGCGCGGCCTCATGCGCGCCCTGAATCCGGAATGAGCCGCTGGCTGGTCAACGGCGAGCCCGGTGCGCTGGTCGCGCCCACAGATCGCGGCCTGCTCTACGGCGACGGGCTGTTCGAGACCATCGCGTTCCACCGCGGCCGCAGTGTGCTGTGGTCGCTGCACATGGCGCGCCTGGTCGACGGCTGCCGGCGCCTCGCGCTGCCGCGCCCCGACGTCGATCTGCTGGCCGCCGAGTGCCACGAACTGCTGGGCAACGGCGACAGCGCCGTGATTCGAATTGCGATCACCCGCGGTAGCGGCGGACGCGCGTACTTCCCGCCGGAGACCGCCGAACCCACGCGCATTCTGATGCGGCGCGAGATTCCGAACGGCCTGGCGCGGCAGCGCGACGCCGGCCTGGTCATGCACAGCAGCAGCATTCGGCTGGACGCCAACGCGCTCGGCGGCCTCAAGCACATGAACCGCCTCGAGCAGGTGCTGATTGCCGCCGAATGCGGCAGGGCCGGCGCCGACGAGGCGCTGGTGCTCGATTCGGCCGGCATGATCGTCGAGGGCCTGGCCGGCAACATCGTCGTGGTCCGTGACGGCCGCCTGATTGCGCCCGGGCCGCATCCGGCCGCGGTGGCCGGCGTGGGCCTGGAATGGCTGCGCAGGCGCGCGGCATCGGAGCTCGAGGAGCGGCCGTTCGAGGCCGCCGAACTCACCCGGGACGACGCCCTCTGGGTGATAAACTCGGTGCGCGGTCCGTGCCCGGTCCGCGCGCTCGACGGGAGAGCCCTGGTGCGCGACGAGCGGATTCCGGAATGGCGGCAGCGATGGCAGAAAGAAGTCGAAGAATGATTCGTAAAATATTGATATTCGTGTCTATAGTCACCCTCACTGTAGCCATCATGGCGGCCTGGGCGTGGCGCGACTACGATCGATTCGCGAATTCGCCGCTGATGGACTCCGGGGCCGCGACGGTCTGGGTTCGTCCCGGCGACACGCTGGGATCGCTGGTCGCCCGGCTGGACCGGCTGGGCCTGGCGAAGCCGGGGTGGCAGTGGCGGTTGCTGGGCCGGATCGAGCAGCCGGTGATCAAGGCCGGCGAGTATCGTCTGCGGCCCGGAGAGTCGGCCAGCGCGCTGCTGGCCCGGCTCGACCGCGGCGACGTGGTCCGGCACAGCTTCACCATTGTCGAGGGCTGGAACCTGGCCCGGCTCAGGAACGAGCTCGCGCGCGACTCGCGCGTCCGGGCGGCAGTCGCCGAGCTGGCGCCCGAGGCGCTGATGCAGCGACTGGGGTGTACCGACTGCTTCGCCGAAGGCTGGTTCCTGCCCGAGACCTACCAGTTCGTGCGCGGCGACAGCGACCTGGACCTGCTCGCGCGTGCCCATCGCGCCATGCGCACGGCGCTCGCGGCGGCCTGGGACGCGCGCGCTGCCGATATTCCTATCGAGACACCGGAAGAACTGCTGGTGCTGGCCTCGCTGGTGGAGCTGGAAGCCGTGGTCGCCGAGGAGCGCGCCCAGGTGGCCGGCGTTTTCGTCCGCAGGCTGAATCGCGGCATGCGCCTTCAGACCGACCCGACCGTGGTCTACGGCATCACCGGCGATTTCGACGGCCGGATCCGCCGGGTGCACCTGAGAACCGACCACCCCTGGAACACCTACACCCGCCACGGCCTCCCGCCGACGCCGATCGCGTTGCCGGGCAGCGCGTCGCTGATGGCGGCTGCGCAACCGGCCGACGGCGAGGCGCTGTATTTCGTGGCCCGCGGCGACGGCACCCATCATTTTTCGGCCACGCTTGCCGAGCACAACCGCGCCGTGGCGCGCTACATTCTGGGACGCGAATGAAAGGGAAGATGATCTGCCTCGAAGGCGGCGAGGGCGCCGGCAAGTCCACGGCGCTGAAGGTGGTGACCGGCTGGCTCGAGGCCCGCGGGCGGCGTTCGCTGGTCACGCGCGAGCCCGGCGGCACGCCGTTCGCCGAGAAGATCCGCAAGCTGCTGCTGGACCCGCAGACCGGCGAGATCGACCCGGTCACCGAACTGCTGCTGATGTTCGCGGCCCGGCGCGAAAATGTCGTCGACGTGATCGAACCGGCGCTGGCCGAAGGCATCGACGTGATCTGTGACCGCTTCACCGACGCCAGCTACGCCTACCAGGGCGGCGGCCGGGAGCTCGGTCCCGAGCCGGTCGGCGTGTTGGCGGGATTGGTCCATCCGGACCTGCAGCCCGACCTGGTGCTGGTGCTCGACGTGCCTGTGGACGTCGGCCTGGAGCGCATCAAGACCCGCCGCGGCGGGCCGGATCGGTTCGAAGGCAGTCGCATGGCGTTCCTGGAGCGCGTGCGCCAGGCCTACCTAGAGCGCGCCCGGGCGCATCCGGATCGCTACGCGGTGATCGACGCCACGCTGACGATAAAGGAGGTGGCCGCCGCCATCCGCCAGAGCCTCGAGGAACGCCTGGCATGACCGCCGGCACGTTCGAACGTGATGTCGATCGGCACCCGTGGCTGGACGTCGAGCGCGAAGCGCTGAACCAGGCGCTGGCCCACGATCGGCTCGGCCACGCGCCGATGTTCCTGGGCTCGCCCGGGGTCGGCAAGCGCGCCCTGGCCGAGTGGCTGGTGCGGCGAATCCTGTGCCTGCAGCCGCGGGACGGCCAACCGTGCGGTGAATGCCACTCCTGCAAGCTGATCGAAACCGGCGGCCACCCGGACCTGTTCCGGCTCGAGCTGCTGGAGGACAAGACCGAAATCCTCGTCGACCAGGTGCGCGACTTCATCGCTTCACTGGGGCTGACGCCGTCGATCGGCAGCCGTCGGATCGGCCTGATCGTGCCCGCCGACCGGCTTAACCGCAATGCCGCCAACGCGTTGCTCAAGACGCTGGAGGAGCCTTCCGGCGAGGTCTGGCTGGTGCTGGTCACCGACAACGAGGACCGTCTGCCGGTGACCGTGTCCAGCCGCTGCCAGCGGCGTTACGTCGCGGTGCCCGACAAGCCCGCCGCGCTGGACTGGCTTTGCCAACGACACGGCGACCGCGACCGGGCCGAATGCGAGCTGGCCCTGGACCTGGCCGACGGCGCGCCGCTGCTGGCCGACGACTGGCTGACCGGCGTGGGGCTGGAGCTGGGCCTTTCGATTCGCGACGGGCTGGCCGGGATGATCTCTGGCCGGGCCGACGAGGCGTCGCTGGTGGCGCAGTGGCGCGAAACGCCGGCCGAGAGCTGGCGCTGGCTGGCCCGGTTCAGCCAGCTGTGGCTGCACGGGGTGCTGGCCACGCCGCCGAACGTGCTGGCCGACGCGCCGATGCCTGTTGCGGGCGCCGACGCCGGGCCGATACTCGAGCAGTGCTGGAAGCAGGCGCTGGAGGGTACCCGGCTGGCCAATCGGCCGATCCGGCACGACTGGCTGATGCAATCCTGGCTTTCCGAATGGCGCAAGCTCTCGCACGCCTGATCGATCCCATGCTGGCGATCCGGCAGGGATTTCCGGTACACTTCAGCAACGTACAAGCGATACTTCGGCGGCAAGTCATGGCACAGAAAGGGATTCTCTCTCACAGCATCGACGACAAGCAGGAACTGTACCGCTGCTACATGCCGTTCCTGCTCAACGGCGGGCTGTTCATTCCCACGCGCAAGCGCTTCCGTCTCGGCGACGAGGTGCTGGTGCTGCTGACGCTGATGGGCGAGGAGCGCATGGCGATTCCCGGCCGCGTCGCCTGGCTGACCCCGCACGGTACCTCCAAGGCGGCCGGCAACTCGGGCGTCGGCATCCAGTTCCAGGACACCGCCGAAGGCGAGCAGGCCCAGAGCCGGATTGCCTCGGAACTGGCCGGCATGCTGGAGTCCGATCGGCCGACGCGCACGCTTTGAGCCGGACGGGTCGGGCCTGGCCCGACAATCGCCCGCTCGCCACGTAAAATCCGCAACATGAATTCCCCCGAACCGCCGGCCGGCTCGAATTCCCGCGACGACCATAGTCGCGACAATCGTCCGCTGGCCGACCTGCTGCGCCCGGATTCCTTCGACGACGTCGTCGGCCAGGATCAACTGCTGGGCGAGGGCGGCCCGTTGCGAAAGATGATAGACGCCGGCCGGGTACTGCCGCTGGTGTTCTGGGGCCCGCCTGGTTCCGGCAAGACCACGCTGGCCCGGCTGCTGGCCGGCGTCAGCGACCTGCACTTCGAACAGCTCTCGGCGATCTTCTCCGGCGTGGCCGATCTCAAGAAGGTCTTCGCGGCCGCGCGCAAGCGTCGCGAGGACGGGCAGGGCACGCTGCTGTTCGTCGACGAGATCCATCGCTTCAACCGGGCCCAGCAGGACAGCTTCCTGCCGGTGGTCGAGGACGGCACGGTGGTGCTGGTGGGCGCGACCACCGAGAACCCGTCGTTCGAGCTCAACGGGGCGCTGCTGTCCCGGCTCAAGGTGCTGGTGGTCGACCGGCTCGGCGAGGCGGCGCTGAAGAAACTGGTCGCGCGCGCCGAGCGCCACATCGGGCGTACGCTTCCGTTAACCGAGGCCGCTCGCGCCACGCTGATATCGCTGGCCGACGGCGACGGCCGTTACCTGATCAACACCATCGAGACCGTCGTCGACCTGGCCGACCCTTCCAGTCCCATGGATACCGACGCGCTGCTGCGCCTGACCCAGCGGCGCTCGCCGGGGCACGACAAGGGCGGCGACCAGCACTACAACCTGATCTCGGCGCTGCACAAGGCCATGCGCGCCTCGGACATCGATGCCTCGCTGTACTGGCTGGCGCGCATGTTCGCCGGCGGCGAGGACGTCAAGTACATCATGCGCCGGGTGGTGCGCTTCGCCAGCGAAGACGTCGGCCTGGCCGACCCCAACGCGCTGGTGCAGGCGCTGGCCGCGCGCGATGCCTACGAGTACCTGGGCAGTCCCGAGGGCGAGCTGGCCGTGGTCCAGGCGGTGGTCTATCTTTCGACCGCGCCGAAATCGAATGCGATCTACGCCGCCGAAAAGGCCGCCGCCCGCGCCGCCAAGCGGCACGGCTCGCTGCCGCCGCCGGCCAACATCCTCAACGCGCCGACGAAGATGATGAAGGATCTCGGCTACGGCGAAGGCTACGTCTACGAACACGACACCGAGCACGGCTTCTCGGGCCAGAACTGCTTCCCCGAGTCCATGCCGCGCCAGCACTTCTACCGCCCGGTCGAGCGCGGCTTCGAACGCGACATCAACCGCCGCCTGGCCTACTGGGAAAAGCTCCGCCGCGCCAAGGGCTGAGATGAAAAACATGCCGTCCGCCCCCATTTAAGGGGCGGCTACCGAGTAAACCCGGTTTTTGCATAAATTTCCGGATAGAGAAGCCCGGAGAGTAGTGTTTCCGGGGCGTGGCGCGGAGATTTTTTCACCCGGAACATAGTTCACACTATGTGAGGATTGAAAAAACGAGCACGCGCCTCGGAAGCGCTGCTATACCGGGCAGCGTAGCGGTTTAGCGACGAAAATTTATGCAATAACCGGGTACAGTTGCAGGCATGGAATTCAAGGATTATTACAAGATCATGGGCGTGGAGCCCGAGGCCGGCGCCGACGAGATCAAGCGCGCCTATAGAAAACTGGCCCGCAAATACCACCCCGACGTCAGCGACGATCCGAACGCCGAAGACCGCTTCAAGGAAGTCGGCGAGGCCTACGAAGTGCTCAAGGACCCGGCCAAGCGCGAGGAGTACGACCAGCTCCGGAAGGGCGGTTGGCGCGGCGGCCAGGAATTCCGGCCGCCGCCGGGCTGGGGCGACGGCAGTGGTCGTGGCGGGTTCGATTTTTCCGACCTCGGCGGCGGTGGCGGATTCCGCGCCGAGGACGCCGGCGGTTTCAGCGATTTCTTCGAGACGCTGTTCGGTGGCGGCGGCCGTCGCAGGCAAGCGCACAAGGGCGCCGACGTCCGCGCCCGGGTCGAGATCGACCTTGAAACCGCATACGCCGGCGGAACACGCAGGATCAGCCTGCAGCGACCGGAGCGCGCGTCCGATGGTTCCGTCCAGCGCAAGGTCCGAAGCATGGACGTCAAGATTCCGCCCGGCATGACCGAAGGCCGCCAGATTCGGCTGGCCGGCAAGGGCGACCCCGGCCCGGGCAACGCGCCGGCCGGCGATCTGTACCTGGAAATCCACATTCTCCCGCACCGGCTGTTCGAACTCGACGGCAAGGACGTGCACCTGACCCTGCCGATCGCGCCCTGGGAAGCGGCCCTGGGTGCGAAGGTGGCGGTGCCGACCCTGGCCGGCAAGGTCCAGATGAACATCCCGGCCGGCGCCACGTCGGGCCAGCGTCTTCGACTGAAGGGTCGCGGCCTGCCGGGTACGCCGCCGGGCGACCAGTACGCGCTGCTCAAGATCGTGGCGCCGAAACCCGCCGACGAGGAGCAGCGAAAGCTCTACGAGCGGCAGCGTGATGCGTTCGATTTCGATCCGCGTGCGGACATGGAGGCGATCAAATGAGCGAGCAGCGCCCACCCATTGAAGCCATCGACGTCGAAGAACCCGAGGCACTGACGCTTTACCAGGTCTGCAGCATTCTTGAACTGCGTACCGAGGTGGTCTGCGAATGGGTTGCCGAGGGCGTGGTGCAGCCGTCCGGCAAGCGCCTGGGCGAATGGCGTTTCGCACCGGGCCAGATCGTGCGCGCCCGGCGCGCAAGACGACTGCAGCGCGACCTGGAGCTGAACACCGAAAGCCTGCCGCTGGTGCTTGACCTGCTCGGCGAGCTCGAGCAGTTGCGCGCGCGACTGCGGCTGTTCGAAAAGCGCTTTCTTGAGTGATTCGCGCCGAATCCATAGCCGCATGCTGAGCCCGGGCGCCGTGGCGAATAAGACGTTGCAATGAGCGCGGCGACCCGCACCCGCGACCCGCACGCCGGGTTGATCCTCGAAGCGCACCCGTTGAAGGTGTTGCGCGCCATGGCCGTGCCGGCCGTGATGATGATGCTGATGTTCGGCCTGAACTCGGTCATGGACGCGGTCTACATCGGCCAGCTCCTGGGTCAGCAGGCGCTGGCCGGCGTGTCGCTGGCATTCCCGGTCACTCAAGTGACGTTGGGCCTGGGTTCGCTGGCCGGCATCGGCGGCGGCGTGGTGCTCTCGATCGCCATCGGCAAGGGCGACCAGGACACGCTGCGCAAGCTTCCCGGTACCTGCCTCGGCATCGCGCTTGTGATGTCGGGTCTCTACGCGCTGGCCGGCGTCGGTTTTACCGAGACGCTGGTCCGCGGCATGGGTGCGCGCGGCGAACTCGTGCCCATCGCGGCCGACTACCTGTGGGCGCACGCCGCCGGCGGCTTCGCCGCGATCGGCGGGCTGAGCCTGAACATGCTGCTGCGAGGCGAGGGCAAGATGACGCTGGCGGCCAAGTACATGGCGACCGGCCTTGCAGCCAACCTGGTCCTGACGCCGCTGTTCATCGCCGTATTCGACTGGGGCGTGGCCGGCGCGGCCTGGGCAACCAATGCCGGCGCGCTGCTCGGCGGCGGGCTGGTCTGGCTGCGGTTTGCCAGGGGAAAAGCGAGTTACGAAGTCGACGCACGGCATATCGGGTTGCCGAAAATTCTGGCCGGCCGCATCGCGAAGTTCGGCGTGCCGGCGATGATCTCGTCGTCCATGGGCCTGGTCCAGGCCATCGTCGTGTTCAACATGCTGTCGCGCATCGGCACCGAGGAAGACATCGCGTTCTACGGCGCGGCCTGGCGCGTGCTGCTGTTCATGCTGACGCCGCTGTTCGGACTGATGCGTGCGTTCCAACCGGTCGCCGGCATCAACTACGGCGCCGGCCGATGGGACCGGGTCAAGCTCAACTACTGGGTCTTCGTCGGCGCCGGCACGCTGATGGTTCTGCCGATCTGGCTGGGCATGGGCCTGTACCCCGAAACCACGCTGTCGGTGATGCTGCCCGGCGTCGAATTCATGCCCCAGGACCTGCATCGTTTTCGCATACTCATTCTTGTGCTGCCGGTACTGCCACTGGTCTTCACCGCGCTAAGCCTGCTGCCGGCCATCGAGCAACCCGGCAAGGCCACCATGGTCTCGGTGACCCGGCAGTTATTACTCTACGTCCCCGTCATGCTCATCGTCCCGCCCATGGTCGGCATCTCCGGCATCTACTATGGCGCCACCGCCATCGACTTCACCTGCGCGATGTGGCTGCTGGCGATAGTGCTGACCACCTTCCGCAAGGGGCCGGGTGAGCCGGGGGCCGGGGCCGGACGCGTCATCGGGCCCAGCGATCCGTGGCGGGCCGGGGCGCCGGTGAGGGGGTAGTCGAGGGGTAGTCGAGTTTGCCCCGCGGTCTGAATTGATGCATCATTTCAGTAGCTACGGCCGAGAAGACGGAAGCCAGGCGGAAGAATATTCGTCACGATCGAGGGAGGTAGACATGCCCAGAGACACGATGATTACCTACACGGTGGCGTAGGAAATGACCTGCTTACGCCCCTGGTCGACCGGAGCGGCTGACAACCGGTTGCACATTGATGCGCGCTTCGCTTGCGCAGGTCAAGCGAGCGTCAGGCGGCATCGATGATTTCCGCCAGCGCATTCGTACTGGTGGTGTTCGCCGCCCTGATCGTTGGGTTGTCCTCCTGGGGTGTTCTATTTCCAGCAGACCTGGTCTCTTTCGTCCGTACGTTCATGCGCAGAAGCGGCTCAATCGTCGTCGCAATCGCCGTTCGGATACTCCTTGCTGCGCTACTGTGGATCACCGCCCCGGCCTCTCACACGCCTGCAATCTTCAATGTCTTGACGGGAGTTGCGCTGTTTGCTGCTCTCATTATTGCGATCGCCGGGTCCGAACGTATTTCAAGGCTCATCAAGCAAGTGGAATCGTGGCCGGAACTGGCGGTTCGCCTGCAATGCTTGCTAGGTGTGGCGTTCGGGTTGTTCCTGATCTGGTCGGTGTCGCCCGTTTGGACTGCTGCCTGACATATTGCGCATATTCGCTCCGGCCCTGGCCGGACTGGGCCGGACGGATTCACTGCTGTGCCCCAAAGCCACCGTCAACCACAGAATGGAGAATCCAATGAAGAAGCTATCGCTGCTGTCAGCTCTCGCCCTGGTATTCGCACTGGGCGCTGCTTTCGCGGCAGAACCCTCCGAGGAAAATGCAATGCAGAAAGTCCTGGGAATCGGCGGCCTGTTCTTCAAGTCCGAGAACCCCGCGCGTCTTGCGAGATGGTACGAAACGCATCTCGGAATCTCACTCGTACCGACAAGCTACGAAGAGCAGCCGTGGCATCAGGAAGCGGGTCCAACCGTGTTTGCGCCGTTTCAGAAGGATACGGAGTATTTCGGCAAGCCGGAACAAGGCTGGATGGTCAATTTTCGGGTGGCAGATCTTGAAGCGATGGTTGCTCAGCTTCGTGCTGCCGGCATTGCCGTTGCGGAGCCGGAGAGTCACCCGAACGGCAACTTCGCTCGGCTGCATGATCCAGAAGGCAATCCGATCGAGCTCTGGGAGCCCAGGGAGCCGAAATGAACAGAGCGCTTCTACATTGACTATCTGCATTTTTTTTACTTTCAGCGCTGGTTGCGCTGCCTGTATCGGCGCAAGAGCAAGAAAGTCAGGCAGGGTCGGCAACCAATCATGTGATAGCCCCGCCGCCAGCACAAGTCCGGGCTATCGAGCAAGTCAGCCACTGGATTGGCGAGTGGTCCGGAACCGGCTGGTCGATGAGCCCGGATCGACAACGCAGCAACTTCGAGATCTTCGAGCGAGTCACGCCACGATTGAACGGCTCGGTTCTTCTGGTCGAGGGCAAAGGTGTGACCAAGTCGGATGACGGCGCGCGCACGACAACACACGAGTCGCTGGCAATCCTGTCGTTCGACGTGGATGCGAATCGGTACGGCTGGAGAACCTACGACTTGCGCGGCACCGTGCGGGGCCCGGATTTTGTCGTCGAGCCGGATTCATTTCGGTGGAGCTTTCATGATGAGGAAAGCGACGTGCTGCTGAGATTCAACATCGTCATCGAGGATGACACCTGGCATGAAACAGGTGAGGTCTCGCCGGATGACGGAGAGAACTGGTACCAGATCCTCGAAATGAATCTGGTCCGGCATTAGACAATCTTCCGCAGGGGTCCGGGCGAATCGCGCGCCGGTGCCGGTCGCCCTGGCGGGCTGGGCGCCGGTCAGTGGGTAGGTCACACCAGATCTCGCGCGGCTAAAACGTACCTCTTGACGTACGTACCAAATAACGTACACTTGCGAAGAAGAACCTGGAGGAGGTGTGTCATGACTGCAATTACGGCCAGCGAAGCCCGCGCCAATCTATATCGCCTGATCGACGAGGCTGCATCCTCGCATCAGCCGCTGCTGATCACGGGGAAGAGGAACAAGGCGGTGCTGGTTTCCGAGGAAGACTGGGAGGCAATCCAGGAGACGCTGTATCTGCTATCCATCCCCGGCATGCGTGAATCGATCCGCGAAGGAATGGAGACCCCCGTTGACGAATGCGCCGAGGATCCGGGCTGGTGAGTTGGCGTCTGGTCTTTACGAGTCAGGCACAGAAGGACGCGAAAAAACTGGTTTCGAGCGGCTTGAAACCAAAGGCAGAGGAACTCCTGGCCATCCTGGCCAAGGACCCATTTCAGAGGCCGCCTCCTTTTGAAAAGCTCGTCGGCGACCTTTCCGGAGCCTATTCGAGGCGAATCAACATCCAGCATCGGTTGGTATACCAGGTGTTGGAAAAGGATCGGGTTGTCAAGGTGTTACGGCTATGGAGCCATTACGAATAATGCATGGGGCGCATCGCCAAGCTCGGCGTGCGGTCGATGATCTCGTCGTCCATGGGCCTGGTCCAGGCGATCGTCGTTTCCAACACGCTGTCGCGCATCGGCACCGACGAAGACATCGCGTTCCAAGGCTCGGCCCGGTGTCGAATTCAGCGAAAATGACGTCGGGCGCTTCCGCATCCTCATTCTCGCGCTTCTGGTACTGCCGCTAGTCTTCACCGCGCTCAGCCCGTTGCCGGCCATCGAGCAATCCGGCAAGGCCACCATGGTCTCGGTGACCCGACATTTATTGCTCTACGTCCCCGTCATGCTCATCGTCCCCCCATGGTCGGCATCTCCGGCATCTACTACGGCGCCACCGCCATCGACTTCACCTGCGCCATGTGGCTGCTGGTGATCGTGCTCACCACCTTCCGCAAGGGCCCGGGCGAACTGGGTGCGGGTGCCGGCCGCGTCATCGGCCCCAGCGATCCCTGGCGGGCGGGGGCGCCGGTTAGGGGGTAGGGCGTCGAGTCCCGCTTGTCTGTAAGTCAAAATTCGTGCATCATCGGGGCAGGCGAAGCATCAAGTGAAAGCTGGGAAATGGCTTGGCAGCCGGCAGGGCTTGCGAACAATATTCGTTTTCAGCGCCGGATAATTCCGGGTAGCGTCTGGGAAATATGTCTGGTCGTCAAAAAACCTGCCTGATGGCCTTTTGGCTAGAGCAAGAATAGGCCGCGCCCCATTCGCAATATTCAATTCCCGGCGGTTTCGTCGGTCATTTTCAAGCTAGACCAAAGAACGCAAGGGGACTCCCAACGTTTTGAATAACCAGCAAGCACAGAATCCTGGAACGCAGAAGGTCGCTCGTCTCGTCGATTATCTTCTTCGGCTGGCAACTCTGCGCACGAAGCTGATTCGCGACATAGCTGACTACGAGAGTTGGCTTTGGCTTTCGGCTATTCCTCATGAGCGGGGGTGCTTCACACAGGCATGGGGGCGCGATGAGGAACACGAGTCGGATGAATGGCTCGAAGTGCAGAGCCGGCGGGAACCGGAACTGCCCAGCGTCCCCGCTCAGTGCAAGGATTGGGTGAGTTTTCCATTGCTTCGAAACAAAAATGATCTGCCCGAACTTCTCCCGGAGATCACCGGACAAATCCCGAATCCCGACTGGGTCGAGGAATCAGACCAGCCGGAAACCATACCGCACGTTGAACGCCTTGAGGATCATCCTGATATTCAACGGGCATGGGATAGATATGTCGAGGACAAGTGGTTGCCGTGGACGGAAGATCACAATGCGTGGGAGAAAGTCCACAAAGTCTATTCCACGCTCTTTGCTATCCATCAGGAGCAGCTCCGCCTTGGCGAAGAGTATGAACTCGTGATTGGTTTGGGCTTGCTGACCTGGCAGACGCCAACCGGTCAGCGCGTCCGGCGTCATTTGGTTGTGGCCGACGCCATATTGGAGTTTGAAGCCCGGTTGGGGAAATTCACCGTGCGGCCCCACACCGAAGGCGCTAAGTTGCGTCCCGAACTCGACATGCTGGACATTGAGGAACAACCGGCCCGGGCGGAGGAAAACGCGAGGGCCACATTAGGCGCAGCCGATGACGATCCCTGGGAAAAAGGCCGTGTCGCAGGGGTCTTGCAGGCCTTGGTGCATTCGATCAACTCGCAAGGCGATTATGAAGACACGCTAGAAGCGAAGAACATCTCCGCTTCGGCTAAACCCATTGTGAAATATGCTCCCGCTTTGATCCTGCGAAAACGTTCCGCAAGAGGTCTTACTGAAACCTTGAAACGCATCAAGGAACGGGTCGAAAACGGAGAAGCCATCCCCGGTGAATTCGCGGACCTTGCAGAAATACGTTCGAAGGATGGCGTCGAATTGAGCGACGAACCGAAAGAGGCTAACGCTGCATTCGATGGCGAAGTCTTCTTTCCCAAACCATCAAACGATGAGCAACGCCGCATTGTGGACAAGATTCGAACGGCAAGCGGTGTGCTTGTGCAAGGGCCGCCTGGCACCGGAAAATCCCATACCATCGCCAATCTGATTTGCCACCTGCTCGCCACGGGCCAGCGAACGCTCATCACGGCGAAAACGCCGCGCGCGCTTCAGGTTCTTGAAGGGCTTGTGCCTGATGAATTGCGTCCCCTCTGCATTAATCTGCTTGGCAGTGGACTTGAGGAACGCCGTTCGCTCGAATCCAGCGTGGGCGGTATTCTCCGCAAGCATGAGGAATGGAACGAAGATCGCGCCAGGCAAGAGCGCATGGAACTAGAAGATCGCCTGCGAAAGTGCCGCGAGGAGAAGGCGAAGGTCAATCGGCGGCTCCGTGACATTCGGGAGTCCGAAACGCACACGCAGTCCATTGCGGAAGGATCCTATCGAGGGACGGCGGCGAGAATCGCCGAAGCGGTGAACCGCGATCGGGCCGAGTACGGGTGGTTCACGGATTCCGTTCCTCTGGACAAGACGTGTAAGATTTCCACGAACGATTTGCAAAACCTACTTGCAGCGTTGCGCCAATTCACGCAACAGAAGCGTCGCGAATTGAGCCTTAGATGGCCCAAAGCGCTGCCGTCTTCTGAACGCTTTGCTGATCTCGTGAATAATGAGGAAAGTGCGACTGAAGAAGAGCAAAACTCGGCACCTGGAGCCGACGAACGATTTACGAATTTGTTGACAAGAAATAGTCCTCCGGCCATCAAGGCGATTTTCAACGCTTTCTCATCTTTCCGAGACGCTCGGAAAAAACTTCTAGCGGCGCCGCATTCATGGATGAGTGAGGCCTTGCGCGACGTTCAGGGCGGAAACTCGTTTCTATGGAATGAACTATTGCGTGTTACGCGCGATGTTGTTGCGTCAATTGAAGAGCGCGTTTCGATCGCCGACGAGACCCGTATCGATTTCCCGGATACTATCGATATAAGATCATTGCGTGACGACGCTCACAAACTGAAAGAGCACATGGAGAATGGCGGGAAACTGGGTTGGGGCTTGTTTCGACCCAAACCGGTGAAAGACCGGCTACATGTTATCAAGACAGTGAAGATTGACGGACGGCCATGCTCTACGGTCGAGAATTTTTCAAATATTGCCGATGCCCTGCACGTTCGCATTGAATGCGAAAAGGCATGGGATTTTTGGAAAGGGCGTAGCGAAAAGGTTGAAGGGCCGTACAATCTGCAATTGACCGCCCTTAAGTCATTGCGTGATGCGCTTGAAAATGTCTTGGCGCTCGAAGAACGCATTGCCAAGTGCCGGGAAGCGATAAGCCAATGCCCGGGCGCGGACGAGCCTGTATGGGCTGACGAATCGGAAATTGAAAGAATTGTTTCCTCTTGCCGTCTAGCATTGGCCCGTATCCGAAAGCGGCATTCCAGTGAGGAAATCCAAGACGTTGAAGCCCCAATTGCTCACATGGGCGCCAGGGGTGACGCGCACCCGGTGACAAATGATTTGTTGAGCGCCATTCGCAGCCGCAACATTGATCAGGTTTCTCTGTGCGCGAACACGATTGAGAATTTGGAAAAGCAGCGCCAGCAGCTTCAGAAGGTGGACGGATATCTCTCGAAATTACGTCGCTTGCTTCCGGAGTTCACGCAATCCTTGGAACAAACCTGCAACGATCAATATTGGGAGGAACGAGTCCAGCGCATTGGAGGCGCTTGGCATTGGGCGCAGGCACGGTACTGGATCGAAGATTACATCCGGCAGGAAGATGTTCCGGCACTCGCCAAGCGCGACAAACAAATTGAGGAGGAGATAAATAGCCTTATTGCGAGGCTGGCCTCTCTTCACGCCTGGTCGTTTTGTTTCTTGCGGCTCAAGGAAGATCATCGCCGGCATATGGAAGCCTGGCAGCAGTCCATGCGGCGGCTTGGCAAGGGAACGGGGAAGCACGCACCGCGCCATCGTCGCGAGGCTCAAGGGCACCTCAATGAATGCCGCGAGGCGGTTCCCGCATGGGTAATGCCACTGCATCGCATTTGGGACACAGTGTATCCCGCCCCCGGCATGTTCGACGTGATTATCGTTGACGAGGCTTCGCAATGCGGCGTGGAGGCGCTTCCCTTGTTCTATCTTGGAAAGAAAATATTGATTGTTGGAGATGACAAACAGATTAGCCCGGATGCCGTGGGTTTGCCCCGTGACTCGGTGCATCGCCTGATGGAAGAGTTCCTTTATGATTTCCGCTTCAGGTCGTCGTTTGATATTGAGAGCAGCCTTTTCGATCACGGAAAACTCCGGTATGGAACACGCCAAATCACGCTGCGCGAGCACTTCCGTTGCATGCCGGAAATCATCCGTTTCAGCAACGATCTCTGCTACTCGGATACGCCGCTGATTCCGTTGAGGCAGTATGGCCCGAACCGACTGCCGCCGCTTGAGCATGTCTTCTTGAACGGCGGCTATCGCGAAGGCTCGAACAACCGGATAATCAACCGCCCGGAAGCGGAAGCCATTGTCGAAAGAATCGGAAAGATGTGCGGTGACAGTCGGTATGATGGCAAGACGATGGGCGTGGTGGTGCTTCAAGGCGAAGCGCAAGCTGGGTTGATCGAGAATCAATTGCTTGAGCGGGTGGGGGCCGAGGAAATGGAGCGGCGTCGCCTGGTTTGCGGCAATCCATACAGCTTTCAGGGCGACGAACGAGACATTATTTTCCTGTCACTTGTCTCGGCAAGCAATGAAAGGATCGGTCCTCTCACCAAGACGGCGGACGAACGGCGATTCAATGTCGCAGCCAGTCGCGCCCGGGACATGATGATTCTTTTCCATTCCGTCACCTGTGACGATCTCAGCGCGTCATGTCTTCGGCGCCAGCTGCTTGGTTTCTTCGAGAACACAAAGCCCCAACAGGTTGCCGGTATCGACCGGGCTGAACTGGAGCAGCGGGCAGCCCAGGATAATCGGCGCGTCGTGAATCCGCCCGCGCCATTCGATAGCTGGTTCGAGGTAGATGTTACTTTGGAGCTGCTGAGAAAGAATTTCACCGTGCTTGCCCAGCATGAAGTTGCGGGCAAGCGAATTGATCTTGTGGTTGAGGGTGGGCAGGCGCGGCTGGCGATCGAATGCGACGGCGACAACTGGCACGGTGCCGATCGTTACGAATCCGATATGCAGCGCCAGCGCCAATTAGAGCGTTGCGGCTGGGAGTTCTTCCGGGTGAGAGAATCAGCCTTCTATGCTAACAAGGAGAACGCGCTCGCCGGGCTCTGGCAAGCGCTGGGGGACCGTGACATCTTTCCAGGTTCTCAATGTGGAAATGCGCCTCCAGAAGACCATTTTAAAAGAGACGATTTCAACAAATTCGACGGGGATACTGCCGAGGATATTGATCGCATCTATGACGATAATGACGACGCAGTCGGTGATTCAGATAATGGCAACAGTCCATCCGGTCGCCGAGCGGAGGGAATAACCGCAGCAGAAATTCAGGACGCTATCCTTTCTGTTTTATCGAAGTGCCCGAATCAGTCATGTACGTTGAATTCCGTGACGACTCGTGTCCTAAAAGAAGTGGGTGTGATAACACGTGGAAGTCCCCGATTACAGTTCGAAAGGAGAGTCAGGCGGAGCATTGACTCTCTGGAGAAACGCGGAAGCATTGAAAAATACAAGGCAAAGAATCGAAGGATCAGGCTCATCAAAGAAATGGCCTAACAAGGCGCTGCACCGGATGGCAATTCCGCTGCTCCCCACTGCCGCTGGTGAGTCCTAGCGTTAGGAAAAAAACAGAGGGTCAGGTCGTGCATCGTGCATAGAATCTAAGGCTACATATCTCGGACCAATTTTGCAGCGGTCTGCCAGTGAACCGTGGCGGCTGCCTCGGTCAGTGTGATTTCATCGATCTCATGTACGTTCAATTCTTCACGATTCGGATCATGGGCCGGGAAATAGGTCGTCGGCCAGCTGAGTTCTTCCGGCTGGAAGTGGAGGACGTCCGGCCAGACCTGTAGATCGCTGAATCGGGAACGAACTGATTCTTTCAGTTGTTCAAGCGTGATGCCGTCGGGATTGGCGATGACGACCGATTGGCACCGCTTGTTGTTGCCGCCGTCTCGGTAGAGGTAGCGGACTTCGAAGTTATTGGTCATGTTGCGTC
Source organism: Lysobacterales bacterium (assembly GCA_002722315.1). Lineage (GTDB taxonomy): Bacteria > Pseudomonadota > Gammaproteobacteria > Xanthomonadales > Wenzhouxiangellaceae. The sequence continues at coordinate 580 of PBLG01000010.1, read as the reverse complement.
CCTCGCTTCAAATCTTGGGTTCTTGAGTGATTCCAGCCACAGCAGCGCCTCAACCGCCATGCTGTCGTCCATTTTCTCGCCTTCCCAGAGCGGAATCGGCGTTTCGTGCGTGATACCGAGCCCGGCTTTGTCGTTTCGTCGTCGTAGCGCGAGAACGTTTCCGCGGAAACGTGTTTCGGCGACTTGCGGAATGGTTCGGCCGGTCGGGTCGGTGAATTTCGGGATGCCCTTGTCGGTCATGCGGACGCCGTAGCCGCTTTCGTGCACCAGGCGATGGTGATGGCGGCAGAGCAGGACGAGGTTGTCCATTTTTGTTGCACCCCCATCCGCCCAATGCTGGATATGGTGAGCATCTACAAATCTGTGCGCCGTGCAGCCCGGGAACCGGCAGCCCTGGTCGCGTTTCTGCAGCGCTCGGCGGATGGCGGGCGGGATGCTGCGGCTGCGGCGGCCGATGTTCAGGGGATCGCCGGCTTTGTCTTCGTCCCAGTGGACAACTGCGCAATCACATGCCAGGCGTCTGGACGTTTCCGCGGAAACGTGTGCGCCGGTGTCGAGGCGGCTTTCAGCGCCTTCGCCG
>PBLG01000009.1 GCA_002722315.1 Lysobacterales bacterium | reverse complement strand
ACAAAAGTAGGCAAAACCGCTCATGCCGCGAAGGCGCCCGGCAAACTGCGCCGGGTCCCCTGCGTTTCTCGCACCGAACGGCCGGTTCCGAACTCGCTCCCTTCGGTCGCTCAGACATGCAGAACCGGAAAACCCCGTTCGCTGCTGCGATACTCGGCGCCATCGAGGCAGATGGGGTGGCCGCCGAAAGTTGGGCGGATGTCGGAGCGTATCCTCCGNACGTNATGAGCCCGCACCCCNCCGTCGCCGCCGCCGAGCATTGCAGGGCGGGCCGGAAAAAGGGCCGCCGCATGTCTGAGCGGCGGGAGCGCAAGCGACCATAGCGAGTTCGGCGGACCCCGGCCCGACCGAAACGCACAGGGAACCGGGCCGTAGGACCGGCGGCGTCGCCCGGCAGCGTTTCTTGGTTACTTCTTGGGGCGCCAAGAAGTAACTCGCTAAAGCTCGCGAAGCGAGCGGCGAAACTGGTTTTCGCGGTCAAAATGTTTCCGAGCCATACACCTGAAAAGACGCCCAAAAACGTCCGATCCGGTATCCTGCTGAAATCTTTGAGGCTTTTAACGGATTCGAGACAGTTGAAAATCGGTCAATACGACATTTCGCCGGCTCTCGGACTGGCGCCCATGGCCGGCGTCACCGACAAGCCGTTCCGGCTACTCTGTCGCCGCATGGGGGCCGGACTGGCCACCTCGGAGATGACCTCGGCCAACCCGCAGCTGCGCGACACGCGCAAGTCCGTTGAGCGGCTGGATCACGAAGGAGAGCCCGGCCCGATCAGCGTGCAGATCGCGGGCACCGAGCCGGGCCAGATGGCCGACTTCGCCCGCTACAACGTCGAGCACGGCGCCCAGATCATCGACATCAACATGGGCTGCCCGGCCAAGAAGGTGTGCAAGGCCTGGGCCGGATCGGCGCTGATGCGCGACGAGGCACGGGTCGAGGCCATCCTGCGTGCCGTGGTCGGCGCGGTCGACATTCCGGTCACGCTCAAGATCCGCACCGGCTGGGCACACGACGCGAAGAACGCGCCGGTGATCGCGCGCATCGCCGAGGACGCCGGTATCGCGGCGCTGGCCATACACGGGCGCACGCGTGACCAGAAGTACCTGGGGACTGCCGAGTACGACACCATTGCCGCGATCAAGCAGCACCTGACCATCCCCGTCTGGGCCAACGGCGACGTCGACTCGCCGGAAAAGGCCAGGCAGGTCCTGGCCCACACCGGCGTCGACGGCCTGCTGATCGGCCGCGCCGCCCAGGGCCGGCCGTGGATCTTCGACGAGATCCGGCATTACCTGGAAACCGGCGAGCGACTGCCGGAGAAGCCGCCCGCCGAAGTCGGCGCCATCCTGGTCGAGCACCTCGAATCGCTGCACGGGTTCTACGGCGAGGACCGCGGCGTGCGCATCGCGCGCAAGCACATGGGCTGGTACGCCAGGGCGCATCCCGGGCGCGACGCCTTTCTGGGGCAGGTCAACCGCGTCGCCGATGCCCGATCGCAGATCGAGCAGACACGAGCGTATTTCGAGCGCCTGGAAGACCCCCTGGGCGCGGCGGCCTGATCCCGGCATGGAACGCCACTGGGCCCCGGATCAAGTCCGGGGCGACCCGGGATCTGCGTCGTCCCGGCCTCCGAGCCGCTTGCACCGCGACGAAAGACCTGCTTCAATCAGGGTCCGGCCCATAACGGTATCCCGCCATGACCTCGATTCACGACCCCGACGGCACGCGACTGCCGATCAAGCTCGATTCCACGTCCAACGGTGAATACGAGCCGATTCCGCTGGACTTCGGGGCCGACCTTGCCAACCGGATGGCCCACGAGGCGGCTGGCGAGAACGCCAGGCGTACCGGCCGCACGAGGCGAGATTTCCTGGTCTCGAGCTGCGGGGCGGCCTCGACGCTGCTGGCGTTCAACGCCGCCAACGCGGCGGTCGGCCGCACCGGCGGGCTGTTCGCGCTGGCCGACGAGGCCGCCGTGGACGAGGCCGCCGCCGACGCGGTGTTGAAGGGCGACGAATTCATCCTCGACGTGCAGGGCCATTTCGTCAATCCCACCGGCGCCTGGCTCGATCACGTACCCGATGACGCCCGGCCGCTTTCGGGCATGCCCGCGGCCGGCTGCGCGCTGGGCGAGGGCCCCGAAGCGCGTTCGTACCTGAAATGTCTCGGCCCGGATGCATTCGTCAAGGACGTGTTCATGGATTCCGACACCGACGTGATGGTGCTGTCGTTCGTCCCGAGCACGCGCCAGGGCGAGCCCCTGACCATCGAGGAAGCCGCCGCGGCGCGCGAGATCGTCGACGGCCTCAAGGGCACGCACCGGCTGCTGCTGCACGGGCGCGTCAACCCGAATCAACAGGGTGACGTGAACGACATGCAGCGCCTTCGCGACGACTTCGGCATCCAGGCCTGGAAGACCTACACCCAGTGGGGCCCTGACGGGCAGGGCTTTTTCCTGACCGACGAGGACACCGGCATCCCGTTCATGGACGAGGCCCGGCGACTGGACGTGCCGGTGATCGCCATCCACAAGGGCATTCCGTTCGGGCAGAGGAGCTACGAGCACTCGCTGTGCACCGACGTCGGCCCGGCGGCCAGGAAATATCCCGACCTGAGCTTCCTGATCTACCACTCCGGCTTCGTGCCCGGCCAGCCGGAAGGCCCGTATGACCCCGAGCGCGACGAGGGCATAGACTCCCTGGTCAAGACGGTCGTGGAAAATGACTTGGGCGGCGGCAACGTCTACGCCGAGCTGGGTTCGACCTGGCGCTTCCTGATGCGCGACCCGGATTCGGCCGCGCACGCGCTGGGCAAGATGCTCAAGTACATCGGCGAAGACAACATCCTCTGGGGCACCGATTCGATCTGGTACGGCTCGCCGCAGGACCAGATACAGGCCTTCCGCGCATTCCAGATCAGCGACGAGTTGCAGCAAAAGCACGGCTACCCCGCGCTCACGCCCCGGGTCAAGCGCAAGATTCTCGGCCTGAATGCATTGAAGCCCTATCGCCTCGAAGCCGACGTGCTCGAGCACCACCTCGGCGAAGACGCCGTAGAGACCGCCCGCGCCGAATACCGGCACATCGCCGATCCGCACTACCGGACCTTCGGGCCGAAGACGCGGCGTGAGTTCATCAACCTGATGAAGTGGACCGGCGGCGAAGCCGCCTGAAGTTTTTATTCAGGCCCTGGCCGGGTGCGGGTGGTTTTTTCTTTGATTCGACTTCTAACCGCAACTTCAACTGCGTTTCGCCCAGCGATGATGAGAGCACCATGGCCGGGTGCGGGCGGCTCTTTTAACCCAAAGTCAACTTCAAACCCGTTTCGCCACGCGCTTCGCGCTTGCTGGCGACCTACTTTTGTCAGTCGCGACAAAAGTAGGCAAAAGCGCTTTTTACAGGCAGCAGAGAGTTGCGTTGCGGGTGGATGGGGCTGGTGGTTAGGTGTTTGATCGCGGCGTCGGTTGGAGATCTTCTTGCCCGAGCGTCATGTGCGTCGTGGCTTGCGGGNGACGACGTAATTCCGGCTTCGATCTCTATCGGAGCGGGGTTGCCTCGATCGAGGGCGTTGTGATCATCGGTGGATGCTGAAGCGGGTTCCAGCTTGGGGTGGTGAGTGGGTTGGGCGGCGCTGTCGGCTCCTGGACTCCTGCAACCGGCCACCGGACGCTTTCTGCTTCTCGCTGCGTGCCGGGCAATGCCGATCCTTTTTTCTGTGGGAGGCGCATCCTGCGCCGATGTATTTTTAACCGATCGCGGCCAGGGAACCGCATGAACCAATCAACCCCGTCGTTCCAGCTTTTCGTAGGAGGCGTCTCCAGGCGCCGACGGCGCTACCCCGGTCGCGGCCTGGAGACCGCTCCTACGAGACATATCGGCCCACGTCACCATGCCCGCCNCCGGGCAAGAACACCGNCCGCAACCAGGCCACCNCCCGCCCTCACCGCCCCGAACTGGAACCCGCTTCAGCATCCCCCGACAGACCAGTACCAGCACAATCGAGGCGACCCCGCTCCGATAGCCATCGAAGCCGGAATCCCGTCGTCACCCGCAAGCCGAGAGACCACTCCGCACGGGCAAGAAGATCTCGAAACAATACCCGATGCCACACACCTAACCCCCAGACCGGCTCCGACAAGCACCTCGAACAACTGCCGCCTGTAAAAAGCGCTTTTGCCTACTTTTGTCGCGACTGACAAAAGTAGGTCGCCAGCAAGCGCGCAGCGCGTGGCGAAACGGCTTTTGACTTTGAAGTTACAAGTTAGAAGTTGAATTAAAGAAAAAGCCGCCCGCACCCAGCCAGGGTGCCCTCATCATCGCGTGGCGAAACGCAGTTGAGGTTAGAAGCTGAATTCAAAAAGCCGCCGACCCCGGCATGGATCCATCATGCCCGGCTGCAGGCCTCCGCCGCCCCACCGGCAGCCCCCCGGAAAGGACCGAAAACGAACCAAACCGGGCATTGATGCCCCATTCCAAGTACAATAAGCGTTTATTTTCGGAAACCCGCTTCGAGGCGGGTTTCCTGGAAGACCGGAAAACCGCAATGTGGTGCCCCTTCTGTAATCACACCGATACCCGCGTGGTCGACTCCAGGCTGACCTCCGACGGCTACCAGATTCGCCGGCGGCGCGAGTGCGCGCATTGCGGTGCGCGTTTCAATACCTTCGAAGCCCCGGCGCTGCGCGCGCCCAACGTCATCAAGTCGAACGGTTCCCGAGAGGCGTTCGACGAGGACAAGCTGCGCGGGGGGATGATGCGGGCGCTGGAGAAGCGGCCGGTCGAGACCCAGCAGGTCGAGCGCGCGATTCGCGACCTGCTTCGAAAGATCCGCACGCTCGAAGAGCCCGAGGTACCCAGCAGCGCGATCGGCGAATGGGTCGCCGCCGAGCTGGCCAGGCTCGATCAGGTGGCGTACGTCAGGTTCGCCTCGGTCTACCGCCGCTTCGAGGACGTCCAGGCGTTCCGCGAGGAGATCGAGCGGCTCGAAAAGGAAAGCCCCGGGGGACTCGACACGCGCCAGATCTCGCTGCTCGGCCGCCGGGACTGATCATGCGGGTCGAGTTCAGTGCGCTCGATTACGCCATGATGGCCGAGGCGCTGCGCCTGGCGCGCAAGGGCCTTTGGACCGCCGAGCCCAACCCGCGCGTGGGCTGCGTGATTGCCCGCGGCGAGCGGATCGTCGGGCGCGGCTGGCACGCGCGCACCGGCGGGCCGCACGCCGAGGTCGGTGCGCTGGCCGAGGCCGGCGGGCAAGCGAAGGGCGCGACCGCCTACGTCAACCTCGAGCCCTGCAGCCATCACGGCCGCACCCCGCCGTGCGCCGACGCGCTGATCGAGAGCGGGATCGCGCGCGTGGTCTGCGCCATGCGCGACCCCCATCCCAGCGTTGCCGGCGAGGGCATGCGTCGACTCCAGGCGGCGGGCGTCGAGGTCGAATGCGGTCTCATGCAGGACCAGGCCCTGGAACTGAATCGCGGTTTCGTCAGCCGCATCGAGCAGAAGCGACCGTTCGTTCGCGCCAAGCTGGCCGGCTCGCTGGACGCGAAGACGTCGGGACCCGACGGCGAGTCGAAATGGATCACCGGCGAAGCGGCCCGCCGCGACGGGCATCGCTGGCGCGCGCGCGCCGGGGCCATCCTGACCGGCATCGAAACCGTGCTGGCCGACGATCCCGGCCTGGATGTCCGGCTCGACGACTTCGAGAAAAAACCGCTGGTGGTCGTCGCCGACAGCCGCGCGCGCCTGCCGGAGACAGCCCGGTTGCTGACCACCGGCGCGCCCGTCTTGCAGGTCGCGGTCGGCGGCGATGCCCCCGTAGCGGCGGGCTGCGAGCGGGTGGTCGTGCCGGCCGAGTCGGACGGGCGGGTGGCGCTGGATGCCGTGCTCGCGATGCTGGCCGAGCGCGGCATCAACGAATTGCACGTGGAAGCCGGGCCGACCCTGACCGGCGCGCTGCTGATGCAGGGCCTGGTCGATGAACTTCTCGTCTACCAGGCCCCATGTATCATCGGCGCCGACGGAGCAGCCATGCTGCGCCTGCCCGGAGTGGAAAAACTCGACCAGCGCCTCCAGTTCCATGTCCTGGAGCGCCGCGCCGTCGGCATGGACCTCCGCCTGCGCCTGGCGCCGGCGGGAGGCCGGTAGTCGGAAGTCGGTGGTCCGAAGTCGGAAGTCGGTACCCAACTTGTTCGCCGGCGAAGATTTGGCTTCTGTGGGAGGCGGCTCTGGCGCCGATGAATTCATCATCAATCGCGGCCAGGGCCCGCTCCCACGAAAACCAACAACCAACAACCAAACGACCAAACGACGAGCGTCGAAACCCATGTTCACCGGAATCGTAAAAGCCCAGGGCCGCATTGAAAGCATCGAGCCGGCCCACGGCGGAAAACGCCTGACCATCTCCGCCGACGCGCTGGCCGGATTCGGCCTCCAGGTCGGCGACAGCATCGCGGTCAACGGCGTCTGCCTGACCGCGCTGGATCCGCAGCCGTCGTCCTTCGCCGCCGATGCCTCACCGGAAACCCTCAACCTGACCTCGCTGGGCCGGTTGTCGTCCGGGTCCACGGTGAACCTGGAACCGGCACTCAAGGCCGGTGACGCGCTCGGCGGCCACCTCGTGTCGGGTCACGTCGACGGCATGGCGATGCTGGTCGAAATGCACGACGAGGGCGACAACCGGCGGATGCGCTTCGAAGCGCCCGAGTCCCTGGCGCGCTATATTGCGCACAAGGGTTCGGTGACGCTGGACGGCGTCAGCCTGACGGTCAATCGCGTCGAGGGAAGATTCTTCGAGCTCAACCTGATTCCGCATACCCTGGAGGTCACCACGCTGGGCGGCCTGTCCCCGGGTGACCCGGTCAACCTGGAAGTCGACCAGATTGCCCGCTACCTCGAACGCCTGCTCGACAATTGTCTCGATAATCGGAAATAGTCCATGAAATTTGACTCCATCGAATCCATCCTCGATGACATCCGCGCCGGCAAGATGGTGGTGATGCTCGACGACGAGGACCGCGAAAACGAGGGCGACCTGATCATGGCCGGCAGCCTGGTCAAGCCCGAAGACATCAACTTCATGGCGCGCTACGGGCGCGGGCTCATCTGCCTGTCGCTGACCCGCGAGCGGTGCAAGCAGCTGGGGTTGCAGCTGATGGTGCGCGACACCGACCGGCATCACCAGACCAACTTCACGGTATCGATCGAGGCCGCCGAGGGCGTGACCACCGGTATTTCGGCCTACGACAGGGCCCATACCATCCGCACCGCGGTGCGGCCCGACGCCACGCCGGACTCGCTCACCCAGCCCGGCCACGTATTTCCGCTGATGGCCCAGCCCGGCGGGGTGATGGCGCGCGCCGGCCATACCGAGGCCAGCCTGGACCTGGCGCTGCTGGCCGGCCTGGAGCCGGCCGGCGTGCTGGTCGAGATTCTCAACGAGGACGGCACCATGGCGCGCCGGCCCGAGCTGGAGCGCTTCGTTGCCGAGCACGGCCTGAAAATGGGCACCGTCGCCGACCTGATCCGCTACCGGCTGGGTACCGAGCAGAACGTCGAGTGCATCCACAGCCAGCAGGTCGGCACCGCGCACGGCCCGTTCGATCTCAAGGTGTTCCGCGATCGCATCAACCACAAGCTGCACTGGGCGCTGGTGCGCGGCGAGGTGTCGCCCGACGAGCCGTTCCCGGTGCGCGTCCACGTGCCCGAGCTGCTGGGCGACGTGATGGGCCTGACCGAGCCGGCCTTCGGCATGCCGCTGGACGCCGCGCTGTCAGACATCGCGCGCCGCGGCCGCGGCCTTGCGCTGGTGCTGGGCTATGATGAAAGCGACAGCGATCGGCTGTCGGGCCTGGTCGGCAACTCGACCGAGCAGACCGAGGCCAAGGACCGGGCGGCCAGCGAGCTGCGCAACTACGGCATAGCGGCCCAGATCATCGCCGAGCTGGGCATCCGGCGGATGCAGGTGTTCGGCGCGCCCAAGCGGCTGCATGCGCTGGACGGCTTCGGCCTGGAGATCACCGAATACGTGGTGCCCGGCGAAGACGCGCACGGCCGCCAGCAGGGAGAATCGGCACAGTGAACGAAATCAACCCGCAGCCTCACGGAACAGGCCGCCGCATCGGCATTGCCGTCGCGCGCTTCAACGCCGAGGTCACCGAAATGCTGCTGGACGGCTGCCGCGAGGCGCTTGTCGATCGCGGCGTGGCCGACGAGGACATCACCCTGGTGCGCGTGCCGGGTGCATGGGAATTGCCGCTGGCCTGCCAGCACATGATCGCCACCGGCCGCTTTGATGCGGTCATAGCGCTGGGTGCCGTGGTGCGCGGCGAAACGGCGCATTTCGAGTTCATCAGCGGCGAGTGCGCCCGGGCCCTGATGCAGCTATCGGCAGAGACCGGGGTGCCGGTGGCCTTCGGCGTGCTGACGCCGGAGAATGGCGACCAGGCGCGCTACCGGGCCGATCCGGGGCGCGGCAACAAGGGCCGCGAAGCCGCGGTCGCGGCGCTGGAAATGATCGACCTGGCCGAACGGGTCGCCGATGCCGGAGCCGGCGATGGGTCGTAGCCGCAGCAAGCGCACCGTCAGCCCCTTCGAGCCTCGCCGCCGCGCCCGTCGTCGCGCGCTGCAGGCGCTCTACCAGTGGCAGTTGAACGACGATTCGGCGGTTTCCATCATCAAGCAGTTCCTCGAGGAGCAGAATTTCGAAGGCGTCGACGCCGAGTACTTCCAGCAGCTCGTGCGCGACGTGATCGCCGAGGGCGAACTGCTGGACGCGAAACTGGGACCGCACGTCGAGCGCATCGATTCCAGCCTCGACCAGATGGAGCGGGTGATTCTCAGAATAGGCGCCGTCGAGCTGCTCAAGCACCCGGAAATTCCCTACCGCGTGGTCATCGACGAGGCCGTCGAACTGGCACACCGCTTCGGCGCCGAGCAGGGCCACTCGTTCGTCAACGGCGTGCTCGACCGGCTCGCCCGCGAACTCCGACCGATCGAATTCCAGGCCGAAGCCGGGCGCTGACGCCCGGTCGCCGGCGCGGATTTTTGTCGGAGGCGCGTCTCGCGCCGATGATGTTGGTTGTTGGTTGTTGGTTGTTGGTTGTTGGTTGGGGCAGTGGTTTACGGGTCGACGCTTTACGGTTTACGCAAGCGAAAAGACCGCACCTGCAGAAACCGACTGGGATTGAAAATATCGCCTTCGGCTTTTGTAGCCCGGATAAGCGCGCAGCGCGCATCCGGGGCCGCAGGCTCGACCAGGCGCCTGGACCGTCCGTACCCGCATTTCGTTCGCCCCGATCGGCTACGCTTTGATGCCCTTGAACGGATCAACGCCACCCGATGACCGCAGGCCGTCGTCTCGCACTCGAAAACGCCTTCCTATGGCTGGGCCCGGCGGTCGCCGCGCTGGTGCTGTGGCTGGCGGTCCAGGCTTGGGGATTGAGCATGCCGGCGGCGGCCACCGCGGCGGTCACCGCCTGGTGCGCGGTCTGGTGGCTGACCGAGCCGGTGCCGATACCGGTGACCTCGCTGCTGCCCATGGCGTTGCTGCCGCTGGCCGGCGCGCTCACGCCGGGACAGGTGGCCGAAAGCTACGGTAGCCCCTTGATCCTGCTGCTGCTCGGCGGCTTCATGCTGTCCGGGGCGCTGGCGAAATCGGGCGCCCATCGACGGCTTGCCATGGCCATGATCCGCGCCTGTTCGTTTTTCGGGCGCCGGGGCCTGGTGCTGGGATTCATGCTGGCCGCGGCGGTGCTGTCGATGTGGATTTCCAATACGGCCACCACCCTGATGCTGCTGCCGGTCGCGCTGGCGGTGCTGGAGGACGAAAAGCTCAAGTCGCTGACCGTGCCGCTGCTGCTGGGTACGGCCTACGCCGCCAGCCTGGGCGGCACCGGCACGCCCATCGGCACGCCGCCGAATCTCATCTACATGCAGGTCGCCGCCGACCAGTTCCAGGTCGCCACGTCGTTCCCGCTCTGGATGAGCTGGGGCGTCCCGGTGGTCGCGCTGCTTTTGCCGATCATGTTCCTGTGGCTCACCCGGAAGGTCGAGGCCGGTCCGCTGCCGATGCTGGAAGTGCCGGGTCGCTGGTCGCCCGCCGAAGTTCGCATCATGGTGGTGTTCGTGCTGGTGGCCCTGGCCTGGATCACGCGCACCGCGCCCGGCGGCGGCTGGCAGGAATGGCTGGCGCTTCCGTACGCCAACGACGCGGCGGTCGCGCTGCTGGCGGTGGTCGTGCTGTGCATGATTCCCGACGGTCGCAACGGGCGGCTGCTCGACTGGCAGACCGCCGGCGCGATTCCCTGGGGCGTGCTGCTGCTGTTCGCCGGCGGCATCACGATCGCCCGGGGATTCATCGAAACCGGGCTGAGCGACTCGGTCGCCTCGCAGCTCACGCTGCTGGCGACGCTGCCGCCGTGGCTGATGGTGCTGTGCATCTGCCTGGGCGTGACCTTCCTGACCGAAATGACCAGCAACACCGCCACCACGTCGCTGCTGATGCCGGTGCTGGCGGCCACCGCGGTCGCCGCCGGCATCCGGCCCGAACTGCTGATGGTGCCGGCCGCCATCAGCGCATCGTGCGCTTTCATGCTGCCGGTGGCCACCGCGCCCAACGCCGTCATCTACGGCTCCGGCCGGGTGAGTATCCGGGAGATGGCGCGCGAAGGCCTGGTCATCAACCTGTTCGGCGCGCTGGTTGTGACGCTGGTCGTCACGCTGAGGTTCGGCTGACCCCGTGACCACGCGCGACCACAGGTTGCTGGCAAGACTGGTGCGCATTCCGGTCAAGGCCGCGCGCACGATCTCGGTGCGGCGCGCCGACGACGTGCTGCTGGTGCACTGGGCCAACCGCCGCATCATCGGGCGTAACTGGGGCGACAAGCTCAACCCGGTGCTGTGCCGGATGCTGTCGGGCTTCAACGTGGTGCACTGCTACGACGTGTTCCCGGCGGTGTCCAAGCCGGTGCACTACGTGGTCGGCAGTTCGCTGGAGCGCGCGCAGAAAAGGCGCGGCGTTGTCTGGGGCGCCGGCTTCATCGACTCCGGGCAGGGCATTCGCCAGGCGCCGGCCGCCATCCATGCGGTGCGTGGTCACCACTCGAGGGAGAAACTGGGGGCGCTGGGCGTGGACTGCCCGGAAACGGTCGGAGACCCTGCGTTGCTGATGCCGCTGTTGTACCGGCCGCGGCCGCTGGCGCGTCGATATCGCCTGGGTGTCATCGCTCACGCCTACGAGCGCGACATGGACTGCATCGCTGCCGGCAGCCTCCCCGAAGACGTGCTCGATATCGACATCACCGGCGGCATCTTCGACGTCATCGACCAGGTCGCGTCCTGCGACGAGATCCTTTCTTCGTCGCTGCACGGGCTGGTCTGCGCCGAGGCTTACGGTGTGCCGTCGAGATGGGTAGCGTTATCGGACCGTCCCGCCGGCGACGGCTTCAAGTTCCACGACTTCTACTCGGCCCTCGGCAAGCAGTCCGGAACCCCGCCGGCCGTGGAGTCGGCCGCCGACTGGTCGAGGCTGGCCGGCACCGCCGAAGCCCCGGTCGCGCGCGACAAGCTTGAAACCGTCACCCGGGCCCTGCTCGCCGCCTGCCCGTTCCTGCCGGGCAACCGGTAGGGCAGGGAGTCGGAATTCGGAAAAACCTTTCGCCGGCAATTCCCTGGATTTTGTGGGAGCGGGCTCCGGCCGCGATGAATCGGCGCCAGAGCCGCCTCCCACGAAAACCAAAACCAACAACCCCAAGAAGGGGCCGAGATTTTCTGGCCATCGAGCAACGTGCTTCCGTAAATCGTCCCAGCAACAACCAACAACCAACAACCAACAACCAACAACGCTTCTGGCTTGCGTAAACCGTAAACCGTAAAGCCGTTTTTACCTAAAACCTAAAACCTAAAACCTAAAACCGCCCCAGCGCCGATCTCACCCCTCCAACATCGCCTTCAACGCCGCCAGGTTCCCCTTCGCCTCGTCGGCCGTCGGCGGCTTGGCGCCGTCCCTGCCGGGCCAGTCCAGCAGCTCCATCGGCAGCTCCGCGAGAAAACGGCTGGGCTCGCGCTTGCTGGTTTCGCCGAACTGGCGACGGGTCTTGCACATCGACAGGCTCAGCCGCCGTTCGGCGCGGGTCAGTCCCACGTACATCAATCTTCGTTCTTCCTCCACCCGGCCCTCCTCGATGCTGCGCAGGTGCGGTAGCAGTCCGTCCTCGAGGCCGGCCAGCCACACGCGCGGAAATTCAAGGCCCTTGGCCGCATGCAGCGTCATCAGGCGCACCTCGTCGGCATCGGCGTCGCGCTCGTCGTCGGGGCCGGCCGCCAGTGTTATTCGCGCAATCAGTTCGTCCGGAGAAGCGGTGTTCTTCGCCAGCCGCTCCACCCAGCCGACCAGGTCGTCCAGGCTTTTCCGCCGCCGGCGCGCCTGCTCGGGCTTGTCGGCCTGCTCGTCCAGCCATTCGCCGTAGTCGATGTGGGCGAGCATCTCGCGGTACAGCGCCCCGGCCTCGTGCGGGTCGCCGCGCTGGGCGCGGTCGTTGAACTCGATCAGCATGTTGGTGAACCCGCGCAGGCCGCGCGCGGCGCGTTCGGGCAGTTCGCGCTGGAACTGGCTGTCGGTGGCCGCCTCGAACAGGCTCTGTCCGGCGGCGCGGGCGAAATCCATCAGGCGCGCCATCGAGCTCGAGCCGATGCCGCGCTTGGGCGTGTTGGCCACGCGCATGAAGGCCGGGTTGTCCTCCGGGTTGAACATCAGTTTGAGATAGCTCAGGCCGTCGCGGATTTCGCGCGCGTCGAACCAGCTGGGCCCGCCCGAGACGCGGTAGGGGATGCCGTATTCGCGCAGCGCCTTTTCGATTTCTCGCGCCTGGAAATTGGAGCGGTACAGCACCGCGGCCTGGCCCCAGCGCATCGACGACGAGCCGTGCGAGTCCATCAGCGAGCGGGCGATGCCGTCGGCTTCTTCGACCTCGTCGCCGTACTCGCGCACACTGATCCGGTCGCCCGGCCCGTGCTCGCTCCACAGGCGCTTTTCGTGGGTGTGCGGGTTGACCGCGATCACCGCGTTGGCGGCCTTGAGAATCGTGCCCACCGACCGGTAATTCTGTTCCAGCTTGATCACCTTCAGCCGCGGATAGTCCACCCCCAGCTGGTCGAGGTTCTCCGGCCTCGCGCCGCGCCAGCCGTAGATCGACTGGTCGTCGTCGCCGACCGCGGTGAACGTGCCCGACTCGCCCGACAGACGCCTGAGCAGCCGGTACTGGGCTGCCGAGGTGTCCTGGTACTCGTCGACCAGGAAATAGCGCATGCGGGCACGCCAGCGGGTTCTCAGCTCGGGTTCGTCCAGCATCTTCGCCGGCAGCGAGATCAGGTCGTCGAAATCCACCGCGTTGAGCTCGGCCAGGCGTTGCTGGTAGGCCGAAAAGATGCTCGCCAGCTGTGCCTCGCCCTCGCTCTCGGCGCTGGAAAGCGCGCGTGCGGGCTCGGTGCCGGCGTCCTTGAGCCTGCCGATCGCGGCCTGGGCGATGTAGACCTGGTCGCTCTTGACCGAGCCGGGCAGCAGCTCGCGCACCAGGTCCGAGGCGGTGTGCTGGTCCAGGATGCTGATGCCGCGCTTGAGGCCCGCGGCCTCCGGGTCGTCCTTGAGGATGGCCCAGCCCAGGCTGTGAAAGGTGCTCACGGTCAGGCCTTCGGCGGCCTTGCGCTTGATCCGCTTGCCGACGCGCTTGCGCATCTCGCGCGCGGCCTTGTTGGTAAACGTGATCGCCGCGATCTGGGCGGCCCGGAAATGGCCCTTCTCGATCAGCCAGGCGATCTTCTCGGTGATCACGCGGGTCTTGCCGGACCCGGCGCCGGCCAGCACCAGCAGGGGCGAATCGACGTGCATGACTGCGGCACGCTGCTGGGGATTGAGTCCGGACATATGGAACCTCTGAAAAACTACTGCGCGTGTGCCTGGCGGCGTCCGGCGGTGTGGACTCGCCCCGTCACCAGGTGGGCAGCGTTCAGGGCTTCAGACGGATTCGCTTGCAAGGCGCGACGGCGCAGGCATAGTTGTCCTACGTCAAGTCGGCGCAACGCCGCAGGCGGATTCGTCCGGAGCCCCCAAGGGGCTTGCCTCTCGGCGTCCGTGGACCGCGTTCTCGGCGCTTGATGTAGGCGGGCGCTACACCCGACGCGCCGACGCCTTGCCACGAACGCCGAGAGGCAAGCTGAACGCTGCCCACCTGGTGACGGGGCGAGTTCAATCCTCATGCACCGGCAAGTGCACTGCGGTTCCTGCGCTCCGGCGGCCACCGCCAACCACCCGCTCGCGACGTTTTTCAAAGCTTCCATAGGCGCGGAATTGTACGCCAGCGGCGGGAATCCTGCCCGACCCGCGCCCGTCACAGACGCTGCCTTCACCTATACTTTCCGCCCATGGCCAAGCTCTATTTCTACTACTCGACCATGAACGCCGGCAAGACCACGGTCCTGCTGCAGTCGGCCCACAACTACCGCGAGCGCGGCATGCGCCCGGTGCTGCTCACCCCCGCGCTCGACGACCGCGCCGGCCGCGGCGTGATCCGCTCGAGGGTCGGGCTGGAAGCGAACGCCGACGTGTTCGATCGCGACGAGGACCTGCTCGATATCGTCCGGACCCGGGCCGCCGAGGGCGACATCGCCTGCGTGCTTGTCGACGAATCGCAGTTTCTCACCCGCGACCAGGTCTACCAGCTCAGCGAGGTGGTCGACCAGCTCTCCGTGCCGGTGCTGTGCTTCGGTCTGCGCACCGACTTCCGCGGCGAACTGTTCCCGGGTAGCCAGTACCTGATGGCCTGGGCCGACGAGCTCAAGGAGCTCAAGACCATCTGCCACACCGGCAAGAAGGCCACCATGGTCGTGCGCGTCGACGGCGACGGCAAAGCGCTCACCGAAGGCGCCCAGGTGCAGATCGGCGGCAACGAATCCTACATCCCGGTCAGCCGCGCCGAGTTCAAGCGCGTCTTCTACCACGGCGAAAAGGCGAGGTTGTTCAAATAAGGGGCTGCTAAGGCGCTTCGCGCCGTTTTAGGTTTTAAGTGTTAGGTTTTAAGTGGATCGGATGCCTGATCCATGGGTTGAGCAATGCCACGCCCTTGGCGTTCCAACCAACAACCAACAACCAACAACCAACAACCAACAACCAACAACCTAAAACCGTCATTCCATCCCCGAAATCACCCGATCGTCTCCGATCTCCGCGGTACCGTCCAGAACGTCGATGATCCGATCCAGTCCGTCCCAGAGATGCGGCAGCAGCGGCCTGTATCTGTTGGAGACGCCGGGGAAGGGCACGATGACGTCGAAGTGCTGGGCGCCGTCGATTTCCCAGTAGGCCAGCCGGGTCGCGCCGTTTTCGCGCGCAGCCTCCACGTACGGGCGGGCGCTGAAGGCGGCCGGGATCAGGCCGTCCTGGCGGCCGTGCAGGATCAGCACCGGGATCTCCGGGAGGTAGCCGGTGGCGACGGTCTCGCCGACCGCCTCGCGCAGCGCCACGGCGTCCGGTCCGTCGCCGGTCCATAGCCGGCGCAGGCAGGCAAGGCCGGGAAACGTCGGGTCTTCGGGATTTTCCGCGGCCATCGCGTCGATCCACTGCAGCCCGGCGCCGGGCACCACGCCGCTGGAGGTGGCCCACCACAGACCGCGCTGGGCCTCGTCGGCCGGCTGCGGCGCGCCGTCGTCCGTGACCGCCACCCGGAAGCCGCACGCCATCGCATCGACCGGCCGGCGCAGGTAGGCCGAGGCGTACATCGCCGCGACCGAGCGCCAGACGTCCAGCGTCGTGTTCACCGCGGCCTGGTCCAGCGCGCCGGCCTCGAAGCCGTCGGCCTCGAGCACGGCGCGCGCCGCGGCAGCCGTGGGTTCGTCGATGATGCCGGCCCGCTGCAGCGTCACGCAGCGCTGCTGGCCGACCGGCAGCAGCGCCGGGTTGCCGAACGGAAGCTGCATCAGCGTGGCCGGGTCGGCCAGCAGGCAGGGCTGCAGCAGCGCGGCCTGGGTGGCGTAGTCGTAGAGATGGCGTGCACCGGGCGCGGTGATGTTGGGCGCCGCCACCACGGCGGCGTCGAACATGGCCGGTGCTGTCCGCTCCAGCGCGCGCAGCGCCGCGCCGCCGCCGTTGGAGATCGCGGCCAGCACGATGCGCGTGTTGTCCGGCGAGAACGGTCCGCTTTCCGGAAACGCCCGCTCGAGAACGTCCAGCGCGAACAGCGTCGCAGCAACGGTGTGGTCGCCCCAGCCGGCCTCCGGGTTGTCGCCGGAATGGGCGTGCGGCACCGAGACCAGCGGCGCGGGCGCATGATCCGGGGCGAACCCCAGAGGCGCGGCGTCGCGCCCGGCGCGGGTCCCGTCCAGCGCCACACCGGTATCCGAGGCGTGGTCGAAGATGTCGGTGCCCGCGCCCTTGTCGGTAAGCGCCACCGCGCAGCCTCGGGGCAGGGCCCAGGGACCGGCCACCGGCAGCCCGCCGTAGATGCCGCGCGACCCGGAAGCGGGCGCGACGACCAGGCAGGGGGCCTTCGCGTCGAAGGCATCGGGCAACTGCACCGCCACCCGGAACGGCTGCTCGCTCGCCCCGAGCCTGGCGAAGGCGTGGAACTCGCGGCCGGGGGCTGCCGGCAGCGTCGCGTCGGCGGCGAACCCGCCGGTGGCGCCCAGGTCGACCAGGCCCTTGTAGTTGGCGTGAATCGCCAGCCTCCTGAGCAGCGCGCTCCGATCCATCGTTTCATCGACCATCCGCGGCGCCGGACCGCGCAGTCCGGTCAGGCCCATGCCGCCGGTCAGCAGGTCGTCGCCGTCGCGGTGGACGGTCTCCCGAACTTCGGAAACGATGACGTGCGGCGCCGGTCGCGATTCCGGTTCCACTTCGTCGATCGGTTCGATCGGGGCGGGCCGCCGGTCGGCGGCGCAACCGGCGAGCAGAAGCAGGGCGATGAGGATCGGACACGTTTGTTTCACTGTGAATCCTGGAGTCGGGCCGACCTTCGAATGTAGCATCGCCGGACGGCCCGCGACGCTGGACTTTGGTACAGCGCAGCCATACGTCGTAACATGCCGGTAATGCATGGGCCTCGCTCAAGGAACCTCTGGACAACTCTGCACGGGCGCGACGACGCCTTTGCGGGAGGCTCCGGTTTGGCTTTGGCGAGCGTGGTTTGGTTGTTCCAAATGAGCGAGCCCAAACAAGGTGGAGGCCCCGCAAAGGCCCGTTCCGAAGCGATTGTCATTACAAGCTGCCGGAAAAGCCGCATCTCGCGCGTTGCGGTCCCCGGCCTTAGCTACGGCTACTGTCGTTCGGCTCGCACCACACGATCTGCGGCTTTTCCGACTGAAACGCGCTCCGCGCAGAGTTGTCCAGAGGTTCCTTAGATGACGCAAGTCCTGATCGCCGACGACCATCCGCTGTTTCGCAGTGCGCTCAAGCTCGCGCTGGATGCCTGCGTTGATTCGGTCGCGGTGCTCGAAACCGAGGACCTGGAGCAGACCCGAACCCTGCTCGCCGATCGCCGCGACATCGACCTGCTGCTGCTGGACCTGCACATGCCCGGCAGCAACGGCCTGACCGGGCTGGCGGGCATTCGCTGCGAATTTCCCGAAGTGGCGGTGGTCGTGATCTCGGCCAACGAGGATCCGGCCGTCATCCGGCGCGCGCTGGATCACGGCGCCGCGGGGTTCATTCCCAAGAGCTCCGGCCTGGACGTGCTGACCGAGGCGGTGACCGCGGTGCTCGACTGCAAGACCTGGGTGCCGCCGCACCTGCACCGCACGGTGGCCTCCATCCAGGATGGCGACGGCGAACTCGCCGAGCGGATCGCCCGCCTCACCCCGCAGCAGTTCCGGGTGCTGCAGATGGTCGCCGAAGGCAGCCTCAACAAGCAGATCGCCGACCGGCTGGGTATCCAGGAACGCACCGTCAAGGCCCACATGAGCGAAATATTCGCCAAGCTCGAGGTCCGCAACCGCACCCAGGCCGGCATCGCCTTCCGCCGCCTGGAGCTGGTCGACCCGTCGACGATCCAGGCGTAGGCCGGAAGTCGGAAGTCGGAAAAACCTTTCGCCGGCAAGGCCGGCTCCCACACCCGTAGATGGCGACCGGGCCGGTCCCGCAGCCAACTACTGGTGTGGGAGCTTGCCGTG
Organism: Lysobacterales bacterium; assembly: GCA_002722315.1. Lineage (GTDB taxonomy): Bacteria > Pseudomonadota > Gammaproteobacteria > Xanthomonadales > Wenzhouxiangellaceae. Next base: position 4,854 of record PBLG01000009.1, on the reverse strand, counting down.
CAAGCGATTCGGGCAAGTTGTGGCAGGGGCTTCCAGCCCCGACTCCTCAAAGCCAATCGGCCCAGGATCGGCCTCCCACAAAACCAACAACGCCTCTCGCTTGCGTAAACCGTAAAGCGTCGAACCGTAAACCGCCTCCCCAAACCAGCCAACCAACAACCAACAACCAACAACCAACAACCAACAACGCCTTTTCCTGAACCCTGAACCCCGGCGAGAAACGCCGAAAAAAAACGGCGCCCCGAAGGACGCCGAAAGGAGGAATTCCCGGTTGGTCTAGAACGCGTACTTCGTCGTGAACTGGAAGCGGTTGAGCTGGCCCGTCGCGCCGCTTTCGATCTCGCGCTCGGCGGTCAGGTACTCGACGCCGAAGCTCAGCGGTGGAACCGGGCTGTAGAACAGGTTGACCTGGGCGTTCCAGGTTGACTTGTTCACGCCGGTGCCGGTGAACTGGACCGGGTTGTCGACTTCCAGGTAGGCGAATGTGACGTTGGAGCGCCACTTCTGGCTCCACCAGTGGCGATAGGCGACGAACCCGCCGATGCTGCTGATCGCTTCCAGCGAGCCGTTGTCGGTCAAGGCGGCACCGTTGGCGAAATTCAGCGCAACGTGCCGGCCCATGCCGTCGCCGGCGAGCAGCATGTAGCGGATGTCGTCGCGGCCGAGAATGACCTTGCCCGAAAGGCTCACGCCCCAGCCGGTTTCGGTGCTGTCCGCCATGTTGTTGTCGATTTCAAGCTGGCGCAGCAGGCCGCCGACCTGGAAATGACCCCAGTCGCCCTTCCAGGTATAGCGCGCGGCCAGTTCAGGCAACTTGTTGTTGTCGGCTTCGATCCGGCCGCCGCCGACCGGGGTAATCGAGGATTCCGGATTCTCCAGCGCGATCGCGAATCCGCCGTTGGTGTAGCGCACCATCGGGGAGCGGCCGAACGAGGTGCCGGATGTCGGGCCGATGAAGTCGGCGCTTTCCGGCAGCGTGGCGACATCCATGAACGTATTCCAGGTCTGTCCCACCAGCCAGTTGTTCCATTTCACGAACGCATGGCGAAGGCGCGGCTGGAAATTGTTGGTCGTTCTCTCGGTGCCGCCGGGCGTGGTCAGGAAATCCAGCTCGATAAAGGTTTCCAGCGAGTTCTCGCCGATCTCGTGGGCGGTGCCGAAATTGAACCGGGTCTGTCGGGCATGGGCGTCGAAGTAAGTCGCATCGTCGCCGCCGATGGGCACGATGGCGGGCACGTAGATGTCGCGCCCGAGGCTGTCACCGGCAACCGCGCCGTCGTCGAAATCCGACACCATGAAGTCGGCCTTGGTGTAGCCGCCGTAGGAGAACGTCGGCTTGTCGGACTTCTTGTCGGCGGCGGCGATCATCGGCTCGACCTTGCGATCGAGTTCCTCGACGCGCTCGCGCGCTGCTGCTGCCTCGGCCGATGCCTGGCGTGCGACGGCCGCAGCCTGCGTGTCCGCGTCGGCGCCCTGTTCCAGCAGCCTCTCGACCATCGCCTCGAGCTCCGCCACGCGGCGCTCCAGCTCGGCGACGCGGTCGCCGTCGGCCCAGGCCGTCCCCGCGCAGAACGCGCCGACCAGCAGCGTCAGCGTCACGCGCTGAATGAAGGTGGTTGTTCTTGTCATGCGTTTTTGCATCGTCCTCTCCCGTGGCTCGCGGTGCGCGATTTTCTGTACCAAACTGCATTCTTAACCAAAATACAACAATCCGGCCATACGCCTTTGGTCGAATATCAAAAAATTGGACGTGTTATGTGTTAGGGGCGTGTCAGGTGTTAAGTGTCAGGTCTTGGGGGTTGGCGGCAAGCGGCTCGATTCTGCTGTGGGAGCGGGCTCCGGCCGCGATTAGTGGCGATTCCATCGGCGCCAGAGCCGCCTCCCACAACAACCAACGAACCAGCCAACCAACCGCCCCATGCGACCAAAGTCTAGCGGGCTGACCGTGCTTTGGTCTTTACAAGCGCGCCGCGCTTGGTAGAAACTGAAACCAAAGGCAACACCAGTCCGTCACAGGAGTCATCGATGTCCGACCCGCATGAACTTAAGGAGCGCTACCCGGTATTCGAATCGGTAGCGCGCGACGCCCTCGTCGACGCTGCGCGTTTCGAGGAAATGAGCCGCAAGGCCGAGCAGGATCCAGAGGCATTCTGGGGCGAGGTCGGCAAGCGCATCGACTGGATCAAGCCTTACAGCCGGGTCAAGGATGTCTCGTTCGCGCTCGACGACCTGCATATCCGCTGGTACGGCGACGGCACGCTGAACGTGTGCGCCAACTGCGTCGACCGACACCTGGAAGAGCGCGGCGACCAGACCGCCATTCTCTGGGAAGGCGATGACCCGGAACGCGACGCGAAGATCAGCTACCGCGAGCTCTACGAACGCGTCTGCAAGTTCGCCAACGTATTGAAGAAACTCGGCGTGAAAAAGGGCGACCGGGTCACCCTGTACCTGCCCATGATTCCCGAATCCGCGGTGGCAATGCTGGCCTGCGCGCGCATCGGGGCGGTGCACTCGGTGGTGTTCGGCGGCTTCTCGCCCGACGCCCTGGCCGGCCGCATCGTCGACTGCGATTCGAAGATCGTGGTCACCGCCGACGCCGGCGTGCGCGGCGGTCGCTCCACCGGCCTGAAGAAGAACGTCGACGCCGCGCTGAAGAATCCGGAAGCCGCGGCGCTGGTCGCCAACGTGCTGGTGGTCAGGAACACCGGCGACGACGTGGCCTGGGATGCAGGCCGCGATCACTGGCTGCACGACGAGCTCGAGCAGGTCGACGCCGACTGCGAACCCGAAGAGATGTCGGCCGAGGATCCGCTGTTCATCCTCTACACGTCGGGTTCCACCGGCAAGCCCAAGGGCGTGCTGCACACCTCGGGCGGCTACCTGGTCTATGCCAGCTACACGCACGAATACGTGTTCGACTACCACGACGGCGACATCTACTGGTGCACCGCCGACGTCGGCTGGGTCACCGGCCACAGCTACATCGTCTACGGCCCGCTGGCCAACGGCGCCACCTCGCTGATGTTCGAGGGCGTGCCCAACTACCCCGACCACAGCCGCTTCTGGCAGGTCTGCGACAAGCACCAGGTCAACATTTTCTATACCGCGCCGACTGCAATCAGGGCGCTGATGCGCGAGGGCAACGAGCCGGTCGAGAAGACCTCGCGCAAGTCGCTGCGCATTCTCGGCTCGGTCGGCGAGCCGATCAACCCGGAAGCCTGGCACTGGTATTTCGAGGTGGTCGGCGACGAGCGCTGCCCGATCGTCGATACCTGGTGGCAGACAGAGACCGGCGGCATCCTGATCAGCCCGCTGCCGGGCGCGACCGAGCTCAAGCCCGGCTCGGCCACCCGGCCGCTGCCCGGCATCCTGCCGGCGCTGCTGGGGCCGGAAGGCGAAACGCTGGAGGGCGCGGCCGAGGGCAACCTCGTCATCACCGATAGCTGGCCGGGCCAGATGCGCACCGTCTACGGCGACCACAAGCGCTTCGGCGAGACCTATTTCTCGGCCTATCCCGGCTACTACTTCACCGGCGATGGCGCGCGCCGCGACGAAGACGGCTTCTACTGGATCACCGGCCGGGTCGACGACGTCATCAACGTCTCCGGTCACCGGCTGGGCACCGCCGAAGTGGAATCTGCGCTGGTCGCGCACTCGGCCGTGGCCGAGGCCGCCGTGGTCGGTTTCCCGCACGACATCAAGGGCCAGGGCGTTTACGCCTACGTCACCCTGATGGAGGGCCGGGAAGGCGACGACGACCTGGCCAGAGAGCTGGTCAAGTGGGTGCGCAACGAGATCGGCCCGATAGCCACCATCGACCACCTGCAGTGGGCGCCCGGCCTGCCGAAGACGCGCTCGGGCAAGATCATGCGGCGCATCCTGCGCAAGATCGCGGCCAACGAGCACGATCAGCTGGGCGACACCTCGACGCTGGCCGATCCCGACGTGGTCGACCATCTCGTCGCCAATCGGCGCCAGTGATCGCGTCCTGCGCCATGCGCCATACGAGCCGCGGCGGCGCCATGCAATGACGCCGCCCCCGGCCTTCGTTTCGCCCGACAAGCTGGTGGTCGTCGACGACCACCCGCTTTTCCGCGAGGCGCTTTCGGGGTCGATCAAGACCCACCTCCCCAACTGCGAAGTGCAGGCCGTGGGCTCTTTCGAGAAGCTCCAGGCGCTGCTGGCCGAGCGCTCCGACATGGACCTGGTATTGCTCGACCTGCACCTGCCCGGCAACCACGGTCTGTCCGGCCTGGCCTGGCTGCGCGGGCACTACCCGGCGCTGCCGGTCGTGCTGATCTCGGCCCATGACGAACCCGACATCATCCAGCGCGCGCTGGCCGACGGCGCGGCCGGCTTCCTGTCGAAATCCTCCGAGTCCGAGGTCATCATCGAGGCCATCGGCCAGGTCATGGCCGGCGAAACCTGGATCCCCGACGGTTTGCAGCCATCGGCCAGCGAACCCGACCAGACCGAACTCGCCCGGCGCGTCGGCGAACTCACGCCGCAGCAATACCGCATCCTGCTGATGCTCGGCGAGGGCCTGCTCAACAAGCAGATCGCCTGGGAGCTGGAAATCACCGAGGCCACGGTCAAGGCCCACATGACCGCCATCATGCGCAAGCTCGGCGTGCACAACCGAACCCAGGCCGTCACGCTGTTCAACCGCCTCGCTGTCGGCCGGCAGGGGTGGGAGTAGGGGTTTTTCGTTTGCTGGTTGGCTGGTTAGCTGGTTAGCTGGTTGTTGGTTGTTGGTTGTTGGTTGTTGGTTGTTGGTTGTTGGTTGTTGGTTGTTGGTTGTTGGTGGGACGATTTACGGAAGCACGTTGCTCGATGGCCAGAAAATCTCGG